>NZ_JBZEFC010000003.1:0-415841 GCF_058310295.1 Clostridium sp. TJA020
TTTTCTATATCTTCAACCTCTGTATTTTGAATATGTTTATATTCATTTTCTATTATATTTTTAAATAATTTAACTTGATCTTTAACTTTCACTTTAAAATTCTCCAATCTTTCTTATGTTTTCCTATTGATTTCATTGGAGCTATAGTGATATCCTTAATTTGCGAGATTGAAGGGTATCACTACAACCCTTATAGGCTGATGTATGTATTTACATTAGTCTTTTTTATTTATTGGCTTAACTTCCCCTAAGATTATAAGTCCAACTAATACCTTTGTTCCTTTATCTGATTTCTTATATAATTTTGATATTTTTATCACTCTTTCTTTTAATTCCATTTTGAAAATTCTCCATTCCTTTTTATTATGTTGATGCGAATTTTCCTTGTTTCTACAATATTTTTTAAAGACAATTAACATTTCTAACACCAATTACTTATCCTATATACACTAGCATTCCATCTTACAGGAACTATTGCCTTACCACTAGCTCTACTTTTTTTAATTAAAATATCCATACATTCTGGGTTTTTATCTGGATTGGTACTGTTGTAATCAATATTACTTTCATTTTCACGTCTTAAGCTTTCTCTAACTAACTTATTATCTAATTCAACATTTCTATACAAACCAAAAACAATATCACTATCTCTATATATTGCTGCACCTCCTGCTATATCATTTACTGCAACCTTATCCCAAACAGGAATATTCTTATTATTCATTTTACTAGCCTGTTCTTGCTTTCCTTGTGCTAGTATTACTATAGGCTTGTCTATTCTTTTTGCAAGTTTTTTAAGCAACCTAGTACATTCTGCTATTCTTACATATTCATCTTTGTTATATCCCATTATGTTAATTAAATTAATATAATCAATAAATATAATATCTATACTATTTCTCATAACTTCAATTTGAATTTTACTTATTATATTCATAAGATCATCTTCCTCTGAAATAACTAAACTCTTATTTGTTGATAAAGTGGAATTACATCTTATAACATTATCTATTTCTTTATCTTCTAATTTACCGCTTTTTAGCCTTTTAAAAGGTATATCTGTAACACTTGATATAATTCTATCTCTAATCTGTTCTTTAGGCATTTCTAAGCTAAAAAATAACACTCTTTTCCTTTGCCTTATACTATTTAATGTTATACAAGTTGCTAAAGCAGTTTTTCCAACTCCACTAAACGCAAATATAGTGACTAAATCTCCACCACTAAAACCACCTATTTCTCTATCAATACCCATCAATCCAGTTCTTATTGCAACTATTTCTCCATTCATTCTCTTTTCTAATACTTGTAAGTATTCCTCTTCCTGATTCTCTGATGTTTCTTTTAATGTTTTATCTTCTATTAAGTTTGTTAATAATGAAGTAGCTCCTTGCTGAACATCTTCTACACTTTTACCTATGTTAGCATTTATATACTTTGCAACATCAACTAATTTTCTTTTTCTACTGTACTCTTTCAATAACTCTATATAACTTGTTATATTTGCAGTTGTTGGTACTGAACAACTTAAATCTGTAACATAAGTTATTCCATTAGCCTTTTCTATCTCATTATTATCTTTTAATTTCTCTAGTACCATAACTAAATCTATTGTTCCTTTTTCTTTAAAAACATTTAATATAGCTCTAAAGATAACCTGATTATATGTTTTATAAAAATCATCTGCTTTAACATTTTCTTCTCTAACTACTAAGCAACTTTCTTCATTGATCATCATAGCTCCTAAAACTGTTGATTCTATATCTTCGCTATATAATAATCCAACTTCCATATTCCTTCCCCTCCTTTTACTCTTTTGTATTAAAATTCCCCTTTCTCATACATTTCCTTCATTATTTCATCTACATAATCAATATTACGATTTACTTCCTTTGGTTTTATATCATTATAGTTACTATCTAAGTAATCAGCATATCTACCATTAAAGAATGTAGAACCCATTAAAATAAACTTTTTATCTGTTCCTTGAACCTCTTTACTATATCTCTCAATACATCTTGCTAATTCTTCCTTACTATATTTACTTAATAGCTTCTTTATCTTTTCAAAAGCTTTCTTCTTATCTGTCTTTCTAGGGTATAATTTCCATAACTCTTCAATATCATTTGAACTATATATATTATTAGATTTTATATTTAGATTATTATATATAGATGATTGTATCCTTTTCTGTTCCAAATTCTGTTCCGAATTCTGTTCCTCAATATCACCTAAGCTATTGATTTTACTAGATTTATTTTGTTCCAAATTCTGTTCCTTTTTCTGTTCTAAATTCTGTTCCAAAAATCTAGTTAAAAAATACTTACTCTGTGTACCTTTTCTACCTTTAACTTTCTGTTCTATATATCCGTCTTTGATAAGAATTTTTATAGAATTAACCATTACTTTATGACTTAACCCTAATCTTTTTTCCCAACTGACATAATCAAACCTGCATTCTCCTATTTTTAACCCTTCATATTCTGACCCTGTACTATTTACACGCCTTTCAAACTCTTCATACACTAAATATATGTGTGTTTTCTTATAAGCATATTTATCATAAATTTCACGTTCTATATTGTTCATTAGCCACCTCACTCACCTCCATAACCAAATAAAGGATTACTTAATTAAATATTGTTTTAAAGACCCTCAACCCCTTCCAATCAGGCTCTTTATTCAATTCTATACATAACTCTATATACTTCTTAAATAGCTTAAAATCCATTTCAAACACCTCTCTATAATATATCTCCTATATGTTCTTCTAAAAAATCATCCAGCTTAGATAATACAAATCTTATATCTCTTCCAAATCTTAATACTGGAGCTCCTTCAATATGAGCTATCCTTCTTGCTTTAGCTTCTGAAATATCTAATATCTCTGAAAGCTCTTTAACATTACAAGTTTTCTTCTTAACTCTTTCTCTGTACTCTTGAATAGTTATTGGTTGTTTTTCAACTTCATCCATCTTTCTCCCTCCAATTATTTAATATCTTTAGCAACTTATTGCTATACTTTAAGACTAAAATACTAATAGAGTTTAGCTCGTCTTAATTAATTGTTAGATGTGTTTTCTAATATTGGTTAAATCAACTTTTAAATAATTTAATTTTAGATATCGTTTAAACCAACATCTGAATTATTCTTCTTCTGAAAAGAATAGCTCTTGTACTGTTGTATCTAGTGCTGCTGCTAACTTTTTAAGAGTTGATACTTTAACATTATCAATGCCATGTTTCTCTATTTTAGTTATGCTTGTTATTCCAACACCAGATATCTCAGATAATTTTCTTTGATTTAAATTTTTTTTAATTCTAGCAATCTTTATTTTTCTATTCATATTTACCACCTTTGTAAAATAAATTACACATTTGTGTTATTACAACTTGATTATAATACCACATTTGTATAATTTCAATACTTTTTTTTATTTTACACGAAAAAAGTTTTACATTTGTGTGATTAAGGCTATAATTATAAATAGGAGGTGTTTATATGAGCTTAGGAAATACTATAAAGAGTTTAAGAACTTCAAAAAAATTAACACAATACGAACTTGCACAAAAAGCTAATATTTCAAAAAACGCTCTATGGAACTATGAAAATGATAAAAGAGAACCACGTATAGAAGTATTAGAAAAAATAGCCTTTGCACTTGATGTTAGTATAAATGACTTGTTATGGCCAACGGACACTGATAAATCTAATAAAGTTAAAGAATTTCAAGATATTATAGAGAAAGCTTTTGGCAACACATCAATTAACTTATTGTTAAATACTGTTGGATCTCTAAATAATAATGGTATTAATAAAGTTATAAATTATGCTAAGGATTTATCTGAAATGCCTAAATACCAAAAACAAATATGGGAAGATGAAGGAAAAGAACATCTTATGACTATTGCTTGTCATAATGATAATTTATCAGATGAACAAAAAGAAAATATGAATAATATAATTGATGATTTTTTCAAAAGAAAAAAAGAGAAAACTATAGATTATAACAGCTTTAATACTATAGCAGCACACAATGACAATCTTACTGATGAAGAAATATTTGAAGTAGATAAAAGAATATTAGAAGATGTCAATAAACATAAAAATAAATAAACATTTGCCCCAGTCCAATTTAAGATTGGGCGTTATGCTCCTAGAGCATAGTGAATTTACTGAACGTAATTTTGCGTTGACCTAATGGTTTAAAGACACTGAGGTAGCAAAATGCTTTAGGATCGGTAATTTTTCGCTGTCCTTTGGTAAGGAGAATTTCCACTTTGCCTATAAAAAAATTATTTAGGTAAACGTAAAATTTCGTTGAGCTAATGGAGTAACATTTTGTTACTCCATACTGCTACTAATTATGTTTTATAAAATTATATATACTTTTAATATTCTGCAACTTATTGAAGAAAGGTTTTATATTAAGGTGGTAACGAAATGCTACACCCTTTCAGTTATTCCCCATCTTGTTGGGGAAATATATTGTAGTGTTATATATAACTTATCACTACATAATTATATAGTTATTTAAAATAACTACTTTAACAAAGAATTGAGGTGATATTATGGCAAAGAGAGCAAATGGAGAAGGTTCTTCTGGTTGGGTTACTAAAAAAGGTATTAAATATTGGAGAATTTCAATAACAACTGGATATGATCCTTTGACAGGTAAACAATTAAGAAAAGATATTTACGGAAAAACTCAAAAAGAAGCTAAAGAAAAACTTAAAGAGTTCCAGGATAAACATGTAATAGGCAGTGATAATTCTACTCTTGGTAACTTCTTTCATGATTGGTTATGGAATATAAAAAGACAACAATTAAAAGCCTCTACATTTGAAAGATGGGAAGGTATATATAGAAACTATATAAAGGCTAATAAAAAGCTAAATGACGCCAAATTAATCAATATAGATACCTTATATCTTCAAAAAATAACTAACAAACTACTAGAAAACAATAAACATACTGTATCACAAATACAAACTTTAAATAGATGTTTAAGTACTTGCTTTAAATATGCAGTAGTTATAAATAAAATTAAATCTAATCCATGTGAAGGTATAGTTTATCCTAAAAACCATGATGTTATAGAAGAAAAGATTAACTATATCACAGAAGAGGAACAAAAAGCCTTAATTAAAGCTCTACAAGGCGATAAACTAGAAGGAATAATATTACTAGGCTTAATGTGTGGTTTACGTTTAGGCGAGGCTATGGCTCTACAAATTAAAGATATAGACTTTGAGAATAGATTAATAAAAATAAATAAGTCAGTTAAATTAGTATGGACTGGGGAACGTGGAAAAGATGGTAAAAAGAAATATGAAAATAGAGTTACTATTCCTAAAACTAAAAAAAGTATTAGAGAAGTTCCTTTTCCTTCTATGCTTGTACCAATACTTAAAGGACTAATTAAAAAAAATAAAGAAAATAAACTTAAATATGGAGAGGTTTATTTTGATAATAAACTAATATTCTGTAAGGATCATGGAGATTATTTAGATAATAAACAACCTAATAGGCGTTTAAAATCTGCTTTAGAAAGAGCTGGTATAAACGCTGATATTCATTACCATAGTTTAAGACATATATTTATAACTAACTGTATAAGTAATGATATTAACTTAAAAACTGTTATGGATTGGGTAGGTCATACAGAAGTATCAACAACAATGAATATCTATGCTGAAATTAATAAGAGTAAAAACATGAAAGAATACGATAAAATCAACGTTATGTTTAATTAAAAGTTCCCACTATTTTTCCCACTATTAAAGTGGAAACTTTTTTTATACCTATAATAACTAAATACGCTTTAACCTTTATATTATCTATGTTTTACTACTTACTATAAATTAGTGAAAATCCCCTCTCTCGATTCCCACTGGTGGCACCAAATAAAACTTTAGAACTCGCAAAACCTTGAAAAAACTTATGTTTAAGGTTTTGTGAGTTTCTTTTTTTAAAAGTTTAGATACCTAAATATTTGCCTTGTTTTTCTAATAGTATTTATAAACTTAACTTTTTTAATTTACATAATATTATATTTATTATTTATATACATAAAATATAATTTTTAGGAGTAGATTTATGGATAAACAATTATTTGAATTTATAGTTAGCCAAGGAAGTTTTGCTATACTATTTTTATACTTATTATTTTATGTTTTTAAATTAAATTAAATTATTATTAATTCCAATTATCATATACTATTGTATTAGTGGAACTCGTAGCTACTCCTGTGTTAATGGAGTGACCTTCAAGGTCACGTACATACTGTCCTTTCCCACTAATTGTAATATAAGCTTTTTTTATTTTCAAATTCTGTTTCATACTATCTCCTGTTCTAGCATCATCTGCTGGGACAACCATACATCCAGTGTCCAAACTATCCATAGCACCTCCATTAGGAGAATATATTCTCGCTTTACCATCAATTTTAAAATGATAACTTGCATTCGAATTATAAAATCATCATGTAATATTTCGTAATTAAAATGTTTTATTAAGTTATATGAAATTTATTTTTTATTACTAGGAAAATTTGAAAAATTATTATTAGTATACAGATAATTAAATATTTATCTTTAATATTTTTTTCCCAAATATAAGTATGCATTAATTTTATATAACCATATGAAGGATACCACTCTTTTACATCTAAAAATTTATTACCATTTTTATCTGTTATAATATTCCCGTATAAATCAAAATCTATATAAGTTGGATTTCCATTTTTAAAAGTAGTTAGTTCATCATATAATGTATTTCCAATAAGACTATTTTCGTAGAATTTATAGCGATAATACTCATAGCTACTTACAAATCCATCCATAGAGTCAAAACGAAATTGAATTTTATCTAAAGTAGAATTGTTTTCTTCTTTATGAATTTTATACGGTATAAATGGAATTATAAAAACGATAATAATTAATATAAGATTAAATAAAACAAAAATATTTTTTTTCATAAATTTATATCTCCAATAAAACATAATACACCTAACATTAATATTCCATAAGTTAAAGTTATATCCTTTTTTATTTTGAAATTATATAAAAAAGATATAAATTTCAAGATTACCTCAAAAAATTATTTCATTTAAAGAGCAAACTAAATTACTTTCTTATAAACAAGTAGTAGATTTTACTTTGAATACTTTATTTAATAATTCAATTAACTTGCTCGTAATAGGAAAGATATTAAAATTAAACTAACTTATTATAAAATAATTATTTTATAAACCCCTTAGCTAAAAAGAATATAATTAAAATTTAACTCTATTTGAAGTATATTATTAAAAGTAGTGCAACGGTAGTACAACCTAAATCATTTTTATAAAAATAAATTTAATTTTCATCTTATTTAAATCAATTCTAATTTTAAACATACTTCTAATTTTTAAAAATTAGAGTTTATTATTAAATATTTCTTTATTAGTTTTAAAAATTATGAAAAGTAATAGTCTATTAAAGTAAATTCTCTACTTAAAATAAAAGCTAGTTGATGCCAAGCCAATCCCTAAATTCTTTTCAAATAATCCAGTTGTAGAAATATCCATATAAAGCTTACTAACTTCTGAACTAAGTTTTTCTTTATATTTAAACTTACAAACAGCTAATTGTCGTAGACCTTCTGCTAACTTCATTGTTTGCTTTTTGAAATCTTTTCCACTTTCAACTGCATCTTTAAATTCAATTAGTTTAATACGTTCATCTTCATTAGTTTGTGCATCTAAAATTAAATCATAAACTCTTGACAATAAAATATTTTGTTCTTCTATTCTTTTTTCTTTTTTTCTCAATTCCATTACCCACTTTCTTTTAAAATATTTATATAAATATGTTTATTTATTATTTCATATTTTTTAATAACTGAATTAAAAATTTATAATACTTTTCTACTGATTCTATTTTTAAATGTTCATTTGGTGTATGTACATCAAATATATCTGGACCTAAGCTTATAATTTCTATATCTGAACCCATCTTTTCTTTGAATACTCCACATTCAAGTCCAGCATGTAAAGCTGTTATTTTTGGTTCAACACCAAATAAATCATGATAAGTTTTAATGCTTAAATCTTTTATTTTTGAATTTGCTTCATATTCCCATTCTGGATAATCTCCTTTTTTTATTACAGACAATCCCATTATATTACAAAGAGCTTCCACCCTGTCTACAATCTCTATCTTTTTACTTTTAACTGAACTTCTTATATCAACAACAAAATTAATTTTATCTTCTAAAAGTTCTAATATTCCAATATTCAAGCTACTTTCTACTAAGCCATGAATATCTTTACTCATAGATTGAACCCCATCAGGAATTAAAATTAAGAATTTAATTAAATTTTCTGTTATTTTTTTAGTTAACTGTTTATTTAATTTTTCTGAATCCTCAATAATAATTTTAATATTTGGTTCCTCTACTTTATACTCATGCTTTAAATCTTTTTCAAAATTAAAGCAAAGTTCTTTAACTTTTTCTATATTTTCTTTATTAACACTAATTATAACTTTGCAATTTTTAGGTATTGCATTAGATTTTGAACCACCATTAATTGATACAATATTAAAATCAACTTCTTTATTTAAATTATATAAAAGTCTTCCCATTAACTTATTAGCATTTCCTCTTTGCTTGTGAACTTCCATTCCAGAATGACCACCCTTAAGACCTGTAATCTCTAATTTTATAGCCTCTCCTGAAAAATTCTCAAATTCTGTATTCATTTCTGGATAAAGCATAATTCCTCCAGCACAACCTAATATAAATACTCCTTCTTCTTCGGCATCTATATTCAAAATAATTTTACCATTTAGTACTGATGTATCTAAATTATTAGCCCCACCCATAACTGTTTCTTCCTCTGTAGTTGCTACAAATTCTATTGATGGATGTTCTATAGTATCTGAATCTAATATAGCTAAACCATATGCTATTGCCATACCATCATCTGCTCCTAAGGTAGTTCCTGTTGCATAAACAAATTTATCATCAACAATTCTTAATTGTAGTGGATCTTTTTTAAAATCATGCTTAATATCACTTAACTTTTCACATACCATGTCCATATGACCTTGTATTATAACTCCTGGTATATTTTCATACCCTTTTGTGGCAGGCTTTTTAATTATTACATTTAATGCATCATCTTGAATAACTTCAAGATTTCTATCCATTGCAAACTTAACAAGATAATCACTAATCTCTTTTTCATTACCAGAATCATGTGGTATTCTAGTTATATCCTCAAAAAATTCAAATACTTTTTTAGGTTCTAGTCTCTCTAATACTCTCATTCCTACTCTCCTTAAACTGCTTATATTTAAGTATTTATAACTTATTACTATATATAATTGTATTATAAATAATGTAAATTTCACTATAAATAACAAAATATATTACATTATTATTTAATTTTATTTGTTAATTTATTATATCATTTAATAATCTATAAAATTAAAGACTATATCTAAATTTAAATAATAGATATAGTCTTTTTTATTATTTATATTAAAATTTAAATATAATTCCTATAAATGCAGATAATATTATATAAAAAATTGGTGATTTCTTATATTTAGATATTAAAAAATATAAAATTATAGCAAGTGTTAATGCTTTAAAAGATATTATATTTAAAATATTTTTTGTTTCAAAAAATTTATTTATAGTTAATATTGATATTTTTACTATTTCAAAACCAGCTGCAAAAAGTAACCCTGTTGCTGCTGGTCGTAATCCATAAAAACAACTTTTTACAGTTTCATTTTCTTTAAATTTATTTAATACTCTTGCTACAATTAAAATTATTGTTATTGAAGGAACAATAATACCAATTGTTGAAACAATTGCTCCTGTAATTCCATTTGTAGAAAATCCAACATATGATGCCATATTAATTCCCATTGCTCCTGGTACAGATTGAGATATTGCAATCATATTAGCAAGATCTGTATGAGTAAACCAATGGGTTCTATCAGAAATATTATAAAGAAATGGTATAGTGGCTGCTCCACCACCAACAGCAAAAAGACCTACTTTAAAAAATTCAAAAAATATTTTAATTAGTATCATGCTTTTTACCTCCAAACCACTTAATTGCAATTCCACTTATTCCTGAAATTATTATAAATAAAAATGGTGATATATTAGTAAATATAGAAAAACCCGCTACTAATACAAATATAATAAGAGTCTTTATATCAATTACAGAAGTTTTAAGTAACTTTATAGCTGTATTTAATATAAGAACTGCTACACATACTCGTATTCCTGCAAATGCATGTTTTACAAATGGAATATCTGCAAAATTACCAATAAAAGCTGCTATTATTGAAATAAGTATTATTGATGGTGTTACAAAACCAAGAGTTGCAACTATACCACCTAAATTTCCTTTTCTCTTGTGACCTATAAACGTAGCAGTATTTACAGCAATTACTCCAGGTGTACATTGTCCAATAGCATAATAATCTGTAAGTTCTTCGCTCGTAATCCATTTTCTCTTTTCAATTATTTCCTTTTGAAGTATTGGAAATATAGTATATCCACCACCAAAATTCATAAAACCTAATTTAATGAATAGAAAATATAAATCAATTAATTCTTTCATAAAAAAGTCCTTTCTATCTTTCTATTATTATTATTTATCGCCCTTAAAATTTTAATATCATATATTTATTATTATAAAAAGATTTTTTATTATAACTACTATTTAATCAATTTCAAAATTTCTATTAATTTATAATAAAAAATTCTTACTAAAATATTATATATCACTCAAAATAAAATATATAACATTGATTATATATTTTATAATAAGTTTATTATTTAATTATTAAAAGAGCACTAGCTTAGTGCTCAATTTTATTTTCTTATAATAAATACTCCTTAATTTATGCAACATTCAATTTATTCCTTCGAAGAAACCTTTATTTTTTTACAATAAATATTTTGACTAGAAAATATGTAAATCCATAAACTTTAAGAGTATTAATTTAAAATAGTTATAAATACTAATAATCTAAATATATTTCAAAGAAATAACATTTTATTATATTTTCTAAAGAAACCGTTTTTTTATAATTATTTTTTAATACAAACCTTAAATTATAATTAATTTATCATAATTAACTATAATATAATATCAATATTAAATTCACTCATAAACCTCAAAACCAAATGTTACATTTATGAAACATTTTAGAGATTTTTTTGTTTATATTTTATTTTATTATACATCTGTAAATGTTTTCTGAAAACATTTTCCAGGATTTATTACTGTACACTTATTAAAAAAATTAAATTAAGTAAGGAGAGGTCTATATGAACACAATAAGCAAATTTTTTAGTATTAACAAAAAACCTGTTTCTGTTCCAATAGAAGTTCAAAGAAAACAATGGGCAAAACAATTTTTAAAAGCGTTCTTTGTTGTATTTGTTGTTTATGCTTGTATGTATTTAATTAGAAATAACTTCAAAGCAGCACAACCACTTTTAAAAGGACAACTAGGGTATACTACATCTGAACTTGGATACATAGGATTCGGTTTTTCAATTACATATGCAATAGGTAAAACTTTATTAGGATACATAATTGATGGTAGAAATGCAAAACGTATAGTTTCATTTTTATTAGCTATGGCAGCAACTATAGTATTAGTAATAGGACTTTTATTACTTGCTGGTAAGCAACCATCAGGAATTATATTATTACTTTGGGGATTAAGTGGATTTTTACAAGCTCCAGGAGGTCCAGCAGCTTACTCAACTATTTCAAGATGGACTCCAACAATTAAAAGAGGTAGATATTTAGGATTTTGGAATATGTCTCACAATATAGGTGGAGCTGTTGCTGGAATACTTGCTCTATGGGGTGCAAATACTTTCTTCCACGGAAACGTTGCAGGTATGTTTATATTCCCTGCAATAATAGCACTTATAGTTGGTGTTGTCTTAATGTTTGTTGGTAAAGATGAACCTGAAGAATTAGGTTGGAATAGAGCTGAAGAAATATTTGGTGAACCTGTAGATGAAGATAATATCGAAAGTGAATCAATGACTAAATTTGAAATTTTCAAAAAATACGTTTTAAAGAATCCTTGGATTTGGGTACTTTGCGTATCAAATGTTTTCGTATACATAGTACGTATTGGAATAGATAACTGGGCACCACTTTATGTTACTGAACACTTAGGATTTGGAATTGGTGATGCCGTTGATACAATTTTCTATTTTGAAATGGGTGCTCTTTTAGGAAGTATGACTTGGGGATATGTATCTGACCTTTTAAAAGGAAGAAGAGCTGTTCTTGCAGCATTCTTATTAGGAATCACTGCATTTGCTGTACTTGGATATAGATATGCTACTAGCGTTACAATGATAAATGTATCACTATTCTGCTTAGGCGCATTAATATTTGGACCACAACTTCTAATTGGTGTATCAATAGTAGGTTTTACACCAAAGAAAGCAACAACTGTAACTAACGGATTAAGTGGAACATTTGGATATCTTTTTGGTGATTCAACAGCTAAAGTTGCACTTGCAAAAATTGCTGACCCAAAATCATCAGGTATAACAGTATTTGGTACAACTCTTCACGGTTGGAATGATGTTTTCGTTGTATTCTATGCAGCACTTATCATAGGTGTAATATTACTTCTAGTAGTTGCTTATGGTGAAGAAAAGAAAATCAGAAAACTTAGAAGAAAAAAATTAGAATGTAATTAATAAATTAGCTCATAAATAAACCTTTATTTATAAATTAAAAAAGTAGTAGATTAAAATGTTCTCTCAAAATCTTACGCATTTTAACCTACTACTTTCTTTTTTCTTTAAAACAAAATTCATTTAGATATTCTTTTATATTCTTTTATAATATATCATTATATCTACAGTATATAATTCTATCTTCTATCTTATTTTATATAATATTTCTTATATTTAATTTAAACATATAAAACAATTATATAACAAAAAAGCTAGGAATCTTCCTAACCTTTTATATCAATTATTTTAATTATAATTTTTTAACGAATTCTGATTTTAATTGCATAGCGCCAAATCCATCAATTTTGCAATCAATGTTATGGTCTCCTTCAACTAAACGTATATTCTTAACTTTTGTACCTTTTTTAAGTGCTGATGAAGCTCCTTTTACTTTAAGGTCTTTAATTACAGTTACAGAATCTCCGTCATTTAATATGTTTCCATTTGCATCTTTAACAACTAATATATCTTCATTGCTTCCATTATCTGATGATTCATTCCATTCATGAGCACACTCTGGACATACAAACATATTTCCATCTTCATATGTATATTCTGAATTACATTTTGGACAATTTGGTAACTTAAACATAATTTCATCCCCTTTACTTATTATATATAATAATTCCTATTATTTATTAAAAAATATAATAAATACACTATATGCCTATATACTATATCATATTATTTTTTTATTTTCAAATTTTTAGCCATATTTTATTAAATTTTAGCTTTTAAAGTAATTAAGTCTTATTTTCTTCATTTAATATTAAAAATCTTATAATTAAACCTATTGTAATATAAAATAAAAAAGAATTAGGTTATTAACCTAATTCTTTTTTAAATTATTGATTTTAAAATATTTATTAATTTTAATTAATATTTACATAAATAAATTCTAAAATTTAATTTTATTCTACAACTTCATTTTTCTTTTTTAAGAAAAGTGCTACACAAAAACCTATTGCAGCTATTATAGCTAATGTAACAAATAATCCTAAAAAACCATTATTTAATGTTTGTTGGAATGTATTTTGTATAGCTACTTTAGATGCCTCAACTTGATGTATATAGTCATTCTTCATATTGTTAAAAATTACATTTACATCAGCATTTGGTGGAATGTGGCCTACTAAACTTTTTTCTATAGCTGGTCTTGCCTTATCAAACATAAAACTTGAAAATTCTTTCATTACATTTGCTATACTTGTAACATCTGCATTTTGAAAAGAATTTAATATATGTCTTGGTACATCACCACTACCAATTGATTGTAACATACTACCTGTCATACCCTTAATTGGTGGCATAACTTCCATTAACTTTGATGGCATTTTATCTCCTGCAACTGCTATAAAATTAACTAATATATTAGGTGAAATAGCAATACCTAAACTTTTTATTAATGATACTGTTGCTTGAGCTGAACTTGCATCAGTTTTCTTAACATTTACTTGCATTAAATAATTAAGTGGTGTTCCCATTGTTAATCCCATACCTATACCCATCAATATAAGGGCTATAAATAACATTGGAGCACTATTGGTCTTACAAACATTCAATGCTAGTAACAAAGAACTTACTATAGAAAATGTAAATCCAACTAAAAGCACGGCTTTAGCTGAAAACTTATCTATAAATTTTCCACCAATAGGTGCTGCCATACCAGAACAAAGGGCCACTATAGTAATTAAATAACCACCTGATCCTTGAGGTATTCTAAGAACATTTTCTCCAAATTGTGGAATAAAAACTACACTCATCATTCCACAACCTACTACAAAAGCCATTATTAAAGTTATAACTATATTTCTATTTTTAAAGAAATTTAAATTTAATACTGGATCTTCTGCTTTTTTCTCTAAATATATAAATATAGGTAATAATACAACAAATATTATTAAATAAGGATATACCTTTGTTGATGTTATTGAACTATAAAAATCATGGAAATTTAAATTAGTAACTCCATACATAATTCCAAGTATCATTAAAGATAAAATTACACTTCCCTTAACATCAAGCTTTCTATCTGTATATTTAGGTTCTTGTATTTTTACCTTTATTGATATTAATAACACTATTATACATATAGGAACATTTATAAAAAATAATATTCCCCAGTTATCATTACCAAATAAATTTAGTATAGCTGAACCAATTGTAGGTCCAAGTGTTGTTGCTATTCCATAAGTTGCTCCAGTAATACCAAGTGCACTACCTCTTTTTTCCTTTGGAAAACTTTCTCCTATAAATGCTGTTGCAATTGGCATTATTCCACCACCACCAACAGCTTGTATTACTCTAGCCACAATTAAAAATGAATAACTATTTAAGTAATCAGAAATTCCACTTAATGCTGAACCTATACCAAATATAGCTATTGATATTACAAATAATTTTTTCTTTCCATATCTATCAGCTAATTTTCCTGAAATAGGCATAACAACTGCATAAACTAAAGTATATATTGTAATCATCCAAATTGAAACATCCGCACTTACATTTAAAGCATCTGCTATAATTGTTCTTGCTGGTGAAACAATTCCATCGTCCATAGCCCCTATGAATATTCCCAATAAAAACATTACCATAAGTATATTCTGGACTTTTTTACTATATCCATTTTCGTTTTCCATTTTGTACCTCCTGTATATTTATCAATTACTCTTACACTTATATTGTAAAATTATCATATTCAAAAGGCTATGTTAAAACTGTTAGATTTTCTTTAATTTAATTTGTAATTATTATTAATTTTATTTTTATTTTATTTTTATTTATACACTCTTTTAAAATTATGTTCAAATTGTATATAAAAAAATAAGAAATACTTTATATAAATATTTCTTATTTTAAATCATATTTAATTATAATTTTTTAAAATTTACCCTTAAAGTCTTAAAAACACTTGCTTTATAAATGTTATATTTCTTTTTTAAACACGCTTCATTTCATATTGTAAATTACTTCATATTATTAATAATTTATATTATTTTCTAAAATACATAAAATACTATTAATCAAATAACTTCATTATTTCCTCTTCTGTTAATTTCTTAAGCTTTTGTCCATCCATAACTTTTCCATCCATAAGACTTTGAATAAGTTCCTTCTTATCTTCTTGCATAAGCACAATTTTTTCTTCAATAGTATCTTTTGCTACAAGTTTTATTACTTCTACAATATTTTTCTGTCCAAATCTATGGGCCCTATCTGTCGCTTGATCTTCAATGGCTGGATTCCACCAAGGATCAAAATGTATTACTAAATTAGCTGATGTTAAATTTAAACCTACTCCCCCAGCTTTTAATGAAATTAAAAATACTTTTATATCCTTATCTTCATTAAACAATTTAACTCTATCAACTCTTTCCTTTGCCGAAGTTTTTCCATCTAAATATGTATACTTTATTCCTCTTTCTTTAAAATCATATTCTATATTCTTAAGAACAGATGTAAATTGTGAAAATAAAAGTATCTTTTTATTTGATTTTGCATTATCTATTATTTCTTTAACAACTTCAATCTTAGAACTTTTAAAAGAATAATCTTTAATTACAAGGGATGGGTCTAAACATAACTCTCTTAATTTAGTTAAATATGAAAATAAATTTATATCATTAGATTGTTTTATTTTATTTTTTATTTCTTTTACATATGATTTATATATATTCTTTTGTTTACTATTAAGTTCAACTAAGTATTTCTTTTCAACCTTATCAGGAAGCTCATCCAAAACACCTTCTTTTACTCTTCTAAGTACAAATGGTGTTATAAGAGATTTTAATTCTTCTGTATTAGAAGTATTTATAAAACGTTCCCTAAACCTTTCTTTGCTAAATAAATATCCTGGCATAATAAAATCAAATATTGACCAAAGTTCTATTAAATTATTTTCTATTGGAGTTCCAGTTAATGCTATATTACTTTTTGACTTTATATGCTTTACTGTTTCAGTTATTTTAGCAGTAGGATTTTTTATATTTTGAGCTTCATCTATTATAAAGTAATCAAAAGTTATATCTTTATATTTTTCTTCATCATTTTTAAGTGTTCCATATGTAGTTAATATTACATCATAATTTTTATAATTATTTATTATTTTTTCTCTTGTACTTTTGTTGCCATGTACTAACCCAACTTTAATTGTAGGTGCAAATTTTTCAAATTCATCTTGCCAATTATAAATTAATGCAGTTGGAGTAACTACTAAACTTTTTGTCTTTTTTTGAGATAATAAAAATGCTATTATTTGAATTGTTTTTCCAAGTCCCATATCATCTGCAAGTATACAGCCAAAACCTAATGAAGTTACTTCATTTATCCACTTAAATCCATCTTTTTGATAATTTCTAAGGGTTCCATTTAATTTCTTTGGTACAAGTTTTCTTTTATATTCTTTATTTAATAGCTTTTTAACTATTTCCTGAAATATATTACTACCTTTTATAAAAGATAAATTTCTATTTTTTAATTTTTCACTAATATAAATACTTTTATTTTTATCTATGTAAATTTCATTCTCCTTTATATTATCAAAACCTAAATCTTCTATAAGATTTAAAAACTGCACAACCCCAGGGTCTTCTAAATCTAAATAAGAATTTTTTCTTTTATAAAACTTATTTCCATTTCTCATATTGCTTATAGCATCTTTAATTTCTTTTATAGTAAAATCATAAATATTATATTTAAGAGTATAAAAGTTATCAAATTCTTCAAAGCTTGAATGAATCGATGATGAATTTATTAAATTAAAGTCTTCTAAATCCTTTGAAATTTTAACTATTCCAATGTCATTTAACCTTTTAAATCCTATATTTAAAAGATTAAATATATCATCATCAGTTCCTATAAACATAAAATCTTTATCTTTTTTTATAAATTTAAGTTTTTCAAGCTCCATACTTATTAATATTTCTTTTTTATAATCTCTTAAGAAACTATTATCACCTTGATTTTTTATTAAATCAATTATATATCCTGAATAATTAAGTTTTACATTACAATATATTTTTTCTTTTTCTTTATAAAAATAAAAATTAGGCTTAATTAAATTCTTTTTGTATTCTTTTATATTTTCATCTAATACAACATTATTAGTTATATTTTTAAGTTCTTCTAATAATTTATTTAAACTATGTAATGATTTATCATAATATAATTCACTAGATTTAATAAATTTTTTATATAAAGGTATATAAGAATTCAATTGTTTTTCTTTTGGTAAATAAATGTTTCTATCAAATAACATTACATCACCATAATTATTAAGTAAAATAGGAAATTTATTATGATGTCTTAAAATAAATTTATTATCTTTAAGTCTTACTGTTAATGAAACTGGTACATTTATCTTTTTTACCTTAACTTCATAATTTATAAAATTATAATTCAATATTATTTTCTTGTCTTTATGTATTAATTTTAAAAAATCCTTTATCTCATTTTGATATAATTTTAAGCATTTTCCATTTGCTCTATTTTTATTTTTCTTTATAAATTCAATTATTTCTTTGTCTTCTTTTATAAACTCATCTTTATTCTTATTATAGGTAAAAGCCTCATTAAATTTTATATACTCTTTAGTTTCACTTTTTCTTATAAATTCTTTTATGTCTGTTATTAAATGAGTACCTAAAACCCCTATCTTAAATTCACATTGAAATGATTTTATTCCATCATTAACAATACATTTTATTATTATATCTAAAGATAAAAACCTTTTACTTTTTAAACATTTTTCTAAGTTCTCATCTTTTTTACTTACTAATTTTTTTTCTTTATTTTTTATGTTTTTCTTTGCAACACTATAAAATGCAAAAAATGTTCCTACTATATGCTTACAAACATAATTTTTTATCTGTTTTCTATTTTCTTTAAATGTTTCACAAGTACATTTTGTATCAATTATTTTATCTGTTTTATTATTGATTTTTATATGAGTTCTATATATGCTACTTTTATTATCATTTAAAACTTTACCATATATGTGATATATATTATCTATATTTTTTCCTTTTAAATCTTTTATATATGATTCTTTTAATAATTTTTTTCCTTGTGTTCTTGTATATAAAGAGCTTAATCTTATCATCCCTTTTTGCATTATTTCTAAATTCAAATACACCCCACCTCCTTATTCAATAAAGTATTATATCATAATTTATAAATTAAATTTTTAATTTACTTTTTCTTTTAAATAGCTAAAATACCTATTTTAAAATTTATACAAAATCTCTAAATATATTGAAGATAATTTTATTTTTATAAAAAAAGAAAGTCATTACTGACTTTCAATACTTGCTTCAATATATTATTTTTCTTCATTACCATAAATCTTTTTGTACATTTTATATGCCTTATTTACTTTTTCAACATACTCTCTAGTTTCAGGGAAAGGTATATTATGAAGATTATCTCCATCTTTTGAATATTTTTGATCTCTCAGCCAATTGTTAACGTTCCCTCTTCCTCCATTGTATGCTGCAATAACTAAATCCCTATCATTAAACTCCTTAAATAAATCTTTTAAATAAAAACACCCAAATTCTATATTAATTTCTGGATTATATAAATCATTTACCATAAAATTTCTATATCCTATTTTATTTGCAATTTCCTTTCCAGTCTCTTCTGTTATTTGCATTAAGCCAATAGCTCCTACAGATGACTTTGCCTTTTCTTCAAAATTACTTTCAACTTTAATGACTGATAAAACAAATAATGGGTTTAAATTATATTTTTTACTATACTTATTTACTATAGATTCATACTTATAAGGATATTGTAATTTCTCTACCCTATCTTTTATAGAAAATGCAAGCTTTGTCCCGAAAAATAATAGTAAAACAAGTATTGTCAATGATGTTATTCTACGTCTTATTTGCATTTGTCTTCTTTTTTTATTCATACTACCTCCTTTTATATCATTATCTCATTTAATACTTACATTAATATTAAATATTTTATAATTTTAATGTCTATAATCTATAAAAAATTTATAGTCAATCAAATAATTTATTTTAATGCTTTACCTTTATAATAAATTATACATCTATATAAATAAGTTACAACAAACATAATTCTTATTTTATTAAATATTATTATATTATTTTATAAAAATAAATGCTAAAATATTAAAGTATGTCTTAAAACAAACTAAAGATAAAGATGATAATATAAAATATTTAAAAGAGAACCTGTAATCTTATATTAAATTTAGTCAAAACTAATAACTAATTAGAAAATATAATTTGATACATAATTACAATACTTAAATAAATTATATTTTTATCTAAGAAAGATGGTGTTAGTTTTGAAGTTAAATTTCTTTATGCCAAAATATATGGCTAACTTTAAATGTATAGGTCCAAACTGTACTGATACTTGCTGTGCTGGTTGGGATATAAACATAGATGAATATACCTTTAACAAATATGAAAATAGCAAGGATAAACTTAAACTTTTAGTTAAGGATAAATATATACAAAATAAAAAAAGTAATGATTCATTTAATTATGGATTTATGGTTATAGAAAATACAAATAAATGTCCCTTTTTAAATGATAGTATGCTATGTGATATTCACGGAAATTGTGGTGAAGAAAATTTATCAATAACTTGTAGAAGATATCCTAGAGTATTTAATATTATCGATAATATATATGAAAAAAGTGGAATTCCTTCTTGTGAAGAAGTTTGCAAAAAAGCATTTCTAAATAAAGATAAAATGGAATTTATAGAAACATCTGAAATTATAGATGAAAATTCTATTGAAATACGAAGAATGATAGATAGCGAAGCTTTTATTGGAAGTGATAGTCTACTACAATATTTTTGGGATATAAGGGTTATATCTATAAATATTATGCAAAATAGAAACTTTAATATTGAAGAAAGACTTTCTATTCTTAAAAACTTTTATTCTAATCTTGAAAAATTAAGAGATAATAATGATTTTTATAATATAGAAATATTTCTAGAAAATTTAAATGATGAAAATTTTAATTTTAATTCACTAAAAGAAAGTAACTTTAATGAAAATACTGATTTTTATAATTTAATTTTAAGTGATAATTTATTTAATAATGTTATTGGTGTTAAGATAAAATCTTTTTTACAAAAATTAAGAAAAGACATATTAAAAATAGAGAAAGATTTTAAAAATATAAATTTAAATAAAATTAACCTAGATAATTATAACTACATTTTTGAAAATTACTTAGTAAATCAAATTTTTAAAGATATAATACCTTTTAATAAAGGAATGAATTTAGGTGCTAGCATAAAAGTTGTTATAAATACTTATAGAATAATTAAAGCTTATATTTTATGTTCATGTACATATTCTAAAGAATTATTAACAGAACATCATATAATAAAGATTATTCAAGCACTAAGTAAAGATACTGAGCATAATAAAGTTTTTAAAGAAATTTTAGAAAATAGTTAAAAAGAGTAAATACATATTGTATTTACTCTAATTTTTATTGTTATAATTTATTATAATTAATAAAATCATAATTATAACTTATACTACTTATTTAATAAATTATAAACTATTTTTCTGTAATAAACCAACTTTTACTAATAACTTGCTAAATATAAATCTGGTTTGCCTCCATCACCTCTTACAACAACATAGACTTCATTAGTTTTTTCTACTGGTACAAGATATGTAGCTCTTCCAT
The DNA here is from genome assembly GCF_058310295.1 of Clostridium sp. TJA020. Classification (NCBI taxonomy): domain Bacteria; kingdom Bacillati; phylum Bacillota; class Clostridia; order Eubacteriales; family Clostridiaceae; genus Clostridium; species Clostridium sp. TJA020. Next base: position 21,488 of record NZ_JBZEFC010000003.1, read on the forward strand.
ACCCCTCACCACTAGCTACAACTTCATGATATATTCTATTATCTATATTTATCATTCCATTATAATCTAAATTAGTATATCCTGAAGTTAATTTCTTAACTAAACTAATAGCTCTGTCTTTACTATTAGCTTTTTCTGATTCATTATTTTCTTTATTTTTTATAACCTTATTATGGATATTATTATTTTTTTGTTTATTTATGTTTTCTTCATTTTTTACTTCTTTCTCTTTTTTTACTTCCTCTTGCTTTTTTCTTTCTTCCTCTATTTTTCTTTTTTCATTCTGTATTTTATTTAATTCTGAATCAACTTTTACTTTTAAATCTTTAACTTGATTTTTTTGATTTTTACTTAAACTTTCTTTTTCTATATTATTAATCAAACTCTTAGCATTATTAAAATCTTGTTTATTTATTAATTCTTTAATTTTATTTATATTATTCATATTTTCTATTGAATGATTTATTTCAACTTTTAATTTATCAACATCATCTTTAAAATTATTAATTTCCTTGTAATTGTTATTAACTTTATTTATTTCTTCATTAGCTTCCTTTATTTTTTCTTCATTAAATAATTTTTTAGAACACAAATATTCTTCTATCATTTCTTTTTCTTCTAAAACTTTCTTATAATTTGATTTATAATTCAATGCTAAATTAAATTTTTCTAAAGCTTTATCATACTTTCCTTCATCAATAAATTCTGTTCCCTCTTTAAATGCATTACTTGCACTTAAATTATTATAAAATAAATAAGATGCTATTCCTAAAATTATAAAAACAATAATCACACCTATTGATATCTTATATCCTTTTTTCATCTTTTATCCCCCTGTTATATAATCAATTATTTATTAAATTTGCTTTATATAAAATAATGCTCATTTTTAAAACAACCTTCAGTATACAGTATGACTTTTATTAATTCAAATATATTTTTTCATACAGTTCATATTTATTTTACATTTACCTAATATTAGATTATTTCTAACTTAACCTTAAATTCACAAAATAGTTTGATTATTTTTTAACAATATTTTATTGTAATAATAAGTAATACATTATATAATTTTCCTTGTAAATAAAAGTTAAATTTAGTTAGTATACTTTTATTGTAACTAAACTTAATAATGTTTAATTTTTATTTCTTACTAACTTAATAAAATTCAACTTATATCCTATAAGGAATAAGAATGGAGGATGAACATTTTGGAAAAATCACAAGAAAGAAAAAAATTTAAAGCGAGAAAAATTACAATTACCGGTATGTTATCATCATTACTAATAATGTTTGGTATTACAGGTCTAGGTTATATCCCTATACCTATACCACCATTTCATACTACAATAATGCATATACCTGTTATAATAGGTTCTATTTTAGAAGGCCCAATAATAGGTGGCTTTTTAGGTCTTATATTTGGATTAACTAGCATGTTTCAAGCTATAAAATCTCCTACACCAGTTTCTTTTATATTCTTAAATCCATTAGTCTCAGTATTACCAAGAATATTAATTGGAATAACTCCTTGGTTAACTATAAAGTTATTAAAATTCATAAAAAAAAGCTCTTTAAAAATAATTATAGCAACATTTATAGGATCTTTTACTAATACTATAGGTGTTCTTTCCGCAATATATATACTATATTTTTATGAATATATTAGAGTTCTTGGAATAAGTGAATTTGCAGCTAATTCTACATTCATTGCACTAACACTAAATGGATTCGTTTCAGCTGGAATTGCTATTGCAATTTCATTACCTGTTGTATCTTCTATAAAAAAATATAAAAATCGATTTTAATTACTAAAATAAATTTTTATATTTTTTTAAAATTTATTAAACCACCTATTGTTTTATGGTAAATTGATTATATAATTATTTATTTTAATATTTATTAATTTATTTTATATTTCAAGGAGTGGTTACATGACAGTTTTAGACTTTACAATAAGAATATTAGTAGCTATAGTTTTAGGTTTTATTATAGGATTAGAAAGACAATATAGGCAAACTATTGCTGGAGGTATAAGAACAAATGTATTAGTATGTGTTGGCGCTTGCCTATTTGTAATGTATTCTTATATTGCAGTTGGTGTTGATAATCATCGTATTGCTGGACAGGTTGTAACTGGAGTTGGTTTTTTAGGTGGAGGAGTTATTTTAAGAGATGGCTTTAATATTAGAGGATTAAATACAGCAGCAACACTTTGGTGTACAGCGGCAGTTGGTATTCTTACAAGCACAGGTAATTTAATATATGCTATTATATCAGCAATCGTAATAGTTTTATTAAATATAATTTTAAGACCAATTGCTAAAAAAATGTATCATGTAAAATCTTCTAATAATGATGGTGAATACTTGTATGGTATAAGTATAAAATGTCTTGAAAGCGAAGAATTTAACATTAGATCATTACTTATGCAAATGGTTAACGAAGAAAAAATATTTCTAAAAAAACTTGAAAGCATAGAAATTGAAAATGAAAGCAAGGTCAGAGTTAAAGCTGAAATTATGAGTATGTCAAAAAGTGATATGATAATGGAGCGAATTATAGGTGTTTTAAGTTTAGAACACGGTGTTGCTTCAATAGGTTGGAATGTATTAAATGATTAAAAATAAGCCAAAATAATTTGGCTTATTTTTATTTTAATTTTTTTATAATAAAATTAGGTATAAATTTATAAAATCTACTTGGAATAAATACTAAATCTGATTTTTTTATGCCTCCTATTGATACCATAAAAAAAATATATATAAAAAATCCTACACAAACTAGTATTATTGTATATAAAATAATAAATTCAAAATTATATACTATAAATACTTTTTCTAACATCTTAATAGTCTCTTTTAATACCATTATTGTAATTGCCATAACAATTGATGCTCCTGTAGGTTTAACACACATTTTAATTAGAGGAACTTTATAATTTATACTTTTATAAATTATCTTATTATTTATAATTACTGGAATAAAGAAACATAGAAAATTTCCTATTAAAACCCCTAAAATATTTATTGATGTAATTCCAACAAAAATATAGTTTGCTATAATCTTTAATACTATTCCTGTAGCAAAAGACAAAATCATTAAATAAAATTTACTTATTCCTTGAAGTATCACACTTTGGAGTTGAGCAATAGATATAAATACTAATATAAATGAACCATAAAGCATTATATAAGAATGATTGTCTCCTTTAAATAATATTTCATAAATATCTTTATGTAATATAGCTAATCCAACAGCTGATGGTATAATTAATAAAAGAACTAATCTAAATGAAAAATTAATAATATTTATTATTAATTTTTTATCTCTTAATGCAAACGCTTTTGATACCTGTGGTAATACAATCGTAGTAAGTGCTGTAACTATTATAAGAGGTACACCAATTAAAGTTTTATAATAACTTAGTGATCCATACAAAGCGTCAGATTGAGCATTTGTAAATCCAGCATATATAAGTCTCCTCCCTACATTAATCATATCAATTAAACTACCTAAATTCTGTATACCAGCACTTAATGTTATAGGAAATGCATAACTAAATAATTTTCTTAATATAATTTTTGATGTAACTTCCTTTTGTTCTTTACTTTGTCTAAAAAGCCTTTCATCTTCTTTATTTTTATTATAAAAATAAACCAAATAGAAAATAGAAATCAAAGCCCCAACAGAAGTTCCAATAGTTCCTCCAGCTGCTCCCATTTGCAAACTTAATTTTGATAAAATATATGCACATAACAAACTTATAACTACATTTAAAATTTGCTCTATCATTTGTGAAATAGCAATAGATGACATTTCATTTTTCCCTTGAAAGTAACCTCTATATGCAGATAATATAGATGTAAAAAATATACTTGGAGCTAAAAACATTATGGCATATCTTGAATTTACTATATTCCCAAATTCAGTTATAGGATAAGTTAAAGATATAAGTAAAATCATAAGACTTAAACCTATAAAACCGTAAACTAACCTTGAAATTTTTAATGTTGTCTCTACAGCATTTTTATTATCTATAGCCATAAACTCTGCTACAACCTTTGCAACTGCCGGCTGACATCCCATACTTGTAATAGCATAAACAAACATAAATACATCATAACTTCTAGAATACATTCCCATTCCTTGTACTCCAATAATTCTGCTTAATAAAGGAGTATTGAATACTGCTAAAATTTTCGCAAATATTCCTGCAAAGGATAATATAATAAACCCCTTAGCTGACGATATTTCTTTCTTCATATATAATCCCCCAAATAATTTAACAATTATTTTAATTATATATAAATCATTAGCAAATGGTGATTTATTTTTTAAAAGTTTTTATAATTTTTATATTATTTAAATTATATTTATTAATATTACTTATATAATTTTAGTTTTAATAAAAAAATACTCCCCTTTAAAAGAGAAGCTTAAAAAATTAAATTAATTTTTTTATGACTGTATAAATTAAAAATAACATGCCTGCACCAAGTATAATCCAGGCCCCTTGAAGTAGTTTTGTATTAATATTATTGCCACCTTTTTCACTTTTACTCATAATTAAAATTCCTTTTATACCTTTCTAAAATTTCCAATAAAAATTTAACTGTCTTTATCGGTGCTTTTCCTACTGATGTTTCACCAGATAATAAAAATCCATTAGCTCCATTTTTCATTAAATTATATAAACAATCTACTTCTGCAAGTTCAGATGACTTTCCTTGTTTCATACTATTTAATATATGTGTTCCTATTATAAGTTCACCATTATAATCTTTTAATAACTTAAATACTTTATCTTGATATATTGGTACTTCTATAAGGCCACTTTCTGGAACTAAATCACCTCTACCAATTATTATTCCATTAACCACTTTTGAAATATTAACACAATTATCTATACCTTTTGGTGTTTCTAACTTTGAAAATAACTTTATTTTATTATCTATATTTAACTCATTTATATAATTTTTAATATTCATTACATCAGTTATATTTTCAACAAAAGATTGACTTATTATATCCACTGAATTTTCTATTGCCCAGTTAATTGCTATTTTATCTTTATCAGTTAAACCAATATTTTCTCTATTAAGATTTTTAATATTACAACCCTTACCCGCTCTTACTATACCACCACGTTTAACTTTAACATGAACCCCTGAATTATCTATATTTAATATTTTAAATTTCATAGTTCCATCTTTCATTGAAATACAATTAATATTCTTATTTATAAGAAACTCATTGTTTATATTTAATGGAATAATCCTTCTTTTTCCTCTTTTTATAGAGTATCCTTCATTTACATATGTATCTTCTCCACAAAATATTAATTCTTCTCCGTTATAAATTTTATATATATATGGTAAACTATCTGAAATCCTTATTTTACTTCCAGGCAAATCTACCATTATTTCTACCTTATCATCTATATTTTTTATAATCTTATATTTTTCATTAAAATCATTTATTGAACCATGAGAAAAGTTAAATCTAAATGTATTTATTCCGCTTTCTATAATTTCTTTTATTACCCATGCTTCCTTTATACTTGGACCTAAAGTTGCTATTATTCTCATATACTTCCCCCAAAATATTAGATATATTTTTTTCTCTTTTTATACTGTTTCATTTTTCATTTATGTTTTAAACTAGTGTTGATTTTAATATAATACTTTCAAAATTAAATAATTTATAGCTCATATTAAAATCAACATTCACTTAAAACATATTTAAAGTTAATATTAAAAATATTTATCTTTTATGCATTCTATGCAATAAAGTATACTTTTTATTAATTCATCTTTTTGTATTTTTTTATTATCTGTATTTAACTTTATAATTACAGTAGGAGCCTTTATATTTTTTATTAAATAAAACTCTTCACCTTTATTAATTCTTAAATTGTTAATACCAAATTTATTTAATAATTTTATAAATTTAATTGAAAAATATTTTGACAAAGTATTATTTTTATAATAAACATGAATATTATTTTGATTACTTTGAGTTTTAATTAATAAAAAAAAATCTAATTTTGCTGAGTTTGCTAATATAGCTTTTTTAAAAACTTCTTGACCTATAGATTCACACTTATCTAAAGACATATTTACTACATAATATCCTTCGTTTTTTAGTTCATTAATTACTGCCCTGGAAATATCAACATTATCTATATCTATACCAACTTTCATAAAAATACCTCCAAGGATTAAAATTTATTATATTATATTCAGTAAATTATAAAATGTTCTAAATTTACATAGATTAGAATAAGTTATTAAAGAATATAATTTCAAACTTATTTATAAAGATAAGGAGGTATTTTTTTGTTAAAACCTTTTAAATTTATGTTATTGTTTTTAAGTTTACTACTATTACAAGGTTGTACTTATAATTTTTCTCCAAGGTATTTTCATTTTGAAGAAAATGAAAGTAAAAATTATTATTATAATCAAATAAAAGAAAAACTATCTAATGGAGAAAAATATACTTTACAAGTTTTTGATACAAATATTTATAAATATTTTTCAGTAGATGAAGAGGATACTATAGTTCTTAAAAATTTTATTGATTCTTTAGATAATAGTAACTTCCTAGAAGAAGAAACTGATGATTTTAAATCAAAAGAAAAATTTAAATTAATAATTAATTTTGACGATTCTAATGAAGGAGAAAATAAATACATTTTTAAAATATATAATAAAACTTTTGCTAAGTTATATCCATTTGATGGTAGAATCAGTGAAGATATAATTAGCATGGATAACCTTCCAATTCATTATAATTTATATGATTTTTGCTCATATATTCAAAATAAAAAATAAGATGCAAAGAGTTACCTCATTGCATCTTATTTTTATAATTCTTCAATCATTTTAAATATTCTTTTTTTAGTTAATGGATGAACTTTATTTGGTGCTATTTCTAAAAGAGGTTTAAGAACAAATTCTCTATCTTCCATTCTTGGATGTGGAATTGTTATATATTCATCATCAGTTACTAAATCGTCATAAAAAATAATATCTAAATCTATTATTCTTGGTCCCCATTTAACTATTCTCTCTCTTTTCATAGTCTTTTCTATATTTAATAATACTTCCATAAGTTCTCTTGGAGAAAGTACAGTTTTTATTTTAATAGCTCCATTTAAAAATTCATCTTGCTCTTTAAGTCCCCATGGCTCAGTTTTTATAAAACTTGAAACTTTATCTATAATAATTCCTTTTATATCTTCTAAATTATTAATTGCTTCTATTAAATTTTTTTCTTTATCACCTATATTACTTCCAATTGAAATATAAGCCTCGTGCCATCCTCTATTAATTTCAATAGCTGCATAGCTTAAATGTCTACCAATAGGTGCCCAAGGTTTTTTAACCTTAACCTTTGCATTTTTAATCATTCTATATTTTAATAATATATGTTCACAAACCTTTTCTCCAACAGTTTCTATTAAATCATAACTTTTTTCTGAAACTATTTTCTCAATTTCATAAACAAGTTCTCCATAATGAACTGAAGAATTTAAATCTCCTGTTTTTCCTGCTACAGAAAGATCTAATTCAAGTTCTATATCAAATATAAATTTTTGCCCTAATCTTTTTTCTTCTTCAAATACTCCATGATTTGCAAATATCTCTACATCCTTCAAGTATATTTTATCCATATAAATTCCTCTTTTCTATTTTGCCTTAACTATAGCATCAGTCATTATGCAAGCTCTTTTATTTTCTAATACATCATGAACCCTAATAAACTCGCATCCTTTCATAATACCAATTACAGTTGTAGCAATAGTTCCCTCAACCCTTTGATCCTTAGGCAAATTTAAAGTTAATCCTATCATAGATTTTCTTGATGTTGCTAAAAGAACTGGATATCCCATATCTTTTATTTTTTCTAAATTATTCATAACTACTAAATTATCTTCTAAAGTTTTTGCAAAGCCTATACCTGGATCTAATATTATTTTTTCATCCTTAACACCAGCACTTTTTGCAATTTCTATACTTTCATTTAAATCTTCTATCATATCTTTCATTATATTTTTGTAATTTGTATTTTCTCTATTATGCATTAAAATACAAGGGACATCATATTTAACTGCAACATTTGCCATGTTTTTATCTCTTTTAAATCCCCATACATCATTTATTATATCTGCACCAGCTTTTATTGCAGCTTCTGCTGTTTCACTTTTATATGTATCTATTGATATTGGAATATCAAATTTTTCTTTTATTGCCTTTATTACAGGAACAACTCTTTTTATCTCTTCTTCTACACCAACAAATTTTGCATCAGGTCTTGTTGATTCTCCACCAATATCTATAATATCTGCACCATCATTTATTAATTTTTCTGTTTGCTTAAGTGCAGCTTCTATACTATTAAATTTTCCTCCATCAGAAAAAGAATCCGGAGTAACATTTAATATTCCTATAATATATGTTCTTTCACCTAAATTAAACTCTCTATTTCCAAGCCTCAATTTATATCACTCCTAAGTCTTAATATTTTATAATATGATTCTTCTTTTCATAATTCCAATAACATTTATTATAAGCTTTGCAATTATAACAGTTTCTAGATAACTTATCACTTATTTGTATTATTTTTTGAAAATCACTTTTTGCTAAATCTTCTCTATGTTCTTTTATAGCGTCAATTATAATATTTTTTTCTTCTTCGCTAAATGATGTATCTTTTAATATTTCTCTACTTATTATTACACTTCCTTCATGATGAGGTATACCTTCTTTATATTGAAGAACTCGTCCTATATCATGTAATAATGCTACTGCGTATATAATTTCTTTTGAAATATTTAAATTTTCTTCAAGTATTTTTATATATGCAATTCTTGCTACATCTAAACTATGTTCCATATCATGCTTACAGAATTCTCTTTTTTCTTCCAGTTTTTCTAGTTCTTTTATAGATTTTTTAAATAAATCATTACTTAATATCTCATTTACTTTATCCATTAAAGTACCTCTATTTCATAAGTGAAAGAGCTTCGCTTCTAAGTGCCCTATCTTCTTTAAACATTCCTCTATATGAAGTTGTTATAGTTTTAGTACCTGGCTTTTTAACACCTCTCATTGTCATACAAGTATGCTCGCCTTCAATCATTACAATAACACCTTTAGCATCTAAATATTTCATTATATCATCTGCCACTTCTGAAGTTAGTTTTTCTTGAAGCTGTGGTTTCTTTGAATGTATATCAATAGTTCTTGCAAGTTTTGAAAGCCCTGCAACTTTACCATTTGGTATATATGCTATATGTGCTTTCCCAAAAAACGGAACTAAGTGATGTTCACACATTGAATAAAATACTATATCTTTTTCTATAACTAAATCATCATTTTCAACTGTAAATGATTTTTCTAAATATTCTTTTCCATCTTTATTTAATCCTGAAAATATTTCCTCATACATTCTATATACTCTATCTGGTGTCTCTAATAATCCCTCTCTATTTGGGTCCTCCCCTATACCTTCTAATATAAGTTTTACCCCTTCAATTATCTTTTCTTTATTCATAAAATACCTTCGCCCCCATTATTATAAAATTTCACTTTTGTATTTATCACTTATTATATCTATAAATTTATTTTTATCAAAGTTAAAATTATCTATTCTATTAACTTTTATTATTCCAACTAAACTATTAGTTAAAAATATTTCATCCATACCTATTAACATTTCTAAATTTATGTTTTCTTCATAAACCTTGAAATTTTTAGTTATCCATTGTCTAACGGTACCATTTAAAAGACCATTTTTTAAATTAGGAGTATAAATTTTTTTATCTTTAATGCAAAATATATTTGCTACTGCTGTTTCACATAAAAATCCTTTTTCATTAAAAAATAATGCATCATCAAAACCATTTTCTATCGCTTTTCTCTTTTCAATTATATTTTCTATATAATTTACTGATTTTATTTTTGGCATTATAGATGTTGAATTTCTAAGTACATTAGATATTTTTAAACTTAATCCTTTTTTGTACATATCTTCTGTATATGTATTATTTCTTAATGTTATAATTATATTTTTTTCTGTAACTGTTATTTTTAAAGCTTTATTATTACATTTCAAACTTTTTATATAATCAAATATAACCTCTTCTTCTTTTAAAGATATTTCTTTTATATTTAAAACATTAAGTGCTTCTTTAAGTCTTTTCATATGAAATTCTAAAAATTTTGCTCCATTATTTATTAAGATTGTTTCAAATACTCCAGCACCAAAAAATATTCCGTTATCTATTTTTATATCTCCATCACCTATTATTATATTTCTCATTTAAGCACCTTCATTAAAGCCTTAGCTTTTTGAATAGTTTCTTCATACTCATCTTCTTCATTAGACTCATAGGTGATTCCACCACCAACTCCAAAATAAGCCTTATCATCTTTTTTTAATATAGTTCTTATTACTATGTTAAAATCACTATTTCCTCTTAAATCAAAATATCCTATAATTCCCGTATATAAATTTCTTTTAATTCCTTCAAGTTCTTCTATTATTTCCATTGCTCTTATCTTTGGTGCTCCAGTTATAGATCCACCTGGATAAGCTTCTCTTATACACTTAACAGCTGAATTTTCAGATTTTAAATTTCCCTCTATTGTTGAAACAAGATGAAATACTGTAGCATATTCCTCTATTTTAAATAGTTCACTTACAATTACAGAATTTTTATCACAAACCTTACTTAAATCATTTCTTTCTAAATCAACAATCATTAAAAGTTCTGCTTTATCCTTTTCACTATTCTCAAGCTCTTTTCTATAAAAATCATCTTCATTTTTATTTTTTCCCCTAGGTCTTGTTCCTTTTATAGGTCTAGTTATTACTCTTCCGTCTTTGATTTGTATAAATCTTTCAGGAGATGAACTTATAATTTGAAAGTCATTATAATTTAAATAAGCGGAAAACGGAGCCTTATTTATACTTCTTAAATGACTATAAATATCAAAAGAATCCTTTGTACAATGGCAATAAAACCTTTGAGTCATATTGGCTATATATATATCACCATCTACTATATAATCTTTCATTCTTTTCACAGCTTTTATATACTGTTCTTTAGTAAAATTTGAATAAAATTTATTATTACCTTCCATAAAAGATTTTTCTTCTATTTTACTTCCACCTAATATTTTTTCTTCAATTTCATTTATTGATTCTTCTTTATTTTCAATAGCCGTTATAAAACATTTATTATTTAATAAGTCAAAAATTATTATATTGTTATAAAGTATAAATCTCATATTAGGAATATTAAAATCTTCCTTTGAAGTGTTTGGTAACTTTTCTATAAGTCTTCCTGCATCATAAGATATGTATCCTATATATCCACAAATAAGTGGTATATCACTTTTAAAATTAATTTTTTTATCATTTATTCTTTTTTCTAATTCTAAAAATGGATCATTAAAAGTTTTAGGTTCAAATATTTCAAGGGGATTTAACCCTATAAAAGAATATTTTGATAAATTTTCATCTTCTTTTGAACTATCTAAAAACACACTATTTTTTTCATCTTTAAATAAATTATATATATCAAAAGGAGTAAGATTAGTTTTTATTTCTTTAATTTTAAAATCCAAACTATTTTCCCTCCTTACATATTTTTATAAAATTATTTAAAACCTCATATCCGTATTCAGTTAAAACTGCTTCTGGATGATATTGAACACCATATATTTTATAATGTTTATGTTTAATTCCCATAATAGCTCCATCTACAGCTCTTGCTGTTACTTCTAATTCTTCTGGTAAAGTTTCTTCATTTACAACTAGAGAATGATATCTAGTAACATTAAATTCCTTAGGAATATTTTTAAATATATTTTTCCCATCAGTAATTATTTTTGAAATTTTTCCATGCATTGGTCTTTTTCCTTTTATAATTTCACCACCAAAATACTCTCCTATACTTTGATGACCTAAACATATACCAAGTATAGGAAGATTCCCTTTAAATTTACCTATTATGTTAAGCACTTCCCCTGCATCTTTTGGTGCTTTAGGTCCAGGTGATATAACTATACCATTAGGATTTAAATTTTTAATTAAATCTTCATTTATTTCATCATTTCTAAAAACAAGTACCTCTTCATTTAACTCATTAAAATATCTAACTAAGTTATACACAAATGAATCATAATTATCTATCATTATCAACATATTATAACCACCATTTTTCATATTTTTTATTACATTTATACTATCATTATGCTACAATACTTATAATATTTATTTTAAATTATAACACAGCTTCTTATATGAAAAAATATTTTAGATTGAAGGGATTTGAAATTTATGAAAAGAACAGATTTTCATGTACATACTAATTTTTCTGACGGTATACTGAGTCCAAAAAATGTTATCGATAGAGCAAAAAAGAATAATGTTTCAATACTTGCAATAACTGATCACGATACTGTAGATGGAATTATTGAAGCAATATCTGTAGCTAATGATAAAGATATTAAACTAATTCCTGGAATAGAGCTTTCTTGTAATTATAATAATGAAAGTATTCACCTATTAGGATTTTTTAAAGATGATAGTTATAAATCTCAAGAATTATCAAATATATTAAATGAAATTAAAAATAGAAGAATTATAAGAGCAAAAAATATGATAGAAAAACTTAAAGAAAAATTTGACATAAATATAGATTTTAATAAAGTATCAGAATTAGGAGGAAATATAATAGCGAGACCTCATATTGCTAGAGCTATAATAGATGCTGGTTATCCATATACTCAAGATTATATTTTTGATAACTTTATAGGCAAAGATAAACCTGCTTATATTCCGACTACTAAAATTTCTTTAGAAGAAGGTATTGAAATACTTCATAAATTCAATGCCATAACAGTTTTAGCCCATCCTATATTAATTAAAAATACTCCATTAGAAGAATTTTTAAAATTTAAATTAGATGGAATCGAAGCAATATATTATTTAAATTCAAAAGAACAAGAAAAATATTTAATAAGTTTTGCTAAAAAAAATAATCTTTTAATAACATCTGGTTCTGATTGTCATGGGGATTTTATAAATGACGATCGTCACGGTGATATAGGTGATATGAAACTTTCAGAAGAAGATTTATCTAAATTTTTAAAAGCACTAAATTTTAATTAAATTAAATGAGCACCTACTCTTTATTCAAGATATAGATGCTCTTATTTAAATTAAGAGGTGCCTTTTAATAATTCTTTATCTTTTACTTCATTAATATATCTTATGATTAATTTTTAAATAATGAACTCATAAAATAAAAAAGGTACAAGTTATTTTTAATAACCTGTACCTTTTATTAAATTCTAAGCTTCTTTTAAGAAAGCTACATATCCTTTTTTAGTTTCAAATATATCAACCTTTGAAGCAATCTCCCATGGAGCATGCATATTTTGAAGTGCAACACCACAATCAATTACATTCATATTATATTGAGCTAAAATATAAGCGATTGTTCCACCGCCACCTTGATCTACCTTACCAAGTTCTGCTGTTTGGAATGATACATCATGTTTTTCCATAATTGCTCTAAGTTCCGCCATATACTCAGCATTTGCATCATTACATCCTGATTTTCCTCTAGCTCCTGTATATTTATTAAATACAATTCCTTTTCCAAAATACGCTGAATTTTTCTTTTCCATAACTGATGGATAATTTGGATCAAATGCAGCACTAACATCTGATGATAACATTTTTGAATTTGTTAAACATCTTCTTAATTTTATTTCTGAATAATCTCCAACTCTATCCATAACTTCAGCAACTATATTTTCAAAAAATCTTGATTGCATTCCTGTTGCTCCAATACTTCCAACCTCTTCTTTATCAACAAGTAAACATACACAAGTTTTATCTATCTTTTCTACCTCAGTTAATGCTAATAATGATGTATATGAACATACTCTATCATCATGTCCATAAGCCATAATCATACTTCTATCTAAACCATAATCTCTAGCTTTTCCTGCTGGAACAACTTCTATTTCTGCTGATAAAAAGTCTTCCTCTTCAAAATTATACTTTTCTTTAAGTATTTTTAAAATATTAGCTTTAACAGCATCCTTTTCTTCTCCTTTTAAAGGCATACTTCCTACTAATACATTTAAATCTTCTCCTTCAATTACATTTGAACCTTTCTTAGTCATTTGATCAGATGAAAGGTGAACTAAAAGATCAGAAATACCAACTACAGGATCATTTTCTTCTTCTCCAACTATTACATTTATTTTAGTTCCATCTTTTTTCACTACAACACCATGTAAAGCTAGTGGTAAAGTAACCCATTGGTACTTCTTAATTCCACCATAATAGTGAGTATCTAATAATGCTAAGTCTGTATCTTCATATAAAGGATTTTGTTTTAAGTCTAATCTAGGTGAATCAATATGTGCTCCTAGTATTTTAAGACCCTTTTCCATTTTCTCATTTCCTATTACAAATAATGCTAATGTTTTCCCCATATTATTAGCATATACCTTGTCTCCTGGTTTTAAAGTTTCATTTGAGCTTATTACATCTTCTAAATCTCTAAATCCATGTTCTTTTGCGATTCTTATTGATTCATCAACACATTCTCTTTCTGTTTTACATTTTGACATAAATTCTTTATATCCTTCATTGAATTCAAAAATTTCCTTTATGCCTTTTTCATCGTATTTTTCCCAAGCGTTTTTGCTCATTTTTAGTGCCTCCCTTTTTATTAACTTGCTTATATAATATTATTATCTAACAAATAGATTTAATACTAATCTTAATCACTAATTTCGCCCATTCTACTTTCAATTATATCTACTGGTGTTTCATTAGACATAAGTGCATACCTAAAGTTTACAGCCGCTGCTTCAATTATTACAGCAATATTTCTTCCTGGTCTTATTGGTACAGTTAGTTTTCTAACAGGAACACCAAGAATATCCATATATTCATAGTCAGTTCCAAGTCTATCATAATCTCCATCATTTTTCCAATGTTCAAAATGCATTACAAGTTTTATATCCTTTTGTTGAAGTATTGAACTTAAGCCATATAATGCTGATACATCAATAATTCCTATACCTCTAACTTCAAGCATTCCTATAGTTATCCTTGGTGATGATCCTATAAGCTCCCCATCGGTTTCTTTTATATCAACGGCATCATCTGTTACCAATCTATGACCTCTTTTTATAAGCTCAAGAGCAACTTCGCTTTTGCCAATTCCACTTTCACCAGTTATAAGTATACCAATTCCGTAAACGTCTACCAAAACTCCATGTAGTCTAGTTTCAGGTGCAAGTTTATCTGACATATATACTGTAAGTTTACTAATAAACTTAGTTGTAACTAAATTACTTCTTAAAACCCAAATATTTTGTTTTTGTGCATATTTTATAAGTTCTTCATGTGGTTCAATTCCCCTTGTTATAATTACACATTTCATATTAAAACTAAAATATTTTTTTAGTCTTTTTCTTCTTAGTTCAACTTGCATATCATCTAAGAAGCTCCACTCAGCTTTTCCAATAATTTGTATTCTCTCTGGAGTAAAATAATTATAGAAACCAGATAACTGAAGTCCAGGTCTATTTACATCACTTACACTTATTACCTCTTCTGGATTGCCTTCTACTAAAACCTCCAAATTAAAATCTTTAATTAACTTTTCAACAGTTACCGCCATCACAATCACCCTTTATTTCTTTTTCTTAGGCTCTATCCCACTAAGTTGAACCTTAAAATTAGCTTTAACACTATCTATATATCTTCTTCTTAACTTTTGTTGTAATTCTTTTTCGTCTTCTGTTAATCCTTCTTCTTTACTTTTTTTATATATTTCATTTATTTTCTCTATAACATCATCTATCTTCATTTCATCTACATTCATATCTTTAGTATTCATTAATTTAGTCACTCCTTGAAAACTTTTTATTTACACTTATGTTTATTTTACCTATAAATAACTGTTTAATCAACTTTAATAACTATTGATTTAAAGTTTTACACAACTTATTTACATTTTAATAAATATTTTATTTTTATTTTTCGACAAATTAAATTTTATTCACTTATATTAATCTATTTTATACTGATTTTATTCTATTTTTATAATATTTAATATATATTTTTGTAAATATTTGTACTTTTATTTTAATTTACTTATTTCCAATAACTGTTATAATATGACTATAAATACATTTATTTTACAGATGAGGTGTTGTTTATGACGGTAAAAAAGATAAAAAAAAGAATAAAATACAGAAAGTTTTTATTAAATCTACTACTAAAATTTATAAATCCTTCTAATAAACTTATTGTCATACTTTCTCAAAATTTAGACAAAGATATAAGCACATACCAATGTCTTCTTTATAAAATCCACAAAAGAAATTACAAAGTAAAAACCTTCAATAAACTAGCAGCTTAAAAACTTTTTTTAAAATAAATGGAGTTAAGATACTCCATTTATTTTAAAAAAGCACAAAAAAAAATACCTCAAAAGAGGTATTAATTTCTGTAATTATATAGCACCCCAACATGCCGTTTGCTTATATATTCAAAACCTGCTCCTCGCAGGTGGGTTCTGCTCATATTACCTCTCTGCCATCTTCCGTCATAATATGAAGCTAAATGCTTGAAGCCCGACATCAATAATAATATCGCAAATCCCGTATCTCATATGTAGGTTGAATACGATAAGCTTGGCGAACATCTCAGGTATGTTATGTTTTAATTATAGCACAATTTTTTTTGAATTCAAGTAGTTTTTATATATACTTAAAAACCCTTTAATTTATTATAAGTAATCGTTTAACACTTCTTCTAATTCCATATCAAAGTCATCTGTACAAAACGCAGCAATAAACTTTATGTAGTCATTATTATTTCCATCTATTTTTACTTCATGGAATACTCCTGAAATTTCTAATTCATCACTTACTTCTTCAATTATATTTTCTATATTATCTCTTGCTATATCTAATAAATATGGTATGTACCAATCTACTTTCCATTCATTACTATCTTCTTCTAAATCACTTTCTTCATTCGCATAAGCTCTAGCAGCATTAAGCTCTTCTCTATCAAAATCATAAAAAAATTCTAAAATAACTTTATCATCTTCTACTAATATTTCTTCAATTTCAGTTAATCCTTCTTGTTCTAATCTTTGTGATATTTCAAAAGCGTTCATTTATATTAACACTCTCCTTAGTATAAAAGCTTCTTATATTCTTTTTTTACAGCGATAAATTCTTTATCATCTTCTACAAGATTTAATTCCTCTTTATCATCTGTCTTGTCTATTCTAAATATAAATATATCTTCAGCTTCTTCCTCTACTGGTGTTAGTAGTAAATATTCTTTTTCATCAAGAAATATTCTTGCTACTGCTTCAAAATCAACTTTATTTCCATCTTCATCTTTAAAAGACATTATCTCTTTTTCTTCCATTAAATTATCCTCCTACTGTATATTCTTTTCTTATTATAAATACATTTTATTATAAACACAAACCTAATATAGGTAATTTTAAAAAAGAGTTAGATATTTTATATTCTAACTCTTTTTTATTTTAACCCATTTATTTTTTTATAAGATTTGTTATATTATCTAATTCTAATATATATTCTGTATGAAGTGCTCTAGTTAAAGAAACATATAATAATCTTTGATCTAGTGTACTATTTCCATCATAATTTTTATCACTTGGATTATAAATTATACTACAATCAAATTCTAATCCTTTAGTTAAATAAGATGGGATTATAATGTTATCAGATTTAGTTTCTTTTTCTTTTCCTTTTATCCTTTGAAACTTATTCTTACTTTTTTTCTTTAAAATCTTCTCAAGCTTTTCAGCTTCATTCGAATCTTTTGTTATTAAAGCAACAACGCTTTTTCCTTCTTGGTGAGTCTTTTTTATTATTTCATCTACTTTTTCAGAAATTTCTATATCATCTTTTACTTTTATTATTTTAGGCTCCATACCGTGTCTTAATACCGGTATAGAATCTTTAAGTCCTAAATTTTGAGCTTTTAATGCTTCTTTTGCAAAATCTATAATTTCTACTGTTGAACGATAACTTTGACTTAAACTTATAAAGGTAGCTTTACCTTTAAAAAGTCCTTCTGTTACATCTTCCCATTTCTTTAATCCTTTATAATAATATATGCCTTGTGCTAAATCTCCAACTAAAGTTAAAGAATTTCCTCGTGCTAATTCATTTACTAAATAAATTTGAAATGGACTATAATCTTGAGCTTCATCTACAACTATATGTTTAAACTTCTCAGAGTCATCTATTCCCTCTAATAAAACTCTTATATATAATATTGCTGCTAAATCATCTTCATCTACAAAACCAGCTTCATATCTTTCATTAAATTCTTTTTTCATAAAATCAGCAAGAACTTCTGGAATTTTATCATCTGTTGATATATCAAAAAGATCTTCGTCATTGAAAAATCCTTTATATATGTCAGTTGAGCTTATTCCTCTCCATGCCTTAAAATACTCATTTAATGCATTTTTTCCATTCTTTTTAATATTTTCTTTAACTTTATCTCTTTCATCATAAACTTGTATAAGTTTATTTCTTCTAGCTTCTGAATCCCCCTCTTCCATCTTTATATCTTTTATTTTTATATCCCAAGCTTTATCAACCTTTTGTATAACAGCTAATATTCTTTCCTTAAGTTTTAAACTTAAATATCTTTTTATTTCATCTTTTCTTTTATTTATTGGATATGCCTTTAAATCCTTTAAATATAATTTCATTATTTCTTTTCTTGTAAAAATAACTTGACCTGCAATTTCTATATCTTTTATATCTAATGCTTTGCTTTCTAATAAAGTAATATATCTATCAAGCATTACTTTAAAAGCTAATGATCCTCTAAGTTTTGCTGAATTTACTATTAACTTTTTCTTCTCTTCATCAGTTTCTTCCATAATGTTTTTTATTTTTTCATCTTTATTATATATTTTTCTTTTAATTTTAGCCTTTGATTTTACTAAATCTTCAAATGTACTCTGTTTTACTTCATGAGCACCAAGGTTTGGTAGTATTTCAGAAATATAATCTAAAAATAATTTATTTGGAGCAAGAACCAATATATCTTCTCCACTCATATTTTCTTTATATCTATATATTAAATAAGCAAGTCTATGAAGTGCTATTGTAGTTTTACCTGAACCTGCTGAACCTTGAACGATTATAGGAAGATTTCTTGGCCATCTTATTATCTCATTTTGTTCCTTTTGAATTGTAGCAACAACATCTTTAAGCTTTTTTCCTCTGCTTTCTTCAAGATTTATTTTAAGGAATTCATCAACAAGACCTTGACCTTCTTCACCATTTATCATTATTTCATTTATACTCTCGTCAAATACTCTCTCCAATTCACGTTCATCATTAAATAAAAACTTTCTTTTAAGAGATAACTCCCCATCTATTATTCCAGCTGGTGCCTTATAATATGCTTCTCCCCCAGTTCCACTATAATAAAGATCTGCAACTGGTGCTCTCCAATCTACTACAATTTCATCTCCAGTTTCAGAGCTATTTATCCCATGTTTTCCTATATATATCTGTTCTACATCAGCTGATCTCTTTTCTCTAAAATCAACTCTACCAAAATATGGTGTATTATAAGCTTCCTCATATTTTTCTATATCTTTTTTAGCTAGATTTAAAGCCTTTTCTGTAGTATCCTTCTCTGCATTATACTTTCCCTTTAATGCTTTACTAAGCTCTGTAAACTTCTTGTTTACACCTTCTATATATTCTTCTTTTTGTTTTAGCTCCTCATCTATTAATTTTCTTTTTTCTATTAAGATATTTCTTTCTTCATCTAAAATAATATTACTCAAAATAACTACCTCATACTAAATTTTATTTACTAAAAAAGTATCAATATTCATTATATACTTAATCATAGATAATTTTAAAGTAAATTTATTATCGTCTTCCAAATTTAACAAAAAACTAATCTTAATATATACTTTCTTATATTTAATTGTATTAATAAGAAAAATACTTTAATATAAAAAGAACTACTTAAAAAGTAGCTCTTACATTAAAACTTCGTTCTTTTCTTTTACATTATCAAATAAAGTATAAATACTTTTATTTCTTCCTTTAGCCATTACATTAACAAGCCCATATCCTAACGCACTGTCTATCATATGATGAAGAACAGCTCCTACTCCAGTAACTATTATTAATTGATAAATATCAAATCCTATAAATGGTATAACTACTAATGCTTCAAGACCACCATGAATTATTGATGTAAATAATGACATTTTTAAATATGATTTATGCTTTTGAATATATTTTGCTCCAAAATATCCTACCACAATGTGAGTTGCAGCTCTAAAAACTACTGGCATTGGCATACCTGCTATCAAAAAACCAATCGTTGATCCGATTCCTGTAACAACTGCTACCATTGGTGATATTAAAATTGCTACAAACATAGGTACATGTGCAAAAAGTGTAGCACTAAATGGTGGTATATAAATCTTTAAAAAGCTAAACTGCACCGGAATAATAATTGCAAGTGCTATTAAAAGTGCAGCATATACCATTTGTTTAATTTTATTATTCATAAATACTCCCCCTATACTAATGTATATACACTAGTATAAAGTATAATTTTACACATGTAAATCTTTTATTTTAGAATCTCTTTTAAATACCTTATTAATAAAGCATTTTCATCATGCTTAAGAACACAAGCCCTAAAAAATTTATTATTAAGACCTTCAAAAGAAGAACAGTTTCTTATTATTATTCCTTTATTAGCTAACTTATCATATATATCCTCAGAAGTTATATCTGCTCTTTCAATTTTACATAATATAAAGTTTCCTCTACTTTCATATACCTTTATATCTTTAAAATTTTTAAGTTCTTTATTTAAATAATTTCTTTCATTAGTCATATGTAAAATTGTTTTTTCTATATACTTCTCATCTTTAAACATAGCTTCTCCAAGGATAGTTGCAAAAATATTTATATTCCATAAATCTAATTTATCTAATATGTTATCTCTTACATACTCATTTGATATAAGACCATAACCCAATCTTATTCCTGGAGTTGAGAAAAATTTTGATGTTCCTCTTATAACAAATAAATTTTTATATTTATCAATTAAATTAGTTGATGAATAAACTTCCTTATTCGTAAATTCAATATAAGTTTCATCAACCATAACAAATGCATTTGTACTTTTTAAAATTTCTTCTATTTCTATTTGTGTAAATGCAAATCCTGTTGGATTATTAGGATTACAAATTATAATTAAATCAACCTTTGATTTTCTTATCTTCTCTTTAAAATCAATTAAGTCAACTACGAAATCATTTTCTTCTTTTGCAAAGTATTTTATTATATTACAGCCTATTTTTTTTAATTCTCTTTCATACTCAGAATATGATGGAGATAAAAGCATTGCATTTTTAGGATTAATATCTTTTATAAACGAAGCTATTAATTCAGTTGCTCCACTTCCTAATATAATATTTTTAAAATTACACTTACAATAATCTGAAATTACATTTTTAAGTTCTTTATATTCTGGGTCTGGATATATTGAAACCATATTTATGTTATCTATTACAGCTTGTTTTGCTTTTTCTGATGCTCCAAACGGATTTATATTTGAACTAAAGTCTAAAAAATCTTCTTTTTTAATTCCTAATTCATTTGCTAAATCAAATAAATTAGCCCCATGTTTAATTGCCATAAAAATTCCTCCTAATTACCTTTATATCTATATTATAGTAAAGTTTTTTAAAATTAATAAGGATTGCATCAAATAATGTTATTTTTAATTTGATACAATCCTTTATAAAATAATTTTATTTTATCTAAGTTCTGAATGATTTTTTCCATATAAAAAATATACAATTAATATACATACTAAAATTATTCCAAATATAACCCAAGTAATCTTTGTTAAATTAATCATTAAAATTATACAACATATTGCTCCTAATAAAGGTATAAATGGTACTAAAGGAGTTTTGAAACTTCTTTTTATGTTAGGATATTTTTTCCTAAATACTATTACTGAAAGAGAAACTATGGAATAAACAAGTAAAAATGCAATACTTGCAAAGTTAGCTAAATCCTTTAAATTAAAAAATCCAGCAAGAATTGAAGAAATTATACCAACTGTCCATAATGAAATAATTGGTGAACCTTTTTTGTTCTTTTTACTAAATATTTTAGGTAATAACCCATCTTCACTTATTTTAAGTAATATTTGAGAAGTTGCAAAATTTCCTGCGTATATAACTGCAAGTATTCCAATTACAGTACCAAGTGAAACTATAAATGCAGTTTCCGGTCTTTTTGCTAATTTTAATGTGTATGAAAGAGCATCTGGAACATCTAAATTTATATATGAAGTTATACCAGTTAAAACTAATGATACTCCTATATAAATAATTGCACACACAAAAAGTGATGTTAATAAACCTATTGGTAATGCCTTTTTAGGATTTTTTACATATGGTGCAGCTGATGCTGTTGCATCAAATCCACAATATGCAAAAAATACTGATGCTGCTCCGGTCATAACTCCCGACATCTTATATGGTTCAAAAGGAACCCAATTTGAAGCTGACATATGCCTTGAACCAACTATTAAAAATAGTAATATAACACCTATTTTTATTAATACCATTATATTATCAACAATCTTACTTGAACCTGTTCCTCCAGATATAACAAAAGTTATAAATAATATAGCTAATATAGCCGGTAAGTTTATAATTCCTCCCTGAGATGGTATATTGGTAAAAGATTTTGGAATATGTATATTAATTACATCAAGTAAACTTAATAAATAACTTCCCCATCCTGATGCAACTGTTGCAGCCGATAAAATATATGCTATTACAACACACATTCCAACTATAAATGCTATTACCTCTCCAAAAGTTAAATAAGCAAATGTATAAGACCCTCCTGAACTTTGTATACTAGCACTAAGTTCAGCATAACAAAGTACTATAAAAGCTGCTGCAATAGCACTTAATGCAAAAGAAATTGCAACAGCAGGTCCAGCTTCTTTTGCTGCAACTATTCCTGTAAGAACCATTACTCCAGTACCAATTACTGAACCAATACTCATAAGTGTTAAGTCAAGAGTTCCTAAATGCTTTTGTGAATCTTTTATATTAGCAGAAAATTTGTCAATATTCTGCGTTCTAAATATATTCAACTCATCCACCCTCTTTTCCCTAAAAAATTACTATTATATTTAATTTTTTATTAATAAAACATAAAATATATTATATAATTTTCATTATTAATTATATCAATATTTACAACTAATTTATTATTAACTTTTTTGCTAAAGAGTTAATATTTATTTGTTTTATTTTATAATTTAAGTACACTTTTCTTTATATTATGTATATACTATAAGTTATGACTATCTAACATAGGAGGATAAAATTTATGAATACATTTCAAGATTTGAATTTAAGCAATAACATAATAGAAGGCTTAAAAAAACAATCAATTGATACACCAACTGAAATACAAGCTTTAACTATTCCAGAAATTTTAATTAATAAGGATGTTATAGGTGAAGCTCATACAGGAAGCGGAAAAACTCTTGCTTTTTTATCACCACTTTTTGAAAAGATAGATAAAAATACTCAAGGAGTTCAAGTTTTGATTCTTGCTCCAACTAGAGAACTTGTTATGCAAATTGAAAAACAATGTAAGCTACTAGCACAAAATTCTAATATAAATATTAGTTCTACACCAATTATTGGTGATGTAAATATGGATAAACAAATAAAAAAATTAAAAGAAACTAAACCTAGTATAGTAATTGGAACCCCAGGTAGAGTTTTAGATTTAATTAAAAAGAAAAAAATTAAAGCTCATACTATAAAAACTATAGTTCTTGATGAAGGTGATAATTTATTAGATAATACTCACTTAAGAACTGTACAAGATATAATTAAAAGTACTATGAGAGATAGACAACTTTTAGTGTTCTCTGCGACTATAAGTCCAAAAGCTATGGATATCCTTAAAGATTTAATGAAAGAACCTGTTATTTTTAAAAATAAAGAAAAAATTTCTTTAAATCCTAATATTGAACACATATATATTGAAGTTGAAGAAAGAGATAAACCAGAAGTACTAAGAAAACTTGTTGCAGCTGAAAATCCTTCTAAAACTTTAGTATTTATCAATCGCGGATTTAATGTTGAACTTATAGCTGATAAACTTAATTATCATCACAAAAACGCTTTTGCTATGCATAAAAGAATTACTAAAGAACAAAGACAACAAGCTCTTGAGAAATTTAGAAATGGTTCTATAGATATACTTGTTTCTTCTGATATTTCTGCAAGAGGTTTAGATATCCCTAATATATCTCATATTATTAACTTAGACTTTCCAATTAATGCTAATGAATATTTACATAGAGCTGGAAGAACTGCTAGGGGTAATAATAAAGGTATTACAGTTTCTTTAGTTACACCTAAAGAACTTAGAAACCTTAAACAATATGAAAAGCAATTTAAAATAAAGTTTAAGAAAATGGAATTATCTCACGGAAAACTTATTTAACCATTAAAAATATGGTACTTAAAGTAATATATTTTATTACTTTAAGTACCATATCATTATATAATAATTACAGTATCTTTAAGCCATTTATTATTATATATTAAAATTTATTTTTATATTTACCCTATTACTTTCTTATAAAAACTTTTGTTTAATGGAATTCATCTTTTTTCTTTTATTAATCCTTTTCTGTATGCTTCTAAAAGCATTTTTAATTCCTTTATTTGATTTTTAAGCTCCATTCCTATATCAGTATCTCCAACTCTTTTTCTATCAAGTTTTCTCTCAACAACTATACTAGTTGATAAAATATCATTTTCTTCAATAATAGCATTTTCTATTGATTCAAATGGTTGATGTGATACTAATTGAAGCCCATAAGAATTATATATTAAAGTGTATCCTGCAATTCCAGTATCTTTTCTATAAGCTTTTGCAAACCCACCATCTATAACTAAAACTCTTCCACCACACTTTATTGGACTTTCTCCTAGCTTTTCTTTTACAGGAACATGTCCATTAATTATCTTTGATTCTTCAACATCTAAGTCAAATTCTTTTAATATTTTTGAAACTATCTCTTCATCATTTCTATATGCATAATATGGATTTTTAGCCTCTATATGAGTTTTTTTATCTTCTATAAAATATCTTTCAAAAGTTGTCATCTCTTCTTTACCAAATAAAGATGATACAGGACCAGTCCATAAATACCACATAATATCCATACCATATAACTTTTCTTTAGTTCCTACTTTATTAAAATATCCTTCTCTTGCTAATGCATCAAATTTTTCTAATAATTTTCTTCCATAATATTTTTTACCATTTATAGTAAAGCTTTTAAAAGTTCCATCTTCATTTAAAGGTATACATCCATGAAGTAATAAATTTTTATTGTAAGTAAGATACATGCTTCCTTTTGAAAATAAAAATGTTATATGCCTTTGTAATTTATCACTATTTACAAATGATATTTGCAACTTTTCAATTAATTTTTCCTCTTCTTCTGTAAGCTTAAATGGATTTTTAGGGTCTATAGTTGGAAAATAACAATCCTTTAATTTATATTCTTTGCCCTTTATTATAATTGTTCCTTTATCATAATCTATTTTGTCTAAAAGTAACCTATTGTCTAATTTAAATTCTGGTCTTCTCTTTATTATTTTTTCTTCTAATTTAAATTGTATTATTGAAATTGCTTTATGCATTTTTGCTGTTAAATCCATCTCAAACTTTCCATATCTACTAGCATCACTAACTTTTGGCATAAATTCTATACATGGATCATCTTTGTAATATTTAAGGGCAAATGTTGCAAGAGGCATAATATTTATTCCATAACTGTCTTCTAATGTATCAAGACTCCCATATCTTGTAGCTATCCTTATAACATTGGCCATACAAGTTTTTTCTCCTGCTGCTGCCCCCATCCAAAGCATATCATGATTTCCCCATTCAATATCAACAGAATGATGTTCCATAAGCTTTTCCATTATTATATCAGCTCTAGGCCCTCTATCATATATATCTCCTAATATATGCAATCTATCTATAACTAATCTTTGAATAAGATTTGATAAAGCTATAATAAATTCTTTTGCTCTTCCTATATCTATAATTGTTGTAATTATTCCATCATAATACTCTTGCTTATTTATACCATAAAATTGTTCATGCAATAATTCTTCAATTACATAACTGAAATCTTTTGGTAGTGCTTTTCTTACCTTTGATCTAGTATACTTTGATGATTCACTTCTACAAAGTTCTATAAGCCTATATAAATTAACCCTATACCAGTCATCTATATTTTCTTGTTCTCTTAAAACTATATCTATTTTTTGTTCCGGATAATAAACTAATGTTGCTAAACTCTTTTTCTCACTATCCATAAGAGATTTTCCAAATACCCTATCTATTTTTCTTTTAATAACACCAGAGCCATTTTTAAGTACATGTACAAATGGTTCATATTCTCCATGTAAATCAGTTAAAAAATGTTCTGTTCCCTTTGGTAAGTTTAATATAGCAGCTAAATTTATTATTTCCGTTGAAGCTTCTGCAACTGTTTTATATTGCATTGATAAAAGTTTTAAATACTTTAAATTTTTAATAATTTCTTCATCACTAATAACCATTTTCTCAATCCCCTCATTGTAACCGTTTAATAAATTATATAACATTTTTAATATTTATCCAAATTTATAATTTTTTATATAAATAAGCTTTATTTAATTGATAATTTACTGCTTAAGGGGTACAATACCTATTAAGTGATATTTTATTTTAAGGTATAAAGGAGAGAAACAAATGTTAAGTGAAAATCTATTAAATAATCTTAATGAACAAGTAAATTTTGAATTTTACTCATCTTATGTATATCTATCAATGGCAGCATATGCTGAATCAGTTGATCTAAGTGGATTTGCAAACTTTTTTAGAGTACAAGCACAAGAAGAATTAGCTCATGCAATGAAATTTTATGATTACATATTCCAAAAGAACGGAAAAGTTACTTTAGATAATATTCCTAAACCTAAAGCTGACTTTGAAAGCATAATTGATGTTTTCCAAAAAGGTTACGAACACGAACAATTAGTTACAAGTAGAATTTATAAATTAGCTGATATTGCTTCTGAAGAAAGAGAACATGCTACAATGAGCTTACTTAATTGGTTTATTGATGAACAAGTTGAAGAAGAAAATAATTTCAACTCTCTTTTAAAAAGAGTTAAAAGATCAGAAGGAAATCCAGCTGCTATATATATGATGGATGATGAACTTGCAAAAAGAGTTTTTGTTCCTATAAATAATAACGGACAATAATAAAATCTAAAAAGCTACTTTACTATATTAGTGGTAGCTTTTTTTAAATTCTCTATTCTATATCCAATATCTTTATTAGCTAATTTATAGCATTCTTTTATCATTTCTTCTTCACTCATAGCTGTTCCAAGAAGTGAATCAATTGTTAATTGATTTCTATCCTTAAAATACTTTTCTAATAAAAACTTTTCTATATCTTTTTGTGATGCAATCTCCAAATTATCTAATATATGATTAACATTAAATCCATTACTTGATAAATATTTTCCTATTAAAATCCCTCTTTGACATCTTATAGGATCTTGCATTGCACCAAGTATTGCTATTTTATATCCTTTTTTGCATCCGTTTCTAAGTCTATTAACACCATTTTGAAATTCTTTTTCCTTTATAACTTTATCAAAATCTGCAAAACCTTCATTATTATATGATAACTTATTAACCCTTTTTGCTGCTAATTCCATTCCCATATAAATATAATAAAAACCTTCACTTAACAATGTTTTTTTAATATTTTCTTTATCAAATTGTTTATTATATTTAGAATATGGAATAGCTCTAGTATCTACTATGCAATTAATATTAAACATCTTAAGCATTTCTATAAATTTCTCCATACTATAATTTGAATGACCTATTGTATATATATCCATATTCATCCCCCTTATCTTAAATTTAAATCTATATAACTTAATTTATTTATGTAAATTTAATAAACAATTCTATAATAATTATAGTAAATTTTTCATTAAATATTTTATTTACATATTTCTATAAAAGCTCACAATATCGTTAATAGCAATTTCATTATAATAGTATTTTTCTATCTTTATTAATAATTTTAACCATAATTCTTACTTTAAATAAGTTTACTTAAATATTATGTGCAAATTATAAAATATTAAAAAGGTTACTCAAAAAGTAACCTTAATAATTTTAACTATAAAATTCTTGTGTTGCATATACTGTGTTTCCTGATTTATATGCGCCAACACCTATACCAGTAAAGTTAGGTGATAATATATTAGCTCTATGTCCAGGTGAATTCATCCAGTTCCTCATGAACTGACTAGCTAGTACATCTGCTGATTCTCCTCCGATATAAGCTATATTTTCTCCCCAACTACTATATTTAACTCCATCATTTTTCATCTTTTCAGTAATTAAATTACCTTGAGGATCCCTATGATCAAAGTATTTTCTAACTGCCATATCCTCTGATTTCATTCTTGCATATTTTTGCATAGTATTACTATAACTTAAAGTATTAACCCCTGCCTTTTTTCTTTCTATATTAACTAATCTAAATATCTCTGATTCAACTTGTGACATAAAATTACTATTGCTTGAACTTTCTTTTACAGATGAATGTTTTTCATTTGAATTTAATTTTTTACTATCACTTGAATTATTATTAGTTACTTTTTCTTCAATGTTATTGTTTACTTTAGTGCTATCTTCTGATTTTTTGCTAATTTCATTTTTATTACTATCTTCTTTTTTGGTTGCAGACTGTTTATTATCGCTTGTCTCTTTTTTTATATTAGATTTAGATTCATTTTTTAATACTTTTGAATCTTTACTTAATATTTTAACATCCTTATTTTCTTTAACATTTTTTTCTTTAGTATTCTCCACATTGCTATTATCTTCAACTTGTACTACTTCTTTATTTGTATCTTTCTTATTTGAAGAACCTACATTTATTCCTGAACACCCAACTAATGATGAAGATAGTATAAGCATTGCTATTAATCTGTATTTCATTTTTACAACTCCTTTTTTTCTTTTCATTGTGTTGTTCCATCTGTCAATACATTTATACCATAAATATTCCACTTTTCTTATGGTAGATTAATAACATTTATGATTATATAATACTTTTAAACAAAAACTATACTTATATGGAATTTATAACAACAGCTAATTTTACAGTATTACTAGCCTAAGACGATTATTCCATAATTTAACTTGTATAAAATTACTAGGTATATTTTTTCATTTTATTTGCAAGTTTTAATACTTTTATTCAAAATTTCATACAAATTCTGCTAACTTATGAAAGTTGAATTTAATATTATGCAATAAATTATCGTCATTATATTTACACTTATTATTTTTATATGTATTTCCGTATTTTATTAAAGCTCTTATAACCTGCTTTTGCCTTTTTTTAGCTAGTCCATTATTTTTACTTAATGCATAAATACTAGGCGCTTGAGGAATTCCAGCAAGTATAGTAGCCTCATTAAAATTCAATTCGCAAGGTGTTTTTTTAAAATATCCTTTTGAAGCATTACTTATACCAAAATAACCATCTCCAAAACATATTATATTTACATACAATTCAAGAATTTCTGATTTTGTATATTTTCTTTCTAATTGTATTGATAAAAGCAATTCTTTTATTTTTCTACTAAGATTTCTTTCATTTGATAAACACATATTTTTAGCTAATTGTTGTGTTATAGTGCTTCCACCTTCTATTACTTTTCCAGCAATAATGTTATGTATTATTGACCTTAATATAGATATAAAATCTATAGCTCCATGTTCATAAAACCTATGATCTTCTATATCAATTACCGAATTTAAATATTTTTCATCTATATTTTCTATCTTTACATAATTAGGTCTTTTTTTGATTTCTTGTACTTTTTTATCTATTATTTTATTATCGTATAAACATTTATTTTCTAAATAACTTAGTCCAATAGAAGTAAATAATAATAAAACAATAATAATCATTAATATATTTTTATACCTTAAAACTAAGTTCATATAATTACAAACCTTTCTTAATAAAAATATTTATTATAATTTAATTATAAAATTATATTTTTAAATTTAACATTTAATTTTCTTACTTTTTTCTTTCAATTTTTCAAAAAAATAATAAAATTAAGCTTTACACTAAAAGAAATTAATATAAAATTATAGGGTTACTAAAGTAACCCTATATTATTAAATCCTTATTTTTAAGTGTAACCCAATAACTTAAAATGCCTTTTTCTTTAAAACCTCTTTTTTTATACATATTGTAAGCTATTTTATTTACTTCTATAACTACTAAATATATATTCCTTATTTTTTTATTCACTAAAAACTGTATTGCCGTCTCTAATAATCTTTTACCATATCCTTGTCCCCTAAACTCTACCGGAAGCCCTATATCAAAAGTAGAATTATTGCCATTTACATATACATTCATTACTCCTATTCTTTTATTTTTATCTAAAACTATAAAATAATAATTTCCAGTATAAGATTCATTTAAATATTCATTTAGCTCAAGTTCATTAAGCGATGCTCCATGAGGCATATTATTAAATGCTTTATTATATAAACTCATATATTTTAATTTATTTTTATCATTTAATTTTTCCAAATTTAAAATATGTTCTTTTTCACTCTTATCATTTATTTCCATTATCTTTGCTGAATAAGAAACTTTTAATCCTAACTTTTCAATTATTTCTTTAGTTTCTTTTTTTCTAAATCCTAATAAAATTTCATTAGCATTATTTTTATTACATATATAATATAAAAATTTAATTAATTCCTCTATAATGTACTTTTTATCATTATAGCACTCTAAAATATCTAATGAATATATATAAGCAATACCTGTTATAGATATTTCTTTAAGTATAGCTCTTCCAATACCTAATACTTTGTCAGAATCGAATATTATAGCTATACCTTCACCATAATTATATGTTTTTGTATTAAACATACTTTCCATCTCTGAAAGAGAAATATATTCTTTTCTATTCATAAATATAAGTAAATTATCTTTTTCTTTTGAATTCAAATCGCAGAAACTTTTAATCATATTTACTCCTCTTTCCTTCTATAATATATTTTAAATATTATACTTTTATTTTATTTTTTGATCCTATTATTTTTTTAGATAATAATACTCCAGCTATAAGTATGATTATAGGTACTATAAATTTAGGTGAACATGGATCCAAAAAGTTTTCTCCAATAATTGAATAACACATAGTCTCAGGTAAAACACCTATTAAAGATGCTATAATAAAATCTTTATATCTTATTTTTGTAAGTCCACAAGCATAACTTAATGGATCATATGGAAGAATTGGTGGCAACCTTAATAAAAGCAAAATTTTAAAACCATTTTTCTCCATATTATCATCTAACTTCAAAAGCTTATTGCCTATTATTCCATTAACAAAATCTCTTCCTAAATATCTAGCTACAAAAAAAGCAATTGTTCCTGATATAAAAAATCCAATCATAGTAAATATAAAACCATATACCGGGCCAAATAATATACCACTAAATACTGCTAATATATTAGTTGGTATAAAAACAAAAAATGGTTTTATTATATAGACTCCAATATAAGCTAAACTAGCTAATACCTTATTATCTTTAATTGATTGACAAACTTGATTCATATCTAATGTTTTTAAATACTCAAAGTTAATAGCAAGAACTATTAATCCAACTACAAGTATTATTATAAAAATACAAAACTTTATTTTTGATAAATTTTTTTTCAATTTAAAATCTCCTATACTAAATATTAAGTAATTTAACTTAAACATATAAAATAAATAATGTAAAGATTAAAACAACATATTTCATTTTTGTTTA
Source organism: Clostridium sp. TJA020 (assembly GCF_058310295.1). Taxonomy (NCBI): domain Bacteria; kingdom Bacillati; phylum Bacillota; class Clostridia; order Eubacteriales; family Clostridiaceae; genus Clostridium; species Clostridium sp. TJA020. Next base: position 53,605 of record NZ_JBZEFC010000003.1, read on the forward strand.
AAAATTTAAAGATATCCTTAAGGATATCTTTATTTTTTATTAAGGTTTTTATTCAATTCACTTATAAATTCAGGAGTTGTTCCACAACAACCTCCAACTATATTTGCACCACTACTTATTATTTGTTTTATATAATTTAAAAATTCTTCTTTTGTCATATCATATACAAGCTTATCTTCTATAACTTTTGGTTTCCCCCTATTTGGCATTGCTATTATAGGTAATTTAGTAAGATACCCAGCTTCTCTTACAAGTTCTATCATATCCTTAGGACCTGTTGAACAATTAAATCCTAAAGCATCTACTCCTAACTTCTCTAATTCAATAACCATGTCTTTAACTGTATATCCAAAAATCGTTTTTAAATCTTTATTAAAAGTCATAGTGGCAAATATCGGCTTATTTGTAATATCCTTTGCTGCAATTACAGCAGATTTCATCTCGTACAAATCCATCATAGTTTCAATCATTATCAAATCTACACCTTGATTTACGCCCACTTTAATCTGCTTTTTAAATATTTCTATTGCATCTTCATATTCTATACTTCCTTTTGGCTTTATAAACTCACCAAGAGGCCCTACATCAAGAGCCACTAAACACTTAGTTCCATTAACAGACTTTTTAGCTATTTCTACTGCACTTTTTACAATTTCATATACAGTAAAAGAACTAGACTTTAATCTTACATCATTAGCTCCAAAAGTATTAGTTAATATTATATCTGCTCCAGCATCAACATACATCTTGTGAATTTTTTCTATTTTATCTTTATTTGTAATATTATAATCTTCTGGATTTTTAATCATTTTAAGTTCAACATCTTGAAGCATAGTTCCCATAGCTCCATCTAAAATTACTACATTTTTATCAAAATTATCTATTATGTTCAAAATATAATCATCTCTCTTAAACTTATTTACATCTATTAAAATATTCATCTTTAAACATTGCCATAACTATTTCATCATAATACTTACCACATCTATATATTTCTTTTTTAAGTACTCCTTCTTCTTCAAACCCTAATTTTTTATAACAATTAATTGCTCTTTCATTAAAAGAAAATACTCCAAGCTTTATTTTCTCCATATTGCATTCTTCAAATATAAATTTAATTAATATAGATAATGCATCATATCCATATCCTTTGCCCCAATAATTTTTATCACCTATCATAATTCCAATAGTACAGTTTCTATTTTTTATATTAACAGCATTTATACTACAACCACCTATAATATTTCCAGTGCTTATTTCCTCTATTGCAAAATCATAAGTTAAACCATTTATTTCTCTATTCTTTTTTATCCATATTTCTTCTTCTCGTTTACTTATAGGAAATGGTATATTTAAGTCTAAAAACTTTTTAACCTCAAAATCATTTACAAAATTTAATACCTTTTCAATATCTTCTTCATTATAAGCTCTAAGTAGAACTTTACTTCCTATATACATTATAATCAGCCCCCAATTGTATTTTAAACTATATTATATATTAATAATTATAAAAACAAAAGCATTACTAAAAAGTAATGCTTTAAACTTCTATGGATGATTATAAAATAATAATATTATCGATAAAAACGAACAGACTATACTTATTCCTACAATAAAATGTACTATTTGAGGTTTTGTAAAACCCTTTTCTTCTAATCTAAAGTGCATTTGACTTCTATCTGCTTGATATACAGGTTTCCCCTCATTAAATCTTTTAAATATTACAAATAAATTATCAAATATCGGCACGGCTAAAGCTAATATAGGTAATAGAAGACTTAATACTGTAGCTTGTTTAAATGCGCCATCTAAGGCTATAATACTTAAAATAAATCCTAAAAAATTCGCTCCAGAATCTCCCATAAAAACCTTCGCTGGATATTTATTGTAAATTAAAAATCCTGCTATTACTCCTGCTAATGCTGCAGATATGCTTGCTGAATATTCTTGAGATAATATTATAGCTGCAATAAAAAATGTAATTGAAGAAACTAATGATATACTTCCTGCAAGTCCATCCATTCCATCTGACCAATTTATCACCGTAGTAACTCCAAATATCCAAGTTATACTTAAAATAAACTGTAAAAAAGTATTTAATTCAATATATACCCCTGTAAAAGGATTAGTAAAACCTTTAAACGCTACACCAGCATTAAAAACTATTATTGCCGCTAATATTTGTATTATAAGTCTAGGTAATATAGGAAATTCCTTTCCTATTGATTTATAATAATCATCTACTAAACCTATAACTAATATAAGCACCGACGCTACAAATATCCATATTCCATGAGCACTATCAAATTCATTAGCTATAAAATAGTAAACTATAAAAAAACCTATAAACATAGTAAGTCCCCCACAAAGTGGTGTTACCTTTTTATGCTTCTTTCTCTTTGTAGGCTTATCCGTAAAACCTATTTTATTAGATAGCTTCATTATTAATGGCATAAGTATAGCTACTATTAAAAATGAAACTATAAATTCTATAAAATAATCCATTTTCCATTCTCCTAACTCTCGTTAGACTATAAAATTTTAATATAACTTTATAATCTAATAAGAATTATACTATTAATATAATTTATTATCAATTGAATTGATCCAATTTTAATTTTGTTGTAATGTTTTCAAAAATAAAACATTACATCTTAAGTACTATAATTATATTAATTGTATTAGTATCTTGACAAATAATTACACCTTAGAATTATTCTAAGGTGTAATAAATAAAGTTATCCTCTTTGCTCTATCATGCTCTTAACCTTCATAAGTCTTGTTAGAGCACTTCTTTCATTTTCATCAAGTTTCATTCTTATGTACTTGATAGTTTCTTGAAGTTGAGGAATTGTCATATATTCAAGAGCATTAACTCTTCTTCTCGTCTTTTCTATTTCATCTGCCATAAGTTGGCATGACTTTTCTACTTCTGCTAATTCTAAAAGCTTTGGTAATATTCCATAAAGCTTTGTTATAGCATCATCAAGTTCTGATGATGTGTTCGCAAATCCATATGGGAAGATACTACCTTCATCTCCTTCAAGCTGTCTTTTAAAGTTCATAACTGGAACATTAACGCTCATTATGTTCTTATTTCCAACATCTACTGAGATACTTTCTTTTGGATAAGCAATTGCTTCCTCTAAGAATTCAGAACTCATTACAGCTCTAGCCATAACGAAATCTTTTAATGAACCTTCTAGCTCACCTTCAACTTCTTTTCTTAAATTATTATTATATTTAACAAGATTGATAAATTGTCTCATTAACTCATCTTGCTTATCTTTTAAAAGCTTATGACCTCTAGTAGCTGTAGTTAATCTCTTCTTCAGCTTTGTGAGTTCCATTCTAGTAGGATTCACATTTAATCTAGCCATAGCCTATTCTTCCTCTCTTGGCATATATTTTTCAAGATATTCGTCTCTAATTCTCTTAAGCTCTGTTCTAGGAAGTAATGCTAATAGCTTCCATCCTAAATCTAGAGTTTCAGTTATAGTTCTATTTGTAGTGAAACCTTGTGCAACATATTCATTTTCAAAGGCTTCTGCAAATTTAGCAAATGCTTTATCTGTTTCTGAAAGAGCTGATTCTCCTAAGATTGCTGATAATTCTTTTGCTTGTTTACCTTGAGCATATGCTGAGAATAATTGGTTCATTGTATCTGCATGATCTTCTCTAGTTTTTCCTTTACCTATACCTTTATCTTTAAGTCTTGAAAGTGATGGTAATACATCTATTGGAGGCATAATACCTTTCTTATAAAGTTCTCTTGAAAGTATTATTTGTCCTTCTGTTATATATCCAGTTAAGTCTGGAATTGGATGTGTTTTATCATCTTCAGGCATTGTAAGTATTGGAATTTGAGTAATTGAACCTTCTTTTCCTCTAAGTCTTCCTGCTCTTTCATATAAAGTAGAAAGGTCAGTATATAAGTATCCTGGATATCCTCTTCTTCCTGGAACTTCTTTTCTAGCAGCTGAAACTTCTCTTAGAGCTTCTGCATAGTTTGTTATATCTGTCATTATTACAAGCACGTGCATTCCTTTTTCATACGCTAAATATTCAGCAGTAGTAAGAGCCATTCTTGGAGTAGCTATTCTTTCGATAGCTGGGTCAGAAGCTAAGTTCATAAATAGAACTGATCTATCTATAGCTCCTGTTTTCTTAAACTCATCAACGAAGAATTGTGCTTCTTCGAATGTAATACCTATTGCTGCAAAAACAACAGCGAATTTTGAATCAGAATTTAAAACTTTCGCTTGTCTTGCAATTTGAGCTGCAAGTTCTGCATGTGGAAGTCCTGATCCTGAGAAAACTGGAAGCTTTTGTCCTCTAACAAGAGTATTAAGTCCATCTATTGCTGATATTCCTGTTTGAATAAATTCTGATGGATAATCTCTAGCAACTGGGTTTATAGCTTCTCCATTTATATCAAGTCTTTTTTCTGGTATTATCTTTGGACCATTATCTATTGGTCTTCCCATACCATCAAAGACTCTTCCAAGCATATCTTCTGAAACACCAAGTTCAAGTGGTCTTCCTAAGAATTTTGCTTTAGTTCCTTTTAAGTTTATTCCTGAAGAACCTTCGAAGATCTGAACCATAGCTTTTGAACCATTAACTTCTAGTACCTTACCTCTTCTTTTTTCTCCATTTTGTAATTCTATTTCAACTAATTCATCATATTTAACACCTTCAACACCTTCAACAGCCATTAAAGGTCCTACTACTTCCGTAACTGTTCTATATTCTTTAGGCATTTAGAACCCCTCCTTCGCTGATAAGTTTGTTCATTTCAGATGTTAAATCTACTCCGATTTGATCAATCTTTGCTATATCTTCTTCAGAGATGTACTTAGCTCTAGCTATTCTATCTCTGATTTCACTCATACCTAAAATTTTATCTAAATATACTCCATTTTCTAAAGCTCTATCTGCTTCATGCTTAAATTGAAGTATAAGTTTTAACATTTTATGTTGCTTATTTAATGAAGTATATGTGTCAACTTCATGGAAAGCATTTTGTTGAAGATAGTCTTCTCTTATTGACTTAGCAATTTCAAGTTTTAATCTATCTCCTTCTGAAAGTGCATCTATACCAACAAGTCTTACTATTTCTTGAAGATTTGCTTCTTCTTGAAGTAAAGCCATAGCTTCAACTCTAAGTTCTGACCAATCTGAAGCAACTTCTTCATCCATCCATTCACCAATTCTATCAGCATATAATGAATATGAGTTTAACCAGTTAATTGATGGGAAATGTCTTTGATATGCAAGTTGAGCATCTAGTCCCCAGAAAACTTTAACAATTCTTAAAGTAGATTGAGTAACTGGTTCTGAAATATCTCCTCCTGGAGGTGATACTGCACCGATTGCTGTAACAGCTCCTTCTCTTCCATCCTTACCAAGACATACAACCTTACCAGCTCTTTCATAATAATCTGCAAGTCTTGATCCTAAGTATGCTGGATAACCTTCGTCACCAGGCATCTCTTCAAGTCTTCCTGACATTTCTCTTAATGCTTCTGCCCATCTTGATGTTGAGTCAGCCATGATAGCTACTGAGTATCCCATATCTCTGAAATATTCAGCTATTGTAATACCAGTATATATTGATGCTTCTCTAGCAGCAACTGGCATGTTTGATGTATTTGCTATAAGAACTGTTCTCTTCATTAAGCTTTGACCTGTTTTTGGGTCTTTAAGTTCTGGGAACTCATTAAGAACATCTGTCATTTCGTTTCCACGTTCTCCACATCCAACGTAAACAACTATTTCAGCATCTCCCCATTTAGCAACTTGGTGCTGAACAACTGTTTTACCAGCTCCGAATGGCCCTGGAACTGCTGCTGCTCCACCTTTAACAACTGGGAAGAATGTATCTATAACTCTTTGTCCTGTAGTAAGTGGCGCAACTGGGTTTAACTTATTTGCATAAGGTCTTCCCTTTCTTACTGGCCATTTTTGCATCATCTTAACTTCTTTATCTCCATCTTTAGTTTCAACAATACAAACTACATCTTCAACAGTAAAGTTTCCTGATTTTATATCTTTTACTTTACCTTCTACTCCATAAGGAACCATTATTTTGTGAAGTACTACTGCTGTTTCTTGAACTGTTCCTATAACATCACCAGCTTCGACTTCATCTCCAACTTTAACTATNTCTTCCCTTTCTTACTGGCCATTTTTGCATCATCTTAACTTCTTTATCTCCATCTTTAGTTTCAACAATACAAACTACATCTTCAACAGTAAAGTTTCCTGATTTTATATCTTTTACTTTACCTTCTACTCCATAAGGAACCATTATTTTGTGAAGTACTACTGCTGTTTCTTGAACTGTTCCTATAACATCACCAGCTTCGACTTCATCTCCAACTTTAACTATAGGATTAAAATCCCAAGTTTTTTCTCTATCTAATGATTTTACTGAAACCCCTTTTGTTAGGAAGTCTGAACCTGCTGCCTTCATGAAAGCATCAAGAGGTCTTTGAATTCCATCAAACATTGCTTCAATAAGTCCTGGTCCAAGCTCAACGCTTAAAGGTTCTCCAGTTGTTATAACTGGGTCTCCAGGTCCTATTCCTGAAGTTTCTTCATATACCTGTATAGATGCCTTATCGCCTCTCATTTCTATGATTTCACCGATAAGACCTTTTTCTCCAACTTTACATACGTCAAATATATTAGCTTCATCCATACCTTCAGCAACAACTAAAGGTCCTGAAACTTTGATTATTTTTCCGGTCTTCACCTTACAAAACCTACCTTCCTATAAGATATTAACGCCAACAGCTTTTTCTACATTATCGCTAATTCTTTGCATTCCTATATTTAATGATCCTTGATTGCTTGGAATTAATATTACAGCTGGAAGTGTTGCTCTATTGTATCTTTCAATAGTTTCTTCTACTTCTTTTGCAACCTGCTCTGTTACAAAGATAACTGCGTAATCTTGCATAGCTAATCTATCTATAGTTTTTCTTGCTTCATCAGCTTCAACAACTGGAAATACATCAATTCCTAAAGCTTTAAATGCTAAAACTGAATCTTTATCTCCAACTACACCGATCTTCTTATACATAAATATCACGCAGCCTTTCTCTAATTACTTCCCCTGAGATATTATTGAGTTTACCAACCATTATAATTCTAACTACTTTTATTTCTGTTTCTTTTGCATATATATAAGCTAATACTGGTTCAACTCCAAAAGGAATGAACTTAGCTTCTTTCATCATATTCATAATGTAGTTATCAATTAATTTTTCTAAAAGACTTGCTGAACCAGTCTTTGTATAATCTTCAATTCCTAATTTTATAAGTTCACTATAATCAGTGAAAGATAATTTGTTTGATATGTTTTCTGGTGCATCATTTAAAAAGCTTACTATTGTTTCTTTATCAATTGCCCCACCATTAATTATAACTTCTTGTAAAAAGTCCCTATTTTTATTTTGCTTCTTAACTCTTAATAAAGTTTTTATGTTAGTTAAATCTATTAAAGCTTTAACATATTTATCAATAAACATATCATTTAATTCTTTAGCAATATCCTTCATTTCAGTGAACATAGCATTATCTAAAATAATGTCAATTTCCTGTGGATCTTTGTTAGCTTCAAAAGCTTCTTTAGCTTTTTCTATAGCTTCTCTCATAACCTTTGGCAAATCACCTAAGTTATTATTATTTATACTTTGTTTTAATGTATGAATATCAATTTTACCAACTGATATTAACATTTCACTGAAATCTTTTTGAAGGAATATACCTTTTAAAAGAACTTTTATATTATGATAGTCATACTTTATACTCATTAAGTCTATTAAAGCTTTTGATGGTGATGCATCATACATAAGCTCATATACTCTTTTAAGCTCTTTTGATAGTATTATTTCATAATCTTCAGCTCTTTTAACACCTGTCATAACATTGGCATACTCAGATTCTTGAAGCACCTTGAGTGCTTCATTTGCAGAATCTCCATCAATCATTCTATCGATTTTAGCTTTATCAAGGAGTCTTGTTTCTAATACTCTAAGTCTTGGTATAACTTGAGTAAATTCCATTGAATTCATTCTGTTTCCTCCTTAATTAAAATAATACTTGAGCTACTTCGAATTCTAAATCATCTCTTGATGAATTTACTAAATCTTCGAAAGTATTATTTATTTCTATGCCATCCTTTTCTAAGATAAATCCACCTCTAAAAGTTCTTACTTCATCACTGATTGTAAGTTCTCCTTTTTTTCCTTTTTCTTTTAATTCACTATTTATTGTATTAAGTAGTGAATTATCTACAACTGATTTACCTTTTTCGTTTAATATAATATTTTCATCCCCAGTAATATCTGAGTTAATTATCATATTTTTAATGAAGTTTTTTAAATCTTCATCTGACATTGAACATAATTCATTTATACTCTTTTCAAAAACTGAATCTATAACTTCCTGTTTAGCTTTTAGTTTTTCATTTCTTGCTTTAAGCTCTGCACTTGAAACTATTCTTTCTTGTCTTGTTTTAGCTTCAATCTTTGCTTTTTCTAGCATAGAAGCTTCTTCCATTTTAGCTGCTGCTTCTTTTTTAGCAATTATTTTTGCTTTTTCTTCATTCGCAGCATTAAGAATACTTTCCTTTCTCTCTTCCGCATCTTTTAAGATTTTAGAAGTAAGATTTTTTACGTCTGACATAACTTCACTTCCTCAATATTAAAACTTGAATACTAATAAGATTGATACAACGAATCCTAATAATGCATATGTTTCAACCATGGCAGCAAATATGATACCTTTAGTTGTTTGTTCTGGTTTTTTAGCTAATATTTGAACACCAGCTGCTGCTGTTTTACCTTGAGCAATACCTGAGAATAATCCTGCTATAGCAATTGGTAAACATGCAAATAATAAGTATAATCCATTTTGGAATGACATATCTGGTGTAATCTTTAAGAAAACTAATAATCCAATAACGAATCCGTATAAACCTTGTGTACCTGGTAATAATTGAAGTACTAATGCTTTACCAAACTTTTCTGGTTGTTCTGTCATTAATGAAGCTGCTGATTCCCCAACTAGTCCAACCCCTTTAGCTGAACCTATTCCTGATAATCCGACTGCTAATGCAACACCTATTGCTGCAAATACAAATCCTCCATTTTGTGTAAAAAATTCTATCCAAGTATTCATTTTAAATTCCTCCTGTTTACTAACATTAAATCTCTTTTTTTATTTTTATATATTTATCTAGTGTCTTAAATGGTTTAAATGGCTTTCCGCCACCTTCATAGAATTTTGAAAAGTACTCAACGTACTCTAATCTACATGTGTGAACGTAAGCTCCTAATAATGATAATCCAAAGTTGAATATTTGACCTAAGATAAATACTAATGGTCCAAATATAAAGAATGCTACTCCTGGGAACATACTTATAATAAGATTAATTGCTCCAGCTATAGATCCTCCAGCTAATCCTAAGGCCATTAATCTTGTATATGAAACTAAGTCTCCTATGTAGCCTGTTATTCCATATAAAGCATATAAACCTTCTCCTAGCTTACCTCCAACTGATTCCATGTGTCTTCCTTGTGTTAATACAATAAGTACCATACCAATTATCATACACCACATACCAATTGTTTTTACAAGTGGATTTCCTGCAAATGCACCGTATCCAAATACTCCAATTGATACTAATGTTATAACCCATGATCCTACATCACAGAAAGCATCAAATGGTCTTCCATTTCTTATTAATACATAAGCTTTTATTCCAAGTCCAAAGAAGATTTGAATTACCCCAAAAACTACTGACATAATAAGTATTGTTGTAACATCTTTGTTAGTGTCTATAAGAGCTGGTAATTTTATCAAATCACCAAAGACCGCTCCATATATAAGTCCAAAGATTATTGTTGGAAAACTTAAATAGAAGAAGAACTTAGCAAATTGCTTTTGCCCATCATCTAATTTAAATGCCTTAAGTGCTATTATTGATCCTACAAGTAGTAATACTCCATACCCAACGTCTGCAACCATCATTCCAAAGAATAATAAGAAGAACGGCGCTAAAAGTGGTGTTGGATCTATTTCATCATATCTTGGTAAACTATACATTTCTGTTATACTTTCAAACGATTTATTTAAATCATTATTTTGTAATCTTATTGGAACTTCTTCTATTTCTTCTTCCTTTACATCTTCAAATGCAAGGTAATAATCTTCTCCAAGCGTATCTTTTATTACTTTCTCAAAGTCATTATTATCTGAAGTAGCAATCCATCCTTGTATTAAGCTTACCTTTTCAGTTCTTAAGAAATTATTCTTAACTGTTTTTCTTGAATAAACATTTGAGAAGTATTCAAATGCTAATTCTAATGTTTCAACTTCTTCTTCAAGAGTTTCTAATTCTTCTTTTATAAAAAACTTTTCTGATTCTATTTTTTCAATTCTATCCATGCTTTGGTGGATAACTCTTATTGGAGTTTCATTTTGTTCAGTCTTAAATGAACTAAATCCAAGACCTCTTAAAATTTCCTCAACATCTTCTTCATTATCTTTATAAGCTAAACATAAGAAGAAAATGTCATCGTTAGTTTTTGATATTATTTCTAAGTAATAATCTTCTAAACTTGATTTTAGTTCTTCTTCATATTGCTTAGAAACGCTTCCTAAGAAGTATGGTGTCTTCATACTCTTTAAATCTTCAAAGGATACATCTAGTCCTTCTAATGGTTTTAGAGAGTCTATGACGCCTTCAAGTTTTGTCTTCTCGTTTTCTAGATTTGCAAGGTGAACTTCTTTTTCTTTAAGCATTGAATAAATATCAATCCAATTACTTTTATTAACTACTTCTTCAAGTTCTGTTAATGTTAAAGTTCTTTTTCCTTCACGCATTGCTTTTAATCCTGATTTTTGAGGTACATAAGCCCTTAAAAATTCTAGGGCAAATCTAGCTTTTGATAAGTCTTCTTCACATTTTGCAAATTCTGAATCAACTTCGTCTTTTAATAATCCTTCTAAAGCTTCTTTGCCTTGGATGTATTCATCATTTTGAAGGTTTATGAATTCTACCTCCCTAAAGCCTTGTAGCTTCTTTAAAAGATTATCTTTTTGTGATTCAAAGCTAAGCAAAGTGAATTTGTTCATCTTAACTATTGCCATGAATCTTCACAATCCTCTCAATCACTAATTTTACAGCATTATTTTTTTTATCTTCTTTAATGTCATAGATATCTTTGGCTTCTTGCTTTCCCTTGTTTAATATAGGTTCAGCTTGTTTATTGCCTGCTTCAACAGCATCATTCATTATACTATTGCACTTGTTCTTAGCCCCTTCTAAAACTCTATTGTAACTTTCAGTAGCTTCTATGGTAGCTTTTTGAACGATATCCTTTGCTTCGGCGTTTGCAGACTTTATCAATGCTTCCGCTTCTGCTTCTACTCTCTTAATCTCTTTAATTGCTTCTAATGCCAAAATCTCACCACCTTTGCACTTAAATGTGTAATAATATATGAATTAATACTTTATATAGTATTAATTACTTTTTATTCATATTTTTAATTATACACTTTTTACGGATAATTTCAATAAATTTATTGATATTTGTCCATATAAATATTAATTACATGTTAATTTTATAAACTCTAATTTAATATGTATACATTTTCTACATTTTTTGTTAACTATACATTAATTAATTGTTTAATATAATAAAATTTTTATCATTATCTAAAAGTGCGTAAACTTCTGACTCTAATATTTTATCCTCTTCTATAAATTTAATTATATCTATATAAAATTTTTCTACACTATAATCTCTAAATGAATATTCTTCTCTTAATTCATCCTTTATTTTTCTTTCTTCTTCTTTAGTTATATTGCTTTTAATGTAATCTGGTATACCTCTTCTCTTATTATGCAATAAATAATCGTATCTTATTATTTCTCTTAAAATGAAATTATTTTCCTTTAATACTTCTTCATTAAAATCTAAAAATAACTTATAGTATTCATTACTTCCTATGCTTCTATTAAAGTAACCCTTTTTATCATAAAACATAGCTAATTCATGAAACAATTCAAAAGGTTCTTTAAATTTAGGATAAAAATAATTTAATATATTATTGAATTTTTGGCTATTGTAATACTTATCAACCATATGCTCAACTTTCTTTAAATCTATAAGTTCAAAATAACTTATTTTGTTTGTACTTAATATTTCGTACGGAGGATATGGTGAATATTTCATATTATACTTATCACTTTCTTCTCTCATAGAAGATCCTTTTAACAGTTTTAAAAATCCTAATTGTATTTCTTCTGGATGTATTGAATGAACATCATTAAATGATTTTCTAAATGAATCATAATCTTCTCCTGGAAGTCCTGCAATAAGATCAAGATGTTGTTTAATGTTTCTTATTGAAAGTAACTCTACAACCTTTTCTTTAATATCGGAAAAATTAACAAATCTATTTATATTAGATAAAACTTCATCATTTGTTGTTTGTACACCAACTTCAAATTGAAATCTTCCCTCTGGTGCTTCCCTTAATAATTCAATTTCTTCATTTTTTAAAATATCTGCTGATATTTCAAAGTGGAATTGAGTTTCTGTATTGCTCTCTATCAAAAACTTCCATATAGCCATTGAAAATTTATGATTACAATTAAATGTTCTATCTACAAATTTAACTAATTTAACTTTCTTCTCTATAAAATAATTTAGTTCTTCTATAACTCTATCAATTTTATGAAATCTTACTCCATGTATGGTAGATGATAAACAGTATTTGCAATTAAAAGGACATCCTCTTGATGCTTCATAATATACAATTTTATTATTTAAATCTTCATCATCTTCATAAGGAAATACTAATTCATCCATAGACATAAGTGGTCTACTACCATTGAAATTAACTTTTCCATTCTTTTTATAAAATAAACCTCTTATTGATTCAATATCTTTTATACCAAGCTTATATTCTACAAATTCTCTAAAGGTTTTTTCGCCTTCTCCTTCTATTATATAGTCACCAGAAATTTCTTCTAGTATTACCATGCTATCATATGATACTTCTGGTCCACCATATAATATCTCTATATTAGAATCAACTTGTTTTATAAGGTCTGAAATCCTTTTTACCATTTCAACATTCCATATGTATGTTGAAAAACATACTACATTTGGCTTTTCTTTTATAATTTCTTCTAATACTCTCTCTTCTCTATCATTTATAGAAAATTCTCTTATTTTACATTCTGCATCCATATCTTTAGTAAATGCCTTTAAGTATCTAACAGCTAGATTACTATGAATGAATTTTGAATTTATAGCTGTAAGTAATATTTTCATAAAATTCTTCCTCTCTAAAGTTTAAATTTTTGCTCCCTTAATAAAGTATACATCCTCCCAAACTTTAGTTTCTTGTATTTTAAAAGTTTTTTCAAGTATACTTTTTGTTTCTTCATAATTTGATGAAGAAAAAATATTATTGTTTTTTATATTATATTCATCAATATTTCCATTTGGTAATAAAACTCTTAGCTTACTATCTACAAGCTCACCTACATTTTTATTTATATCCCATATATATATTTCTCCATGTTCTTTTAATAATTCTGATACTTCATTTATTAATGATTCTTTTTTATTTAATGTCCATAGAGAACTTAAATTAAAGAAAAATGTACATGCATCATACTTTTTATTTTTTATAACATTTACATCATCACATTCACTATCTAATGCTAATTCATCTTTTGCATCAACAGACAAGCTACATACTATACCAGAGTTTTCACAAGATACATCCAAAATATCCCCTTCAATTTTTATATCTTCAAGATTTAAAATTATAGTTTTTTTCATAAAAACCCCCCTCTACCCATAACTTATCTATATATTATCATTTATTTAACTCTATATCAAAGATAAAAATAAATATAAATATTTATTTAATTGTAAACATACAATATTAAAATTTTGTATATAAATAAAAGGTAGTTAACAAAACTGTTAACTACTTTTTATTTGAAAAATTATTCTTTTTGAATCTAATTACTGAATAACCTAAAATAAATATCATTGTTATTAAAATCATTACTATAACAATTTTAGGTATATTTCCATCTATAATTGAATTACCTTTATAAATTCTATAAATATATCCATTTTTACTATCTAATAAAAAGCACGAATCATCAACTATTATTAAATCATTAATATCACTTTTATTATCTAATTTAATAATTTTTCTTAATCCATTTTTTTTAGTTAATCCATATAAAACTTTTTGTTTTTTATCATACAATATAATGTCATCTTTATTAAGTATTACTCCATTTTTATCTATGGCCAATTCTTTTAATGAATTTATATCGTTATACTCATAATAAGGAGTTTGTCCACGTTTTTCAGGTGGATCCTTTATTAATTCTCTTATTTTTTCTGAATCTGTAAATCTCGGTGAAGATATTGGATTTCCACCACTAAAATCTGGCCATCCATACCATAGTCCATTTTTAATATTATATATATAATCTGAATCTCTAATTACAGGTCTCTCACCTTTGTTTTCAATTCCACCTACTATACCATAAATTTCACCCTTACTATTAATATCATAAGCTTCTACGTTTCTTATTCCAGATGCAAATAATTTTGTTGATAATGTTTTTAAATTAACTTCTATTATAGATGCATTTCCTATTTCTTCTCCTAATATAACTTCATTATTTTTTGTAACTTCACCATAATTTTTAAAAGCTCCTGTTTTTATTTTCCCATAATTTATACCATTTAAAAGTAAATTTAAAGGTGATATATCTTTAACTCCATTATTTTCTGCTATTCCAGAATTTGTAGCAGCTCCAATTGATATTAATAAACTATCTTCTTTTATTAATAAATTCCTATCTATATTTTCGCCTTCATATAGAAGGTTATTTTTAAGTATCTTTTTATTTCCTTCTTTATCTATAGAAATTAAGTTTTCTTTTGATAATATATATATTATCCCATCCTTATAAATTAAATCATCAATATTAAAAGTAAAATCTTTAATTACTCTTTTTACTTTATTTTGATTATCCACTTTTACTATTTCATCATCATAAGCTATATATAATTCATTTTTTTCACCATTTGTAATAGCAACAGCTTCTTCAAAGCCTTTAATAAATAAATCTATTTTTATATCTTCCATTAAAATATCCATAGTATGCTTATTAGAATACTTGTATATCCCTAGTGCTAAAGTAACTATAATTACTGAACTTATAAAGAACTTTAAAAACCTAAGCACAATTAACCCCCACCCCTCTTTACCTTATTAAATTTATATTTTATATAACATATATAATATTCCTATTATTTAAATACTTTAAATAAAATATTTAATATGTTAGGTGCATATATTTAATATTATTTAGCTTATATAAAGGGGGATTTGCTTTTGGAGAAAGATAATTTTTTTAAGAACTCTTTTTTATTAACAACATCAAATATAACGACAGGTCTATTGGGATTTGCCTTCTCTATATATTTATCAAAAATATTAGGAGCAGAAGGAATTGGTCTTTATAATATAATAATGCCAGTATACAATTTATTTATATGTCTTATGACTGCTGGAGTAGTAGCAGCTCTTTCTAAGGTTTCTGCAGTTTACTACGAAAAATCCCAAACTAATAACTTGACTAAAACTATAAATACAGTTGCTGTATTTAATATTGTATGGTCTTTATTGATAGGAATAGTAGTATTTTTATTAGCTCCTTACATAGGTAAATATGGTATAAATGACCCTAGAACAATAAATGCTATTAGGGTAACTTGTCCTGCTATGGTTTTTATTTCTTTAAGTAATATTTTAAAAGGATATTTTTTAGGAGTTTCTAAAATTATTGTGCCAGCAATTGTTGATATTTTTGAAAAAGCTATGAGGATTGTTACAATAACTTTATTAGTATATTCATTTGCTTCTAATAACTTATCAACTTTAGTTACATTAGCTTATGTATCATTAGCTATTGGAGAACTTCAAAGTTTAATTTTACTATTTATATATTATAGAAGATGTGTGTCTAAGCTTCCAAAACCTAGATTTAAAGCTGATGGAAGAGCACAACTTCTTTTTAATGTATTAGTTATTTCTATACCATTATGCTTAAATGGTTTTTTAAATAATATATTTGCTACAATGTCAACTTTATTAGTTCCAAGAAGGCTTATGGCAGCTGGTTTTTCTTACCCTGAAGCATTAGCTTTAATTGGAAAATATACAGGTATGGCAGTTACTTTAATAGGTATACCACTTATCGTAGTAGGCTCTATTAATACATTACTTATTCCAGACTTATCTCAAACATTAAGTAAGGGAAACACATACGAAGCTTCATTAAGAATAAAAAAAGTTATGAAAATAGCATTTTTATTAGGTTTATCTACTACCGTAATTTGCTCACTTGTTCCTTATGAGCTTGGTAATTTATTTTATGGAAGGAACGATCTTGGTTCTTATATATTTATAGCATCATTATCAGCACCAATATTTTTCACGTCCTCTACTATGTTTGGAATTTTAAATGGATTAAATAAACAAGGAATAATAGTTAGAAATTCTCTAATAATAGCAGTACTTGAACTTATATGTTTATTTATATTTACTTCTATTCCTCAAATTAATGTTTATGGTTATAGCTTAAATCTTTTTATAACATCAGTTGTTTCACTAGCAATAAACTTATATGAGGTAAGAAAGGAAATTAATATAAATTTATCAATAACAAATATAATTATTTTTGTGTTACTATCAATATTAACATTTTTAGTTTTAAACATATTTATAAAAAATGTATTACATCCACTTAGTTCAATTGAAACATTATTTATTGTAGCTATTACATTTATAATTTTTATATATTACTCTAAATTTGGAGAATATTAATTATAGATAATTGTATTAAAATACTATTATAAAAATTTAATTTCAAATATAAAAGGCTATGTATAATAAATTTTTATTAATTATACATAGCCTTTTTAAATTATCTTATTTTCTTTCTTATAAATCTTGGAAGAATTCTATATATTCTAGGTGATACAGCTTCTATATCTAGCTTTCTAATTCCACCTAGTACAATCATTACATAAAAATACACAAATCCTCCAATTCCAACTAAGATTATAGTATAAATTAGAGTATATATAAATACAATTATTCTTCCATTTCCAATAAAGCTACCTAAAACTTCTATAGGTTGTTTTAATATAAATATTACTATAGCCATACAAACTGATGCCATTATAGGTTTTATACAATTTCTAATCATAGATATCCTAGTTCTTATAGCTTTTCCTATTATTCTACGATTAATTATGACTGGCAGTAAATAACATAAGAAGTTACCAATTAATACACCCATAATATTTACTTCTTTTATTCCAACGAAAATATAGTTTGCTAAAATTTTAAATATAATTCCAATAGTAAATGAAACTATCATTGGATAAAATCTACTAATACCTTGAAGTATAACACCTTCTACTTGAGCAATAGCCATAAATATAAGTATTATTGAACCTAACCTCATAAGATATGCTCCTTGAGAGCTTCCATATAATATTGTGTATATGTCATCACTTAAAATCGCAAGTCCAAACGCTGCAGGTATTGTTATTGCGAATGTTATTCTGAAAGCAAAATTTGTACTTTTTTTTATTTGCTTTCTATCTCTTAATGCATAAGCTTTAGATACAGCCGGTAATATAATAGTTGTAAGTGCTGTTACTATTATAAGTGGTACACCAAGAAGCGTTTTATACTGATAATATAATCCATATAAAGTATCAGATTGATTTACCGTGAAGCCTGCACTTAAAAGCCTTAAATTAACATTTGCCATATCAACTAAACCACCAAAGTTTTGTATTCCCGCACTCAAAGTTATTGGTAATCCATATCTAACCAATTTCCTTACTATAGTTTTAGTTGTAATTTTCTTTCCATGTAAATTTTCTGTAAGAATATCTTCTTCAAATTTTTTCTTATCATAAACATAAATAAGATAAAATATTGCAATTAAAGCTCCAACTGAAGTACCTATAGTTCCTCCAGCAGCCCCCATTGGTTCACTTATATGTATAAAAAGAAATGCAAATAATAAACTTACTACAACATTTAATATTTGTTCTAAAACTTGAGAAATAGCAATACCTGACATTTCATCTTTTCCTTGAAAATATCCTCTATAAGCAGATAAAACAGCAGTTAATACTATACTTGGTGCTAAAAACATTATTGCAAATTTTGCATTACTAATCTTTATTAAATTAGTAAGTGGACCTGCTATAATTATTACTAAAATGGACAGAACTAATCCTACTATCCCATAAACTTTTCTAGATACCTTAAGTGCTTTTATAGCATCTTTCTCATTTCCTAAAGCTCTTATCTCAGCTACTATCTTTGCTACAGCTGGCTGACATCCCATGCTTGTAAGTGCATAAACAAACATAAACACTTCATAACTTCTAGAATATATCCCAACTCCATTTGTTCCTATAATTCTAGTAAGAAGTGGCACATAAAATGCTGATAAAACTTTAGCTATAATTCCAGCAAGAGATAGTATCATAAATCCTTTAGTAGATGATGACTTTTCCCTCATTTTAAATCCCCTATCTATAATCTAATTTTAAATACATCGTGCTTAATTTTCTTAAATATAGGTGGAAGAGCTTCTACTATAATTTTATTTTTCAAATAAGCAAGTTTTCCGTCTACATTTTTAAAGTTTAATTTATATGCATATAAGAACTGATAATTTAATCCATATTTATTTAAGAAATGTGAATTTAATTTCTTATCTCCATACTTAGTATCCCCTATTATAGGATTACCAATGTGTGAAAGATGCGCTCTTATTTGATGACTTCTTCCTGTTATTAAATCAATTTCTAAAAGTGAAAATAATCCATCACTCTGGATTGTTTTAACTTCCATTGATATTTCTTTTGAATCTCTTACTTTATTATCATAAACCTTTGATATGTTGCTTTCTTCATTTTTTAATATGTAACCTTTATAAAGTCCGTCCTTTATTCTTCCCTTAACTAAAGCCATATAGTATTTTTTGACTTTACCTTCTCTAATTATCTCATTAAGCTCTCTTAATCCTTCAAAGTTTTTACCAAAAACTACAACACCTGAAGTATTTCTATCAAGTCTATTGCATGGTGCTGGAGTAAATGTTACTTCTTTTTCTGGAAGATAATCTCCTTTTTCATTTAAATAAGATAAAACATAATCAGTAAGTGTTGGTATTTTTTTATTTGTATCAGGGTGAACTAATACTCCTGGCCACTTTTCAACTACAACCATATTTTCATCTTCATAAACTATCTTTAATGACCTTGCATCAACTTTTATAAAGTTATCTTCTCTCTCAGTCATTTTTTTACTTTGTATATATCTAACTTCAACTACATCATTTATTTCTAATGTATATTTTTCCTTTTGTTTCTTACCATTTACTCTTATGTCACCTTTTCTAAGTGCTTTAAATATTGCACTTAACGGAACATCCTTAAGTAATTTTCTTAAGAATTTATCTAGCCTCTGGCCAGCTTCATTAGCTCCTATTTCTATTCTCACTATATAATCACTCCTATTTAAAGTTCTTTAGTAAATCTTTTTCTCATTTTTATAGATTAATCTTTATTTATTCCATTGTCAAATAATCGAAGGCTGATTGACACTGAATAGCAACTCCTAATGGTATCGCATCTTCATCTATATCAAACAAACTACTATGAGCTGATTTATCCGTTCCCTTATCTATATTTGCTGTTCCTAGAAAATAAAATGCTGAATCTCTTTCCATTGCAAAGTATGCAAAGCTTTCTACCCCCATGCTTGGCGCCTTTTGCTCTAATACATTTTCATTGCCTAATACGCTTATTGCAGCATTTTTTACTAAATCTACACATTCGTCATTATTTATAAGGCATGGATAGCTTTCTTCTATTGTAACTTCTGCCTTTCCTCTTCCAGTCATAGCTATTCCTTCTGATATTTCACAAACTCTTTTACATGCAAAATATCTATCTTCTGGAGTCATAGTTCTTATAATACCTGATATTTCTACTGACTCTGGAATTATATTTTGAGCTGTTCCTCCATGGAAAGTTCCAACTGTAACGATAGCAGGATTAACAGCTGAAATTTCTCTACTAACTATTGTTTGAAGTGTTGATACAACATTTGCACCAATAACTATTGGATCTATAGTTGCACTTGGTGATGCTCCATGTCCACCACTTCCTGTTATTTTTATTTTATATGGATTTGATGCAGCATTTACTACACCTTTTTTTATTTTTATTTTTCCACATTCAACATCCTCTGCTACATGAAGACCTATAACTCTTGAAACTTTAGGATTTTCAAGTACTCCTTCTTTAATCATTACACTAGCTCCACCTGTAGTCTCTTCTGCTGGCTCAAATAATAATTTTATATTTCCACTGAATAAATGTTTATTATCATTTAATATTTTTGCAGCCCCTAAAAGAATTGTTGTGTGAGCATCATGTCCACAGGCATGCATTCTTCCTGGAATTTTTGAACTATATTCACAAACCTTTTTATCTTGTATTGGAAGTGCATCCATATCAGCTCTTAATGCAATTGTCTTTACAGGACCTTCTTTAGTTCCCTTTATAATTCCACATACTCCTGTAGTAGCTACACTTATATATTCAATACCTTCCCTTTTTAAAAAGTCTTTTATTAAATTTGAAGTTCTTACTTCTTCAAATCCAACCTCTGGGTGCATATGTATATCTCTTCTTATGTTTATTAATTCTTCTTTTATCTTATTTGCTTCGTCTTTAAAATTAATCATTTTATCCCTCCTTATTTTAAAGGTACTATTTAAAACTCCTAGAGTTAATTATACCATTTTTTTAAGTTATATTTTATAATTTATAACTATCATCCTATTATTGTGATTAAATTTCTTTCTAACAATACTTTTATAGAAAAAGTTCTAGAAGTACCATCTTCAAATAATATTTTTATTTTATCACCATCTATACTATCTATAACCCCATGCTCTTTTCTTCCATTATGAAATATATTTACTCCTCTTTTAAATTCACTTGGAACTTCATCATCATTTTTAAATTCAGTTTCTTCTATAAACCTAGAAATCTCCTTAAATTTTCCTCCCTTAGTCTTTGGAGAATATATATATAAATTATCTATAGCTCTTGTTATTCCAACATAAAAAAGTCTTCTTTCTTCTTCTATATTTTCTTCTCCAGCTGATACATGAGGAATTGTATCTTCGTTACAATTTACAAGAAACACATTTTTAAATTCCATTCCCTTAACTCTATGTATAGTGCTTAATATTACCCTATCTTCATCTTTTCTATTTTTTGAGTTTTCTATTTCTTCTTTTACATTTTCTATATGGCTAAAAAACTCAAATATTGTATTAAATCCATTAGCTGAAATTTTAAATTCTTCTATTATTTCTTCTAAATCATCTATATTTTGATTAAACTTATTACAATACTCTTTTAAATAATCTAAATATCCTAAATCACTTATTATAAATTGAATTGCACTATTTAATGACAATTTTGATAAATAATTTATATCTTTTTTTAACTCATCTAACTTTTTAGCTTGAAATGGTGGTGTATCTTTTTTCTCTATCAAAATATCAAATGGATTTTTATACTCCTTAAAATTTCTTACATAATCTAAACTACTTTTACTAACATATCTAAAAGGTTTATTTATTATTTTTAAAAACATTTCCCTATTATTAGGATCTATTGAAAGATTTAAATAATTTAAAATATCCTTACATATAAAATGTTCAAAAAAATTATATTCTTTATCTAATAAAGTAAAAGGAATTTTCTTTCTAGTAAATATATCAATAAAAGTCATTGATTCTATATTGGTTCTATATAAAATTATATTATCTTTATAATTATAGCCTTTATTTTTTACTAAAGATTTTATTTCATCAACTATACTTTCTCCTTGAATTTGTTCATCATAAGGTTTATTTATCTTTATAATTCCATCAATATCTTTATTAGCTATAATATGTTTTTTGTTTCTTTGAATATTTTTTTCTATAATACATTTAGCTCCATCTATTATATTTTTAGAACTTCTATAATTTTTAGATAAATAATATTTTTTTGCATCTTTAAATATTTTATTATATATAACCATATACTCT
Source organism: Clostridium sp. TJA020 (assembly GCF_058310295.1). NCBI lineage: Bacteria > Bacillati > Bacillota > Clostridia > Eubacteriales > Clostridiaceae > Clostridium > Clostridium sp. TJA020. The sequence continues at coordinate 75,885 of NZ_JBZEFC010000003.1, forward strand.
GGCTTTGAACCTCTAAATGAATATATACATTGATCTTCATCTCCTACTGCAAATAAATGATTATATTCTCCTTCATTCATCATCTTTAAAAATTGTATTTGAAGTTCATCACAATCTTGAAATTCATCTACCAATATATATTTAAATAAATTTTTATAACCTTCCTTAAGTCTACTATCTTTTTCAAGAAGATTTATAACTTTAATTGCTAAATCATCAAAATCCCACAAATTATTTTTTTCTTTATATTCACTATAAGATTTAAAACAATCTTCAAATATTTCTTTTGTTAATGATGGTTTAAATTCACTTAAATTTACTCTAGATGTTTTAAATAAAGATATATTATTTATTACTTCTTTTATTTTATCTTCATTTATATCATCAAAATACTTTTTTAAAACACTTTCTATTAGCTTATTTACTTTATACCCTTCTATTATATTTATTTCATAACCTTCTCTAATTAGCATTTTATAAAAAAGTCCATGAAATGTTCCAAAAAAAGGTGAATTAACTCTATCGAATCTATTTTTATATCTATCTTTCATGTTTAATGCAGCAGCTTTGGTAAATGTTATAACTATTATATTCTTGTTATATATATTAAGCTCTCTAACTAAATAATCTATTCTATTTATTATAACTGTTGTCTTTCCAGAACCTGGAGCTGCAACAACTAAAATATTTCTTTCTTTAGCATTTACAGCTTCATTTTGAAATGAATCTAATTTCAAAAAAATTCCCTCCTCTATTATTGATTATTGCCACATCTTATAGGGAATAACTATATTGTAATAATTCTATTTAAGTTGTACAATAGTTTTAAGTATTTTTTTAGAGGAGTTGACTTATGAATAGTATAACAACTTTTGATGTTAGAGATAACAGAAACCTAACTATGTTAGTTGATTTTTATGAATTAACTATGGGAAATGGTTACTTTGAAAAAGGGATTCAAGATAGAATAGCTTATTTTGATATGTACTTTAGAAGAGTTCCAGATGGTGGTGGATATTGTATAATGGCTGGTGTTAAGCAATTAATAGAATATCTTAGTTCACTAAAATTTACAGAAGATGATATAGCTTACCTGAAATCTAAAAATATTTTTTCAGATAGCTTTTTAGAATATCTTAAAAATTTCAAATTTACTTGTGATGTTTGGGCTGTTCCAGAAGGAAATCCAGTATTCCCAAATCAACCACTTGTTACAGTAAAGGGACCTGTTGTTCAAGCACAATTTATCGAAACTATGATTTTATTAACAGTTAATCATCAAACTCTTATAGCTACTAAAGCTAATAGAATTTGTAGAGCTGCAAATGGAAAAACAGTTATGGAATTTGGATCAAGACGTGCTCAAGGTTATGATGGAGCAATATATGGAGCAAGAGCTGCTATGATTGGTGGTTGTAATGCTACTGCATGTACTATAGCAGATCAACGTTTTGATATACCAGCAGTTGGTACTATGGCTCATAGTTGGATTCAATTATTTGATACTGAATATGAAGCATTTAAAACTTGGGCTGAAGTTTATCCTGACAATTGTCTTTTACTTGTTGATACATACAATGTTTTAAAATCCGGAATACCAAATGCTATAAAAGTATTTGATGAAATTTTAAAGCCACTTGGAAAAAGACCTGTCGGTATAAGAATAGATTCTGGTGATATAACTTATTTAACTAAAAAGTGTAGAGAAATATTAGATAAAGCTGGATATAAGGATTGTAAAATTGTTGTTTCAAATTCTTTAGATGAATATATTATTAGAGATGTATTAAGTCAAGGCGCTTGTATTGATTCTTTTGGTGTTGGTGAAAGACTTATAACAGCTAAATCAGAGCCTGTATTTGGTGGTGTTTATAAGTTAGTAGCTGTAGAAAAAGAAGGTAAAATAGTTCCTAAAATAAAAATAAGTGAAAATAACGAAAAGATAACAAATCCAGGTTTTAAGAAAACAATAAGAATTTTTGATAAAACTACACATACAGCAATAGCAGATTTAATAATGTTACATGATGAAATAATAAACGAAAATGAACCTTTAACTATATTCCATCCTATTCACACATGGAAAAAGAAAAGATTAACTAATTACTATGTTAAAGATTTAATGGTTAAAATTTTTGATAAAGGAACATTAGTTTATAATTCTCCATCTGTAATGGAAATAAGAGATTATGCTAAAAAAGAAACTGAAAAACTTTGGCCTGAAGTTTTAAGATTTGAAAATCCTCATACTTATTATGTTGATTTATCTGATAAACTATGGTCCTTAAAGCAAACTTTACTTCATTCAACAACAAACTTTTACTCATAACAATAAAAATAACATTGATATTTAAGTATCAATGTTATTTTTATTTTAAATATTATTTTATAAATTATATTTTCTATAGTTCTATAAGTTTAAAATCATTAAATTCTAAATATTCTCTAAAGACGCATTCATCACTTTTTTCTAACTCTTGAACTATAGGACATTCTTTATAACAGTTAACCTGTTCTTCTTCCGTTGACCAAAACGGACACATTCTCATATTTCCTCACCCCATAAAGTACCTTATATACATCTTCATTATATATTAACTTTTTTTAAAAATAAATACTTTTTACAATTTTTATAATAATTGTAAAATAAAAAGAACCTCATTAAATGAGGTTCCTTTTATTATCTTAAACAACCAGTATTTTTTCCTACTGATATATCTATTATTTCATTTTGGAATGCTTTTAATAAAGCTTTTTCTAATACTTTTTCTTTATTAAAGTTTTCTATATTTTTGCATACAGCAAAAACTTTATTAGTTTCTCCATTTATGTTTCTATATGTAAGTGTAACATTAGGCTTATCATACTCTACTTTTAATATTTTTATTCCCCATGAAATTTGAGCAAAATCATTTTCTATATGTAATCTAGTTAATTCTTTAAGTTTTTCCTTTTCTTCATTAGGATCATTTATTATTAATAACTCGTCTCCAACTTTATATTTACTCATAGTAATTCCTCCTAGAATTATATTTTTTAATATATATTACCATTTTAGTTTTTTGGGTTCAACTATACTTTACTCTAAAATTTAAATTTAATTCTTTATTAAAATTTAAATGTAAAAAAATATAGAACAGTCTTTATTGCTGTTCTATGTAAAATGAAATGAACACGGAATTTGTTAATCAATTAACAACTTTGTTTATATTTTAACATTGTTTATTATAAATATCAAGTAATTTTTTTAAATATTATTTTTGTTATTTAATATATATTATTAGTAAATTATGATAATTTTTTAATACTTATTGACTATGTGATTTAAAAAGCATATAATAACAATAGTATTACAGGTTAAGGAGTGTAAAAGTATGGAGAATATAACAGCTATTTTCAAAGAGAAAAAGCTTAAGTTAACACCTCAAAGACTTGCTGTTTATAAATATTTAATGAGTACAAAAGAACACCCATCAGCTGAAGTAATATATAAAGCTATACAGAAAGATTTTCCTACTATGAGTTTAGCTACTGTTTATAAAGCTTTAAAAACTTTAGTTGAGGTTGGTTTAGTTCAAGAATTAAATGTAGGCGAAGGCAACTTTAGATATGACGGAAATATGAATTCACACCCTCATATACAATGTATTAATTGTGGTAAAGTAGATGATTTAATGAATATATCTTTAGATCATTTAAATAGTGAGGTTGAACAAAAGTCAAATTATAAAGTTTTATCTAACCAAACTTATTTCTACGGTCTTTGTAAGGATTGTCAATAGACATTACTATAAAATAAAAAGCAAATCATTAATGATTTGCTTTTATTTTTTATCTAAAATCCTATTCCATTCTTTACCGTCATATTTTCCACTTAATACATTTCTACATTCGTCATTTATTTTTTTTATATTTTCGTTTGAAATTACATTAAAATATACTTTGTTTATTTCTTCCGCACTTGATATCCCATTTGCCATTTTTATTTGAACACCTTGTAGGTTGCTATCAGCAATTTTGTTTCCTGTTATATAATTTTTTGAAGATATTTTTTGAAAAATTCCACTATTTATAATATATCTAAAAAATTTATCAACAGCATCAAAATTTTTACTTCCTACAGATGAACACAATATTGTATCTGTTAATATTGGTGAATTTACTATTTTATTGTTTATATGCATTTGATCTACTACACCTATATTATCAGAATCGCTTTTTATATCATTAGCTCCTAAAGTAGTCATTAAAACGACAGGGGTTTTTCCCTCATTGAATTTCTTTACAGCATCATCATCTTCTATAAACATATTTTCTTTTATTATATTTTTATTATATAAATCATTCATTATATCAAATATTTTTTGACCATTTTCTATAGAATATATCTTCTTATCCATGTCATTTATGTAATCTAGCTTATACATATCATATATTATACTATCATTTGCTATTAATGCACTTATTAATAATTCTTTACTATACTCACTGTACATCTTTGTAGGTATTTTTATATTTTTCTCATTTAATTTTTTAAATAAATAATTTAAATCATTTTCCTCTACTGTTATACCTAATTTTTCAAGTTCAGTTTTATTATAAACAAGTGATACTGAATACGGACTAAGGCCTAATCCAAAATTTCTTCCTTCAAAAATACCATATAAAGTACTTATATCTGTAAATTCTTGTTTTGTCTTTTCAGATTTAAAAAGATATGTAAGCTCTCTTAAAATTCCCTTTAAATTATAATCACTAAATCTATAACCATCTAATAGTAATAAACAGCTTTCTTTATCTTCTGTAATTTTCTTTAACATCTCTTCATTACTCTTTAAAGGAACTATATTTATTTTTATACCTTCTTCTTTTTCATATTCCTTTATTATTTCTGGTATATAGCTTATAGATTTTGTATCTATAGTATTATAATACAAATTTAAAGTATTTTCATCATTATTATTATTTTTTTTCATACTACACCCAAAAATACTTATAGCCATAATACTAATTAAACTTAAAACTAATATTTTTTTGTTCATTTTAAACCTCCTCCTTTCTTATTATAGTTTACCTAAGTATTCATTAAATTATATATGTTTCATATACTTTATTGAAGGAGGTTTTTTACATGAATAAAATTTTTAAAACTTTATCCCTATCTATTTTTGTTTTAGTATTTGTTATATTTATAATATATTTAACTAAAGTTAATTACAAAGAAACAATAAATGTAACATCTCCAACAGTATTACAAAACAATTCAAATGTAGATTTAAATAATGATGGTAACTTTGAAAGTATAAAAATAATTCAAATAGATAACAATAAACAAGATATTGAGATAACTACAATTGATAAAACATTTCTTTTAAGTTCATTAACAAAAAATAATTATTTATCTAATTGTAGCAATTCATACTCTATTAAAGTTCGATTATTAAATATTTCAAGAGATAATAAACCTAGGATATTAGTTCAAGGATATTTAAAAGAAAAACCTGTAACATATTTATTTTCTTATACTGATAAAAATTTCAAATTAGAATACTACTGTAATAACAGCAATATTTCTGGAATTATAGATTCTAATCTTAATAGAACCCCACAAATAGCTTTTTTTAATAGCTCTGATTTAAATAAGTCCTTTAAAAACTTTATGATAATAAATAATAATTTAATAGATATAAGTAAAAATTCAATTAAGACATATGGAGCATCAGAAATATTAAAATTAATTGATATTATATGCTTAGAATATGAAGTAGTTGATTATCCCAATATTTTTCATAAAAATGCAACTGATGATTCAATATCACCTATATGGTCTTTAAATAAAAATGATTTTATGTATTCCTTTAAAAATGGATTTTTTTATGACAACGAAGTTGATAAAAATGGTGTCCTACAAAATATCTCTTGGTCTCTACAATTTGAAAAAATTAATAAAATCTCTAATGAAAAAGAAATTTTCAAATTAAATGTTGAATCTTCAAGAGATGAAAATAATAATTTTAAAATATCTAGCATAAAATAAAAGGCCGCTCGTGCGGCCTAAAAGGGGGATGGGGGGGTGCTATATTAAATATAATATAGCTTGTAGGAGAACATTTCTCCGGTACAATTATATTATTGACTACATATAAAAGTTTTATACAATATTTCTTAATCTAAATCTCCTTTTTTATATAGTCCTATAATCTTATCTACAAATTCAACTCGATCTCCTGACACTGCATTTCTAAGGGCTAATAACATATCCATATTAGGATCTCCCGTATTGTATTTGTTACTTTTCTTTTTATTGTTATTATTTTTATTTTGATTGCTTTGATTATTCATATTATTCATTTGCATAAGTTGAGCTATAATTGCCATAGGATTTAAATTTCCCATATTATTCATACCATTTCCATTAAAATTTCCCATATTAGCACTCATGTTATTAAGAAATTCCATAGGATTCATATTATTTACATTCATATTATTTTGACTTGCATTTGAATTATCATTTTGATTAGTGTTTTGACTATTGTTAAATCCATTCATGTTTGGAAATGAACTTAAATCAATTCCTTCCTTCTCCATAGATGCAATTATGTTGTTTAACTTATTCTGATCTATATTCCCAATCATATTCATAAGTTGATTTGGATCTATACCAAACGGATTATTATTCAAATCATTAAATGACATATGTTTTTCATTAGAATCACTCTTACTTCTATGCCTTTTTTTAGCCATATTAGCTCCTCCCAAAAACTATTTTAATTCTATTATATGTATATATTTTGTATTGGTTATTATTTTTGAGCTTTTTTTTGGAGGGTATAAAACCCTCCAACAATTATCAATTTATATTAAATTGATTAATTTATTTTATTATACTAATTAGTATCTTCCATAACCTGTTCCGCATCCACAACAACAGAAAATTAAGATTATTATAATCCACCAATTACCAAATCCATTATTTCCGCATCCATCATTTCCGCATCCACCACAGTTTCCAAATCCATTATTTCCACAGCAACATAAAAGTAATATTATTATAATCCACCACCAGCATCCATCGCCAAATCCATCATGATTATGAACTGGAGCTTGAGCATAAGGTGAAACTACGATAGTTCTATCATTACAACAACAATTTTTGTGTGACATAAAAAATTCCTCCTTTATCTATCCAAATCTATTTAATTTATTTTACTAGCATCCACAATTGTTTCCACAGTTTCCAAATCCATTATTTCCACAGCAACAGAAAATTAAAATTATTATAATCCACCACCAACAGTTTCCATATCCACCATATCCACCGTATCCATCATAAGCTGGATAAGCGTTAGCACCTTGTAATCCACATTCTGGTACATATACTGTTTGTTTTACTTTTTTAAATTTAGGTTCATCACAGCAACAACAGCAACAACAATTTTTACTCATATCATTATACCCTCCATATCCATAGTTATTTCTTTGGCAACCACACCAAGCTAATAATAAAATTAGTATGAGCCATGTGTTATTTCCACAACCACAGTTATTTCCGCAATTAAAATTATCATCACAATTCCAATCACATCCACAACCATCATAATCTCCTATTCCATCATCAAAATTGCAATCAAATTCATTTTCATCAAAATTACAACATTCGTCATTACAATTGCAATCATCTGAATCCGGACAATCACTGAAGCCATTTAGGATATCATTAATCTCCATATATCTCTTCTGACCTCCTCCTTATTTGTTTTTATAGTATATATTATTCTTCAGCAAATTATTTGACACTATTTTTTTAAATTAAGATAAAGTTCTACAAAATAAAAAAGGTTTAAAGAAAGTTAAAATAACTTCTTTAAACCTTTTTTGTTATTCAGTATCTTCAGCTACATCTCCAAATAAATTTTCAATTATTTGTTCTGTACCTTTTTTAGTAAGTGATGAGTAAAAATATAATTTATCTTCTTTATCTAACTTAAGAGTATCTCTTATAACTTTTTCACTCTTTCTTAAATTATTATTAGATAATTTATCACTTTTAGTTGCTACAACTATTACGTCATAACCATAGTGTTTTATCCACTCATGCATCATAACATCATCTGCTGTTGGCTTATGTCTAGAATCAACTAAAAGAATTACTCTCTTTAATTCTTCTCTTCCATTTAGGTAGGTTTCAATTACCTTTCCCCAACTTTCCTTTTCTTTTTTAGAAACTTTAGCATATCCATATCCTGGTAAATCAACTAAATAAAAATCATTATTTATTAAGAAAAAATTTATAAGTCTAGTCTTTCCTGGAGTTTGACTTACCTTAGCTAATTTTCTTCTATTAGTTAAAGCATTTATTATTGAACTTTTTCCAACATTTGATCTTCCAACAAAAGCAACTTCAACTCTATTATCAACTGGATATTGGCTTTGCTTAACTGCCGATGTTATAAATTCAGATTGTTTTATTCTCACGTTTATCACTCCAATTATTTTACTATTGCATTATTTAAAACAGTATCAATTTGTTCTGCAACTATTATATTTAATCCCTTTTTAATAGATGCTGGTATACTTTCTATATCTTTTTCATTTCCTTTAGGAATTATTATAGTATCTACACCAGCTCTAACAGCTGCAAGTGATTTTTCTTTAAGTCCACCTATTGGTAAAACTCTTCCTGTTAAAGTTATTTCACCTGTCATTGCCACATTATGTTTAACAGGCTTATTTGATAATGCTGAAACTAATGAAGTTATCATAGTAACCCCAGCAGATGGTCCATCTTTAGGCACTGCCCCCTCTGGAACATGTATATGAATATCTTTATTTTTATAAAAATCTAAATCTATTCCATACTTACCTGCATTAGCTCTAACATAAGTAAGGGCTGCTTTTGCTGATTCTTGCATAACATCTCCAAGCTTACCTGTTAATTGTAATTTCCCTGTACCTTCCATAATCATAGCTTCAACCGGAAGTGTATCTCCTCCATAAGCAGTCCATGCAAGTCCTGTAACAACACCTATTTTATCTTCCATATCAATTTTATCATAATTAAATACTTTTTTACCTAATAGACTCTCCACTTTCTTAGAATTTATACTTAATTTTTCTTTATTTTTCTTTATCATTTCTGTTATAGCTTTTCTAAGAATAGAAGATATAACTCTTTTTAAACTTCTAACTCCTGATTCTCTAGTATATCCCTCAATCATTTCTTTTATAGCAGAATCACTTATTTTTATATTATTTTCTTCTAAGTTATATTCTCTTAAAAGTTTTGGAATTAAATGATCTTTAGCTATATGGAATTTTTCTTCATAAGTATATCCTGATACCTCGATAACTTCCATTCTATCAAGTAATGCTCTAGGTATAGTATCCAAACTATTTGCAGTAGCAATAAAAAATACATTAGATAAATTAATTGGTAATTCTAAATAATTATCTCTAAAATTAAAGTTTTGTTCACTATCTAAAACTTCAAGAAGAGCATCTGCAGGATCCCCCTTATAATCTGAACTAATTTTATCAATTTCATCAAATAATATAAGAGGATTATTTGTTCCTGTTTCTTTTAAAGAATATGCTATTCTACCTGGTATAGCACCTACATAAGTTTTTCTATGACCTCTTATTTCTGACTCATCTTTCATCCCTCCCAAGGCTATTCTTGAATACTTTCTATTCATAGCCTCAGCTATTGATTTAGCTATAGATGTTTTACCAACACCAGGAGGTCCCACCAAGCAAAGTATAGGTCCCTTCATACTTTTACTCATTTGCTTAACTGCTAAATATTCAATAATTCTTGTTTTTACATCTTTTAGTCCATAATGTTCATTGTTTAATACATCTTCTGCCTTATTTATATTGATTGTATCTTTGCTACTCTTTTTCCAAGGCATGTCCAGTATCCAATCAAGATATGTTTTTATTACAGCTTCCTCTGAACTTGATGGTCCCATACTTTTTAATCTATTTAGCTCATATTCAGCCTTTTCCTTAACTTCTTTTGGAAGTTTCGCATTAGAAATTTTATCTTCATATTTTTTAATTTCAATCTTAGTCTCATCATCTTCGCCAAGTTCTTCTTGAATAACTTTAAGCTGTTCTCTTAAATAATATTCTTTTTGGCTCTTCTCAGTATTTTCTTTTACTTTATTAGAAATCTTTTTTTGAATTGTTATAATTTGAATTTCTTCATGAATCATAACTAACATTCTTTCAATTCTTTTCTTTAAATCTATAGTTTCTAATAATTCTTGTCTATAATCTTCTCTAGTTATAGCAACCGTGCTTACCATATCTACAAATTCATGAACTTTATTATCAATTTCTATGGCTTTTATAATATCCTTAGAACTTTCTCCTGTAAGTTTCATAAATTTTATAAATATACTCTTTAAAGATTTTATATAAGCTTCTATTTCAACACCTTTTACTTCTTCTTCTTTAATTCTCTCTAATTCAACTTCTAAATAAACTTTTTTAGCCTGATATTTTTTAATTTTAGCTCTTTCTTTTCCTTCAACTAATACTCTTATAACATTATCAGGTAGCTTTATTATCTGTTTTATATCACATATTGTTCCAACATTGTTTATATCACTTTTTTTAGGATCATCTATTTCTGGATCTTTTTGCGGAGCCAAAAATATTTTCTCTCCATTTTGCATAGCTGCCTCAACAGCTGCTTTTGATTTATCTCTTCCAACATCAAAGTGAGTTACCATATTCGGAAAAATAGTTATTCCCCTTAGAGGAATTAAAGGAAGAATATTTTCATTTGTCATACCTATCTTCCTCCTATATTAATAATTATTATTTTTATTAGACTTAATAAGTATACCATAACCATAACTTTTTTCAATAATTCCATCTATTAAGAAAAAAACACTCTTATTAAAAAGAGTGTTTTTTATTTAAGCTGTTTCCATATCATCTTTATTTTTTAATGATTTTTCAGCAAGAGAAGGTCTAACTGAGCCTTCTGGTAATCTTTGAATTTCTGGCTTTGAACCTTTTTTAATAGTATCTTCTGTAATAGTTACCTTTGTTATTCTTTCGTCTGAAGGAATTTCAAACATTATATCCATCATCATTTCTTCTATTATAGCTCTTAAACCTCTTGCCCCAGTATTTCTGCTCATAGCTTCATCTGCTATAGCATCTAATGCTTTTTCTGTAAATCCTAATTCTACATCATCAAGCTCAAATAATTTTTTATATTGCTTAACTAAAGCATTTTTTGGTTCACATAATATTTTAACTAAAGCTTTTTTATCAAGAGATTCTAAAGTTACTAATATAGGTAATCTACCAACAAATTCTGGTATTAATCCAAACTTTAAAAGATCTCCTGGCATTATTTCTTTAAATAATGTCCCTAAATCTTTTTCTTGTTTTGATTGTATATCTGCTCCAAAACCTATTGAACTTTTTCTAGTTCTCTTTTCAATTATTTTATCTATTCCATCAAACGCTCCACCACAAATAAATAATATATTTGAAGTATTTATTTGTAATAAATCTTGATGAGGATGTTTCCTTCCACCTTGTGGTGGTACTGAGGCAACAGTTCCTTCTAATATTTTTAAAAGGGCTTGTTGTACACCTTCACCTGATACATCTCTTGTAATTGATGGATTTTCAGATTTTCTTGCAATTTTATCTATTTCATCAATATATATTATACCTTTTTCAGCTTTCTCTATATCAAAATCAGCATTTTGTATTAGCTTTAAAAGAATATTTTCTACATCTTCACCAACATATCCAGCTTCAGTTAATGTTGTTGCATCTGCTATTGCAAATGGAACATTTAATACTTTAGCTAATGTTTGTGCTAATAATGTTTTACCTGAACCTGTTGGTCCTAATAATAATATATTACTCTTTTGAAGTTCTACATCATCATTTGATGACTTTTTACTGTTAATTCTTTTATAGTGGTTATAAACAGCAACAGCTAATGACTTTTTAGCTGAATCTTGCCCTATAATATATGAATCAAGATATTCTTTAATTTCTTGTGGCTTTGGTAATTCTTCTGTCATTACATCGCTTGTTTCTTCGAATTCATCCTCAATAATTTCTGAGCATAATTCTATACATTCATCACAAATATATACTCCAGGACCAGCTATTAATCTTTTAACTTGATCTTGACCTTTACCACAAAAAGAACACTTTAATTGTTTCTTTTCTTCATATTTAGCCATATTTTCACCTCACTGTATGGCAAACCTTAAGCTTTTTCTATTTCATTCTTAGTTATAACTTTATCAACTAATCCATATTCCATAGCTTCATCTGCTTCTAAGAAGTAATCTCTTTCAACATCTGCTTTTATTTGCTCTAAAGGTTTACCTGTATTTTCACTTAGTATTTGATTTAATTTATCTTTTATTCTTAGAATTCTCTTTGCATGTATATCAATGTCTGTTGCTTGACCTTGGAATCCACCTAATGGTTGGTGTATCATTATTTCAGCATTTGGAAGAGCATATCTTTTTCCTTTTTGTCCTGATGAAAGCAAAAAAGCTCCCATTGATGCAGCCATTCCTATACATATAGTGCAAACATCTGGCTTTATATATTGCATAGTATCATATATAGCCATACCTGATGTTATTGATCCTCCTGGACTGTTTATGTAAACATAAATATCCTTATCTGGATCCTCACTTTCTAAAAATAATAATTGTGCTACTACTAAATTTGAAGTAACATCATTTATTTCACCATTAATCATTATTATTCTATCTTTTAATAGTCTTGAGAAGATATCATAACTTCTTTCTCCTCTATTAGTTTGTTCAACAACCATTGGAACTAAACTCATAATCGTTCCCTCCTTTTTAATGTAACTTAAATAAAATTATACTCTAAGATTATTCTTTTGTTAATATTTTTATTTGAAATAATTGCCAGAAAATACTTTTCTGGCAATTATCTTATAGTTACATTTATTAAATTTTAATATATCAAAACTATTTGCAGTTATCTTCTAATAACTTTATTGTTTTTGCAATAACGATATCTCTTTCTATCATAGCTTTTTGAGTTTGCATTAACATTTCAGCCATTTTTTCAGCTTCATCTCCTGCATACATTTTAGCTATTTCAGTAGCTTTTTCTTTAACTTCTTCTTCTGTAGCTTCTATTTTTTCAGCTTTAGCTATTGCTTCTAAAACTAAGTCAGCTTTAACTTTCTTATCTGCATTTTCTTTCATGTAAGCTCTCATTTTTTCTTCAGTGCTTCCAGTGAATTGCATGTATTGTTCTAATGATAATCCTTGGTATTTTAATCTATTTTCAAGATCTCTAACCATGTTATCTATTTCTTTTTCTACCATTACTTCTGGAACTTCCATTTTTGAATTTTCAATAACAGCTGTTATTAAAGCATCTTCGTATTCTCTTTCTAATGAAGCTTTCTTAGTTTCTTCAATTTTTCCTTTGATATCTGCTTTTAATTCATCTAAAGTATTAAACTCTGATACTTCTTTAGCAAATTCATCATCTAACTTTGGTAATTCTTTAACTTTTATTTCTTTTACTTTAACTTCAAAAGTAGCTTCTTTACCATTTAATTCTTCTCTTCCGTAGTTTTCTGGGAAAGTAACTTTAACTTCTTTTTCTTCTTCAACACTTAATCCAATTAATTGATCTTCAAAGTTATCTATGAATGAACCTGATCCAATTTCTAATGAATAATCATGTCCTTCTCCACCTTCAAAAGCAACTCCATCTATAAATCCTTTAAAATCTATAACAGCTATATCACCTTTTTCGATAGCTCCATCTTCTTTAGTTTCTATTCTAGCATTTTGTTGTTGCATATTTTTTAATTGTGCTTCAATTTCTGAATCTTCAACAACAGCTTCTTTCTTTTCTACATTTAATCCTTTGTATTCTCCAAGTTCGATTTCTGGATATAAAGTAACTTCAGCAGTATAAACTAAATCTTTACCTTCTCCAACTTCTAAAACATCTACTTTTGGAAAATCAACTGGTCTTAAGTTGTTTTCTTCTATTAATTTTGGATATGTTTCATTTATTACAGTGTTTATAGCATCTTCAAAAAGTACTTCTATTCCGTAGTGCTTCTTAACCATTGCCATTGGCACTTTACCTTTTCTGAATCCAGGTACACTGAATCTATTTTTATTTTTGTTGTATGCTTTATTTAAAGCGGCAGTAAATTTTTCTGCCTCTACTTTTACTTCAAATTTAACAACATTAGCTTCTATCTTTTCCATTTTAGCTTCCATTTGCTCTTCCTCCTAAAATAGTTCTTTAATCACATTTATTAACTAGGTTATTATAACATAAATTTCTACTTATTATCAAACCATTTGTTATATATAGTTATTTTGAAGTATTATCACTTAAAATACTCCCCTTATTGTTTAATATATATTCAGTTTTGTCAATTTTAACTTCTATTCCTTTTTTATCTACAACTTTTCCAAACTCTATATTTTTACCACCAGACTTTGGTACAATTTTTTGAGTTTCATTTTTCAAATTATATATCCAAATATATTGTTTCTTTGCTGCACTTCCAAAGTAAGGTAAGTTACTTACATAAGCGATATTTTCATTATCTATAAATTTAGCTTGTGAATGCCATATATAACCCTTATATTTATTTAACATAACATCTTTTGGATATTTTTCTCGTTTAGTTGAAATATATTCTTTTCTTGTTATATCTTTAATTTTGCCATCTATATCAATTATTTTCAAATTTTGATCTTTATCTAAAACTAAAATCATTTGTTTATCAGGAGATATATCATAGCTTATTCCCTTTTTATCTTCTATTCCTATAAATTCTTTTTTATTATCTTTTTCTTCGTATTCACATTTTATAGTATCATTTTTGCTAAGCTTTACTTCAAGTTCTTTTTTCTTTGGAGCTTCTTCTTTAACTTCTTCTTGCTTTGGAGGAGCTTCCTCAACTATTTCTTTTGGCGTTTCAGGCTTATTATTGTTGTTTGTGCTATCACTATCAACCCACGCTTGTAATTTTGACCTTACATTTGAAAAATCCATATCTTCTATTTTAAGCTTATAAATTAGTATACCCGTTATTATGGCCGCTAAAATAACGCCTATAGTTATTTTTATTTTTCTTTTTTTCATTTTTCTTTCGTAATCTTTACTAAAAATACTTGGTTTCGCCAAAATATTCCCTCCTAATTTTATTAACTATTGATATTTATTATATAATATAAATCTTATCAAATAATAAAATTTTTCTTATTTTTCTTTATTTTTATTTTTGCATTTACAATTACATTGTCTTATTCCTAATTCACTTTGTTCTTTCTTTGTAAGCTTAGCTATATTTTCTGTATACCCTTCATATTCTGGTGTATCTTTTAAATGTGTTTTTTTCTCTATTCTTAACATAAATTTTCTACTCCTTCATTAATTAATAAACTACATTTTATCATAAATAAGCTATCATAATAATAAATAATAACTTATTTATAACTTTATTAATAAATACAATTTTCTATTTTTAAATACATTTTAAACTATATATTAACAAACAGTAAAAATATATCTTTTTATTTGATTTATTTTTTTATTTTAGTTATAATTATATTAACAAATAAATAAAACAAATTTGCCCATACCACTCTATTAGCAAACGCTATAGAGTTTAAATAAACCCCACAAAATGTTCATTTATTCCCTTTCTTAAATGAACATAACCCTTTAACCTGTGCTAATTTTAGTACAGGTTTTTTTATTTAAATCATACATGCAATCAAGGCATGTATGATTTATTTACAATGAAAAATTTTCTATATCTGTTATAATCCATTCATTATTCTTATATAATACTTTTGTTAAAAACTTTTTGCTTTTTTCTTCCCTACCAATTCCAAATAAAACTTTACTAGTATCATAATTTGCATTACAAACAACGGTCCCTACATACTCTCCATTTTTATATTGAAATTTACTTTTTTCCTTATCTAATTCTAGAGATATTAAGGTATATTTATTTTTTAATATAAAATATTTTTCTTCTAATATAGAATATATTTTATTTTTAGTTCCCTCTGTTGTTAGTTGTATTTTATTTTTATCTTCATTATTTAAGGAATTAAACACACTCTTATAAAATAAATTCATAGTATTATCTATCTCACTCCAAAGCTTATCATTAGTTATATTTAAATTTAATGATATATTTGGAACATCTTTTACTGTTACTTCTTCCCCTTTTATTGTTCCCCAAGGGAAATTATTACTTAGTGAGAGCTTTATACTTCCGTCTGATGGCATAGGTCCTATATTTTTAAAATCAGAAACTTTTATTTCACTATTTTCTCCATTTACAAGTACATTAGCATCTTTAAACTCACTTTCTACACTAACTAATAATCCATTTAATTTAAGTTCTACATCCTTATTATCCATTAAAACAATATTTTCTGTTGATTTAATTTCACCATATTTATTTTTAAGATTTCCACTTAATTTATAAATACCAGGTATTAAATTTTTTAATACTTCACCTTGCTTTATACTATTATCATTTAAATAAATAGAAGCATCTTTATAATTACTTGTAACTTTTAACTCTAAAGTTTTTAAACTTATATAATAATCATCTAAAAATAATCCTTTATCTTCTTTAAGTTCAAATACCTTACTTTTACCAGTACTATTTAAAGCATCTACTATAGTATTTACTTCTGAGTTTTCTCCTTTATAATATTCTATTAAAGGCTTTAATTCTTTTCTTGAAATTTTCTTTCCATTTATTCTTAGTACATCTTTAAGTTTATTATAGCTTCCCTCTTCAAGTCCTAATTCAAATTTTTTCATTACACTTTCTTTATTACTATTAATACTTCCTAACATGTAACCCATTATTAAAAATATCATTAATACAGAAAAAACAACTATAATTTTATTTTTTATAATAAATACTTTTATATCTCCCATTAATTCTTTTAATTTTTCTCTCAAATAACTCCCACCTCATTACTTTTTACATATATAATACCCTTTATACAATAAAAATCAATATTTTTATATAAAAAAACGAGTGAATAATTCACTCGTACAAACTATTAGTCCATTGATTCTAAAATATCTATTATCCATTTACCACAATCAACACATTTATAAACTCTTATAACAAAAAGATCAAACTTTTCATTTTTAAGAACATTTTCATATTGCTCTTTTTCTTCTTTTGTTACAAATTCATCATTAGAATTTATATATCCATGTATTTCAACATAATAATTTTTCTTACTTATCTTACAGCACTCATTAATTTCAACACATTCAATTTCTTCATAAGTTAAATTATCTTCTAATTCTTTAATAATTGGAATTATATCCTCAAATTCATTAATATCATCTAAAAAGTCTTCTTCATAAAAAGACATATCTTTTATTTTAAATAATTCTTTCATAATACATCCTCCTTATTATAGGCCTTAATCTTCTTTATTATAATACTATGCTATAATATAAAAAAGCAATTTTATAATTGGAGGTGCTTAAATTCATGATTTTTGATAGTCATATGCATACAGAATTATCTTCTGATAGCAAAATGTTATTATCTGATATTTTAGATAAATCTTCTAAGCTTAATATAGGATGTATATTAACAGAACACTTAGATTTAAATTATCCAGTAGAGGATTTATTTAAAGTTGACTGCAAATTATTCTTTGAAAAATACTCAAAATATAGAAATGATAATTTACTTTTAGGAATAGAAGTTGGTCTTTCTAAAACTATAATTGAAGAGGCTACTTTAATTACAAATTCTTTTCCTTTTGATTTTATTTTAGGTTCAATACATTCTATTAATAATATAGATATTTTTTCAGACTCTAATAAAGATAATATGTCAAAAGAAGAATTTTTCAAATCATATTTTGAAGAAATGTTAAATGATATAAAGCTTTTTGATAACTTTGATTCATTAGCTCATATAGATTATCCTTGTAGATATTTACACTTTAAAGACAATAATATATATTTATCTGAATATGAAAATTATATAAATGAAATTTTTAAAGTTTTAATTAAAAAAAATAAAGTTATTGAATTAAATACTAGAAGGTTAAATGATAAGAAAGCTATTGATTCATTAATACCTATATATAAAAGATACAGAGAATTAGGTGGCAAGTATGTAACAATAGGGTCTGATTCACACAATAAAGAATCTATTGGTAAAAACTTTGATGTAGCCTTAAATATTATAAAAGAATGTAACCTTACTCCAGTTTACTTTAAGGAAAGAAAAATTCATATTATAAAATTATAAAAATAAGGTTATCTATAACGAGAGAATTTATTATCCCCTCGTTATGGACAACCTTATTTATTATTTTTATGTAATTTCATAAAATCTTTCTTTATGTATAGAAAATCTTCTAGGTCATTTAAAAATTGAAATAACATAGCTCTATTTTCAAATTCTTCTCTTGTTTTTGGAAGATCCATTTCTTTATATCTAGCTCTTAACTTATTTAAATTATATATAAGTTCTATACAATCGTTATTTGAATATATATTATTTGCAATATTTTCAGTAAACTCTGCCATTATTTTTGTTTGGTCATAAGTTATAGAAAATCTTGAAAAGTGAGAATTCATTCTCTTTATAGTTTCTAATTGTTTACTTCTCATTTCTATATAGTCTATATAATAATATTCATTTTTAAATATATAATTATTATTTATCTTATATGCTATTTCTCTAGTTTCTTCTATTACTCTATCTATTTCTCTAAGTCTTTTTCTTTCATTTATGGGAACTGCCTTTACTAATAAACTCTTTGACATATCGTTTATTATATCCCTATAAGTCTCTTCTATTTTTTCTTTATTTTTATTAAATTCATCACTTAAAGATGGCATATATAAGTTAAAAAGTGAAGCTACTCCTATTCCTATTAAAGTAACTAGTTCCTCATTTATTATCCATGTTAAATCTATATTAGAACTTACAAGAAGATGTGTTGATAAAACAGCTCCAACCACCATACCTTCTTCTACTTTTAAAATTTTAGTAGCAGGAATAAAAATAAGTAAAAATAACCCAAATACTATTGAATCATTTCCAAGCATAACATACAAAATATAAGACAATCCAACTGCTATAGTTGCAGCTATTAATCTTCTAAAGCCAACTAATAATGCTTCTTTTTTTGTTCTTTGTATACTAAGTATTGCTATTATCCCTGCTGTAACACCAAACTTTAATCCTAATGCTTCTGCTATCATTATAGCCATAGTAGCTGATGTAGCCATTTTAAATGTATTATTAGTTAAAATTTTCATATATTCCCCTAAATTATTATTTTAAATTTTCTTTTATTTTCATAAAAGCATAATCTAAAACAGATTCTAAATTATTATTATTTTTTCCTCCGCCTTGTGCAAGTATTGAATTTCCACCACCTCTTCCATCAATTAAACTAATTGAATCTTTAAGTAAATCATTCATACTTATATTTACTCCCTTTGAGCATGAATAAATCAAATTAGCTCTTTCACCATTTTTAACTGCAAATAAAGCTATTACGTTATCACACTCTGAAAGTTTTGTAGCTATTTTGCTAATATATTTCACATCTTCATTATCATATATTTCTTTAATTACAGATATATTTCCTATCTTAGGCGAATTTTCGATAAGTTCCTTTCCTTTGTAATCTGAAATTTCTAATGTAAGACTTCTATTTTTACTATTTAGCTCTTTAACTTCTTCATTTAATTTTTTAATACTATTTATAGCTTCTTTATCATTACAACTTAAAAAATTACATATACTCCTTGAAAATTCATCTTTTTTTAGATAATCTATTATGGCTCTATTTCCTGCTAAATATTCTATTCTTGTATTTCCTTTGTGCTTTTCAAATCTTAAAAGCTTTATACATTGAAGTTCTATCGTTCTACTTGGGTGTACTCCACAACATGCATTTATATCCAAGTCTTCAATTTTTACTACCCTAATCTTTTCATTTGTTTTAGGTAAATCTCTTCTAAGTCCTAACTTTTTAAGTTCTCTTTTCTCAGGCAATAAAAACTCAACCTTTAAATTTTCATTTATCATTTTATTAGCAAACTGCTCTGCTTCTCTTATTTTTCCTTCAGTAAGTTCCCCAACTATATCTATGGTACTTATTTCTTTTCCTAAATGAATTCCAGCTGTATTTTGATTAAACAACTTAAAGAAACATCCTGAGAGAGTATGTTGTGCTAAGTGCTGTTGCATATAATCAAATCTTCTTTCCCAATCTATTTTACATTTTACTTTATGTATTTTTATTGGTTTTTTATTTAATACATGAACTACATTTCCGTTTTCTTCATAAACATTTATAACTTCACAATTTTCTATAAATCCTATATCACAAGGTTGACCTCCCCCACCTGGAAAAAATGCAGTTTTATCCAATACAACATGGTATTCACCATTTCTTTCTACTACATTTTCAATTTCAGCTGTAAATTCCTTTATATACTGATCTATATAATATAATTTTTCCAAAAATAATCTACTTCCCTTCTAACAGTATTGTACATAGTATATCATTTATACACTAATAAATGTAACAAGAGCTTAAATACTCTATAAAATATTTAAGCTCTTACTTTATTAATATTTATTATAATGAGTTTTTGTAAAATTTAAATCCTCTAATTTATAAGCTAACTTTTCTTCATCCTTATAACCTAATGTAATTATATTTAATACTGCCATATTACTTGGTATATCTAAAACTTCTCTTACAGCATCTTCTGATGATATATTTCCAGATTTTCTATTTCTAATTTGTATCCAGCAAGAACCAAGTCCTAAATCTTCAGCTTCCAACATAATATTTGTTGATGCAATAGATGCATCTTCAATCCAAACATTACTTTTTTCAAAATCTGCTAATACTACAATAGCCACAGGTGCTGTCTTTAATGCAACTGTCCCTTTATCTTTGCACCCTTCTAATTTCTCTAATATATTTTTATCATTAATAACAATAAATTCTACTGGCTTTTTATTCATTGAAGATGGTGCAAGAAGTGCTCCCTTAAGTATTTGTTCTAATTTAAAATCTTCCACCATTTTATTTTTATATTTTCTTATACTTCTTCTTTTACTTAATAATTCAACCATAATCTAACCACCCTTTATAATATTTATTTTATTATACTATAAAAAATGAAGCTGCTATTATAATATAAACTGCTAATAATTGAACCCCTTCTAACCAATTTGATTCTCCATCTAATGCAACTTTATTTGCTATTAAAACAGAAACTATTAAAGCAACAAGTTCAAAAGGATTAAATACTATACTCATTGGCGTAAAAATCAAACTTAAAAATATTAATACTGGTGCAACAAATAATATTATTTGAAGACTTGATCCTAATGCTATCTCAACAGAAACATCCATTTTATTTTTAAGTGCCATAACTACTGCAGTACTATGTTCAGCTGCATTACCTATTATAGGTATTAATATTATACCTACAAAAAATTCACTTAGCCCTAAAGTTTTAGTTATAGGTTCAACTCCGCTTACTAAAAGTTCACTTTCTATAGCAATTAAAACTGTAGATACTGCTAAAATTAAAATTGATTTTTTCATTGACCATTTAGCATTTCCACCTTCTTCAACTTCTGAATTATATAGGTCCTTATGTGTAAAAAATGAAAAAACTAAACTTAGTATATATATGAGAAACATAATTATAGCTACTATAATACTAAGTCCTTCATATTTTGTATTTAATAATTCCGGACTTACAGTATGAGTAAATATTGCTGGTATACTAAGTCCTATAACTGCAAACAAAAGCATACTAGAACTTATATCTATAATCTTTTCATTAAATTTTTGAGTTTTATATTTTAATCCACCAGCTAACATACTAGCTCCTAAAACTAATAAAACATTTCCTATAACTGAACCTGCAATAGATGCTTTTACTACATCAAATAATCCACTTTTTAAAGCAAAAAATGATATTATAAGTTCTGTTGCATTACCAAATGTAGCATTTAAAAACCCTCCTATTTTAGGTCCTGTATAAAATGATATTTCTTCAGTAGCTTCCCCCATAAGTCCTGCAAGAGGAATTATTGAAAGTGCAGCTAATATAAATATTATTGTTGGAGATACATGCATAAATTCTGCAATAATACTTATAGGAATAAATATTAATAAGTATTTTAATATTTTCATATTCAAACCTCTTCCTAATTTAAATTTATATAAACCTTTAATATACAAAATTCTATAACTTAATTTAAATCTTTTAACTATTATTTTGACTTAATATAATAATTTTTATAATTAAAAATTATACAATATAAATATTAATAAATTTTAAATAAGAAAGCTATTAACTTCTCTAATTTCTTTATTTTAAATAACTATATTTTTATATAATTAAATTTTACAAACTAACTAAATATTAATTTAAATTGAAATATTTTATAAATATTATTGACTATAAAAATTTATAATATTATAATGAATTCATATAACAAAAAATTATTTGTATTGTAATAATATTAAAGACTATGAAAAGAACAAGTAAAAATATCTAAGATTTAACAGAAAGTTGCCGGTTGATGAGAGGCACTAAATCAGTTATTTTGAATACATCTTGGAGTCATACATTGAACCTATTATATTTTAATAGAAATTAGATGTTATCGGTTAAGAACCGTTATTAACTTATTAAGATGTTACATACTATTTATTTGTATGTTTCAAATTAAGGTGGTACCGCGTGAGTAATCTCGTCCTTATTGGATGAGATTTTTTTATTTTATTCAAATTAAAAAACTATATAAACATAGTTTATATAGTTTTAATAAAAGATTTAATAATTAAGCATAATTATTGATCTTCTACAATATTATTTTTTCCCAAATATAATTATATTGTTTTTTTTAAAGAAGGTCAATAATTAATGCTAAATATATAAATTACATTAATTATTGGAGGTAATGAACATGGAAAGAAATGTTTTGGATGTTCTAAAAGAGCGTGGATACATTAAACAATTCATACATGAAGAAGAAACAAGAGAATTACTTGGAAAAGAGAAAGTTACTTTTTATATTGGATTTGATCCAACTGCAGACAGCCTACATGTTGGGCATTTTATAGCAATGATGTTTATGGCTCATATGCAAAAAGCTGGCCATAGACCTATCGTTCTCGTTGGTGGTGGAACCGTTACTATCGGTGACCCAAGTGGCAAAACTGATATGAGAAAAATGTTAACTGATGAACAAATTCAACATAATGTTGAATCAATAAAAAATCAACTTTCAAAATTCATAGATTTTGAAGATGGAAAAGCAATATTAGTAAACAATGCTGATTGGCTTAGAGATTTAAATTACATAGATTTCTTAAGAGAAGTTGGTGGACACTTTACTGTTAACAAAATGTTAGCTGCTGATGCTTTCAAAAGAAGATTTGCCCTTGATAGAGGTTTATCTTTCTTAGAATTTAACTATATGTTAATGCAAGCTTACGATTTCCTTATTTTAAATAAAAAATATGGTTGTAAGATGGAGCTTGGTGGAGATGATCAATGGTCAAATATGATTGCAGGGATTGATTTAGTAAGAAAGAAAAAAGGTGAAAGCGTATATGCTATGACTTGTACCCTACTTACTAATAGCGAAGGTGAAAAAATGGGTAAAACTGTTGGTGGAGCTTTGTGGCTTGACCCAAAAAGAGTTTCTCCCTTTGAATTCTTCCAGTACTGGAGAAATATCGCTGATGTTGATGTAGAAAAATGCTTAAAACTTTTAACTTTTGTTCCACTTGATGAAATAGATAAATTATGTTCAGTTGAAGGCTCTGCTATAAATGAAGCTAAAAAGAAGTTAGCTTTTGAAATAACTAAATTAGTTCATGGTGAAGATGAAGCAAAAAAAGCTTTAAAAGCTTCAGAAGCACTCTTTGAAGGTGGTATTAATTTAGAACACGTCCCTACTATTGAATTAGAAACTACAAAAATCGGAAACCACTTAATTGACATACTTGTTGAAGTTAAAATCTTCCCATCAAAATCAGAAGCTAAAAGGTTTGTAACTCAAGGTGGTCTAACTTTAAATGATGAAAAAGTTCAAGACTTTGGAAAAACTTTAGAAAAAGAACACTTTAATCAAGGCTTTGCTATGATAAAAAAAGGTAAAAAAGGCTTTACTAAATTAATAATAAAATAATATTTCTTAATTAAACCATTTATCAAAGGATATCGAAAAATACAAAGTCGATATCCTTTTCTTTCATTACTATAAACTTTTATATATTATTTTATAATATATATTTAACTTTTTATAAATATAATTTAAAATCTAATATATTAAATAAATTCATTCTATTTTTTCATATAAATACTCTATAAAAATTTACTTTTATGTATAATTCACAAAAAATACCCATTATAACTATTAAAAATTTATATAAAAATAATTTAATATCACTCTAAAAAAATTTAACAATATTATTACTGTTTATCTATTTTATTGAACAAAAGTTGTTGTATAGTTTTTTTGGGGCTAAATTTATATATTATTTTCAGGAGGATTTTTTATATGAAAATTAATACTTCAGACATTAAACAAATAGAAAAAGTTTATGGAAAAATAAGTCCCTTTGAGTTTAAAGATAAACTTATAGAAATTGCAAAAAAAGATTTAGATGTTAGTAAACGTCCTTTACTTGATGCTGGAAGAGGAAATCCAAACTGGACATGCGCAACACCACGTCAAGCCTTCTTTACTTTTGGTCAATTTGCTGTTCTTGAAACTCAAAGAGTTTGGAAAGATGGAGACCTTGCAGGTATGCCTCATAAAAAAGGCATATATAATAGATTTAAAGAATTTGCAGATGAAAATATAAATTCACCAGGTATAGAACTTTTAATAAATATAATAGAATATGGTATTAATAATAAAAATTTTGATGCCGATTCTTGGGTTTATGAACTTACAGATGGAATAATCGGAGACAACTATCCATTCCCTGATAGAATGTTAAGTCATATAGAAAGCATAGTTCATGATTATTTAGTTAAGGAAATGTGTTCTTCTGATTTTAGTAATTCATCCTTTGATATATTTGCAGTAGAAGGTGCAACTGCTGCTATGTGTTATATATTTGATTCATTAAAAGCAAATGAACTTTTATGCAAAGGAGATAGAATTGCTATAATCACCCCAGTATTTACCCCTTACTTAGAGATACCAAAAATACCAAGATATAGCCTTGATATTATACAAATTAAAGCAAATGAAAATCCAAATACCGGTAACTATTCATGGCAAGTACCTTCCGAAGAATTAGAAAAACTTAAAGATAATTCTATAAAAGCATTGTTTATGGTAAACCCTGGGAATCCTTCCTCTGTTGCTTTGACAAACGAAAGCAAAGATAATTTAATAAAAATAGTAAAAGAAAATAATCCAAATTTAATAATAATATCAGATGATGTTTATGGAACTTTTGTGCCAGGTTTTCGTTCATTAATGGCTGATTTACCTTATAATACAATTGGAGTATATTCTTTTTCAAAATATTTTGGTGTTACAGGTTATCGTCTCGGAACTATCGCTCTTCAAAAAGATAATGTTTTAGATAAATTAATTAGAGAACTTCCTAAAGAAAAGAAAAATCTAATTAAATCTCGTTATAAAGATTTATCTACAAATTGTGATAATATCCCTTTTATTGATAGATTGGTTGCAGATAGCAGACAGGTTGCTCTTAATCATACCGCTGGTCTTTCAACACCACAGCAAGTACAAATGGCTTTTTTCTGTGCCTTTGCACTACTTGATAAAGATGATAATTATAAAAAGCTAACAATAGAAATTTGTCGTCGTCGTAAAAAACTATTGTTTGATGGCTTAGGAATTGAACTTAAGGATAATAAATATAGTGCTTACTATTACACTGAATTTAATATACTTAAATGGGCTAGAAATTCTTTTGGTGAAGATTTCGCTAATTACTTACAAGATAATTATAAATTAGTATATATACTTTATGAATTAGCTAAAGAATGTTCGATAATAGTTTTATCTGGAAGTGGTTTTGATGATTCAGAATGGTCTCTTAGAGTTTCTCTTGCAAATCTAGATGATCAAGAATATTATACTATAGGTAAAGTAATGCGTAGACTTATGATAAATTTAATTGAAGAATGGAATTCTACAACTAAATAAATTTTTAAATTTAAAATTAAGGGTTAGCAAACTGCTTACCCTTTATCTATTTATACTAATAATTTTAAATATAAATCGTAAATTTTATAAAGTATTAATTATAATCTTAATTTTATTTATTAAACCATGCTTTTGGTGATTCATTAAAATAATGTGGATTAAACTCTATAATTTTATATTCCTGTATTCCATTTATATTAAAAGGTTCATTTGATAAATATTCTTGTACCATTTGTAAGGACTCTAATTTAATAACAAACATTCCTCCACTCATGTCTTCTTTAAGTCCAGACATTAATATAAGTCCTTCATCCATAGCTTTTTTAGTATAATTCATATGTTCTTTCATAATACTATCATTTATTTTATCTACATTTTTTAATATACCTTCAACTATAAAATATTTCATTTATTTTTCCTCCTAATCTCATTATTAAATATCTATCTATTACTTTCTATATTGTATTTTAATATAACTAACTTTATTTGATCATAAGTTATATTGCTTGGTAATGCTTCTTTTATTGGCTTTATCTTTAAATATCCAATATCTTTTACTTTTTCTAATATAATTTTTTCTTCTACTTCAGTAAAGTATTTATTAAAATTAATATTAAAATCGACTTCAAACCCTTCTGATACATATTGATTTATGTGAGATATAATAGTTGATATTGTGATTTTTCTATTGCTTGCTATTTCTTCTAAAGACATATTATCTTTAATCATATTTACTGTTATTTCATAAGATTTTTGCTTTTTTATTTTTTCTTTATTATTATTTAAATTTTCATTGTCCCATTTTTTATCTATATTATTTTCATTTATATAATTTTGTATTTTACTTATAAAAATATTTCCATACTTCTCAATTTTCTTTTCACCTACTCCACTTATTTCAATAAGCTGAGTATTATTAATAGGCATTCTAATACTCATTTCCTTTATAGTATTATCTCCAAAAACCATATACGGTGGTATTTTTTCACTTTCTGAAATATCTCTTCTAAGTTCTTTTAATATATTAAATAAATCATTATTTTCTATTAATTTAATTATCTTTCTTTGCTCTTTAAATAATACAGTTTCACTTCCCTTAACTACTTCAAGAGATTTTGAATTTGGTTTAACAACAGGATACTCACCACCATAATTAATATATCCATGAGCAATTAAAGTATTTATAAAATCCTTTAATTCTTCTTTTGAATAATCTTTCATTATTCCATAAGTAGTTAATTCATGTAAGTTTAATTCTTTTATCTTTTTATTATTAGAACCTCTTAATACATCAATTATCATCCCTATTCCATAAGGTCTTTTCATTCTATATATACATGATATTACCTTTTGAGCATCTATTGTCTTATTAACAACTTCTCCATCTGATTCACAATTACTGCAATTATTACAATCTTCTTTAAGCTCTTCCCCAAAATAACTAAGTATATACTTTCTATAACATCCATTAAAATAAACTAAGTCTGTCATGCTTTTAAGTTTTGATAATTCATTTAATTTTCTATTTGGATTTACTGTCCCTGTTTCTATAATATATTTTTGAGTTTGAACATCGCCAGGTGAAAATAACATTATACATTCTGAAGGTTCTAAATCTCTTCCTGCTCTTCCTATTTCCTGATAATACCCCTCTATATTTTTAGGCATATTATAATGTATTACATATCTTATATTAGGTTTATCTATGCCCATACCAAAAGCATTAGTTGCTATCATTAAATTTGTTTTATCATATACAAAATCCTCTTGATTTTTCTTTCTCTCATCATCAGATAGCCCAGCATGATATTTCCCGAGAAATAGATTTTTTTGTCTTAATAAATCATATAAATAATCAACTTCTTTTCTAGTAGCACAATATATTATTCCTGATAAATCCTTATTTTTATCTACATAGTCTAATATATATTGTTTTTTATTAACTCCTTTTTCTATTATTATTTTTAAATTTTCTCTGTCAAATCCTGATATAAATACTTTTGGATTATTAAGATTTAAAAGATTTATTATATCTTCTCTAACTTCTTTTGTTGCTGTTGCAGTAAATGCTGTAACTATAGGTCTTTCTTTTAATACTTCAATAAAATTTTTAATTCTTCTATAACTACTTCTAAAATCATGTCCCCATGCTGATACACAATGTGCTTCATCTACGGCTATTTGTGCTATATCTTTATTTGATATTATATTTAAAAATTCTAATGACTCTAGCCTTTCTGGTGCTACATATAATATTTTTATATTTCCATCTTCTATATTTTTAAATGTATTTTTCATTTCAATATCTGAAAGCGAAGAATTTATATATGCAGATTCTACTCCTATACTATTTAATGTATCTACTTGATCTTTCATTAAAGATATTAAAGGTGAAACTACTATAGTTATTCCTTCTTTAAGTAAAGCAGGAACTTGATAACAGATGGACTTTCCTCCTCCTGTTGGCATTATTGCTACAACATCATTCCCATTAATTATTTCATTAATTATTTTTTCTTGACCTTTTCTAAAATTACTATATCCAAAATACTCTTTTAATATTTTTAGTGCATTACTCAAAACATTTCTCCTTTTTCACACTTTACTTACTATTATTATAGACTAATTAATTAAATTATAAAAAGGAATTGTATATACAATTCCTTTTAGTCAATTTTTATATTACCTCTATTTAAGATTTTCTTATATACATTTAACATAAATGGTTCTCTTTCAGTACATTTTTTTAAATATTTTAAAGAAATCCACTTAACACCACTATTTTCATCTTCTTTTATTCTAAGTTTTTCATTCTCATCACCTTCAAAAAGATATGCAATTGACAAGTGAAGATGTGGTGATACAAATTCTCCTCTTTTTATATGTCCTTCAACTGTAAGTATATCTATTGATGCTATTTCATTATAAAGTAACTTTGCACCTTTAAGCCCTGTTTCTTCTTCTAATTCCTTAAATGCAACCTTTAAAAAATCACTATCACCATCCATATGTCCACCTGTCCAAGCCCATGATTTATAAATATTATGATAAGCCATAAGTGCTTTATCTTTATTTTTATTTACTACAAAAGCCGAACTAGTTAAATGACAAACAACATTTTTCCTTGTTAATACATCATTAAAATTATTTATACACATTAATATAGCTTGCTTATCTTTCTCCTCTTGTTCATTTATTGGAATATATTTTTCTATTTCTTCTTTAAACCTCATAACTTCTCCCTATAATTTATATTTCTTATAAATTTTTTTCCATAACAACTAATTTATCTACAATATTATAGCCATTTTTCTCATAAAAACCTTCTGTCATATCTCCTCTAGATGTCCATAAATATATATTATTTATACCTCTATCTTTTAGCCTAACAGTAAATTCATTTAGTACTTTTTTCCCTATACCTTTTCCCTTTTTAGAATGATCTACACAAAACTCCTTTATATTAAAATGCATTCCGTCATAATAGTATTCATGGTTTCCCAAAATCATAGCAACTATTTCATTATCTAAATAGCATACAAGCCCATACGCTCCTTCACAATTTAACATCTGCTGTAATCTTTTTTTAGCAGTATCCTCTGTCCACTTATCATTCCACGGAGGTGCATTAAATGATTTTACATAAAGCTTTGAAACTTCTTCTAAATGTTCTATATTAAAAATTCTATACCTCATAATAATACCCCTTATTTTTATATATCTATATTTTTTATAATTATATCATTTTTAAAATAATTTAATTATTATTTTTTATAATTTAATATTTTTCTTTAGCTATAATTTATAATAAAAATTTAAAGGACTTTAATTATTTTTATTAAAGTCCTAAAATATACTTATTATATTTCTTCACCATCAAAAGTTTTATATCCTGAAGGCTTTTTACTATTTCCTACATTGTTTTGTTTTTCGTGTAACCTTTGTCTTCTTTCTCCCTTTTGCATAGGATTGCCTAAATTATCTTTCTTTGGCATAATATCATCTCCTTCCTCAAAATTATTTTTTCTCTAATTAAATTTAGTATACATATAATTATTTAATATAAAGAATAATTAAAAACTCCAAATACCACTAATAACAAAATATAAAATATTTTATTTACAAAAATTAAACAATGGTACATATTTAAAACTTACTAAAACTTAATTAAAGTATTGAAATTTATATAAATTTATATTTTTAATATTTTATTTTTAATTAATTTCATAAAAATTTTTAGTTTACCCTTAACTTTTTAACAACTAAAAAAGCTACCCTAAATAAGGTAGCTTTCTTAACTATTTTAACTATATTTATTAATTATTTTTCTTCTTTTGAAGCAGGTAATATAACTTCAACTTCTGAATGTGGTCTTGGAATAACGTGTACTGAAACTAACTCTCCAACTCTTTGAGCAGCAGCAGCTCCAGCATCTGTAGCAGCTTTAACAGCTCCAACATCACCTCTAACCATTACAGTTACAAGTCCGCCTCCAACATATTCTTTTCCTATTAAGTAAACATTAGCAGCCTTAACCATTGCGTCAGCGGCCTCTATTGATCCTACTAATCCTTTTGTTTCAATCATTCCTAAAGCATCGTATTTCATATTAAAATCCTCCTAAAAATCCAATTATTTTTTATTTAAATTATTTTTTAACTTATTTTATTTGTGTTAGGCACTTTCCCTAACAATTTTAATTTTTGATTTTGGTGTTATACCAAATGAATTTGCCTCTTCAACATCTAAATGACATTCAAGACTAAATGAATCATTTGTTCTAATACTTACATTATTTAATATTCCACCTCTAAGTCCATCTACTTCAATTTTTACGATTTCCCCGTCAGTGACTCCAAAATGTTCCGCATGTTTATTGTTCATATGAATATGTCTTTGAGCTACTATAACTCCTTCTTCTAATTGGACACTTCCCTTAGGTCCTATTAAAGTAATACCTGATGTATCTTTTAAATCACCTGAAAGTCTAACACTTGGTGATACTCCAGCTTTTCTACAATCTCCTATTGATAGTTCAACTTGTGTTTTACTTCTAACAGGTCCAAGTACTCTTACTTTTTCTATAGAACCTCTAGGTCCGCATATTGTTATAGTTTCTTTACAAGCATATTGTCCTTTTTGAGATAAGTCTTTTAACTTTGTTAATTCATATCCCTCTCCAAAAAGTATTTCTACATGCTTTTTTGAAAGATGTATATGTCTATTAGAAATTCCTACTGGTATTTCAAATGATTCTTTAATTTGTTTTTTCTTTTCTTCACTTTCCTTAACTGCTGTAAGTAAAAGCTTTAATACTTCGTCTAAATTTTCCATGTTCAAATCTTCCTCTTCATAGTCTCTATTTTTTCATAGTTGCTATGATCTTATTTACTAAGTCCATTACTTCCTCATTATCTAAGTTATTGACTTTTTCTATTATTGTATTAGCAGTAGTTTCTGGTATCTCTGCTTTTCTTTGAATTTCTGCAGGGCTTAAATTCATTTCTGAATAACTTCTTCTGCTTGATTCTACACAACAACTAACATTATTAGCTTGAGGTTTAAAAGTTGTTTCTTGTAATTCTCTATTTCTAACTATATTTTCACAATCTATTAATCCATAAGCTACTCTCTTTATATTTAAAAGGTGCATTGGAGTTACATTTTCAGATACTGAACTTCCTCCCCATGTTCCACATCCTAAAGTGAATGATGGCATAAGTCCTGTTGAAGCTCCTGTTCCTCCAAATGATCCACCTGTATTAACTAATATTCTTGATGCTGGCTTTTTAGCAAACTTCTTAACTATTTCAACATCCTCTGTATGAATACTCATTGTATGTCCTATTCCATTTTGAAGAAGTTCTATACTTAATTCACAAGCTTCCATCCAGTCATTTACTACATAAAATCCAAGTACTGTAGTAAGCTTTTCATATGAAAGTGGATATTTAGGACCAACTCCTCCTTGTCTTCCTATAAGTACTTTAGTTCCTTCTGGAACATAAAATCCTGCAGCTTTTGCTATTACATCAGCAGATCTTCCAACAAAAGCAGCATTCATAGCATTACCTTGCTTAAATAAAATATTGCAAACCTTATTAGTTTCCTCTTCTGTCATGAAGTATCCACCTTGTTTTTTAAGTTCCTCTACTACTTTAGCTTCATTGCAGTATTCACAAATTATTGATTGTTCTGATGCACATATAGTTCCATTATCAAATGTTTTACTAGCTATAATGTTTCTTATAGCTTTTTCAATATTTGCAGTTCTTTCAATATATGCTGGTGAGTTTCCAGCTCCAACACCTAATGCAGGTTTACCTGAAGAATAAGCTGCTTTAACCATACCAGGTCCACCAGTTGCTATAATTAAACTTACTTCTTTTGACTTCATAAGCTCATTAGTAGCTCCTAGTGAAGTTAATTCTACACAAGTTATAATATCTTCTGGTGCTCCTGCTTCTACAGCTGCATCATGCATAAGCTTAGCTGCTGTGCTTGTACATTTTACTGCTGATGGATGTGGTGAAAATACTATAGCATTTCTTGATTTTATAGCTATAATTGATTTAAAAATTGCTGTTGATGTTGGGTTAGTTGAAGGAACTATTCCCATAACTAATCCTACTGGTTCAGCTATATCAATTAATTTATTTTCCTTATCCTCTTTAACAGTACCTATAGTTTTCATGTCTTTTATTGAATCATATAAAACTGTTGATGCTAAATTATTTTTAGTAGCCTTATCTAAAACTTTACCAAATCCAGTTTCTTCAACGGCCATCTCTGCTAAGCAAACTTCATGTTCCTTTGCCACTCTAACCATATTTCTAATTATTTTATCTATTTGTTCTTCGTTAAAATCAGCAATTTTATTTGCCGCCACTTTTCCTCTTCTTGCTAAATTTCTAGCTTGTTGTATTGATCTTAAATCTTTATCGAAATTTTCCAAATTAATTTTCCTCCTTCTTTAAAAGACTATTTTTTATAATAATTTCTAAGTCTAATTAGAAGAGAATCTTTATCTTCTTTTGAAATAGCCTTACTTGTTATATCAATATTTTTAAATTCTTTTGCTAACTTTCTTATTTTAGATACTTTTAAATTACCTAAAATCTCAAAAGCCTCATCTAATCCTTTTTCTTCTACAAGCTTGTCTAATTCTTCTTTTGTAAATTCTAAATCCATACTATTGTTTACAACTTCTAAAGCTTCAACTTCCTCTAAGGCTTCACTTATTATTTCTTCTTCTATATTGTCATTAATTTCTTCTTTAATAGCTTCTTCTACTATTTCGCATGAAACAGTTTCTTCTATAGATTCTTCTAATCTCTCTATAGCAGGTTTAGTTTCTATTATGCTTTCTAATTCATAGTGTGGTCTTGCAATCACATGGTGTGAAACTAAAATATTATCGCCTAGTCTATTTACTGCTGAAACTCCAGCATCAACTGCTGATTTAACAGCTCCAACATCTCCTGTTACAGTAACTGATACATATCCTCCACCAATATATACTTTTTCAAGGATATTAACATTTGCTGATTTCACCATGGCATCAGCTGCTTCAATAGTAGCTAACAATCCTTTAGTTTCTATCATTCCTATTGCTTGCATAATTATCTATCCTCCTTAAGTAATTAAAGTAAATCTGCCCAATTGGCTGGATATGTTGCATAAAATAACTTAGCTTTATTAGGTGATCCCCAAATTACTTTAGATCCTTTAGGAACAAATAACACATCTCCAGCATTTGCTTCGTAAGTTTTGCCGTTTATTTCTACAGTTACAGTTCCTTCAATAACATAGTCTATTTCTTCATAAGTTAATTCCCATTCAAACTTTGAGTCTTCAATAGTTAAAAAACCAGCACTCATTTTAGACTCATCTTTACTTATTAACTCTTGAAAAAATACTCTATCATTTGGATTTCCAGTATCAAATACATCCATTTTTACTGAACTTCCTTTTATAACCTTAAGTCCACTTTCATCGGTTGATGATACAAATTTTGAAGCTTCACCAGTAGCTAATATTTTTAGCATCTCTTGAAGCAAACCTTCATTAACCATTTGCTTAAACATCTCTAATAATTTCATAGAATCTAAATTTTTAGTTTCTATACCTTCTAAGCATTTATCACTTTTACTACATACTTTTTTCTCTATACTTTTTTCTGTAGTAATTGAAATACCATTATTTTTAGCTATATCTTTAGCTGATGGAGTTAAAATTACGTCTTTGTCTATATAGAAAACATTTTCTCCAGTTTCTAAAAACTCTTCCATATCTTTTGCACAAATCAACTTCTTCATTTTCTCACATCCTTTCAAAAGATTTATAATTCTATTTATATCTTTTGTTTTATATCAAGCATATTGATTAATTTCTTATCATTCATATTTAATTAATTAAAATACATGTAAGATGCTATATATATCGTTTACTCACTAAATTTGCAATCTTCATCAATAATTCCTATTACTGCTGCATCAACTGGAATTTCATCATCCCTAAGCATTTTTCTTGCAGATGATCCTGTACTTACGATAACTCTATCTCCAATTCCGGCTCCAATATTATCTACCACTATAAATCTTCTACCATTAAAGCTTCCGCCAATTTCTTCAGCTAACATAAACTTTAATCCGTAAAGATTATCAGCTTTTCTAGTTGCCCAAATATTGTCTATTAATTTTGCTGTTATCATAAGAATCTTCCTTCTTTCAACTTTAATTTGATTTCTTCTATTGCAGATTCTACTGATGAAGTATCTCCAAGTATAGCAATTGAGGTCATATGTTGAGGACAAATTCCTTTTATATCTTCAACTATTACTCCAGCTGCCTTTTCTGCAATATCTATAGCACAAATCATTTCAATTAGCTTGCCTTGAGCAAGCCCAATAGCATCTACATTTTTTATTGCTTCTTTTCCTTCTATACCCATTCTCTTTATAAGAGCACGTTTTGTTCCTTCTGTTGGCGATTTTATAAGTCTAAAATCCATAAGGCTCCAACTCCATTTAATCTATAATCTCACTTGTGCAACTAAGTGCTATTCCAAGTGGCGTAACAAACATTGGATTTTTTGGTTTATGCGTATATACTTTTATTTTGTTTTCTATTACTTCCTCTATTCCTGTAAGACAAGCAGTCCCTCCAACTAATGATATTTCCCTAACATCATGATTTTTTATATGATCATTAATTATTGATCCAACCTTTTCAATTACAGGTTTTAAAACTGGTAATAACTCTGAATGATTGCCATTATCTCTTTTAAAATTATCTGCTTCATCAAATTTCATTCCATATGCACCTGATATAACTAAAGAGAAATGTGTTCCTCCTGTAGGCTCATCTGCCACATAAACTACTTTTCCATCTTTTATAATGGAAGTACCTGTAGTTCCTCCTCCTATATCTACAACTGCACCATTTTGAATTTTTAATACTTGATTTGCAGCTGTAGGTTCATCTAATAGATTTGTTAATTCAAATCCAGCAGCTTGTACAACATTTTTTATAGCACCACCATCTAAAGAATCTGTTCCTGGCGGTATAGCTGCTGCAGCATAAATTAGCTCAGTGCCTAATTTTTCTTCTATTTGTTGCTTAAGCTCTCGAACTATTTTTACTGCACCTATATAATCAACTACCATACCATCCCTTACTACATCAGCATATCTATATGCTCCTGCAACTGGTCTATAATTTTCATCTAAAACTGCTAAAACTATGCATGCAGTTCCAAGATCAACTCCTGTGTAATAAACAGATGATTTTTCTAAGATAGGTTTTTTTATAACTTTTTCAAACTCACTTACTAACTCATCACAGTACTCGAAAGTTTTACTTTTATCACTCAATTTTTTATCCTCCAATTTCTTTAGATATAGTCATAGATAATATATTTATAATATTTTCTAAATTAATTAAAATCTCTTTTACTAGCTCATCATTTTCATATTTTTCTAGAAGATAATATTTAAATTCATTAAGTTTACAAAGGAGGATGTAAAGATTTAATATTTGCTTACTATTTTTTAGGTGTATATAAACGTCTGTAATTTCTATTTCTTCATTATAAAAATCACAAATTTTAGGATTGGATTCTAATTTAGTTTTTCCTTCTGTAAACTCTCTTATATTCTTTATTTCTCTTCCTAAATCAATAAGTTTCTGAGCTAAATTTAAGTCCTCATTAATTATCTTGCTTGCTGACTCTAAAAATAATGCTTCAATAGATTTACATTTATATGTAATAGTCTTATAACCATACTTATTATTTTCATCTATTAAAGTTTCATCTATTTTTTCTTCTTTTTTGCTATCTGTAGGTAAATTACTATTGATCTTTATCCCTTTATCAAGTAAGTATTGTCTACCTCCTGGAGTAAGCTTTTCATTTTCATTAAGCTTAAATTCCTTAAAGGGTTCATTTCTATATAAGTCTTTTAAATAATCCTCAGTAATAAATCTAAACATATATCTATTCACCTACCTATTTAAGTAGATATTCTTTAAGTTTCTTCATATCTACATCACTATTTTCTCTAATTAAAAAATATGGCTCTATAATTCCTATTCTCTTTAGATTTTCTTTGCATTTATCTATATTTTCATAGTTACTACTAACTTTGTTTACAACCCCAATGACCTCTATATTAAAAAGATTCGCAAATCCTTCACTAATTATTTCATTAGGATTTTCATAATCTAAAACATATACTATTTTTTTAGCATCTTGAGCTAATGCTATTATATGTTTATACATCCAAGCACTATCTAAATAAGAACTAGGAATGTCCATAGTATTTTCACCATAAATAACATCGGCTGTCCGTTTTAGAGGACCATCATAATCATTTAAATAATTTACAATAGTTGTTTTCCCTGAATTTCTTCGCCCAACAACCATTATTCTCTTTTTCCTCATGTTCTAGTTATAGGGCATACTGTAAAACCTAACATATCTTTTAAAGTTTCATTTACTGAATTTAACGCTTCATAAACGCTATCTACGTTACCGCTTATTAAAACTGATCCTGTAAATCTATCTAAAAAACCAATTTCTACATCAGCAACTTTTGTTGCTATATCTGCAGCTATAATTGCAGTTTCATATGGTGTTAACGTTAGTATACCTATAGCTCCTTTTTCATCTATTCCTAATCTTTCATAAATATCTTTCATAGGAGATGCAATAATGTGTGATAAAGTTATCTGCTTTCCTGGTACTGACTCTTGAATTACCCTTTGTATATTTTTTTCTTTTAAGTTAACTATTTCTCCAACATTCATTTTAATGTCGAACTACCTTCGCATTCATATCATATCTTTTTATATAAGATTCAATTCGATTTAAATCTTCATCACTTAAACTAGGGTCACCGTATACAGGGTATTCAACTCCAAGTTGGTTATATTTATTAACTCCCATCTTATGATATGGTAATAAATCTATACCTTTAAAATTTTTATATTCTTTATATGGAAGTAAAAACTCCATAGCTTTTGTTATAGCTTCTTCACTATCATTTACACCTTTTAAAAGAGGCATACGTATTTGGACATTAAATTTATTTTGAAGAAGATTTTTTAAATTTTCTAAAATCTGTTCATTTCTAACTCCTGTCCATTTAAAATGCTCATCAGAGTTTATATGTTTAATATCAAATAGGAATAAATCAGTAAATTCTGCAATTTTTAAAATAGTTTCTGTTTTTGTATATCCTGAAGTTTCTATAGCAGTATTAATTCCAACATTTTTACATGCCATAAGAAGACTTAAGGCCGCTTCAGGTTGCATTAAAACTTCACCACCACCTAGGGTAACTCCGCCACCAGACATCTCATAAAAAGTTCTATCCTCTTCAATGATTTCTAATAGCTCTGATATTGTTTTATTTTCACCAATTATATTTATTGCTGATTTTACGCAAGCTTCTTCACATTTTTTACATCCAATACAATCTATATTTCTATTTATTTCATGAGTATTTGTAATACTATTTACTGTATGAATACCAACAGGGCAAACATCTACACATTCTAAACAATTTTCACAAAGATTGCTTTTAAACATTACCCTATTTTTCTTCATCATCCCTTCAGGATTAGCACACCATTTACAACGAAGTGGGCATCCTTGAAAGAATACTATAGTCCTAACACCTGGGCCATCATACATATTGTATTTTTGTATATTGAAAATTCTTGCTTGTCTTTCAATAATTCCATTTGCATTATTATTCATATCTAAACTCTCCAGCTTTCTTAAGATTATGTAGTAGAGAAACTACTACATAATCTATAGTTTTATTAAAAATGTGTTAGCATAGTTCTACTAATAATCTCATCTTGAACATCTTTGCATAACTCTACGAAGTATGCACTATATCCAGCAACTCTAACTATTAAATCTCTATAAGCTTCTGGGTTCTTTTGAGCTTCTATTAATGTCTTATTATCTAAATAGTTAAATTGAACTTCTCCAAGTTGAAGAGCACAAGCACTTCTTAATAAAGTTATAATTCCTTGTTCTCCTTCTGGAGTATCAAGAAGACCTGACATTAATTTAAAGTTATGAACCATTCCTATATTCATATTGTCACAAGCCATTTTTGAAACAGATTTAATGATAGCAGTTGGACCTTTAAAATCTGCCCCTTGAGTTGGACTAATACCATCTGAAAGAGGTGTCCAAGCTTTACGTCCATTTGCAGTAGCTCCTGTTAATTGTCCAAATGGAGTATTATTTGAAATTGATAATGTTCCATGACTTAAAACTGAATATAATGTTTTATATTTTCTATGTTCCATTTCAGTAAAGTTTATTAGATCTGCTCCAATATAGTCAGCGTAATCATCATCATTACCGTATTTTGGTGCTTCTAAACAATCTTTTCTTAATTTTTCATATCCAATAAAATCAGCTTTTAATGCTTCTTTCATTTCTCTTAATGTATATTTTTTCTCATCAAATACTAATTTCTTAATTGCAGCCATTGAATCAATGTAAGTTGCAAGTCCACTCCATACAACTCCTGGTCCAAAGTTATACATAGCTCCACCAGCTTCAACACCTTTTCCCTTTTCCATACATCCTTCATACATAATTGACATAAGTGGTTTTGGTGCAAGCTCTCTGTGAACTCTTTGAGATATTACTGTTGCTACACTTGTCCATTTAGTAATAAATTTAATTTGTTCTTTAACAGCAGCTTCAAATTCTTCATAAGTTTTAAAGCTATCAACATCACCTAAGTCTGGACAAACTTGCTTTCCATACCATAATGGAACTCCATTATTAAGTACTAATTCTATACATATTGGCCATTGAGTATATCCAGTAGAAGTCCATTGATATAATCTACCTGACTTTTGTGGTTCAACACATCCCATTAAGCAGTAATCTCTAGCATCTTCAATTGAAACTCCTTTAGCAAGCATCATCTTTATATGAACATCATCAAAGTGACATGCTGGGAATCCCATTCCTGCTCTTATAACTTGTACTATCTTTTTAAGATATTTTTGTGGTGATGACTTATGAATACGACAAGCTAATGATGGTTGATAAATCTTAACATGTCTAACTGCATCCATTAATAAATAAGTTAAATCATTAGTTGCATCTCTACCTTCTCTTGTAACTCCACCAACACACATATTTACGAATGGTTGATATCCTGCAAAGAACTTAGATCCACCTTCACTTGTTATCCACATCATTTCTGACATCTTAATAAGCATACATCCTGCAAGTTCAAAAGCTTCAAACTCAGTCATTCTTCCTGATTCTAAATCAGCTTTAAAGAATGGATACATATATTGGTCAACACGTCCAATTGACATTCCTGTTTGGTTTTCTTCTACTACTAATAGTGATTCTATTGTCCAAACAGCTTGGATAGCTTCCCAGAAAGTTTCTGGTTTATGAGCTGGAACCTTAGCATTTACTTCTGAAATTTTAAATAGTTCAGCTTTTCTCTTAGGATTTGTTTCTTTTTCAGCTAACTCTCTTGCATACTCTGACATACGTTTTGCATATATCATTACACCTTCTGCAGTATCAATTACTGATTTATAAAAGTATATTTTTTCTATATCTTCTGGATTTGCATAGTTAAGCTCTTTTAATTTTTCTTGAGCTTCATTAACTATATCAAGCATACCTTTTTTCATTAAAATAACATCATATCCTGGATTTGAGTCTCCTCCACCATTTACTGCATGGTATGAGCAATCAGAAACAAATGATTCTCCTGAAAGTTCCCAAACACCTGCTTCTCTATATTGATCTTCACAATATTCATCTACTGATTTACCCTTCCAGAATGGGAATAATTCTTCTCTCATGAATTTCTTATCTTCTTCTGAAATATAGAATGGATCTTGAGGTCTTTCTCCTATAGTATCTATTTCATCTACCATCCATCTCCAAGCTATATCTGGTGAAAATGCACCTGCTCTTGGTGCACCATTTGGAGCTCCAACTATAAGTTCATTATCTTGAATTACTAATGGTGCAGTTTCACAGCAGTGTTTGAAACATTTACCTCTTAATATTGATTTAGGTGTTCCTGGGTTTTGTTTTGCTATTTCAGTTATAGCTCTTGCTCTATGAGTTGTTATTGAAGGAACTTGCTTTAAATAATTTTCCTTAAGTTTCTTTAAACGTTCTGTTATTCCATCTGGAACTTTCCCATCATTTGAAGATACTGCACATTCTGCAACTACAGGTTGATCATCTTTTTTTATTTCATCTGAAACACTTTCAAACATTTTTAATAATGCTTGACGTTCATTTTCAGACATATTTTTAGTTGCTTCCATAAATTTATTTGAAAATTCACGAATATCCATTTTATCTACTCCTTTTCTATTTAATTATTTTTCTTTTAAAATTTGAGTTAAAACATTTTTAAGAAGTTGCATATTATCTAAAGAATTATCTAAACTTTTATCAGTAATATTATTAACCTCTCTATTCATGCCTATAGAATTTAAAAATTCATCTTTATTTCTTACTTCATAACCAACTTTTCTTATATATACTAAGTTCATTGGAGATACATTATCAGAGGTCATTCCTTTTCCAACAGATCCACTTCCAAGTGTCATTGATGGGAAAAGATTTGTTGTAGCTCCCATACTTCCAAATACTCCTGAAGTATTAACCAAAATTCTTCCAACTGGTTTTTTAAGAGCAAACTGCTTTATTACTTCTTTATCATTTGAATGAATTATAAGGGTATGACCTTGTCTTTCACTTAAAAGCAATTCTATACATTTCTCACAAGCATGCATCCAATCATCTTCTACATAAAATGAAAGTATTGGACAAAGTTTTTCTCTAGAATGAGGATTATTTAAGGAAACAAACTTTTGAGTTGATATCAAAACCTTTACATCAGATGCAATATTTATTCCAGCTCTTTTTCCTATAAATTCTGGTGACTTTCCAATAAACTCTTTTTCAAGATTTCCATACTTATCAAATATAATTTTCTCAAGAGATTTAGATTCATCTTCACTCATAAAATAAGCTCCATTTTTAATAAGCTCATCTTTCACTTCTTTTGCAATAGGACTATCTACAACTATAGATTGCTCTGCACCTGAAACTACCCCATAATCAAAACTTTTGCTATCTATAATATCTTTAACTGCCTTTTTTATATTAGCAGTTCTCTCTATAAACGCTGGCCCATTACCTGTTCCACCATAAATAACTGGTTTTCCACATTTAGTTGAAACTTTTAATAAATCTTTAACACCAGTGTTCATAACTAATGATGTATCTTTATGTTTCATAAGTTCTATAAAACCACTTTCAGATACTATACTTAAATAAGAAATTGCTCCTTCTGGAAGTCCATAACCTTCAGCTGCTCTAATTAGAATATCTAAAGTTCTTTTCATAACATTCTTTGCTTTAGGATGGAGACCAAATACTATTGCATTTCCTGATTTTATAGCTATAACTGAATTATAGATTATTGTTGAAACTGGGCTTGTCATAGGACAAAAAGCTGTAATTACTCCTATTGGAACTCCAATATCCATAGTTTTATTACTATCATCTTTTTCTATTATTCCTACACACTTCATTCCATCTAACTTTTTTCTAAGATAAGAAACTACAAACCTATCTTTTATTAATTTATCTTCTACTCTTCCTAAGTCTGTTTCTTCAAAAGCTAATCTAGCTAATTCACCATCATACTCTTTAATAACTTCAAGCATACGGTTTACTATCTCATCTAGCTTTTCTTGTGGAAATGTAGCTAAACTTTTTTGAGCTTCCCTTGCATTTTCAACAAGTATTCTAGCTTCTTGCATGGAGAGTAAATCATTATCTATAATATTCATTTTCATCTCCCCTTTTCTAAAACTTTATTAAAGTACTTCTAAAGAATACTTATCTATAATTTTTTGAAGATCATTATGAGGTCTTGCTATAACTACTGAACTATAAAGATTTCCATCTTCCATCTCTTCAACAGCTCTTACTCCAGCATCAACAGCAGCTCTGCAAGCTCCAACATCTCCTGTTACTATAACTGAAATATAACCAGATGCCACATTTTCATAACCGACTAATTCAACATCCGCTGCTTTACACATAGCATCTGCTGCTTCTAAAGCAAAAACTAATCCAAATGTCTCAATTAATCCTATTGCTTCACGTCTAATCATATTAACCATTTCCTTTCTATTCATCAATATCATGAACTGATACTATTTTTCCAACTTCTCTAATTGGTCTTGGCATAACATTTTTTGCTGTAAGCTTTCCTATAGCTCTTGCAGCTTCTGCTCCAACTTCAACAGCAGATTTTACAGCAGCAACATCACCTTTAACCATTATAGTAACAAGAGTTGAACCTATATTTTCGTATGAAACTAATTCAACATTTGCAGCTTTAAGCATCTTATCTGCTGCCTCAAGTGCAGGAACTAAACCTATTGTTTCTACAAGCCCTAAAGCTTCATCTCCATAATACTTCATATATGAATACCTCCATCTTAAATTAATCTTTTATATATCCATTGATTGCAGCTTTACCTTCTTCATTTGCATGATAAAAAATAATAAGCTCATCATTTTCATCTAAATCAACTCTAGTTTCTTCGATTAATCCATTAGCTTCTGCTGTTAATAAGGCATCAATTATAGATTCTTTATTAAATGTTCTAAAGCTTGAGTAATCTCCCTTTAAAGCTTCCATAACATCTAATGCTGAAGCTTCATGAACTTTTGTAAAATGTTTTAATATAGCATAATTTAAAGGTTTCATAAACTTTATGCCTCCTTCTTTCTAAAAAAGTCTAAAGGATTTGTAGCTATAGTTAAAATACCAAACATCATTATAATAGCTCCAATCCAAGCTACTGCTGGTAGTGACCATCCATCCATACCTGAAATAACTCCTAAAACTAAGTAACAGAAGAAAGGTCCAAAGAATGAATATGTACCATTACAAGCAGTTCCAAGTCCCGCACCACACATACTATTTCCTTTATACCAAGCCATAAATGTTAAGAATGTTAATAATCCACTTAAAATGAACCATATCATTGCAGGGCCACTAGTAAATGCTTGAATAGCTAAATTTTTAGAAATTTGTAAATCTCCTGCTAAAAGTCCCATTATAGGTACTACTATAAATAAATTAGCTATACCTGATGATAATTGACGGATACATATTCCAATTTGTGGATCAACCATTGTTGATGCATATCCTGCAACACAACCTTCAAATCCCCAGCCTAAAGCTGCTATAACTGCTATGAAAATTCCTAAAAATACAGTTCCTGAAACTCCTCCTGCAAATCCTGTACTTCCTATTAAGAAACTTGCAAATACACATATTGCAATTCCTACTGCCATACGTTTTGTAATTTCTTGCTTGTAAAGTATTTTTCCAAGAATTGCAGCAATTGCAGGGCAAAGAGCTGATATAGGAACTATAATTGGACCTGCCATTTGAAGAGCAACAACATAAGCTGTTCCTGCTAATGGACCTCCTAAAAGTGCTGCTCCTATAATTATTCTTCCTGGTTTAGAAGCCAAACATCTTATAAAATCTTTAAACTTACCTTGGACTAAAGAGTTTCCAATTGCCCAAACAGCACTACAAGTATCATTAATTGCATTTCCAAGGGCAGCAAGTAAATAAACTATAACAAATGCTGAAAGACCTGCTGTATTT
Source organism: Clostridium sp. TJA020 (assembly GCF_058310295.1). NCBI lineage: Bacteria > Bacillati > Bacillota > Clostridia > Eubacteriales > Clostridiaceae > Clostridium > Clostridium sp. TJA020. Next base: position 120,392 of record NZ_JBZEFC010000003.1, read on the forward strand.
GCTCCATACCAATCTTCCCAAACTCCTTTACTCATTCCCATTGTTAAAAATGCAGTATAAAGACCATATGAAATACCTGAAAATAGTGCTATTGCAACTCCTTTTTTAAAGAAATTGCTTTTCATTTTTGCTTTTAATTCCATCGCCTTACTAATTCTTTGATCATTAGTATTTGCTTTAGAATCAACTCCTACTGATATCTCTGACATAAATAAGAACTCCTCCCATATTAATTGATTTATAAATAAACCGATTGCATTGTTAATTTTTTAGCAATCACTTTACTATTAAACGTTTACCAAAATAATATAAATGTACTTACAAATTAAATTTCTTAAATTGGAATATTGTATACTTCTTATTTTTATCTTCGCTTTATTCAATTTGATTATAATCCCTCCACTTAAGTTAAAGGTCAATAACAAATTTCAAAACTTTTGTAAACGTTATTTTTATATTTATTTAAATTTTATTAACTTTATTTTAAATAATTCTATATTTATAATGCTATAATTCCATTTTTTAATACTTTTTTCTATAATTTGTAATATAAAACAAAAAAAGTTATATAAAAAACCTTTCACCTAAGGGTAAGCTTTTTTATATAACTTAATAATTAATCTAATTTTTAATTTTTATCATAACTTCTGTGACAAAATTTCTACTATCTTTGCTTGTCCAATAATCAACTACATATCTTTCATAGCATTCATCTTCACATTCATAGTTATGTAATTTTATCCAATCTAGTATTTTTTCATAAGTTTTATTTATATTATCATGAGATCCTATATGATAACATGAAGCTACTAATTCTCCACCGAATTCAATAGTTTTTTCTTTTTCACATTTTATTAAACTTTGCTGAATTATTCTCATGGTTTTACAAGTGCCATTAATTTTTTCTTTATAGGATGGAAATTGTATTATAACAGGTCCTGTAATCGCATTATCAATACTCTCTATATAGTTAGTAAAATCAATGTTTATTATAGAATCTATATAATCATAATCAAAATCTTGATCTAAAAACAGCATATCAACTTTATTAATATATTTTACCGAAACCTCATTTAAATTATTATCAATAACCATTTTTGCCTCTTTAACTAATGAATACCAATCTATAATAGATTTTTTCTTCAAATTTAAATTTCTTTCAACTTCCTCAAGCTCTTTAATTTTTTCTCTAAAATTCTCTTCAATTTCACTACACTCACATTCATAAATTAAATTTTTAATTTCTTCAAGTTTAAATCCGCTTTGCTTATAATACTTTATGACTGGAATAGATAACATATTATCTTTACTATAATACCTGTATCCGTTTTCATCATGTACAACATCAGGAGATAATACTCCTACTTTATCGTAATATCGTAATGTTTTCTTACTTATCTTGCAAATTTTCTCCACTTTCCCGATATAATACATTTCATCCTTCATATTTCTTCCTCCTATCCTTTGTTAACCTTGAGTAAAAATTATTAATTGTCATTAATTTATCATTATCATATTGAGAATTTATTGTCAATATTTTCTTATTATTTATTAAAACTTATAAAAATACTTAAATAACTTTATAAAAACCTATAAAATAAATTAAAGGTTAAACATAAAATATGCTTAACCTCTATATTTTAAATTCCAATTATCTTATCTAGTAATAGATTTAAATCTTCTCTAGAAACTTCTCTAGGATTTGAACTAGTACATACATCCTTCAATGCAGCCTCTATTATTTCATCTCTAAAGTCATTAATTAGTTTTATATCTACTCCAAGTTCTATTAAGTTTTTAGGAATAGATAAATCTGATTTTAAATTTGCTATATTTCTTATTAAATTATTAACTCCTATAACAGTACTACATGCATTTATATCTAAAAGTTTTGCTAATCTTTGATATTTTAACGCAACTAAATCATAATCTTGCATATATAAATTATTATTAATATTAGCATTAAACTCCATAACATATGGAAGTATTATAGCATTTGCCTTTCCATGAGGTATATGAAGTTTTCCTCCTATAGCATGAGCTAAACTATGAGTTATTCCAAGACCTGAAGCATTAAATGCCATCCCTGCAAGACAAGATGCATTGTGAAGTTTTTCTCTAAAAATTAAATTTTCTGGATCATTATACGCTAATTTTAAATTATTAAAGGCTAAACATAGTGCTTTTTCTGCTAAAGCATCAGAAAAATCATTAGAACCTTTTGAAACATACGCTTCAATTGCATGTGTTATTACATCCATTCCAGTATCTGCTGTTATAGATTTAGGAACAGTTTTTGTAAGTTCTGCATCTAAAATAGCAACGTCTGGTAAAAGTGCTTTGTTAGTTAATGCATATTTTAAATTTTCTTCTTTATTAGTTATTACCGCATATTCCGTAACTTCTGATCCAGTTCCACTTGTTGTAGGTATAGCATAAAATTCTATATATTTTGAATTCTCTTTAAATAAATTATTATAATATTCACGTATAGCTTTAGCTCCATCTATAGAAGATCCTCCACCTAATGCAATAATTATATCTGCATTTAACTCTTTAAGCTTTTTCACTCCTAGTGCAACTATTTGAACACTAGGGTCTGGAACTATGTCACTAAAAATAGAAACATTACAATTGTTTAATTTAATTGCAATTTTTTCTGCTGTTTTACTTTCTTCCATAAATTTATCACATATAATCAGAACATTTTTATTTGAAATTTCACTTAATTTACTTAAAGCTCCTTCACCAAAATATATTTTAGTTTTTAGACTAAATTCTTTCATTTTTATCTTCTCCTTAATCTTAATAAAAAGATAAAAATAAGATTTTAAAGTATACGTTTCCAATATTGATATTTACATTGTATCATTTTTTTTTAATATGTAAAATAAAATATTTAAAAATTATTTAAAATTAAAAAAGATGATTTTTAAAAATCATCTTTTTTAACACTATTATTTTAAAAACTTATAGTAATTAAATTGAATAAAATAAATTAATTATTTATAGAACTATACATTTTATTTTTTAAATTTTTAATTTTTTTACTTGCATCACTATATTTTTTATTATCAATTAAACTTTGAATTTCTTTTATCTCATCTTTTATTGATTTCTTTTTAGAATCACTAAATTTACTTAAATCAAAATTTCTAATATCATTTAATTGATTGTTTAATATTTTTTCATTATCAGTCTTAGCTCTATTTATTAGTTCATTCATTTGACTTTCTAATTCTGGAACTATTTTTACATTTTTAAATTTTATGACACTATCAGCCTTCTTCTTTAATTGTTTATATTCTTTTTCTTCTTTTCCAATCATATATTCACTAAATTCAGTTTTATGACTGTTTAAGTATTGCTCAAATTGTTTTATTATTTTATCTTCTCTTATTGTATTTAAAATCAATAAAATTAATATTAATACAGATATTAATATAGATAAAATAATTTTAGTTTTCTTTTTCATCTTTTGCCACCCTCATATTATAAAATAAATTCTTGCATTTCATAATAATAAATTAAAAATATATATAAATTGTTTTTATATATTTAATTATTTATTAAATTTATATTATAACATCAAATTCTTCAAAAAATCTATTAAGATATTCCTCCATATAATCAACTCTATCTTTTGCAATTTCTTTAGCTGTATTTGTTATCATATCATATTCAAGCTTAAATAATTTTTCATAAAAATGATGTATTATAGAACTACTTCTAGAAGTTAAATCATATTCTCTATCATTTAACTTTTGATTTGGATTATACATTTCTTCTCCTATATATTGACCAAACATAAATGCTCTCGCTATTCCAACTGCTCCTAATGAATCCAAATTATCAGAATCCCTTAGTATTATACCCTCTATAGGTGATTCTAATTCTTTAATTACATCACCACAAAAAGAATGTTTGTCAGTTAATTTTATACACTCTTTTATTTTTTCTACTAAATTATTATCAATTTTTAATTTCAAACATATATCATTAAATATTTCTTCTATATCATCTGAATGTTTTAATTCAACATCATCTTTTAATTGTAGTCTGTGTAAATCATGCATATATGATGCTAAGCATAAAATATCTAAATCTCCATTTAATTTATCTTTTTCATTTATATATAAAGCCATCTTATATACTCTATCTAGATGATATATATCATGAGCTCCTTCTTTACAATATTCCTTTATAAGCTTTTTAACTTCATCTCTTACAACACTATAATATTTACTATCCCCCATATCTTTCACCTCTACATTTTACTTTCATAAACATCTTTAAACTTATCTCTAGTTAATCTATATACAGTCCATTCACTCATAGGAACAGCTCCTAGGCTTTTATAAAATTCAATTGATGGCTTATTCCAATTAAGGCAACTCCATTCCATTCTATGACAACCTTTTTCATAAGCTAACTTTGTTAAATATTTAAATACCTTTTTCCCATAACCCTTACCTCTATATTTAGGCTTTATATATATATCCTCCAAATAAAAACCTGATCTTCCAATAAATGTAGAATAATTAAAGAAATAAACTACATATCCTATAGGATTACTATCCTTTTCTATTATTAAAACTTCTGCTTCTTTTCTTTTAAATATAGACTCATATACCTCATCTTCTGTTGCAATAACTTCATTTAACATTTTTTCATACTCAGCTATTTCTCTTATAAATCCTACAATTAAATTTATGTCACTTTCTACTGCCTTTCTTAAGTTAATACTTTCTAACATTTCCCCCATAAATTAAACACCTCTATCTTAACTTATTCTTGTTATATTATACCATAATAAGTATATATACTTAATAATATTAAAATTCTAAACACTATATTTATTTAAAAAGGCCTAATAAACTAAAAGTTTATTAAGCCTTTAAATTAAAATAATTTATTCCATCGCTATAAAGTCAACCTTTTCTACACTAGACATCTCTCTTAGTCCATCTAAAAGAGCCGTTATATCACATTCTAAAGATGTCATATCTATAGTTACACTAAGATTTGCAGCTCCATTTATAGGAATGCCTTGATCTATTGTAAGTACATTTCCACCTTTATCTGATATATAATTTAATGTATCTGATAAAACTCCTTTTTCATGCTTTATAATCATACTAAAAGTCATTTTTCTTCCTTGGACGCTTTCTGCAAAATCAAATACATGATCCTTATATTTATAATATACACTTCTGCTTATCCCTACTATCTTAGTAGCTTCTGTTATTTCTTTTATTTTTCCATCTTTAAGTATATTCTTAACTTCTATAACCTTTGAATACACCTCAGGTAAAACTTTTTTATCTACAACTAAATAATTGCCTTTCATTCACTACACCTCTATAATAATAGCCCCCAAATATATATTACTCATCTCTAGTGTATGTAATAAAATTGTTACTGCCATCATTATAATAACATGTGTCTTTATTGTATACAACTGTATTTTATTTGTATACACATTTTTTTAACATATCAATATAAATTTTTAATTAATTTTAATATTATACCACCTTTTATTGATACATTATTTTTATCTACAAAATCAATTACCTCATCTATTTTAACTTTAATAACTTCAATTTCTTCATTTTCTTCTACATTATCAGAAGTTATCTCTCCACATACATCCATTTTTACTATAGCCGTAGTTTCGTCAGTCATACCAACTGATGTATAACTAGGCTTTAAAAAAACTTCATAACTTGTTGATTTAAGACCAGTTTCTTCAAATAACTCCCTTTTTGCTGCTTCTTCCATAGTTTCTCCTGGATCTATTATTCCTGCTGGAAGTTCATATATATAATCACTTATTACAGGTCTATATTGCTTAACTAATACAACTTCTCTATCACTTGTTATTGGAATTATCATAACACCATCTGCTTTATTATGATTTTTTGTCTTACAAGCAAGATCTTTTTCTTCTCTCCTTGTTGCAAAATAATATTTTTTTAAATTCCCTTTTTTATTTTCTAATTCCATTTCATACATATTTAAATACTTATTATTTGTTTGCTTTTTTAATTTAAGTAATTTCATAACTAATATCCACCCTTCTTACATAATCTTTTATATTTACATATATAACATTTATAATCCTCTTCACACATTAAAAAACTTTCCTTATTTTTTGGCTTATTTATATTTTTATCCTCCAATAATGCATCTATAACATTCAATTCTAAATTTATTCTATCTTTCATATTATTGATGTCTTCTTTAGTAAAGTCATATTCATAATTTTCTCCTAGATATAAATACTCTACTCTACCCTTTATATAATTTATTGGAATATTATATTTTTCCATAACATATATTGCATAAACCAAAATTTGATCTTTATTTTCCTCATCATATTTACCAGTTTTCCAATCAACAATTACCCAGTTATCATTTTTATCAACATAAAGCATATCTATTATAGAAAAAACTTTAACTTTGTGGATAAAAATGTGATTAAAGCTCCCTTCATCAATTTCTATGATATTTTTAAAGTTACCATTTGATATATCAAAAAATGTTTTGCTCTCAAAAAAATTCTCAGTACATTGTTCTATTCTTTCTTTAATTTCATCTATATCTTCTTTATTTATTTTTCCATCATAATAATATTCTTGAAGCATGTTTCCTTTAGGATAAGTATCCCATTCAACATCTCGATTCTTTTTACTACTTTGTTTAACTAATATATTTAATTTAAGTCTAATAAATTCCTTAAACTTGTCCACATCAATTTCTTTACCTTGGTTATTACTTTGAAATTTTATTATATTTTTTATTCCTTCATGAATTATATCTCCAAAATATATCCATATATTTGTTAATTTTTTCAATCTCCAAGCTAATTTTCTTTCCTCTGAAACTTCCATTTCCCATCCTCTATGTGAACCATAGTATGTGTAATAATACTGCCTTAAGCAGTTTTTTAATGTCTTAACCCTAGAAATACTCCAAGATTTCTCTGGATAAGCTTTCACAATATAATTATTTTCTTTCATAACTTCCTCCTAAGACATACTATAATATTATTATACTATTTATTTTTTAAATTCTTAAGAAAGTATATTAAACTCTTAAAAAAATATAAATGTTAATTTAAGTCCAACAAACTATATTGTATATTACATTATTTTTAAATATACTGTATTTATTAATTAAAAGCTTTTAGGGGGTAATTATAATGAAAAGATTATATAAAGTTCCTGATAAGGGTAAGATAAGCGGTGTTTGTCAAGGTATATCAGAATACTTAAATATTGATGTTACTGTAATAAGACTTATTTGGATTATATTTACTTTTTGTTCTTTTGGGGCAGGTATAGCTGGATATATTGCTTGTATTTTTATAATGCCAAATAAAGACGATATAATTAAAAATACTGATAATAATTCATACTAATTTCAAGGAGTAGCTAATAAAGTTACTCTTTTTTAAATTTTCTGAATAAAACTACTTTTCATTCCTAAATATAGTAAATAACTCATATTTTAAATTCTATTGAAAAATATCGATAAATTTTTAACAATTTCTATTGAAACTCCTTTTTCTTCATTGTAAAATATATACTGTCGGTATTCAAATTTTTTGAAACTGAACGCAAAATTCAAAATTTTTATATTGTTTTTTGCCGAATTATATCCTAAATTGGGGAATAAGAACGGAGGTTACAAAATGGAAAGAAGTGCAAGCAAAAGAATTTTAGGACTTCGTCAAATGGTTATTGTAGGTATGCTTTCAGGTATATCAATATTTCTAGGACTTACAGGACTAGGATTTATACCGCTACCTTTTATGAAAGCTACAATAATGCATATACCAGTAATAATTGGCGCAATAGTTGAAGGTCCTTTAGTTGGTGCATTAGTAGGAGGCGTTTTTGGTATTTTTTCTATGTATCAAGCATTTACAGCTCCTGGTCCAACATCATTTATATTTTATAATCCAATAATTGCAATTGTTCCAAGAATATTAATTGGTATAGTAGCTTATTATGTTTATAAACTATTAAAAAATAAGTTTAGAAAAGAATCAATTCCTATAGGAGTTGCAGCTGTACTTGGAACTATTACAAACACTGTTGGTGTTTTGGGGCTTACTTATGTTTTTTATTTAGAACAGTATTCAAAAGCTTTAAACATAGATCCAACAGCAGCAGGAACTGTTATTGCAACTGTTGGTGCAACTAATGGTATTCCAGAAGCTTTATTATCAGCGCTTATAACAATACCAGTAGTTTTAACTATTAAAAAAATAAAAAAATAATTTGATTTTATGCTCCTATCTTTTATAGGAGCTTTTGATTTAGGGGGGTAATTTTTATGAGAGAAATTAAATTTGTTGATATAAACGGAATAAAATTGGGTCATGCTCAAAATATTAAAGGTCTTACTGGATGTTCTGTAATACTTTGTGAAAAAGGTGCAACTGGTGGTGTTGACGTAAGAGGTGGAGCTCCTGGCACTCGTGAAACAGATCTTTTAGATCCTTCTGAAATGATAGAAAAAATTCATGCTGTTGTGCTGTCAGGTGGAAGTGCTTTTGGTCTTGATGCATCTTCAGGTGTTATGAAATATCTCGAAGAAAAAAATATAGGATTTGATGTTCAAGTTGCTAAAGTTCCAATAGTTTGCTCTGCTGTTCTTTTTGACTTAGCTTTTGGAAATCCTAAAATAAGACCTGATAAATCTATGGGATACGAAGCCTGTGTTAATAGTGAAACTTATAATGATGATATAAATGGTAATATAGGTGCAGGATACGGAGCTACTATTGGTAAAATTTTAGGTCCACATACTGCTATGAAAGGTGGACTTGGAACATATGCTGTAGAAGTTGGTAATTTAAAAGTAGGTGCTATAGTTGCAGTTAATTGTCTTGGAGATGTTATAGATCCTAAAACTTCAAATATTATTGCAGGTGCTTTAGATAAAAATACAAACAAATTTTTAAATAGTGAAAATATTTTAATTAATAACTTAAAAAACCCTAAAACTCCATTCAAAGGAAATACAACTATAGGCTTAGTAGTAACTAATGCTAATCTTTCAAAATCTAATGCAAAAAAAGTAGCTTCAATGGCTCATAATGGCTATGCAAGAACTATGAGACCAGCTCATACAATGTTTGATGGAGATACTATATTTACAATGGCTACAAATGAAGTTGATATAGATGTTACAACTGTAGGTATGATAGCTTCTAATGTTATGGAAAAAGCTATATTAAGAGCAATAAAAGAAGCCGATTCATTAAATGGAATTAAAGCTTATAAAGATTTGCTTTAAAATTTTTAGGTATAAATTGGATTAATTTTTTTGTAGTATTTTTTTTCTTCCTGGTTAAACTATAAATAATCTATTACCACATATGAAATATAAGAATTAAACTCTAAAATATTTTTTAGCAAAATTATTTCATAAATATTCCATATATGGTTTTAGAAACATAGTTTATAAATTCTAAAAAGACATAAACTATGAATGTAAAGTAAATCAAATAAACTTTACAAAAACATCTCGTATAAGGAGGAATGAACAATGGCAAGAAAATTAGTACCAGAAGCAAAAGACGGATTAGCAAAATTCAAAAATGAGGTAGCTAATGAAATGGGAGTTCCATTCACTGACTACAACGGAGACTTATCTTCAAAACAATGCGGAAGCGTTGGTGGAGAAATGGTTAAAAGAATGGTAGAACAATACGAGAAAACAATAAAATAATAACAATCTAAAGATGAAATGGTAGGATAATTATCCTACCATTTCTCTTTTTAAATATTTATCTCTTTTCATTGCTATAAATTTTTTATATATGTATAATATTTTCTATAACTATATTTACTGAAAATAATGAAAGGGGAATTTTAATTGAAAAATTTAAATAGTAAAGTCAAACAATCACTTTTAATTTCCACATATATAATAGTTTTATCATATATTTTTCTGAATCTATCTACTGTTGGTAATTTTCTAAAATGGAGTTTAAATATTTCCGCTCCATTTTTAATGGCTATAGGTATTGCATTTGTATTAAATATACCGATGAGAATAATTGAAAATAAATTACTTACACCTATCTCAAAAATTAAAAATTTTAAATTTTTAAATTCATTAAAAAGACCTTTATCCATTGTAATTACCCTATTACTAGTTATAGGATTGTTAAGTACTTTAGTTATTTTTATAATTCCCCAACTTTTAGATAGCGTATCTAAGTTAGTTGATAGCGTTCCACAATATATACAATCATTTGAAAATATTGTTCTTAAAAACTTAGGAAATATTGATGGTTTTGATTCTATTTGGACCACATTTATGAATGCTTGGAAAGATATATTAGGTCTTGCAAGCCAAGTATTAGGATTTACATTAAATCATATTTTAAATTTAACTATGAGCATAACATCTGGTATATTTAATTTTTTATTAGCTCTTGTTTTTTCAATATATATGCTTTCTAATAAAGAAAAACTTATTTTTCAATGTAAAAAATTTATATATGCACATTTAAAGGACAACCATGCAGATAAAATTCTTGAAATAGGAAGAATATCTAACGAAACATTTCAAAAATTTATTGGTGGTCAATGTATTGAGGCAGTTATAATTGGAACTTTATGTTTTATAGGAATGTTTATTTTAAGGCTTCCATATTCTCTACTAATAGGATTTGTAGTTGGTGTAACTAGCTTAATTCCTATATTTGGAGCATTTATAGGAACTATTCCATCAGCTTTTATAATACTTATAATAAGTCCTATTAAAGCTGTAATTTTTATTATATTTATAATAGTATTACAACAATTTGAAGGACATCTTATATATCCAAAAGTTGTTGGAAATTCAATAGGTTTATCTTCTATTTGGGTAATGTTTGCTATGTTAATTGGTGGAAGTTTATTTGGATTTTTAGGATTTCTACTTGGTATTCCTCTATTTGGAGTAATATATAAAATTACTAGAAAAAATACAAATAGAAAATTAGCTGAAAAAGGGTTATCAATATCTGATATAAATAATAAATAAAATAGACTGTTACACTATGATTTATTAGTGTAACAGTCTTTCTTTTATAATTCAGCTTCTTCAAACTTTTCTTCCATAAATATTCTTATTTTATTTAAGCTCTTTTTAAATATTCCTAATATTAAAAATACAATTCCAAATATACATAACATTTTAATATCTTTCATTGTACTACTCCATACTGGCCCTGCTATAGCTTCCCTAAATCCATCTATTGCATAAGTAAATGGCCATAAAGGCTCAAGCATTCTAAATATCTCAGGATTTGTTTGTATTGGATATATTCCTCCAGCACCAGCTATTTGAAATACCATTATTACAACTGCAATAGCTTTACCTATATTCCCAAATAAAGATACTAACGTAAATATAATTATAGTAAATACTATACATGAAAGTAATGCCATAGCAAATAATAATCCTGTATTTTCGGGATTTATTCCAAGTATATGTATATTTCCTGTAATTACAATTAATGTTTGAACTACACCAATAAATAAAAATAATAACATTTTACCAAAATGCTTTTGAAGAAATGATAATTTTTCACCATCTTCAAATTCATCACATTCTGTTGTAAGTAATGCAGCCATAAGAAGTATTCCAACCCATATTCCTAAAACTGTATAAAATGGTGTTAAAGCTACTCCAAATATTCCTGTATTATATACTTCTACTGTTTTTACGTTTATTGGTGATGACATAAATGAAGCTATTGTTTCTGGATTTTTGCTTAATAACTCTATTGCACTATCTATATTTTTACTTGTTATATTTTTAGTTTCATCTTGAAGCTTATTAATCTTTTTACTAAAATCCTCTACCTTCTTATTTGCATCTTTTATTTGAGATGAAGCAACATCTCCACTTAATATTCCAAGATTAGCTAACCCATTTAATTGTGGCACAACTATTTTACTCGCCTCTAAAACATTATTTGCACTATCCCCACCTTGTGCAAATGTATCTGCAAAAGCACTTAATGAAGGAATAATATTGCTATATAAATTATTTGATGCATTTGTTGTCTTACTTGAAAAATTATTATTTAGCTCAATTAATTTATTTATTACATTTTGTCCTTTTTCTGCAAATTTATTATTATCTATTAAAGATTTTAAAATAGATAATTGTTCTTTTTCTTGTACTATTACACTTTGTAAACTAGCTAATTTATCTATTTGACCTTGTATTGAATTGTTGTGCATTTGTTCATTTAATTTTATTAAAACTGCTTTTGCACTATCTATACTAGTATTTACTGAATCTAATATAGAGTTCATATCTTTTATTGTTTTATTAATCTTTTCTTTATCTAAGTTATCCTTTGTTACTGTAGATATATTATTTAACAATTCATTATATTTATTTTGTGTCATTTGAATTTGTGATAAATCATTTTTAAGTCCATTTCCTAAATTTTGAATACTATATTTAGTATTTAAAACTAATTCCTTACTTCCTGTAACCATACTTTGAAGATTATTTATTGAATTTGTAATAGCAGGTAAATCATTTTTTAAATTATTTAAATTTCCTTTTGTACTATTTATTTGTTTAACAGAACTAGATAGTTCATTACTTATTTTACTAATATTGTTTTCAGCTTGATTCAATGTATCTTTTAATTCTAATATTTGTGGCTTATTATTTTTTATATTATTTCCAAACTTATTTAAATATTTAAACGCTTCTTCATTTACAGTATTTATAAAGTTACTTTTTATTTCTTCTGTTAATTTATTTTCAGCTACTTGAGTTATTTTTGTTGCAATTGCATTTGCCTTTTCATTAGCTTTATATATTATATTTGGTTTTATAGGATTTGAACTTAAAAGACTTGTTAAATCACTTGAAAAGTTTTGTGGAATTTCTATAAGTGCATAATACTTTCCTTCATTTAGTCCATAATTTCCTTGCCAATCTCCAACAAACTGCCATCCTATATCTTTATTTTTCTTTAATTCCTCTACTATTTCATTTCCAACATTAATATTTTTACCATTAAATTTTGTTCCTGTATCTTCATTTACAACAGCTACTGGTAATGCTCCTGTGTTTACATAAGGATTCCAACAAGCCTTTATATTTACCCATGCATAAAGTGAAGGAATAAAGAATAAACCTATTACAATTATTATTGCTGCTGGATTTTTAATAATATTTTTCAAATCTCTTTTGAAAATCTTAAATATTTTCTTCATAATATCCTCTCCTGTAATAATTAATGGAATAAAACTTTATTCAGCTATTCTTGATTCCTCAAATTTATCCTCAAATCTTTTTACATATTTCCATATCTTTTCTTTAAAGAATGTTCCTATTATAAAAAATATTGCTGCAAATAAAAGTAACATAAATATATCTAATGCAACACTACTTAGAAGAGGTCCTGCTATTGCCTCTCTATACCCTCCAAGTGCATATGTAAATGGAAATAATGGTTGTAATACTCTAAAAAACTTAGGGTCTACTTGTATTGGATAACTTCCTCCTGAACCTGCTATTTGTATTACCATATATATTATCGCTAATGCTTTACCAACATTTCTAAATAATGAAACTAGTGTATAAACTATTATACAAAAACTAAATGACGCTAATACTCCAAAGAAAATAAACAAAGGTGTATTAACTGTTTGAACTCCTAATATATATTTGTCACCTGCTGCTATAATAAAGCCTTGTATAACAGCAAGAAAAGTAAATGTAACAAGTTTTCCTAAATACCTATCTCTTATTGTAAGATTCTCACTTCCCTCAAATGGTTTTATTTCAGTAGAAAGCAGTGATGTCAATACAAGACATCCAACCCAACTTGCAAGTACTGAATATATTGGTGCCATTCCTGATCCATAATTTGCAATTTTATAAATTGATTCATCTTTAACATTAAAGGGACTTGAAATATATGAACCCATAATTTCCGGTTTACTTTGAAGGATTGTTACTATTTCACTTAAATTATTATCATTAATTTCCTCTAGCTTTTTGCTTAATTCACTTATACTATCTTTAAAGTAATTAAATTTTTTAAGTAAATCATTTGATATATCAGATGTTAAATTTGTAGCATTTACTCCAGAATTAAGTATACTATCAATACTAGCTATCATATCTTTTGAACCATCTAAAATCTTATTAGCTTCATTTGTAGCATCTATATAATTATTACATATTTTATTTATTGAACTTTTAGTTGAAGTATTATATTCACCTAATATACTCTTAACTTTACTGCTCATACTTGAATTTATTGATGTTATATCTTTAACTATACTAGAGCTTAATTCCCCTTGTGAACTAAATGAAGTTTCTAATTCTTTCAACTTATCTTTTTCACTATTTAATGTTGATTTTAAACTATCTAATGATGTAATTACATTTGATAAGTCAATATTATTTGTATTAGTATTTTTATTTAATTCTTTTAAAAACTTACTAATAGTATCAACATTATTTATAGTATAATCTATCTCTTGACTTATAGAAGATATAGCTGTACCTACACCATCTTTACCTCCCGATGATATTGAATCATTTAAACCTTTTATAAGTGAACTTATTTTTTTATTTGATGAACTTATCTGATTTATGTTCATATCTAAACTGTCAAAAGAATTATTTATAGCATTCTTTGTATATGTAGTTAATTTTTTTGACTGATTCGCCCCATCTTTTATTGCATCTACACCTTTTGTTAATTCTGGCATAGTTGCTTTTACATTATTTAAATATGTATTAAGATTTTTAGCATTACTACTTGTAGAATTTAACGTGCTAATTATAATATCCATATTTTTATTTATTTTTATTATTGCATCTTTTAATCCTATTATTTGATCTTTATTTGCTTGAAGAGTTTTACCAACATTATTTAATGATGCAAAAATTGTTTTATTTACTGTTGATACAAAATTAGATTTTATTTGATCAACTAACTGTTCTTCGGCAACTTCTGTTATTTTTCCTGCAACTGGATTTGACTTAGTATCAACTTTGTATATAATTTCCGGCTTAACTGGTTTATCTGTTGCAAGGCTTGTTAAATCTTTTGAAAAATCTTCTGGAATTTCAATTACTGCATAATAATCACCATTTAAAATTCCAAGCTCTGCCTTTTTAGAATCTACAAAAGTCCATCCTATAGCCTTATTATTTTTAAGTTCCGAAACAACACTTTTTCCAATGTCTATATTTTTATTATCAATTGTTGCTCCTTTATCATTATTTACAATAGCAATAGGAACTGTACTAGTATTTTCATATGGATTCCAGCAAGCTTTTATATTTACCCATGCATAAAGTGAAGGAATAATACAGAGTCCACCAATTATTAAAATTGCAACTGGATTTTTTATTATTGCCTTCATATCTCTCTTAAATATAGAAAGAATTTTTTTCATAACTGACCTCCAAAGTTTATTAATAATACTATTAATATTATCAGCATTAAATGTATTAAATTTTAAATTTTATTAAACATTCTATGTACTTCCATTTATTATTTTATATTAAATAAGTATAGTCCACTCATATTGTTAAATACTATTAATAAAATATTAATTTATACTTCATTATTTCATAACTTTAATGTGATAAAGTAAATTATTAACATTACTTCTAAGGAGGAGCTTATGAGCAAACATAATAACAAAAAACTTACATTAATCGCACTAATATTAATGACATTTACATCAGTTTTTGGATTTACAAATATAGCTAGAGCATTCTTACTTATGGGATATTCAGCTATACCTTGGTATATAATTTCAGCAATAACATTTTTTATTCCATATTCATTTATGCTTTCTGAATATGGTGCTGCATTCAAAGACGAAAAAGGTGGAATTTATTCTTGGATGAATAAATCTGTCGGCCCTAAATATGCATTTATAGTTACTTTCATGTGGTATACTTCTTATATAATTTGGATGGTTTCTACATCATCATCAATTTGGGTACCACTTTCTAATGTTATATTTGGAGAAGATAGAACTTCAACTTGGAGCCTTTTTGGAATGAATGCCTCACATACAATGGCATTACTTGGCATAACTTTATTTATCATAATAACATTTGCCGCTTCAAAAGGTTTAAAAAGCATAACAAAAGTTACATCAATAGGTGGTACTTTTATAGCCTTAGCAAATATAGTTTTATTAATTGGTGCAATAGTAGTTCTTATTGCTAATAAATTTGAACTTGCACAACCTATTAGTACATATTCACTTATTTCATCACCAAATCCAACTTATCAATCTCCAATTGGAGTATTAGGATTTATGGTATTTGCAATTTTTGCTTACGGTGGACTTGAAGCAATCGGAGGATTAGTTGATCAAACTGAAAATCCTGAAAAAACATTCCCAAAAGGAATTAAAATAGCAGCTGTAATTATTGCTATTGGTTATTCTTTAGGAATATTGTGTGTTGGTTTCTTTACTAATTGGTCAACAACATTAAATTCTTCAACAGTAAATATGGCAAATGCCGGATATGTTGTTATGAGTAATTTAGGTTATACTTTAGGTTTAGCCTTTAACCTTGGAACTTCTGGAGCTCAAATACTTGGTGCTTCATTTGCAAGATTTATTGGACTTTCAATGTTCTTAGCCTTAATGGGTTCATTCTTTACCTTGACTTATTCACCTATTAAGCAACTTATTGAAGGAACACCAAAAGAAATTTGGCCAAAATCATGGAGTGAACTTGATGAAAATGATATGCCAAAAAATGCAATGTGGATACAATGTATAATTGTTGTTGCTATAATTTTAATTTCTTCACTTGGTGGTAAAACTGCATCAGCTTTCTTAAACTACTTAATTCTTATGAGCAATGTTGCAATGACTATACCTTATATATTTATAGCATTTGCTTTTATTGCCTTTAAGAAAAAAGAAGAAATACATAAACCTTTTGTTATGTATAAAAACCATACTACAACAAAAATTTGGACTGTTATTGTAATAATTACTATTATATTTGCAAACATATTTACAATAATAAAACCTGCTTTAGATTCAGGAGATTACGTTGCAACTTTATTTCAAATTGCAGGTCCTATAATATTTGGTGCAATTGCATTAATTCTTTATGATAGATATGAAAAGAAAATGAAATTAAAATAATATAAATAAAAAAATGACTATCTTAATTGATAGTCATTTTTTTATTTATATTAACTCTGCTATATCATTAACTCTGATAGTTCCACCTTTTAATACTTTTGTAAAAACACCATGTATAGGCATTATACATTTTCCTACTCTATGAAATATTTCACATTCACTATGACACTTCTTGCCTATTTGAGTTACTTCTAAAATAGCTTCTCCAATTTTAACTTTTTGTCCTATATTTAATTTATCAACTTCAATTCCATCTATTACAATGTTTTCGCCGAAGTCCCCAAACTTAACATTTCCACCTTGTTTATTAAAATCATCTATTTTTTTAAGTTCTAAAAGACTTACTTGTCTATGCCATTTTCCTGCATGCGCATCATCTTTAACACCAAAATCTTCTATTAAAATAGCCTCTTCTACTTGTTTCTTTGCAGTTCCTTTTTTAGGACTTGTACAAATCGCTACTATTTTTGCCATGAATTAGCCTCCTATTTCATTCATAAATTTTATTTCTTTGTTTTCATCAACACTTTTGAAAAGATATTTTTCTGGCTTATTATATATAGCTTTTTCTATTATATCCTTTATCTCTTCATCATTTGCTCCTGATTTTATTATAGATTTTAAATTTATTTCACTTTTCCAATTTAAACATTGCTTTAAATATCCATCAATTGTAATTCTTATTCTATTGCAATCTTTACAGAAACAATTACTCATTGCACTTATAAATCCAACTCGTCCTAAAGCCCCTTTAAGTTTTATATATTCTGCCGGTCCGTCATGAGAATTTCTTTTAATTTCCTCAAATTCAATATTACTTTCTGTTATGAATTTCAATATATTCTCATTAGATAATCCTTTAAATTTCTTACCTTCTCCAATTGGCATAAGTTCAATAAATCTAACATCAACCGGAATTTTTTTTGTTAAATCTATTAAATCCAATATTTCATCATCATTAATACCTTCAACTATAACTGTATTAAGTTTAATCTTAATTCCAAGCTTTATCCCCTTGTCTATAGCTGATAAAACTTTACTTAAGTTTCCACCTCTTGTAATCTTAAAATATTTATCTTTATTTAAAGTATCAAGACTTATATTTACTTTTTTAAGACCACACTTCGATAAAGCTTCAATTTTATCATCTAGCAATATTCCATTTGTAGTTATTGCTATTTCTTCTATTCCGTCAATTAAATCTATGTTTTTTATTAGATCTACTACCCCGTCCATAACAAGAGGTTCTCCTCCTGTAAGTCTTACTTTTCTAATACCAAGCTTAGAAGATAAGTTAACTATTCTTTGTATTTCATCATTAGAAAGTTTTTTTTCATCACTACAAAAAGTATTTCCTTTCTCTGGCATACAATATAGGCATCTTAAATTACACTTATCAGTAATAGAAATTCTAAGGTAGTCTACATTTCTTCCAAATCTATCTAACACACTACCACCTCAAAGCTTTAAAAATTAAATTCTCCACTTTTTCCACCAGTTTTCTTAACTAAATGTATTTCGCCTATTTCCATTCTTTTATCTACGGCTTTACACATATCATATATAGTAAGTGCAGCAACTGAAACACCAGTTAATGCTTCCATTTCAACTCCTGTTTTGTCAACAATTTTAACTTTAGAATTTATTATTATTTCTGAATTTTCTTCATCTATATCAAAATCTATACTACATCCATCTATCATTATTGGATGGCACATTGGAATTAAATCTGATGTTTTCTTTATTGCCATAATTCCTGCTACTCTTGCAACAGCTAAAACATCACCTTTTCCTATTGTACCCTCTTTTATTCTATTTATTATTTCTTTACTTGTTTTAACTTTTCCCGTAGCTATAGCAACTCTTTCTGTTTTATTCTTAAGAGCTACATCAACCATAATTGCATTTCCTTTATTATCAAAATGTGTTAACTTATCATTCATTTTATTCTCCTTTTCCAAATGAACAATGAGGGAATGTACAAACTTCACAGCTTAAACATAAACCTCCATGTCCATATAAAGCAATATCTCTAAGATTTAGCTTCTCATCACTTAATATTCTTGGAAGAACTAAATCAAAAATTGTTCTCTTACAATACATAACGCATCCTGGAAGGCCTACTATTGGAACATCACCACTATATGCTAATAAAAACATTGCTCCTGGTAAAACTGGTGCTCCATATGTTATAAGGTTAGCTCCACATTCTTTTATTGCTGTTGGAGTAACGTCATCAGGATCCACTGACATACCACCTGTACATACTATCATTTCTGCTCCACTTTCTAATGCTTTCTTTATTTCAGAAACAATCATTTCTTTGTTATCTGGTAGTATAACTTGATTTTCTAATGAACATCCATAGTATTCTAATTTTTTTCTAACTGCAGGTCCGAAGGCATCTTTAATTCTTCCATGATAAACTTCACTTCCTGTAGTTATCATATGTACTTTTTTAGGTTTTATATCAATAACTTCTATAATTTTTTCATTTATTAAATTTTCAGCTTCTATTATTTTTTTCTCATCTATTACTAAAGGAATTACCCTTGTAGATCCAACTAATTCTCCTTTTTTTACAGGAGTATTGTTCTGTATAGTTGCAACTATTATTTCTCCTAACATATTAAGCTCTAAAAGTTTTTCCTTGTTTATTTTTAAAAGACCGTCCTTTGAAGCCATAAAGCTTATTTTTCCTTCTTTTATTTCTCCAAATTCTAATCCTTCTCCACAAACTAAGTTTTTAAGTCTTATAGCTGCATCATTTTCATGAAGCATACCATCTTGATTTTCCCAAACATATATATGCTCTTTCCCTATTGATAATAATTCCTTTATATCTTCTTCTTTGATTATATGACCTTTTTTAAAAGCTCTCCCCTTAAATTCTCCTGGAACTATTTTTGTTATATCATGGCATAATACCATACCTACTGCATCTTGTACTCTTACACTTTTCATTTCTATTTACCCCCTTATGCTATTCTCTTAAGTATTTTATTATATAAAAAAGTTAATGTCACTGAAATAATAACAATTGCTATTAGTATAATCTTAGAAGTTCTGTCATCATTATTTTCTATAGCATAATACATAGCCATTGGAACTGTTTGAGTTTTACCCGGTATGTTCCCTGCTACAAGTATTGTTGCCCCAAATTCCCCAAAAACTCTAGCTATACTTAATATTATTCCTGTAAATATTCCTTTTTTACATAATGGTAAACTTATTTTTCTAAATACTACTCTATCTCTTGCTCCCATTTCTTTTGCTGCATTTTTTATATCTTCATCTATTCCTATTAATTGCGCCTTTATACTCTGATACATTATAGGCATAGAAACAACAACCCCTGCTACTACAGCTGCAGTCCAAGTAAATATTATTGTTATATTAAAGTTATTCAAAAGAAATTCTCCTATAAAACCTCTTTTACCTAAAGATATAAGTATTAAATAACCAATTGCAGATGGTGGCAAAAACATAGGAAATAGTATTATTGTTTCTATAATATGTTTAAGCTTTATTTTTTTTTCAATTAAAATGTATGCTCCAACTATTGATAAAATTAAACTTATAATAACTGCAATTACAACTACTTTAAATGATATAATAAAAGCATTTATTAACATATTATTCTACTCCAAATCCATATTCCTTAAATACTTTTTTAGATTCATCACCTTTTAAGAATTCAACAAATTTCTTGCTTTCTTCAGCATTTTTACTATCTTTTAATACACATAAAGAATATTGGATTTTCTTGTGATATTTATTTGGTATTTCATAAGCTATATTAATACCTTTAATATCTTTTGCATCTGTTTTATAAACAAATCCATAATCTACATCTCCATTTTCAACATAGCTTACAACATTTGATACACTTTTAGCATATACGAATCTATCTTTTAATGAATCCCATAATTTTAAATTATCTAATGTTTGTTTTGCATATTGCCCTGCTGGTACTGTTTTTAAATCACCTATTGCAATTTTTCCTTTAGTATCTTTTAAATCATTTAATGATTTTATATCTTTTTTCATATCGTTATTTTCTATTAAAACTAATGAATTTGTTAAAAAGTTATATGTATCATCTTTATTTACTAATTTTTCATTTATTAATTCATCCATATACTTAGTATTTGCTGAAAAGAATAAATCAACATTAGCACCTTCTGATATTTGTTTCTTTAATGTACCTGATCCACCTGTATTATAAGTTATTTTAATTCCTGTTTCTTCATTAAATTTCTTAGCTATATCTTCCATAGGTTTTTTAAGACTAGCTGCTATACTTACTGTTAACTCTTTTCCTTCTGCCTTTTTACTATCATCTTTACTAGCACATCCAACAAGTAATGTAGTTACAAATAAACATGATATTAAAAATGCACTAATTATTTTCTTGCGCATTCTGAAGCACTTCCTTTCATTATGTCCAATCCATGTTTTAAGTCCTCTAATATGTAATCTAAGATTTCCTCACATGCCTTAGGACTTCCAGGCATATTAACTATTAATGTTCTTTTTCTAATTCCTGCTGTTCCTCTTGAAAGCATAGCTCTTTTTGTTATAGTAAAACTATAATTTCTTATAGCTTCTGCTATACCTAAAGCTTCCTTTTCTATTACATCCTTAGTAGCTTCTGGTGTTATGTCTCTCTCACTAAAGCCTGTACCACCGGTTGTAAGTATTAAATCTAAATTAAGCTCATCTGCCATATACTTCATTTCTTCTGATAGCTTAATTCTTTCGTCTGGAAGTATTGTATATCTTTCTAATTTAAAGCCTTTAGATTCAGATATTTTCTTTATTACTTCTCCACTTTTGTCTTCCCTTTGCCCTTTCGAGCCTTTGTCACTGCTGGTTATTATTCCCAAAGTATACATATCTATCAACTCCTCTCTATTTGATTATATTTTAAATTTTCCAATAAGTCTATTAACATTTTGTAATCGTTATACTTAATTTCTTTTATTTTATTTAAATTAAGTGGAATATCCGTTGCTACACATATTAATTTATCATTTGGCGTTATAATTCTACTACTTACTCCTTTCCTAAATACTTCAATTTTCTTTAAATTACTTTTTTTATAACCTTCTACAATAATAAAATCTTTATCATTTAACAGTTTTATTAAATTTTCTAATTTTTCTTCCTCATTAACTTCCTTTATCATTGCCATTCTGGTTTTTGATGATATTATTACAGTTGATGCTCCAGCCACTCTATGTTTATACGTATCTTTTCCTTCTTTATCTATATCAAATCCATGTATATCATGTTTTATAGTTCCAACTTTATAACCTCTTTTTACCAATTCTTTTATAAGTCCTTCAATTAATGTAGTTTTACCAACATTAGACCTTTCTCCTACAATATTTACAACAAAAGGACTCTTATTTAAATTTTCTTTTGCACAACTCATTATACTCAACCTCTGTATTTACATTTATAAAATTGTTTATTTCATTACATTCAATATATTTTGTACTAATTTTTTCTAATAAATTTTTAAGCTTATAATCTTTTTTAAAAATCATTGACTCTATAATTTTTAAAATACTTTTTTTATATATTCCACAAAGAGGATTTATTTTTCCATTTACTACTGGTATTAAAGCATCCTCATTAAACTTATAACTTGAAATATAATTCAAAAAATCTTTATTTAAAAAAGGCATATCACTTGCAACCACCAAAGAAGATTCAAAGTTGCTTTTTTTAAGACATGAATATATACCTCCCATTGGACCTATATCTTTAAATTCATCTTTAACTAATAAAGCTTGATTTTTAAATTCTTCATAAAGATTAATATCATTACAAGATAAAATTTTTTCTTCAAAGTCTGATGTTTCTAAAAAAATTTTATCTATAAACCTTATGTCATCTATCTTCAAAAAAGCTTTTGTCTTATAGTTCATTCTGCTATTTTTACCACCTGATAATATTATTACAGACTTATTTATCATATTTAAATTAATACCTCTACCTTCTCACCTTTTTTTAGTTCTTTCATTTTTGGAATTTCAAGTATTGCATTACTGTTTATCATAGTGTGAACTTGCCCTGGAGTTTGATATACATTATTTATAAAAACTTTATTTTCATTATCAATATAAACTCTTAAAAATCTTCTTTTATTTGATAATTTAGTGTAATTGTCCATTAATATTCCTATTCTCTTTTTGATACATAAACTATCTGTATTGTACATTTTTGATAAAGCATCTCTACATGTTAATTCAAACGTCGTTGCTGCTGCCACTGGAGTACCTGATAATCCTATATATAATTTGTCTTCTTTAAATGCAGCAAACATTGGTGAACCTGGCTTTATATCAACTTTCCAAAATAATATATTATATCCTGCTTTCTCAGCACTTATCATAACTCTATCTTTTTCACCAACTGATACTCCACCAGTTGAAATTATAATGTCACATTTATCTTCTAAGTACTTTATAGCTTTTATTATTTCCTCATCCTCATCACAAATTAAATTATACAAAATACTTTCAAAACCCAATTCTGAAAGTCTTGCTTTTAAAAAGTATCCATTACTATTATAAATTTTTCCACTTTTTAATTTTGTTCCAGGATTTTGGATTTCATCACCAGTATTTATTATTCCAACTATTGCTTTTTTATAAACTTTAACCTTATTAAATCCAATTGAGGCAAGAGCTATAACCTCTGATGAAGTTATAAGTTTTCCTCTTTTTAATAATTCTGTTCCTTCTTTAAAATCTTCACCTTCATAACAGTAATTATCATATTCATTAAGTGCAGTATATATCTTAACAAATTCTACTCCTTCATCAGTATCTTCTTGTCTTATTATTGTATCGGCTCCTTCTGGAATTGGTGCCCCTGTCATTATTCTTATAGCTTCATTTTGTTTTACTATTTTATCTGATACATACCCTGCATATATTTTATCTATTACTTTTAAATTAATAGGATTTTCTCTCGTTGCACCTTTTGTATCCTCGCTTCTAATAGCATATCCATCTAAAGGAGATCTTGGAAATGGTGGGTTATTTATAGGAGAATATATATTTTCATATAAAATTCTTCCTACAGAATCTTCAATATTAACTTCTTCTGAACCTAAACTTTTCACTTTTCCTAAAATTAATTTTTTAGCTTCCTCTAAACTTATCAAAAATAACCCTCCTTAAAACATTAATGCCCACTCTTTAAAAGAATGAGCATTATTTAATTAATCTATTTTCTTTAAATTACATGTTACATATTTATATGATGGCTCTCTTGAATATGTGTCATATTTTCCTTTTGTTAACATATTAATTTCTATATAATGCATAGGTCCATACATCTCATCTTTTAATAAGCCATCATTTATTTTAGCAATTACTCTTACAGTTTCTCCATTTGATGATGTAACTTCTATTATATCTCCATCTTTAACATCATGCTCTTTCGCTATTTCTGAACTAATTTCAATATAAGCTTTTTCTGAAACCATTTTTGTAACCATAGGAATTTCCCTAGTTCTTGTTTGAGTATGCCATTGTCCTACAGTCCCTCTTCCTGTATTAAAAATATAAGGAAATTGTTCTGTTTGCTTTTCATTATTTTCCATTATATCTTCATACATAAATTTCATTTTTCCATTAGGTCTATAATAAATTCCATCTTCAAAAAGTCTTCTTTGGTCTTTCTCTAACTTATCTCCCTTTTTAAAAGGCCATTGTACTCCGTTCCCTTCTCTAACCATATCATATTCTACTCCAGTAATATCACATGGCATACCTTCAGTAGATTTTTTTAGAAGTTCAAATACATCTCTTGGAGTTTTCCAAAACTTTAATTCTTCTTCTTTTCCTAAAGCTTTTCCTATTCCTCTTATAATTTCAAAATCAGTAAGCTCTTCTTCACCTCTTAAAAGCATAGGAACTAATGCTGACATTCTACGTTCAGTATTAATATATGTACCATTTTTCTTGATTCCTGGTATAGCAGGTAAGAAAAGATCACATAATTTAGCTGTATCAGTGTCTGAGTATAAATCTTGAACAACTAAAAAATCAATTTTTTCTGCAGCTTCTTTAAATTTTTTGTTATCTATCCATGAATCAGCTGGATTTGTTGAAACTATCCAAAGTGCTTTTATATTTCCATCTAATGCTCCTTGTATTATTTCTGGATATGCCATAGTTGGTTTTTTAGGGATATGCTCATCTTTTATTCCCATAACTTTTGTTATAAATTTTCTATCTTCTTCATTAGCATAATCTCTTCCGCCATAAATACAAGTTGTATTACTAAATAATCTTGACCCCATAGCATTACATTGACCCGTAATTGAATTAGGACCTGTTCCTTCCCTTCCTATATTACCTGTCATTACACAAATATTTATTATAGCCTGAGCAGTTCTTACAGCTTCATAACCTTGATTTACTCCCATAGTCCACCAAATTGAAACCTTTTTACCGTTATGTATTGTTTCTGCAAGCTCTAATACTCTTTCCTTTGAAATTCCTGTAGTTTCATAAATATTATCTAATTTATACTTTTTAACGTGTTCTTTGAATCCTTCAAAGTCCTCTGTATATTTTTTTATATATTCTTCATCTATGTATCCTTTTTCTATTAAAACATTAGCTAATGTATATAAAAATCTTAAATCAGTTTTTGGTTTTATTGGATACCAATCATCACATCCCTTTACAGTTTCTGATTTTCTTGGATCTATAACAATCTTCTTAGCATCTTTATTTTTTCTTATTCTTCCCCATAATATTGGATGAGCAACAGCTGGATTTGCCCCTATAAATATAAGTGTATCTGAAAGTTCTAAATCTTCTAATGTGTATGGTGGTGCGTCAAATCCAAAGCTTTGCTTATATGCAACAACTGATGTAGCCATACAAAGTCTTGTATTTCCATCTCCATGCATTCCCATAAGCCCTCTTCCTACGTATCCTAATATAGCCATTTCTTCCATAGGAAGCTGTCCTGTACTTATAAAAGCGGCACTTTCTTTACCATATTTATTTTGAATCTCTGTCATTTTTTTAGCAAAAACTTCAAATGCTTCTTCCCATGATATTTCATGCATTTTTCCATCTTCACCTCTAAGAAGAGGAAGTCTTTGCTGTCCATACATAGTAAGTTGCTTATCTAGATTAAGTCCTTTTATACAAGCCATTCCATCATTAACAGGGTAACCTTTTTTTCCCATTATTTTAACTATTTTATCATTTTCTATATTAAAATTAAGATTGCATCCAGTAGAGCAATAATTACATACTGATTGTTTAACATCCATAAAAAAACATCTCCTTTTAAAGTCCTAACTACTTTTAGTTGTTATAATTTTAACATTCATTTTTCTTTTATAACGTGATATTTATCACACTTATTGAAATTTGAATAAATTATATATAATATTTTTTAATTTTTAATAGGTTATTATTTCTATAAATTATATACTTTACTTATCCATAACAAAGATATTTAAATACTATTATATTTATTAAAAATTAGTCTTTCAACACTCATATTACTTTTTTAAATAAATATTCAATTTGATTTATTATTACATTCATAAATACTATATTTTAACTTTCATTTAAAATTTTAATCATTAAAATATATACAGAATTCTCCCTTATACTCCTTATTCATTTAATATTTACACTTTAAAATACTTTTAAACATATTAAATATATCAACTTATTTATCACTTTTAAATTAACCTTTTATCCAAAAATATATTAAAATATAAAATTTATTGCTTAATTATTATTTTACTTATATACCTTAGATTAATAAGCTTTATATTTTATCTTAACAATGTAAAAAATAAAAGGTAAGTTCTATCACAAACTTACCTTTAGTAATTTATATATAATAATTACTTAATTATATACTAGTCATTAATTGAAAAAATTTTTCCTAAAAATCGTATAAGCTCAGTATATAACCATACAAGTGTTACCATTAGCCCAAAGGCTGAGTACCACTCCATATATTTTGGAGCTCCAACTTCTGCTCCCTTTAATATAAATTCATAATCTTGAATTAAACTTATTGTAGCTATTAAAACAACTACTAAACTAAATACTATCCCAATTATACCGTTTTCATAAATAGGTAATACTATCCCAAAAAAACTTAACAAAACTCCCATAAGTAAAGTTACTGAAATAGTTGTAATTGCAATTCTTACACTTTTTTCTGTTCTCTCTGCAATACTTGGCTTTTTACCATATACAAACAATGTAACTATTACAGCAACAATTGTAATTAATATAGCAGGTATTATTATACCCGAATAAAAATTATCAAAAACCTTTGATATGCTTCCCAAAAATAATCCTTCAAATGCAGCATATATTATAGAGGAAAATTGAGCACTTTTTGGTGATATAACCGTAAATATTGCTACAGCAAATGTTATTATTGCTACTAACATAATAACGCTATCGCTATATGGTATATAAAACCAACTATAAATAAATGCTCCTGTTACTATAGAAAGTAATATCAATATCTTAGTTATTGTTCCACTAATTGACATTGTAGTACTATCATAAGTAGCATTTTTAAATCCTCTAGCTAAAGCTGGATTAATCTCTTCAATACCCATAAAAAACACCTCTCATATTAAATTTTATTAATTATATTATACAGTGTAATTATTTAGATTTGTTGCATATTATGTTTAAAAATATAAATTTTTACAAAAACTTATCTATTTTATATATGAAACGTAATAAAATTACCTATTAATAAAAAGAATAAAAATAAATAATTAAATTATAAAACATAAAAATAAGTACCAAATCCCAGCACAGATTTGGTACTTACATAATGGCAAAATATACTGTATTAATATACGAGGCTTTAAAGGCTATATTCTAATTCATACTATTTAGAATAAAACTCCACTATTAATTGTTCATTAATTTCTATTGGTAACTCATTTCTCTCTGGTTCTCTAACATAAGTACCAACGAAATTTTCAATATCTTTCTCTATATAAGGGAAAGTATTTAATTCATTTTCTTTAAATGTATTAACAAATAATTCTACTTTACGAGATTTCTCTCTAAGAGTTACTATATCTCCAGGATTTAGTTTGTATGATGGAATATTCACTTTCTCTCCATTAACTAAAAAATGACCGTGATTAACCATTTGTCTACTTGCTCTTATTGAGTTTGCAAAACCCATTCTGTAAACTATATTATCAAGTCTTGATTCTAATCTTAATAACAAAGCATCACCAGGTTGAATTTTTGCTTTAAATGCTTCTTGAACATATCTTTCAAATTGCTTTTCAAGCACTCCATAATAAGCTCTAAGTCTCTGTTTTTCTAATAACCTTACGCCGTAGTCAGATAACTTTTTATCTGCTCTACTTGTTCCTTTGCTCGCACGCTTCATTGCCTTTGGATGACCTATGACATTAAGTCCAAGTCTTCTGCACATCTTAAAACGTGGTCCCATCATTTTCGCCATTTATTTACCTCCTATAAAAATACTTTATGTACACATAATATCATCTTATCGTAATAATTGAAAATGATTATCACTATTAAATTCTTTCATTATTTTTATTTATCTTTTTCATATTAACTTTTTCTCCTATTTATTTATTAATACTTTATTTTTGAAATAAACTTAATAAAATTTTATATTAATAGATATATATTAAATATATATTTACCATTAATATTGTTCATCTAAATTTAATCCATTTTATAAATAAATAGTTGTATAATTATCATATAAATAGCAATAAGCTTTTAGGAGGGTTTTTTATGAAAAAGTATATATGTGATGTTTGTGGTTATATTTATGATCCAGCTGTAGGTGATCCAGATAATGGAGTTAATCCTGGAACTAGTTTTGAAAATATTCCAGATGATTGGGTTTGTCCTTTATGTGGAGTAGGTAAAGATCAATTCTCAGAAACTGAATAATAATAAATATAAAATAAAAAGCAAGAAAATAAAATTTTATTTTCTTGCTTTTTATTTACTTAATTAATTCTTAAATGCAAACTTTAATAATACAGGTGTAATTACTGTTGTAAGAACTACTACTATAACTATTGGTCCTAATATCATTTCACTTATAACACCTGCTCCAATACCTTTACTTGCAACTATAAGTGCAACTTCTCCTCTAGACACCATTCCAACTCCTACTTGAAATGATTCTTTATTACTATATCTAAATAGTTTTGCTCCTAACATACACCCTATAATTTTACTTATTAATGCTACAATAAATAATATTAAAGTAAATGCTATTATTTTATTAGACATTCCTGAAATCTCAACCTTTATTCCTATACTTGCAAAAAATATTGGAGATAATAACATATATGATAATATATCAAATCTTGAATTAATATACTTTGTTTTTTCAGTATTAGATATTATAAGCCCCGCAATAAAAGCTCCTGTAATATCTGCAACTCCAAAAAATTCTTCTGCAGCATATGATAAAATCAAGCAAAATACAAAAGAGATTATTACAAATCTCCTCATATCTTTATGATATCTTTTTATAAGTGTTTGAAATATTAAATAAAAAATATATCCTATGCAAATAGAGAAAATAAAGAATAATATAATCTTTAAGAAAACCTTCCATATTACAACTGATGAATCTGATATACTCATAATTATTGTAAGTCCTATTACTCCTAAAACATCATCAATAAGAGCTGCTCCAAGTATTGTATTTCCAGCTTTAGTATTTATTTTCCCTAATTCTTTTAAGGTTTCAACAGTTATACTAACAGATGTTGCTGTAAATATTACTGCTATAAATATGTTTTGTAATAATTCATTTGAACTTTGGTTAAAAAGTTTACCTCCATAAAATATACTTGATACTATAAAAACAAGTCCTAGTGGAAATAATACTCCAAATAGTGCAACTACAAAAGAAACCTTTCCTATTTTCTTAAGTTCAGTAATATCTGTTTCAAGTCCTGCTGTAAACATAAGTACTATAACTCCAAGTTCGGCCATTTGTTGAATAAATTCAGTTTCCCTAAGTGTATTAAACATAGCTGGTCCAAGTATAAGCCCTGCAAGTAATGCACCAACTACCTGTGGCATTCTAAATTTTCTAGTTAATATTCCTAAAAATTTTGTACTTAATAAAATAATTGCTATATCTAATAGAAATCCGTAATGTAACATACTCCAATCCCCCACATTTTTACGCAAAAATTGTTCGTCCATTATAAATATTTCCATATATAAATATGCAATTAATTCTATTCTTATTTATAAATTATTTTAAATATAATAAATTTTAATCGAAACAACTTATAATATTTTATTTTTTCTCATTAATAATAATAACTTTTTAATTTTCTTTTTACTTATAACAACTTTGTAATTATTAAAATAAGTTTTAAATCAAAAAATTTAATTGTTTAACCTATATATCTTTAACTTTTTTATTAATAAAAAAAATCAGCATATATTAAATATACCGATTAAAATTTATATTAATAATTATTTATTTTTATAATTAAAATTTATAATTAAAGTTTGACTAAATTATAAGAAAAACATTTTTTTCATATTTTTTTATAATCTACCCTCTATTATATCATTAACATTTATTAATATTTTATCTAAACCATAGTGAGTAGTATTTATTTTTGAATTTCTACCTAAAAGATTACTTATTACTTCTTGTTGTTCTTCTAAAAAAGCACCTGAATTTTGTATAGCTTCAAAAACATCATCTAAATAATATATTTTAGGTTCTCCTTCTTCAGCACCAATTATCGTAGATATTCTATCTCTTGCATCTTCTTTTGTTAAATCATAATTTTCATAAACTTCTTCCATTGCATGAAGTCTTACTCTTTCTTCATAATATCTATTTATATAAGCACTACAACCTTCAATATCTTTAAAGGTAACACCTCTTCCATCAGGAAATACTACTAGATAATTATCTTCTGGGGTTATGTATTCCATTAAAATCCCTCCTAATTTACATTTTAAAAAACGGGTAGGAAAAGATATTAATCTTACCCACCCTTCTTGTCTTTATTTTATGCTATTTAGGGGTTTATATACTTTTAATTATTAGGTTTAATTGTTAAATTATCGCCTTCACCGTCAATTTTTACAATTGAACCATAACCAATAGTTCCTTTAATTATCATTCTAGCTAATCTATTTTCTAAAGTATTTTGAATATATCTCTTAAGTGGTCTTGCACCATATACTGGATCATATCCTTCTTTAGCTAATATATCTTTAGCTCCATCTGTAACTTCAAGCTTAATATTCTTTTCTGTTAATCTCTTTTCAACATCTTTTAAGAATATATCAATAATTTTCTTAATACCATTTTCTGATAATGGTCTAAACATTATGATATCATCAACTCTATTTAGGAACTCTGGTTTAAATCTTGATTTCATTTCATTCATTACATAGCCTCTTGCTTCTTCTGAAATCTCACCATTTTTTGTTCCTTCTAATAAGAAATGTGAACCTATATTTGATGTCATAATTATTATAGTATTTTTAAAGTCTACAGTTTTACCTTTATTATCTGTAAGCCTACCATCATCTAGTATTTGTAGGAATATATTAAATACATCTGGATGTGCTTTTTCTATTTCATCAAATAAAACTACTGAATATGGATGTCTTCTAACAGCTTCTGTTAATTGACCGCCTTCTTCATATCCAACATATCCTGGAGGTGGTCCAACTAATCTTGAAACTGATTGTTTTTCCATATATTCAGACATATCAATTCTTATCATACTTTCTTCACTATCAAATAATGTTCTTGCTAAAGTTTTTGCAAGTTCTGTTTTACCAACACCAGTTGGTCCTAAGAATATAAATGATCCAATTGGTTTATTTTCATCTTTAAGTCCAGCTCTTGCTCTAAGTATAGCGTTTGATACTGAATCAACAGCTTCCTCTTGATCTATTACTCTTGATTGTAACTCTTCATCTAATCTTAAAAGTTTTTCTCTTTCACCTTCCATAAGCTTTGTAACAGGAATTCCAGTCCATTTTGAAAGAACTTCTCCAACCTCTTCTTCTGTTACTTCTTCTTTTAATAAAGCACCATCTGAGTTTTCTTTTACTTCCTCTTCTTTTGCTTTAATCTTTTCTTCTAATTCTGGAATTATACTATATCTAATTTCAGCTACTTTATTATAATCATAATTTCTTTCATATCTTTCAAGATCACCTTTAGCTTCATCTAATTGCTCTTTTAATTCTCTAAGATCAACTATATTTTCTTTTTCTTTTTCATACTTAGCACTCATTCCATCATTTTGTTCTTTAAGATCTGCTAATTCTTTTTCTATTACTTCTAATCTCTTCTTAGAATTTTCATCTTTTTCTCTAGATAAAGCTTCTTTTTCAGTTTCTAATTGGAATATTTTTCTTCTAACAGCATCAAGTTCTGTTGGAAGTGAATCAACTTCTGATCTTATCATAGCTCCAGCTTCATCAATTAAGTCAATTGCTTTATCTGGTAAATATCTATCTTGAATATATCTATCTGATAATTTAACAGCTGCAACTATAGCCGAATCATGTATTCTAACTCCATGGTGAATTTCAAATCTTTCTTTTAATCCTCTTAGAATTGAAATTGCATCATCTACTGATGGTTCATTTACAATTACAGGTTGGAATCTTCTCTCTAGTGCTTTATCTTTTTCAATATATTGTCTATATTCATCAAAAGTTGTTGCACCAATACAGTGTAATTCACCTCTTGCAAGTAATGGCTTAATAAGGTTACCTGCATCCATTGCGCCATCTGTTTTACCAGCTCCAACAATTGTATGAATTTCATCTATAAATAATATTAATCTACCTTCACTATTTTGAACTTCTTTAAGTACAGCTTTTAATCTTTCTTCAAACTCTCCTCTATATTTAGCACCTGCTATAAGTGAACCCATATCTAATGAGAATATTACTTTATCTTTTAATCCCTCAGGTACATCTCCATTAACTATTCTTTGTGCTAAACCTTCAACTATTGCTGTTTTACCAACACCAGGTTCCCCAATTAATACTGGATTATTTTTAGTTCTTCTTGAAAGTATTCTAACAGTTCTTCTTATTTCTTCATCTCTTCCAATAACAGGGTCTAATTTATGACTTTTAACTAATTCATTTAAATTTGTACCATATTTAGCTAAAGCATCATAAGTTCCTTCTGGATCTTGAGTATCAACTCTTTGACTTCCACGAACTTCCTTTAATACTTCCATAAATTTATGTTCTGATATGTCATACATATCTAATAAATGTCCAACTTCTCCATTTTTATCTATTTCCATAATTGCAAGCATTAAATGCTCAACACTTATATATGAATCTTCAAATTTCTTTGAAATCTCATCTGCCTTTATTAAAACTTCTTGTATTTTCTTTGTTATATAAACATTTGATTCTGCACCAGATGATGCTGTTACCTTAGGAAGACGTGAAATTGCTTGATTTATTGCGTTCTCTAAGCTCTTTACTTGAATTCCCATTTTGTTTAATATATTTGGAATTAATCCATCTTGTTGTTCTACTAAACTAGCAAAAAGATGAATTACATCCATTTGTTGATTATTATTTTTAACGGCTATTAAGTTAGCCTCATTTAAAGCATTTTGAACTCTTAGTGTCATTCTATCTACATTCATCTTTAATTCACCTCTTACGTATTTTATCTTGATATCATAATATTATATTAGTCAAAGAAAGTCAAAGTTTGATTTTTGAATATTTTTTTTGGTTTTTTGAATATTTACTTATAATTACTCTTATTTTCTATATATTACTCCATTTTTCTTAGTTTTTTATTTTGTTAACAATCATAATAAAAAGATTTTTCTTAAACTAATCCTAAACCTTTTAAAATAGCCATTCTTTTTTAAAAATAAATTTATATAAAATCTTTTATTTACTATAAATTTATTTTTCTCTATATTTCTTTAAAAATTCTTCATTATCTATTAAATTTATGTATAAAGTTTACAAATTTATAATTAAGCATAAAAAAAAATACCTATAAATTTAACTTATAGGTATTTTTTAAAATTATATTTTACTTTTTATATTCATAGCTAAAGTGAAATACTTTATTGAATCTTGTATTTCTTGAGTTTTATGATACATATTTGCTATATCAATATATCTTTTATATAAATCACTTTTAGTTCCAAACTTAACTAATGAATCTAAAGATAAATTCATATATAACTCTGCTTCTCTAAATCTATTTTGTCTTTGAAGAAGTATTCCTTTTAAATAATATGCCTTTTCTATAAGTATTATATCATTTATTTCAATTGCAATATTTAAAGCTTTATCCACCAACTCTTCTGCAAATTCTAATTTACCATTATCTTTAAGTATATTGGCAAATTTTATATATATTTCACCTATTTCATAAGTAAAATTTTGAGGTAAAAGTGATATTGCTTCATTAATTTGTCTAATTGCTTCATCTTCTTTATTTATTAAGAAATAAGCTTCTGCATAATCTATTTTAAATGATACAATTTTAGTTATATCGTCTAAAAGTTCTGATGACTTTTCAATATCTAATAAATTTAAATTATTATTTAGTATTGCAATAATATTATTTGCATAATACACTTTACTTATTATTTCCTTATTTTTTATATTAATTGAAAGCTCTTTAGCTCTTTTTAAGTATTTTTCAGCTTCATCATATTGATTGCACTTTAAAAAACACATTCCCTCTCTATATATGCTATAGCAATAAATCTCCTTTTCTTGGTTTTCTTTATTTTTTTCTAGTGTTTCAATAACCCTAATGTAATAAGTTTTAGCTTCACTATATTCTTTTATTTTGTAAAAATACTCTGCCATATCATTAAAATATATTATATTATTTTCATCAGAATTATTTCTTCTATATAAATCATAATATTTTGGAATTATATCTAATATTTCATCTTTTTTATTATTTAATAAATAATAATTGAAAAGCTTATGAATTAATTTAAATGCTAATTCATAATATTTATATCCAATTGCATAATCTAAGTTTAATTTTATATCGCTTTCTAAAGATAAATTTGATGTTTCTCCCTTTTCAAAAATATCTATATTCTCTATTATTTGATCATAAACATCTTTAGCAATATATTCGTAATCTAATTCTATTACATCTGAAACGTATCTTAAAATTTCTTCATCAGCTTTAACTTTACCATTTTCTATACAGCTCATTTTAGAAATAGATATTTTATTACCGCATAATTCTTTAAGTGTAATACCTCTATATATTCTTGCTCTTTTTATTTTTTCTCCTGTTGAAAGTATCTCCATAATTCCCCACCTTCTTTAGTTAGCTAGTATTCCAACTTTATTGAAAATTCTAACCCCTTCATTTAAATATAATTTTGCTGCATCTTCTTTTTTATTATCTATATAAAACTTACCAATCATAATTGCAATCTCTCCTGCTACTTTTAATAAGTCATTTTCTACTGCAATTGTGTAAGTTTCTAATAAAACCTTTTCAGCTTCTATATTATCTTCGTTTATAATAAGTATTCTATATTTTATTAAATTACATTCTATTAATTCTTCCATATTATTTTCTGGTAATTTTTCATAAATGTTATTTAAAACTTCTGTACACCTTTTAATATCTTTTACTTTCAAATAATTTCTACACATATTTATAAGTGTATCTATAATCTTATTGTCATTATTTTGTATTCTAATATTTTTTGCTACTTCATATCTTTTAAATGACTCATCTATATTCTCAAAATTATAAAAAAGCTTACCAAGTTCATTTTCTAAATCTGAAGTATTTGATATATCTTCAATTTCTCTATAAAACTTTAAAGTTTCATTTGAATATTTTATTGCATTTTCTAAGTCTCCATTTTCGTTACATTCTTCTGCTAATTTTAATAATATTTCTGCATGTTTTTCTTTATTATTTACTATATCTAATTTCTCTTTAGCTAGTATAGAATAATTCATAGCTTGTCCTATATTATCCATTTCAAAATATGTTTTTGCTAAATAAAAATATATTTCTCCTAAAAGATAATATTCTGTAAGGTTATTATCTAAAAACACTTTTTCTGCTTGTTTTAAATAACTATTTGCTGAATAATAAGTTCTAAGCTTTAAAGCTATTTTTGCAAGATTTAAAAAAGTTTCTATAATTTCTCTATAATTATTATTTTTAGTAAAAATAACATTAGCAGATAAAAAATTTTGTTTAGCTAAATTCAATTCATTTTTACTTAAATATATTTTAGCTTTAAGATTTATAAGCATTCCTTTTTTGCATTCTAGATTATAATTATTTGCATATTCTAAAGCTTTTGATATGTAATTTTCGCTGATTTCATATTTTTTATTAAACATATAAGCTTCTGCTATTTGCTCATAATAAGTACACACTTTATGGGCTTGGCTTTCTTCTGATTCCATTAAATATTCTACTGTAGTTTTTAAATTACTAGCCAAATATTCTAATAAATCCATTGATGGATTGGATCTACCTGATTCAACTAAACTAATTTGTCCTGGTGTTATTCTGTCTTTAGCTAAATCTTTTAAAGTCATATTTAATTTTTTTCTTTTTCTTTTAATTTTTTCTCCTAAAGATAAAATCTCCATACAGTATCTTCCTTTGCTTTATATTATTCATTTTTTATTAATCTTATTCATATTTTGTTTAAATTTAAATTAATTATATCACGATAATCTGAGAATATACAATATTTTTGTTAAACTTTGTTATTTTTTTTCATGCAATAATTTAATTTAAATTAAAACTTTGTTAACTGATTGATAATTTTATTAATAAACTACTTAATACAAAAAAATATCAGTTATAAATATTAAAACTTATAACTGATATTTTTAATTTATTTATATTTATATTAAAATCTATTACTTTGATGTTCCACTTTCAAGTATTGAAACTATTGAAAATAATGTAAAACACACTGCCCCTAGTCCAACCATAACATGTGCTGGAACAAAATAAGCTGAATTAAATAAACTTGCTTCAAACAAATAAGATGATAAAAATAAACATATAAGAGCTGTTACTACTGGAATTATAGGTATTCTGTTTGCTAACTTAAATTCTCTACGCCATACTGCTGCTAATAATATAACTTTACTTGATATACTATAACAAATAAGTCCAAGACCAATTAATACTATCCCTGGTGCTATAAATGCATCATTAGTACAATTTATTAATACCATTGCTCCCCATAATACGTTTATAGTTCCAATTAAGAGCACAAATATACTCCACTTCCATCTTTCTTCATTAGTGAATATATTTTGTATTTGTCTAACTATACTTGCAACTAACGCTATTAAACATGAACATATAAGAGATAGACCAATAACTACATGTGCTGCTATAAAATATGGTGGTATACTCTCTTTAAATAACAAATAAAATCCTCTTAAAAAACCTATTATTGCACAAATAGCCGGAACTGCTATCAATATCTTTCCTTGAAAATCTGAAAAAGCATTTGTTTGTTTTTCACCATATTTTAATGTTGCTTCATTTTTTGTTATAAGTACAAACTTAGTTGATGCTGTTGCAACTGTGGAAACACAACAAGCTATTAAGCCTATAGCAAAAACAATATTTCCTGATACAAAATACGGTGCATTATCTCCAGCCGTTTTCCAAATATAAACTCCTGAAAATACAGTAAATAAACTAACTGCATATCCTATTATAGGGAGTAAAAATTTATAAAAATTATTATATTTGTTTATTAATTGTCTTATAATTGTTGCCGCTGTTGTAAATAAAGCAATACATATAGCAGTTAATGCTATAAGTACATGACTTGCAACAATATAACCTTTACCTGTCGTTTCTTCTAGCACCTTAACATAAAATCCATATGTTATACATATAGCTCCCATTATTAAAGGAACTAAACGAAAAAATACACTCATGAATCTATTCATATTTATCCCTCCATTTTCCTAGAGATAAATAAAAATCAAAATTATTTATTATACAAAATCCCTTTGATTTTTATTTATTATCCAATATATATAAATTATATGATTAGCCAAAATTGAAGTCAAAGAACTCATAGTTAAAATTTTTAAATAATTCCTAATCAAAATTTGATAAGTTGTAAATTTAACTAAAATCTATGAAAGTAGTATTTAAATAATTTATTTAAATAAAAAAGGTTTATTAAATAGATATCTATTTAATAAACCTCAAGCAATAAATTAATTATTTCATCATTGACATCATATTTTCTACAGTATCACCTGCAGCATTCATTAATCTTTTTCCTGCTCTTTTAACAGTTCTTTGTGTCTTTCTATCTAGTTGTGGTAATACTGCCATACTTATTGCTGTTCCTAGTGCTGCACCTGCAACCATTCCTTTGATTAATTTACTCATAAATAACACCTCTTTATAATAATTATTTTTGATGCTATATTTATGGTATGTAAATTATTACTTTTTAAACTAGGAATTATGTTTATATTTTATCATTAAATTCCAAGTGCTGATTTTGCCAAAATATCAGCTCTGTCATTAAATTTATCGCCACTGTGACCTTTTACCTTTTTAAATTTAATATTTATTTCTTTCATTTTATTTTGCATAAAACTATGATAATTTGAAGTTATTTCATTATTTCTTTTCCAAGTTCCTAATGCCCAACTTTCAATACCTTGATAATCATATACTATATAAACTTCATTGTATCCATTATTTATAGCATATTCTACTGCTTTCATTGATCCTAATACTTCTCCAGAAACATTTCTAAGTGGAATAGCCTTTTCATCATTTCCAGCTCCATTTTCTTCATATATAACTTCACCATTTTTTGTTGCTACAAGTCCATAAGAAAAGTTTTTCTTTTCTAAAGAAAAGCTTCCATCAACATATATAACTAAAGAATCTTTTAAATCTAATTCTCTATCTTCTTTATTTAACCTTGATGTTTCACTCACTATTTTTGGTTTTGAAAAATTAAAATCTCTACCTTTTCCTTCAGCATTAAGAAGTATAAATTCCTTCGCTTCATCCATAGTTTTAAAACTTTTATATATAGCTCCCTTAAATCCTATTACTTCTTTTTTGCATTCATCCCATGAAGTAAATATTTTAGGTTCTCCTGATTTTCCTTTATATACTGAATAAAACTTTGCCATTTATTTAATCTCCTTTATTAAAGTGTAGATAATTCTTCAAAAACACTATAAATTTTTTCTATATTTCTAGCTCCTGTAAAGTTAGTTACATATTCAAGACCACTTCTTAAAACTAAAATTAATTCCTCTTTACCTGACCAATTTTCTAATAATACATTTAAAGGTACCTCTTTTGAAATTCTATTTAGTGCAAAAAATAAAACTGCTAAATCATCAATTTTACCTATAAAAGGTATATTACTTGGTATCATATCAGTTGGACATACTATATATGCAATAGAAGCAGATACTGAAACCTTAGTTTTTATAGGAACTCTCTTATCTTTAAGAAGTCTTAATACAAGTGCTAATAAATCTGGTATTAAAAATAAATATTCTGAAAAATCTTTTGCATTCTCTGGAAGTTTATTTTCTAATTTTTCTTTAACTTCATCTCTTCCTTTTGAATAATAATCATTTGCTTTATTTTCTATTATTTCATCTTCTTCTATAAATTCATTCTCTATTTTTTCATTTAATCCTATATTTTCTTCTAATGAAAGTTCTTCTTCGCTTATATTATTGTCTAAAATTTTTTCATCATTTATATTTTCTTCTTTAACTTCTTCTTTCCCTTTATTTAAGTTTAATTTACTAATATTTATATCCACATTTTTTACAGTTGCATTTATCATTTTATCTTTAAAAAATATTTCTTCTACATTTATTTTTAAAAATGGAACACCTTTTAATAAATCATCTACATTTATAATAAGTTCATCTCTATTTTCTTCTATTCCTATATCTCCAAAAATATTTAATAATGATTTAAGTAATAAACTTCTAATCATTCTAATCATTCCAAGTTTATATACTTTTAATTTAGAAAATCTTCCATTAACCTTTCCATCTACCACTTTTAAATCATCTAAAGTAACTTCAAATTTTATTTTTATTATTTTAGTAAAGCTTCCTCTAATTAAAATATTTTCATCTATTATAACTTCATCTAATAATAAACCGTCAACTTTTACAAAATCATTTATTATACTTAAAATATCATTTCCAGTAAGACTTACTAATACATTTGATATATTCATAAAGTTTTCCTCCCCAAATATCCTTTTTAAATTTTACATATGTTTTTGTATAATGAAATTATAACAAAAAAAAAGCTAAATAAGGAATAAATTTAACCTTATTTAGCTTCATTTAATATATATTACATTAAATTCTTCTATTTTAACTAATAATTTTTTAATATTAAAATTTAAATTTACATTTTATGATAATATCTTAATTTATAAAATATATAAATTAAAATTATTCTATCATTAAAATACAGGTATTACAGCCCCATCATATTTACTATTTATAAATTCTTTACACTCATCAGATGTTAAAGCTTTATTTAATGCTTTAATTTTTTCACTATCTTTATTATCTTCTCTTACAGCTATTATATTTGAATATAGCTCAGCTGCTTTTGAATTTTTATCTTCAATTATCAAGGCATCCTTTTTAACTGAAAATCCAGAATCAATTGCATAATTACCATTTATTACAGCAGCATCTACATCTTCTAATGACCTTGGTATTGAAGCTGCTTCTAACTCTTTAAATTGTAAATTCTTTTTATTCTCTGTTATATCTTTTGGAGTTACAAGCTCTCCTTCTTTAATTTTTATAAGTCCTTTTCCTTCCAAAAGCCTTAAGGCTCTTGCTTCATTGGATGGGTCATTTGGTATTGCTATTAAAGCTCCATCTTTAAGTTCCTCTATACCTTTAATCTTTTTTGAATATAAACCTAATGGCTCTAGATGCACTTTTTCAGTATAGTTAAGTCCTAAGTTCTCTGCCTTATTTTGTTCATTTAAATATGGAATATGCTGAAAATAATTTGCATCAAGACTTCCTTCTGAAAGTGCTTTATTTGGTGTTACATAATCAGTAAATTCTTTTATCACAACTTTATATCCTAAATCTTCAAGTTGTGGTTTTATATGTTCTACAATTTCCTTATGTGGTACAGGCGATACACCTATAGTTATTGTTTTATCATCTGATGACTTATTTCCTCCGCATGCTACTAATGATAATGATAACGCCCCAATTAATATACTTGTTAATAATCCTTTTCTTTTCATAGTTAAATTCCCCCTCTTTATTTATTGCTTATATTTTATTTTGAAAGTTTTTTATAAAAATAATTACCAAGACATTGTAATCCTTGTACTATAACTATTAAAATTATTATAGTTACTATCATATATTCAGTTTGATATCTATGATATCCATATCTTATTGCTACATCTCCAAGTCCACCACCAGCTACTGCCCCTGCCATAGCTGAATATCCAATAACGCTTATTATAGTTAAAGTAAGTCCAGAAACCATACTTGGCATTGCTTCTTTAAACATAACTTTAAATATTATTTGTTTGTCTGTTGCTCCAAAAGATTTTGCTGCCTCTATAACACCCTTATCCACTTCTCTTAGTGAAGCTTCAATTATTCTTGCTATAAAAGGTGCTGTTGCAATTGAAAGTGGTACTATCATAGCTTCTTTTCCAATAGTTGTCCCAATTATAAATTTACTTAATGGAAAAAGCGCTACCATAAGTATTACAAAAGGAAAACTCCTAAGGGTATTTACCACAAAATCTAAAATTCTATAAACACTTTTATTTGGCCTTAAACCATCTTCTGCTGTTAAAGTTAAAACTATTGCAATTACAAATCCCCCTATAAAAGCAAAAACTGTTGATAATATAACCATATAAAAAGTTTCTATCGTAGCTACTAATATTTCATTAAACATTAAATCACCTCCCATTCAACACTTTTATTTATAAGATAATTTATTACATCTTCCTTTTCCTTCTCCGAAACATTTATTACTAAGCTTCCTAAAACATCATCTCCAAACTTTTCAAGTCTTCCACAAACAATCGAAAAATCTAAATTCATCTCTCTTGCCATTTTTGTTATAATTGCATTTTCAGAAAAACTTTTTGGAAAAAATATTCTTATATTAACCCCTTCCTCTGGTAAAGTATCATCATCTTCTCCTAAAAATTTTCTAAGAGAAACTCCTGGTTTTAAAAATAACTCTGAAGCTTTTCCTTGTGCTTTAACTACTCCCCCTTCTAAAAGAGTTATATTTTCGCAAATATCTTTTACAACTTCCATCTGATGTGTTACAACAACAATTGTTATTTTTAATTCTTTATTTATTTTTGATAAAAGTGCTAATATATCTTTTGTTGTTTTTGGATCTAATGCTGATGTTGCTTCATCACAAAGTAAAATTTCTGGCTTTAATGCTAAAGCTCTAGCTATTGCTACTCTTTGCTTCTGGCCTCCACTTAATTCCTTTGGTTTACTATCTTTTTTATCCTCTAGTGAAACTAATTTTAAAAGTTCTAAAACCCTTAAATTTATATAATCTTTTTTATATCCCCAAACTTCAAGAGGTAATGCTATATTTTCATATACTGTTTTTCTATCTAAAAGATTAAAACTTTGAAAAATCATCCCCAAATTTTTTCTAATATTTCTGATATCCTCCTTACTTAAATTTTTTATTTCTTTTCCTATAACTTTTAAACTACCCTCATCATATTTTTCAAGACCATTTAAGCATCTAAGTAAAGTTGATTTTCCAGCTCCACTATGTCCAATAATTCCATATATATCTCCTTTTTTAATGTTAAGTGATATATTATTTAAAACTTTAAAATCCCCAAATGTTTTAGATAATCCTTTTATTTCTATCAAACCTATATACCCCCTTTTTGTTAAAAATCTCTTTTTAATGTATTAGTTTAAAATAAAAATGCGCTAGAGAATAATATCTCTAGCGCATATAAGTATAACTTGCCCTATAAAATTACTCTCTCATCTATCAAGTATATGAATACTTGCAGGATTTGGCACCACATATAAAGTAATAACTTTAAATCATTACTAATTACATAGGTTGCCGGGCTTCATAGGGCCAGTCCCTCCACCGCTCTTGATAAGAACCTAATATTTCATTTTCAAACTTCTTGTATAATAATATAATATCTTATACATTTATTGTCAATAAGTTTTAAAAATTTTTATATAAATAGTTTTCTATATAAATATTTTTTATATAAATAATCTATGTCTATTAATTAAAACTGTTACAATTTTATTTATTAAATAACTTTCAAAATTTAAGTTTTAATAACTTCATAACTTAGAATATTTCTGTTTCCTCTTCAATATCTACAATTTCACCATCACAATTTTCTTCAATAAAATCTATAATCTTTTCTTTCATAGAATGAGCTATTTTTACATCTGTGCAAACTGCTGATATACCAATTACCGCCATCTTGTGTTCATCTTGTCTATCTACTTCACCAACAGATATATTAAATTTATTTTTTAATTTTTGAGTTATGCTTTTTACAATCATCCTTTTTTCCTTTAAAGAATTTACCCAAGATGCTCTAATTGTTATTTTCATAAGTAAAATATCCATAAATACCTATTTCCTTTCTATAAAGTATTTTTTTGATATAAGCAATTTATATTTTTATAATAATACATATTCTAACCAATATAAATTGTATTACTTATAATTTCACAAAAAATAATCAACTTATTCACAAAATTTGTAATTAATGAATAAGTTGATTATATTGTTTAAAAAAGCATAAAAATTTAATATTCTATTACTTTTAAGCTAATGCAATTACTTCTATTTCAACTTTTGCATCTAATGGTAATTTAGCTACTTGAACACAGCTTCTTGCTGGTGGTTCTCCTTCAAAAAATGTAGCATAAACTTCATTAACAGCTACAAAATCATTTAAATCTTTTACAAAAACTGTAGTTTTTATAACTTTATCCATATTTGTTCCAGCTTCTTCAAGTATTGCCTTTATATTATTTAAACTTTGCTTAGTTGCAGCTTTTATTTCTGTAACTAATTCTTTAGTTTCTGGATTTATTGGAATTTGTCCTGATGTATAAACTAAATTTCCAATTTTAATTCCTTGAGAATATGGTCCAATGGCAGCTGGTGCCTTATCAGTTTTTATTATTTTTTTATCCATAAAAATCCCCTCCAATTTATATCATTTTCTTTATTATAGGTTAATTTTTTTAAAAAGTCTAAATATTTTAATTATTTTTAAAAAATACTTGACTCAAAAATTTACAAAAATGTTATAATGTTTGTG
Organism: Clostridium sp. TJA020; assembly: GCF_058310295.1. Classification (NCBI taxonomy): domain Bacteria; kingdom Bacillati; phylum Bacillota; class Clostridia; order Eubacteriales; family Clostridiaceae; genus Clostridium; species Clostridium sp. TJA020. Next base: position 165,014 of record NZ_JBZEFC010000003.1, read on the forward strand.
AGAATAATACATGAGAGAGGTGTTATGTATGCATTTAGATAATATTAAAGCTGCTAGAGAAAAAATTCAAGATGTGGTTGTAAAGACACCATTACTTTATAGTAAATTCTTCTCTGAAAAAAGCAACAATAATGTTTATATGAAATGTGAAAATTTACAATTGACTGGCGCCTATAAATTAAGAGGTGCGTTAAATAAGATGATGAGTCTAACTGATGAAGAAAAATCAAAGGGTGTTGTATGTTCATCAGCTGGTAATCATGCTCAAGGAGTTGCTTATGCTGCAAATCTTATGGGAATAAAATCAACCATAGTTATGCCAACAACTACTCCATATTTAAAGGTTAAGTCTACTAAAGACTTAGGTGGAAACGTTATATTAAATGGTAAAGTATATGATGATGCATATAACTTTGCAAAGCAAATAGAAAAAGATGAAGGTGCTGTATTTTTGCACCCATTTAACGATATAAATGTAATATATGGACAAGGTACTATAGGTCTTGAAATAATTGAAGACCTTAAAGATGTAGATGTAGTGATTTGTCCAATCGGTGGTGGTGGATTATTAAGCGGTATATCACTAGCATTAAAAGAAATTAATCCTAACATAAAAATAATAGGTGTTCAAGCATCTGGTGCTAACGCAATGGAGCAAAGCTTCTTAAAAGGTAAATTAACTCCACTTCCTTCTGTAAGTACAATTGCAGATGGTATTGCTGTTAAATCACCTGGAGACCTTACTTTCTCAATTATAAAAGATTATGTTGATGAAGTTGTAACAGTTACTGATTATGAAATTGTTGATGCTTTTTTAGCATTAATTGAAAAACAAAAATTAGTTGCTGAAGCATCTGGAGCAGTTTCACTTGCTGCTTTATCCAAGCTTAATATAAAAGATAAAAATGTTGTTTGTATAATAAGTGGTGGTAATATAGACATGCTTACTATTACTTCACTTATTAATAGTGCATTAGTTTCTAGAAAAAGACTATTCTGCTTTACTATAGAGCTTCCAAATGCTCCTGGTGAACTTAATAATATTACTAGAATACTTGGAAATCTTCGTGCAAATGTTGTTAAACTTGAACATAATCAATTTAAAGCCGCTAATAAACTTAGAAATACTTTACTTGAAGTTACAGTTGAAACGAATGGTGAAGATCATATAAATACAATTAAAGATACATTTAAAACCGAAGGTTATATAATACAACAACTTTACTAAAGATATAAAAAAGACTTTTTCTAAATTTGAAAAAGCCTTTTTTTATCTTAATTTTTTGTTTTACAAATTAATCCACATGTTTTAAGTTTTTCTTCAACACTTCTAGTATCAAATGGATTATGAAGCATTGCTTTTAAAAATAATTGAGGATAATCTCCCTTTAAATGTTTCATATACCTAACCCATATTCTACTTAATTGCTCATATGCTATAGTTATATCCTTTTCTATATGAGACTCATCACAACAATTGCATATAAGATTATAATACCTGTCATCAAATTCCTCTAAAAGATGAAATAATGACATAAGTAACTCTGAAAATATCTCATGCTCCATTAAGGCTTCATTTCCTATAAAAGATATTAACATTTCTTTTTTTAATTTTAAAATAGTTATAACTTTTTCCACATCTATTTTTTTAATATCCACTGAAAAATCATGTTTATCCATAATATCTTCAAGCTCTTTAAAATCCTTTTTGCTCCAATCTTTATTAACTATTGCTACATTTGCAAGATTTTTAATATCTTTATCCCCTTTTGCAAATTCTTCTAAAAGGTCTGCTCCAAATTCTGAGAAGAAAACCCCTTTTATCATACTTAACTTTTCCATTCTATGTTCTTTTTCACGATTTTCTAATAACTTTTCAATTATAAATGCTGTGAAAAATACTTCCATTGGTATAAATGCTATATCAGCAAATAAAAATATCAAAGTATGATGTAAATCCCTAAAAACTAAATAATGAAGGTAATGTAAAAATAGTGATAATGCTATAAGTCCTACCCCAATCATTATAGTTTCTCTTTTATGTTTATTCATATAACCCTTATTCCTCCCCAACATATATAAAATAAATCTATCTTTAAAATTCCATATAATTATAAATATTTTTCATTTTCAATACAAACAATTATTTACCAATTATATTATAAAATACTTCTAAATTCATGTAAGGTTTTAAATAATTAAATTAATGCATTAAAAAAGGATATTTTAAAATATCCTTTTTATCTTTTTATTTTATTTTTAGTAAATATTAAATTTTCTTTTAAATTAGCTAATTCTTCGTCTGTAAAATTTTCAAATACATTTTCAAAACTATCATTAATTGTTTTTTTAAATTCTTTTGCAAATTCTATACCCTTTTTCGAAAATTCAATATAAGTATTTCTTTTATCATTAGGATCTTTAATTTTATTTATATACCCTAATGATTCTAATCTAGTCACAATTCCAGAAACTGTTCCCTTAGATAATGACATCTCATCACATATTTTAGAAATATTAACTTGTCCATTATGTGCTATTAATTTTATAACCATAATTTGTTGATAAGTAAGACCACTATCTTTTAAATTATCACTTATTATATTAACTGTATTTGAGTATATTTCCTTAATTAGCATAGCTATTTCGAATGAATCACATTTCATTTTAAAAACTCCTAAAGTTACATTTTAAATTTTAAATTAGTACTTGAAAATTTAAATGAACTTATAAGGAAAAGAACTCCTGCCATAAATAATGCAAAACCTAATCCTATATAAAATGTTCCAACATACACTGGATTAAATATTCCAATACTTCTTACAGTTATACCAAAGAATATCATAAAGCCCATTATTAAATAACTTCTAACATCAAAAAATGAAAATGCACAATGCTTTTTTAATTCACTATTTATTATTCTTGTTGTATGTTTTTTAAACATTTTACTAAATATAAATTTAAAAAATACAAAAAATATTATTGCTGCAAATATGATGCTATATATAAAGCTTCCATGATGTGACTCTACATCTCCTATACCTATAGTAAATACCCTAAAACCTGCGAATCCCCATACTAAACCAGCTATTAATAATAAAGTTCTTTTATTAACTTTTATAAAATCTTTCATAATATCATCTCCTAAATTTAAAATAGTTCTTATGCGAACTATCATATTAATACTATATTCCTAACCATTATCTTTGTCAATAACAATTATTCATTAATATTAAATTTTCATAATTTGATAATATTTTTATAAATAAAAGACACCACTTATCAAATAAGCAGTGTCCTGTAATCAATTGTCTAAGTTTTCACTCCTTGATTACATTATTATATTGCCCTAAAAAATAAATGTTTATTCAACATTATTTAAAAATTTATAATAAAAATTTTATTACAGCAAATATAAATTTTAAAATAATCTTATGCTATCAGTAAATTTTCCGTTTTCCATCTCAACTTTGTATAATGCTATACCTTCTAAACTGGCATCAAAAGGTTCATAAATATCTATAACAAAATTCATTACTTCTTTTAATTTTTCTTTATTTAATCCTATTGCTAAACTACAGTGTGGATTCCACTTTCCAGGCAAATAATAAGTTCTTGCTGTATCATTAAACTCTTTAAAAAATTCATAATATTCCCTATGCATCTTAATAATTTCTTCAGTTACTACTGGCTTTGCAAAGCATGTCCCCGTAGTTGGAAAGGCACCTATAGCATCAAATCTTGTATCTATACTCTTTAATTTATTTTTAAATTCTTTCATTTTTGCTATAAATCTATTCTCATCTACATCTTCATAAATTGCTAAAGTTATATGTGGAAATAATCCCTCTGTATCAATTAAACTAGAATCTATTCCTTTATCACTAAGTGACTGCCAAATATACGTAACATACCTTGATGCTCTATTATCTAAAAACATATCTACTATATACATTAACTCTTCCTCCCTAGTTAGCCTACCCATATAGCATTATTAACCATTTTATTTTAATATTTATATTTTATCATATTTATTTATAATATGTTTATATTCAGTTATAGTTAAATATTTTTTTACTATATTTGTCGTAAAATAACTAAAAATTCCTATATTTTTATAAAACTCAGGAATTTTATTGTGTATTTCTTACAAAATCGAAATGTAAATGTAATCAAAACAAATACTTTTAAATTGCTAATTATGATAAAATATTACTATAAAGTATTAATTTATTATATTTAGAATACAATATGTTTATTGTACTTAAAAAGCAGGTGTGTATATGAGATTAAATAAAAATATAAGGATTATCTTCTTATTTATATATATTTTATTTTCTTTTAATATCATTAGTTGCTCTAGTTATTATAGATGTTCTAGAAAAAATAATTCAACTATAGAAGCTAATTCTTCTAATTATAAAGTTAATGATTATTTTAAAGAATCATTAAACAATGCCCTTTGTGATAGTACCCTATTAATTTCTAATATAAAGAAAAAAGGAAATAAAAAATCAGATTATATAAATTATTTAAATACTTACAAAAAACAAATTGAAAAAATATCATTAGATTTTACAAATAATACCCAAAACTTAGATACTTCTAAGTCAAAAGAGTTAATTTCCATTGCTAATAACATGTTTAATTCATTAGAAGAATCTACATCTAACATATCTTTAGGAATAGAAAATAATAGTCCTAAAAAAATAGCTAAAGGTTTTTTATCTTTTTTAAATGCATTACATAATTTAAAAAGCTATTATGTAGCTCATTATGAAAATAAAAGCTAATAAGTTTATATTTTAATAGTTTAAAATTAAATATTATTAGCTTTTTTAATTTAATTTTATAAAGCTAAAGACTTTTTATTTAAAATTTGTTGTTTCTTTTAAAGAGAATTTTTATAAATTTAGTGATATAATATTTTTAAAATATAAAGTATATATATATGGAGGGATGATTTTTTGAATAAAGAACTTAAAGTTAAAAAAATAGATGAACTTATTAAAGAGTTGTCTGAATATAAATCTGCTCTTCTTGAAGATATTCCTTATGAAAATTCTAAAGCATTAGACAAGCTTATAATTGATAAAGATAAAAATATTTCAGAGTTATTTAATTGGAGCTCTGAAAAAATAAGAATAGAATATGCTGAGTTTTCAGAAGAAAAAAAGGAAGTTATTTTAATGTCCTTAAATACTAGCTTTTTAGCTAAAGAAATTGTAAATGGTTATGTTGTTTCTGATATGGAAGGAAACGTAATTGTTGCATCAACAAAAATATTTAGCAACTTTATTGCAGAAATAAGAAAGAAGTTTTTCATTGAAGAAAAATATATAATAGAGCTTTGCAAATTAAATGAAAATAGACAACTTATTGTTAATTTTATGAAAGATTATAATTATAATTCTATGTCAGAATATCCTGGTGATTTAAGATTTGACTTTGATTTTAATTACGTATCCTTTAAATATGATAATGATGAAATAGAAGTAATTGATCCAACATCTGAAATATATAATAAATTTAGCAAACTTTATCCAAAAGCAGTATTAAGTAGCATAAGACCCCTTGGTTTCTAATTTACATAATTTTTTAAATTAATCTTTAAAACTTAATTTTCATAATGTATTTATATCATTTATAAGATTTTTCAAAATAAATTTATTTTATTATTAATTTAAATTAATAATAAAATATTAAATACTAAAATTAATTATTTTAAAATTGATATTTATTGCAATACTTATAAAAGAATATAAATTATTTATTCAACTAAATAATTTGATTAATATTATTATAAAGAATAAAATATATAATATAAACTAAAGCAAGGAGATGAAGTAATATGTTTAATAGAAAAGTCTTACTAGAGCTTGATACAGTTTATTATAATATGAAAGATTTATTAGATGCTATCTTAAAATATTATACAGATAGAGGGACTATATGTAGTGTAATAGGAACGGATTCTCGTGGAAATCCTATTCTTCTTATAAATTTTAAAACTTATGAATTAAGGGTTAAAAACATTACTCCAGGTATGAATTATTATTATCTATTACCTGATGAAAAATGGCCACCTTTAATGTCAATGCAACAAGTAATTTTAAAAGAACTTTAATTTTAAAAAGACTTAAGTTTACATAAACTTAAGTCTTTTTTATATAAAATAATTAAAAGTAATAAAATTTATTTTTAAATTTAAAATTTTTATGTAAAAATCCAACCATTTATTTAAGTACATATAAAATTAATCTTTCATATATTAAAATATCTTATTACTTATCAGGTGATTATTTTATGAATAATAAAAATTTTGAAGATATATTTTCTACTGAAATTCCTGAAGAAATAGAACAATTAATTAAAGGTTTAGAGCTTGACCTTGCAGATAGAGAAAAACTTGGTGCTTCTTTATTGATTATTGGATATTCTTATTTCATATATGCTTCAAACACAGATATTTTTAAAATTTTAAATGAAGAAACAGAAAATGTAACAAGTCCTTATTTGTTATTATTTATAGGTGAAGTAATTGTAGTAACTGGACTTATAGTATTATGGTCTGTTGCCATTGGAAGGTTTAATGAAAAGGATTTTGAAAATAAATTTAAAAGCTCTGATACTAATACATCTCCATACAAAAGGCTAGCTAATGCATATGCATTAAGTGTAATTGCTAATATTGAAAGAGTAATAGTGTTAAACGAACTATATCTAAAAGATATAAATGGTTTAGGTTTTATTTAAATAATTTTTTATCTTATACTCATACAAGCTTTAACAATATAATTTAATTATATATGTTAAATATTTCTTTATATAAAAACTTATTCCCTATACCATATATTTCTTAAAAATACTTTAATTGGAGTAATTTTAATGAATAAAAAAAATAGAACTTCTTCTCTTAAATCAAAGTCTAATAATAAAAAAAAACATAATTCCAATAATAAACGTAATTCTAAAAACAAAAGAAAAAAAAGTAATACAAATAATATAAGTAATAATCCAAATAAAATTTCTAGTGCTGCAAATAGTCAAAACGATCCATTTTTTTTAGAAACAGATTTGCATATACTTGATATAGAAATAGTTGCCACATTGCTTTCCATTAATTCAAGTTTATATTTCTTAAAGGCAAATTTATTAGGCCGTTCTGTAATTGTTGAGCAATTAAATAATTCTGAATTTGAAGGTGTAGTTGATTTAGATTCTCTTATTGATATGGGGCAAAATTTACTTATAGTAAGCTTATTATTGTTTGCTAAAGCAGCCTTTTTAAGATATGAAGAAAGAAAGCTTGATGAAAAGTTATATCCAGATACTGCATTAAATTCAGATTTCTTTAGGAAAATTGCTATTAGTTACATCCCAACTATATTATCATCTGAAATTAGAATCAAATTGCGTGATGATATATTAAAAGATGCAACTAACTTAGATGAACAAATAGATGCCATATTAGGAGGTGGAGATGCTGAAGGAATATAAAAAGGTTTGTATTTTAAAATTATACAAACCTTTTTTATAAATTATATAACTTTCTTTATCCAGTTATATAATTTATAAAGTTTTGGATACTTCTCACTTTCCTCATTTTCTTTCTTTAAGTTAGCCATAAAAATTATCGGCTCTAAAAGATTGATAGTATCCTTATATCCTTCTCTTATTCTTATTCTCTTTGCTTCTAAATCTAAATTTAATGTTCCTTTTAATGTACTTTCATTTAAGTTTTTTGGGGCTAATTCTAATATCCTTGCATTTGGATAAATAGATTTATCAATTTTTGCTTCTTTTGATAATAAAACTACTATTATAATATCACAATTTTCTTCATAAACAGGTTGTATTGGAGTATTATCTGTAACTCCTCCATCAATAAACTTTCCACCTAAAACCTCAGTGCAATCATATATCATAGGCAGAGAGGCCGATGCTATAATCATTTTTTTTGCAGTTTCATCATCATAATCATTTAACTTAAAATACTTAGGAGTAAAATCTGGAAGTTCAGTACATGCAGCATAACATATTTTATTTCTTTTTTTCATCTTATCCACATCTAAATATTCGTCTATAATCTCACGTGCTCCATCTTTTGGCACTCCACCTTCTTCTATTTTTTGAAGCATATATTTTTTTGCTAAATTTAAATGCTTACCTCCTATTGTAAGTTCAATACCTCTTTTTAATAAATCAAATTTGCTTATAGGAACAAGTTTTTCCATAGTAACTTCTTCCCATAATGCATCTGCAGCATTTTCATCATCTTGAGCAAATAAAACAGCATTAAAAGCACCTATTGATGCACCAGAAAACACATCTATATACTTATCTAGTCCTAACTCCTTTAAGGCCTTCCATACACCAAGCTCATAGGCACCTTTACCGCCTCCACCTGAAAGAACTAATCCTATCTTCATAACAATCCCCTTTTTTCATTATATAACTTATATAGATTATACATACTTTTATAAAAATCTTCTATACATATGAACTATATTCAATAATATATAATATAATTGTAAAAATTGTACCATTTATATAATTGACAATTTAAATAATACTTTATTCAAATATTTTTAAAAGTCTTAAATTACTTATACTTAATAATTATCTAATTTTTAACAATTTATTATATTCAAATATAAATTATTTATCATTATTTTATTTTCCTTAAATGTAATTTATTTATATTTATAAATTATCACCTAATAACTTTATAAATTTTTAGTAAAATCGTGATAATTATCACAGTTTTACCGTTAAACTTATGATAAACTCGTTAAAGAATTAACGAGTTTAATTAAATACGGAGGACTTATATATGAAAAATTATTCAGTTAAAGGAAATTCAAACCTTGGTTTAGCTGCTGCTACACTTGGATTCTTTATAGGGTTTGCTGCCGTTTCTCTATATGGACCAACAGCTGCTATATTTAAAAAGGTATTTATTGATTTAAATCCAGTTTTACTAGCACTACTTGTATCTGCACCATCTCTTTCAGGTTCATTGCTTAGAATTCCATTTGCAGCATGGGTTGATACAACTGGTGGTAGAAAACCATTTATAGTTTTACTTGTTTTATCAATTATTGGTATGACAGGACTTTACATAGTAATGGCATTTTTCCAAGAAAATTTAAGCAATTATTATTGGTTACTATTTGCACTTGGTACTCTTTCAGGTTGTGGTATTGCAACATTCTCAGTTGGTATAAGCCAAGCCTCTTATTGGTTCCCACAAAATAAGCAAGGCGTAGCTTTAGGGCTTTATGGTGGTGTTGGTAATTTAGCACCTGGAATATTTGCCCTTTTATTACCAAATGTAGCTATGCCTCTTTTAGGATTATCAGGTTCATATTTAGCATGGCTAATTTTCTTAATAGTTGGTACTTTAATTTATATAAAGATAGGTCAAAATGCTTGGTACTTCCAATTATTAGACCAAGGTGCTACTAAAGAAGAAGCAAGAGAAATTGCTTCAAAGGAACATGGTCAAGAATTATTCCCTAAAGCTAAGGTAAGTGAAAGCTTAATTATATCAGCTAAATCATGGAAAACATGGGCTTTAGTTCTTATATACTTTACTACATTTGGTGGATTTTTAGCTTTAACTAGCTGGCTTCCAAATTACTGGATGACTTATTTTTCATTAAATGTTAAGATAGCTGGCTTTTTAACTGCCTTTTATTCAATATTAACTTCATTAGTTAGAATATATGGTGGTAAAATAGCTGATAAAAAAGGTGGAGAAATTGTTGCTGTTATAGCTTTAATAATTGGCCTTTTAGGTTCAATAGTTATGACATTTGCAGGAACTTTAACACTTGCAATAATTGGTGTTATACTTCTTGGAATAGGTATGGGAGTAACTAACGCTGCTGTATTTAAAATAGTTCCAAATGCTGTACCAGAAGCTATGGGTGGTGCATCAGGATGGATAGGTGGAATTGGAGCCTTTGGTGGATTCTTATTACCTCCTGTTATGGCAACATTTATAGATAAAACAGGTATTGACTTAAGTGGATTCTCAAGAGGATACGTTGTATTCATTGGATTATTTATAATTTCAATATTAATAATTGCTATGTTTAAAGCTTTTTCAAACAAAAAAGCTACTGCATAGTTAATATATACTCCCCTAAACAACTAACTTAATAAATTTAAAATAAAAAAAGCTAGCGTTTTATATGCTAGCTTTTTTTATTTTGAATTTATTAATCTTTTAATACTCTCATTGGTCTCATCATGTCATAATCTTCATGCTCTAGTATATGACAATGCCATACAAAATCACCTACATGATCCTTAAAATGCATAATAATTCTTGTAACCTTTCCTCCATCAACTCTTACTGTATCTTTAAAACCTTTTTCAAAATCAAGAGGTTCTTCAGGAGGTCCAGTAAATACTAATTCACCAGTACTTTCATAATGCTCAACATCAAAAGGAATTCTTTCTATTATTTTAAATTGTACTAAATGAAGATGAATTGGATGTGGAAATGGAAAGGTATTGATTAGATTCCATATTTCTATACTATCTATTTCTGGTTTTTCTGTAGTAGGATCTGACCACATTTTATTATCTAATAGGAATACTTGTCTATTATATTTATCTAGTATTTGATTTAAAGGTAAAAATCTATTAATTTTTACCAATTCTTTATTTATAGGTGCTGAATGATTTAATTCAACTGGTATGCTACTAGTATCTGGTTTTCTTAAACATAAATTAACATTAAATTTCATTATTACATTAGTATTATTATCAGCACCAAAAGCTGTATTTAATAGGATAATTTCTTGACCTTTATACTTTGAAAAATCTATTATAACATCTACTCTCTCTGCTGATTGCATAGATATACTTGATACATCCATAGTATGCTCCATAAATCCTCCATCAGTACCAATTTGATGAAAAACATCATTATTTGATAAGCTTAAATTAAGAGGCCTTCCATTACATCCATTTAGAATTCTAAATCTATATTTACGAGGTTCTACATTAAGATAAGGCCATACCTTTCCATTTACTACTATAGTATTTCCTAGGAACAATGGAACTATTGAAGGCTTAACAGGAAACTCAGGTTCTCCTGGATTAACTACAGGTCCATCTGGATAAAACAATGATCCGTCAGAATTAAATGATTTATCTTGAATCATAAGAGGAATTTCATATTTGCCACTAGGAAGATTTAATCTTTCTTCTAAGACATCCCTAATGATATAAAAACCTGCAAGACCAGCATAAACATTTAACCTTGTTATACCCATAGTATGATCATGATACCATAATGTAGTTCCTGGTTGATGATTAGTATATTCATAAACTTCTCTTTTAAAACTTTTTCCTACCATTGAATAATCTCTAGTAAACCAAGCTTCTGGATAACCATCACTCTCTGAATCAACATTAGCCCCATGTACATGAACTACAGTTCTTACATCTGGAGTATCTGAAGTACTGTGAAGAGTATGATCTATTGGTAATAGATGTTTATCTGGAAGCATATTAGTCCATCTTACTAAAATATGAGAGTCCTTCATAACTTCAATAGTTGGACCTGGATATTCACCATTATATCCCCATATTGTAGTTAATGGAAAATATAAATGAAAACGGTGTTTAGATTCTTCCATTGTAATATTATAATAAGCTTCTTCTGATTTATCATCATAACAATTTACACGCTCAGCAACAGAAGGTATAGGAAGAGGATCAATAAATTTAGGAATAGTATTAGGATCAGCTGGGTTTACCATTAGAACAGAGTTTTTTTCTTTGTTATCTTCCATCGTATATTCACATCCTTTTATACATAATATCTTTTGTTTAAAATTATATTAGTATAATATTATATGAATCCTATGCTTATTTGTTCTAAATATATTACTTTAATAATAAATATATTTACTTTAAATAGAATTATATTTTAATGTGCTTTATATTAATAACTATTCTATATAGAGAATACTAAATTAACAAAATTTAGATAAAAAAGCTATTCAATAGTTAATATATACTTCCCTAAACAACTAACTTAAATTTAATATTATAAAAAACAGTAGCTAAATTAATTTAGCTACTGTTTTTTACTATTATTTTAAATTATCTCTCCAAGCCTTAAATGCTTTTCTAGCTTTTCCAATTGTGCTTTCTATATTAATAAATTCAAATCCATCTTTTTCTTTTAAAATTTCCATAAGATGTGCAACACGCGGAAGTCTAAGATGTATTTTTCTTATCTTCTCCTTCTCTCTAAATACTTCATCTGGAGTTCCTTCTAAAATTACTTTTCCTTTATCCATAACAAATACTTTATCACAATAAAGAGGTACTATGTCTATATCATGTGTAGATATTATTATAGTTAGATTTAATTTCTTTTTCATCTCCATCAAAAGGCTCATTATATCACTAACCCCCATTGGATCTAATCCAGCTGTTGGCTCATCTAATATTAAAACCTTAGGCTCCATTACAAGTATTCCTGCTATAGAAACACGCTTTTTTTGACCGAAACTTAATGCATGAGTTGGCTTATCCTTTAAATGCTCAATCTTTGTTTCCTTGATTGCAAAATCTACTCTTTTTCTTATTTCTTCTTCTTTTAGCTTCATGTTCATAGGTCCAAATGATATATCTTGATATACACTTGCTGAAAATAATTGACTATCTGGGTCTTGAAAAACTATTCCTACATCTTGTCTTAATTTTTTTAATCCCTTTCTTGAATAGTCAAATTCTTTTCCGTTAAAATATATTTTACCTGAAGAAGGTTTATTTATTCCGTTTAAATGGTGAAATAATGTTGATTTTCCTGCTCCATTTCCACCTAATATTGCAGTTACTTCACCTCTTTTTATATCCATATTTATTCCGTTTAATGCACAAGTTCCATCTGAATATTTGTAGTGAAGTTCTTCTATTTTTAATATATTTTCACTCATTTAGTTTCTTCCCTTCTTCTCTGTATTTACATTAATACTTTAATAGTTAATAATAATAAATTTAATAAAATTGTTATTATGTAAATTGTTTTATCATTTGTATACTCATCTAAAATAACATTTAACTCACCATCATAACCTCTTGATTCTAATGATGTATACATATCATTAGCCTTTTTAAAAGACCTTATAAATAAACTTGATATAAGCGCTCCAAGAGACTTATATGATGACTTTATACTATTATATCCAAGTCTAGAGTTTTGAGCTATAAACATTGTATTTACAGTTTCTAAAAGTATAAATATAAATCTATAAATAAGACTCATCATTTCAATCATTATTTTTGGAACTTTTAATTTTGAAAGTACTGCTAATATGTCCACCATTGGAGTACTAAGAGATAAAAAGTATAAACAACATACTGATGCTAATACTTTAAAAAATAAAACTACTGCTTTATAAATCCCAAGTTTTGATACCCCAATAAAGCCTCCGAAGATATGAGTTGATATTATAAATTTATCCGGATTAACAGAGTAATTTATTGTTATAGTTAAGATTCCAATAATTAAAAATGCAAGAGGAATAGTCAATAATTTTAAAAATACCTTTAAAGGTGTTTTGCCAACAAAAACTGTAGCTATTCCCATAACACCAATTACTATAATTGAATCAAGTATGTTATTAGATAAAAGACACATAATTAAAGTAACAACTGAAAATACAAATTTCCCGACAGGATTTATATTTTTAAGTTTTGATGAATATGCGTATTTATCTATATTTAACATTTATTATTTGCACCCTCTTTTGTCTTACGACCTTTAAAATATCCTAATCCAAAACCTATAACACCAGCTCCAATTGCTGCTTGAAGTGCGAATAAAAGGCTTTCAACCTCTCCACTTGCTGGTTCAAACACTGGAGAAAACCATGGCTCATAACTTTTATCTATTTGTGTTATAGCTTCTTCTGCTGCATCATCTGAACCACCAAATTCTCCGTCTTTAGCTATAAAAAATGGTATTACTGCTAAAGCTATAACAATTAATATAAGTATTATATTTGTTTTTAATTTACTTTTTGGATTATTTTTCATTAGATTCCCTCCTTTGATAATATGTTAAGGCTTATTAAATCTTCTCTGTCATATGCTGCAATTGCATTAAATATTACAACTGTTAATATACCTTCACTTATTGCTAAAGGAATTTGTGTTACTGCAAATATTCCCATAAACTTAGTTACTGAAGCCATTATTCCACCAACATCTGATGGGAAAGCTAGTCCTAATTGTATTGATGTTGTTATGTATGTTGCTAAATCACCAATAGCTGCTGCTAAAAATATTGCAAGCCATCTTGGTCCATTTAATTTTTTAACTAATTTATAAATTCCATATGATACAAATGGTCCAACTACTGCCATTGAAAATGTATTAGCTCCAAGAGTTGTAAGTCCACCGTGTGCTAAAAGTATAGCTTGAAATAATAATACGATAAGTCCTAAAACCGCCATTGCTGTTGGTCCAAAAAGTATAGCACCAAGACCTACTCCTGTTGGGTGTGAACAACTACCTGTAACTGATGGAAGTTTAAGTGCTGAAAGCACAAAAGCAAAAGCCCCAGCCATTGCAAGTAATAATTTTAAACGTGGATTCTCTTTTATTGTATTTTTTATAGAAAATATTCCAAAAACAACAAATGGAATTGTAAAAGCTCCCCATGCTATACACCATTTTGGTTCAAGAAATCCTTCCATGATATGCATAGCTGATGCTTTTATTGGTATGCATAACATCATTAATAAAACTCCTATAAAAAGTTGCATTCTTTTTGACATAAATATCTACTCCTCATAATAAAATATATTTTCACAAAACTCCACTACTTAGTTATAAAATTAACTATTTTAGACATAAAAAAACCTCTTAAATTTACATTAAGAGGTAATAAATTACTAAAATAAATTAATCTATAAGTAACACCTCCTCTATATCCGCGTAGAGTTATATGTTGTTAAAGTAGGCAGGTCTTCTGGCTTAAGGATCAACATTTTTATAAAACCTTCCCAGGAAATTTATCTCCAAGTGGTATAAACTTTATAAAAACTACTCTATTACAGCGGCGGGACCGCGTGGGATTTAAACCCAACTTCCCTTTTAATCTAAAACATATATTTTAGAACCTTACTTTATTTTATGCATTTGTATTTTATTATACATTATTAATATACATTAAACAATACTTTTAAAATTTTTACAATTTATTCTTATAAAATTTTACTTTTTTATTTCATATAATTCTAATGGAAGCTTGTCTGGATCTTCAAAAAATGTATACTTTTGTCCAGTAAATTCATCAATTCTAATAGGTTCTACATTTATCCCTTTTTCTTTAAGTTCTTGTACAGTTTCTTCTATATTTAAAACTTCAAAAGCTAAATGTCTAAGTCCACAAGCTTCAGGATAACTTAATCTTTCTGGTGGATTTTTAAAAGAAAATAATTCTATTTGATTATCTCCAATCTTTAAATCAAGCTTATAAGAATCTCTTTCCCTTCTATAAACTTCTCTTATTATTTCAAATCCCAATATATTAGTATAAAAATCCTTAGACCTTTCATAATCTGAACATATTATTGCTACATGATGTATTTTTGTAAAATTCATAACACTCCCCCTAATTTTAATCTTCTTCTATTCCCATTGCCTTTAATCTATTATCCAATAGTGAATCATATATTGGCTTACACTTAAATACTTCTGCAATTAAATAAGATATTCCACAAACTAAAGTTACAGCACCTAATCCTAGTTTTGGCCCACTCATTTCACAAACTAATATAAGTCCTGTAATTGGAGCTCTTACAATTGATGAAAACATTCCAGCCATTCCAAGTAATATAAAGTTTGTTACATAAATATTATTATCTCCTATAATTGTCGCTATGCTTCCACTAAATGCTACTCCAACTAATGCTCCTAAGCTTAATAAAGGAAATAATATTCCCCCTGGAGTATCTGATGCAAAGCTCACTATTGAAAGAATAAACTTACTTATAAGTAATACAATAGCAAATTCTATTGCAACACCATTTATTAAAATATTATTTATAAGTAAATCTCCTCCACCTAAAACTTGTGGAAGTGTAATTCCAAAGAACAATGCAAACATAAATGGGATTATCATTCTATATCTTAACTTAACTTTCATTCCTTTATATAGCTTTATTGTTTTAAGTAATGTTTTATTATATATTACTCCACAAATTCCTACTATAATACCAAGAATAATTACAAATATATAATACTTAGCCGGTAAAGATTTTACAAGATTAACTTCTAATATAGGTTTACTACCAAAAAATATCCAAGTTACTAAATCAGCTGTTACACATGCTCCTATTGAACATAAAAAAAGCATTTTTGAAAAACTCTTATACATTTCTTCAAGAACAAAAAATACTCCTGCAAGAGGTGCATTAAAAGCTGCTGCAAGTCCAGCTCCTGCTGCTGATGCAATTAAAAGCTTTTTATCACTAATACCTTTTTTTGTTGCATTACTATAAACATGTGCTGCCTCTGCTCCTAGCTGAATAGACGGTCCTTCAATTCCAAGTGATAATCCTGCTCCTATTGCAATTGAACCTCCAATAAACTTTTGAATTAAAATTTCAAATGGATTTTTAATATCAAATTTATCTTTAAGCATACCTTCTATTTGAGGTATACCACTACCACTTATCATAGAGTTTTTTTCAACCATAATTCCAACTATATAAGCAAAAATTACTAAAACAATTATACCCAAAATAATCCACAAATGATTTTCTTTCATAAAATTATATGCTTTATATTCATAAGGAGCTATAAACTTTAAAACTAATCTATATAAAGAAACTATTAAACCTGCAATAGCACCAACTACAATACTTTCTAATACAGTTTTAACTTTTAAATTATTTTTACTTTTTATGTTCTTTTTATCTTCATTTTGCATAATTTACAGTTTTCCTTTCCTATATTATATAATAAAATACTAATACTTATTGAAATAGATTTTTATCACTATTTAAAAGCAATATTAAATTTATACAAGTAATTAAAAACCAATTATATCCTAATTTAATTATATAGCTTAAATGTGATTGTACTCAAAGAATAGACTATTAATATTCCATTAACAAAAATAATAGAGCCTTATCAAAATTTTGATAAGACTCTATTACTTTAAGAAGTATAATTTTATTATGCTTTATTTTTAGGTGTACTTAAATAAATGTGTACAAAAATACTTAAAATCTCAAATCATTTAACTCTTTGAACACAAGCTTTGCGTTTTTTTCACCATTACAAACAATAATTACACTATAATTGTTTGCAACTGTTCCAAGAATTCTTTTATCATTTAATCTGTCAATAAATTCACCAACAACATCCGCCATGCCCTTCATAGTTCTTATTGCTATAAAATATTCTTGTACACATATACTTTCAACTGAATTTTTAAATATATTATTACATCTTTTACCTACATTTTCTTCAGTTAACAGTACATACTTATACTCTTTATTTTTCATTAGTTTTCTAATTATATGCATTTCTCTTAAATCACGTGATAATGTTGCTTGAGTCGCATTTATGCCTAAATGTTTTAATTTCAAAACAAGTTGTTCTTGTTTTCCTATATCTTCATTTTTTATTATGTTTAAAATAGCTTCTCTTCTTCTCTTCTTTAAATCATTTCCCATAATAATCGACCTCTTTTTATAAAAAATTATCAACAAATTAAACTTAACAATATTCAAAATGATAATAATTAGCTTAGAGAGAAGGCTTAAGCCCTCTCCCTAAAATATTTTATTTTACAATCTTTGTTCCAGATGTTCCTTCTAAAGATTCTTTTGCTCTAGAAAGTGATGCTATTATAGCTTGTTTATTATCAGTTGATAAAACAAACTTCTTACAAGCTTCAACCTTTGGAAGCATACTTCCTGGTGCAAATTGGCCTTCTTCTATATATTTATTTAGTTCGTCTATACCAATTTCTTTTAATTCTTTTTGATTTGGTTTATTATAGTTTACGCATACTCTATCAACTGCTGTAAGTATTAATAAAAGATCAGCATCTAATATTTCTGCAAGTTTTTCTGCTGCGAAGTCTTTATCAATAACTGCTGGAACCCCAACTAAGTTATCTCCTTCTTTAATTACTGGTATTCCACCACCACCGCAAGCAATTACAACAAATCCATTATCAACCATTGCTTTTATAGCGTCTTTTTCTACAATATCAACAGGTTTTGGTGATGCTACAACTCTTCTGTAACCTCTACCTGCATCTTCTTTCATTACATATCCTTTATCTTTTTCAAGTTGTTTAGCTTCTTCTTCTGAATAAAATGATCCTATTGGCTTTGTTGGATTTTCAAAAGCCTTATCATTTTTATCTACTACAACTTGAGTAACAATTGTTTCAGCAGATTTGTTTATTTTTCTCTTATGAAGTTCTTCTGAAATTGCATTTTGTAAGTGATATCCTATATATCCTTGTGAAAAAGCACCTACAACATCAAATGGGAAAAGTGTATTATTTTTATTTGCTTGATAAGCTTCTTCTACACTTGCTAAAATTTGACCAACTTGAGGTCCATTTCCATGAACAACTGATACTCTATGTCCAGCTTCAATTAAATCAACTACTGATTTTGCAGTTTCTTTACAAGTCTTTAATTGACCTTCTGCACTTTTATCTTTAGGATCTGCTTGTAATGCATTTCCTCCTAACGCTAAAACTATTTTCATCTTTTGTTCCTCCTTATAAATAATTACTTGAATAATTATTAAATGCAATTTTATCTTTTGTTCATCTGATTAATTTTAAATCTTTATCTTTTGTTTATTTAAATTTATCTTTTGTTTATATATCAATAATTTTATCTTTAGTAAAAGTGTATTTTAAAAGGTATTACTAAAATAATACTTATTAGCTTAATTAAATTGTTACTTTTCCTGTTACTAGCATTATAACTGCTATTACAGCTACAACTAAAATAATTACAGCAATTAATGATTCTTTACCAACAAATACTTTTCCATCTTTGTTGTTTTCTTTCTTTGCAACATAGTAGAAAATTATACCTACTGCATAAAGAATGAAGCATAATAATAAATATTTTAAACCTGCTGCATAGCATAACCATATAGCATAAATTGTTGCTATAACTGTACAAACTTTATCTCTTGTTTTACCTTGTGGATTTGTATCATAAGTTTCACCAGTTATAACAAGTTTAAGTCCATACATTGCACTTAAAAGATATGGAACAAGAATTGCAGTACTTGCAACAGAATATAATGCTTGATAAGTACTACTTGCAACTAATGTTAATATTAAAAATAATTCAACTAATATA
The DNA here is from genome assembly GCF_058310295.1 of Clostridium sp. TJA020. Classification (NCBI taxonomy): domain Bacteria; kingdom Bacillati; phylum Bacillota; class Clostridia; order Eubacteriales; family Clostridiaceae; genus Clostridium; species Clostridium sp. TJA020. Next base: position 184,405 of record NZ_JBZEFC010000003.1, read on the forward strand.
TTTGTTATAATTAATGATGCTGCTGGAGCTCCATGTTTATTTGTTTTTGCAAATATTTTTGGAAGTGCACCATCTTTTGCAGCAACAAATGGAATTTCAGCTGCTAAAAGTGACCATCCAAGTAATGATCCAAATAATGATATTATTAGTCCTAAATTAATAAGTACAGCTCCCCATTTACCAACTGCAAATTCTAAAACATATGCCATTGATGGGTTATCTAAACCTGCTAAATGTACTCTATTCATAACTCCTAAAGACATTAAGGAAATTAAAAGATATATACATAAAGTTCCTATTAATCCAATTACTGTTGCTTTACCAACATCACTTTGTTTTTTAGCTCTACCAGATACAACTACTGCACCTTCAATTCCTATGAAGCACCATAATGTTACTAGCATAGTGTTCTTTGCTTGATCTAAAATACTACCTAGATCTGTTGAACCCCAGAACTCAAAAGTAAAGTTATCTAAGTTAAATGCAAAAATTGCTACTACTATAAATACACATATAGGAACTAATTTTGCTATTGTTGTTATTAAGTTAACAAAGGCTGCACCACTTACTCCTTTTAATATTAAGAAAGTAAATGCCCAAACAAGAATTGAAGCCCCGATTATTGATGCTAAGTTATTACCTTCACCAAATATAGGTGCAAAGTAACCTATGGCTCCAAATAAAAGAACTGAGTAGGATACGTTTCCAATCCAAGCACTAAGCCAATATCCCCAGGCTGAGTTAAATCCTATGTACTCTCCAAAACCAGCTTTAGCATAACTATATACACCACCACTAAGTTCAGGTTTTCTATTTGCTAATGTTTGATAAACAAAAGCAAGCGCTATCATACCAATACCAGTTATAATCCAACCTATAATAATTGCACCTGTACCTGCTCCTCTTGCCATATCTGATGGTAGGTTAAACGCTCCTCCACCTATCATAGAACCAACAATTAATGCTGCAAGTGAAGCGAATCCAAGATTTCTTTGTTCACCAGTAGAATTTTGCTCTGACATATATATCACCCCTATTTAATTTTTATAAGAAAAGTTTAGTCGGCTATTTTAATTAAAATAGCCGACTAATGACAAATTATTTTCCTGCTGTAGCTACCATTACGGCTTTTATAGTATGCATTCTATTTTCAGCTTCATCAAAGACTACTGAATTTTTGCTTCTAAATACTTCGTCTTCAACTTCTCTAATATCAAGACCTAATCTATCCATCATGTCTTTGCAAACTTCTGTATCTTCATCATGGAATGATGGTAAGCAATGCATAAATAATGTATTTTTATTTCCAGTTTTAGCCATCATTTCTCTTGTTACTTTATATGGAGTTAATAATTTAACTCTTTCTGGATATAAGCTTTCATCTTCTCCCATTGATACCCATATATCAGTATAAATAACGTCTGCTCCCTTAACCGCTTCATCAACGTTATCTGAGAATTCAATTATTGCTCCTGTTTGTTTTGAGTATTCTTGCATTTCTTTAACTATTTCTGGATCTGGTTCTAAGCTCTTAGGTCCAAGTGCTACGAAATGCATTCCCATTTTAGCTGCACCATACATTAATGCATAACTCATATTATTTCTTGTATCTCCAGCAAATACTAATTTAATTTCACTAAGAGGCTTATGTGCATGTTCTTCTATTGTAAGAAAATCTGCTAATATTTGAGTTGGGTGATCTGCATCAGTTAATCCATTCCATACTGGAACTCCTGCATATTTTGCAAGTTCTTCAACTGTTGATTGTTTAAATCCTCTAAATTCGATACCATCATACATTCTTCCAAGAACTTTTGCAGTATCTTCTATTGATTCTTTTTTACCCATTTGAGAGTTTGTTAAGAATGTTACGTGAGCTCCTTCTTCTGCTGCTCCACATTCAAATGCACATCTTGTTCTAGTTGATGTTTTTTCAAATAATAAAACAACATTTTTTCCTTTTAAAGTGTCACCTAATATTCCAGCTCTTTTTTTAGCCTTTAAATCATGTGATAAGTCTAAAAGATATCTAATCTCTTCTGGTGTAAAATCCTTTAATGTTAAAAAACTTCTTCCTTTTAAATTAACTGCCATCTTCATTTCCTCCTTAGTTTAATCTAAGTGTTTACTATTTTTTATATTTCTCTTAAAATAGTAAACACTTAAATTTATATATTTAAACTATTTGTATATTTATATTGTTTTAAATTATAGATCTTCTCTTATTAGTGGCATTGACATACATCTTGGGCCGCCTCTACCTCTTGATAATTCTGATGATGGAATTACGTGTATTTTAATTCCATAATCTTCTAGTATTTTATTAGTTACATAGTTTCTTGAGTAAACAATAACTTCTCCTGGTGCAATAGCTAATGTATTTGAACCATCATTCCATTGTTCTCTAGCAGCGATTATTTCATCTCCACCACCACATTTAATTAATGTAACTTTTCTATCTAAATATTTGCTTAATATATGTTCTAGTGTATCCACTTCTTTAGTAGTCTTAAGCATGTTTGGATTTTCTGGATCTTTTGTTATTGCATAAACATTTAAAGGTCCTACTATTTCTGGATGAACTGTAAATTTGTCATAGTCAACTTGAGTAAATACTGTATCTAAGTGCATAAATGCTCTACTTACTGGTATTTGGAAAGCTAAAACTGTTTTGAATGTTGTATCATCATTAAATAATATTCTCTTAGCTAGCTTTTCAACTGAAGCTGAATCAGTTCTTTGTGAGATACCAACTGCTAATGTATCTTTTGAAAGTATTAATTCATCTCCACCTTCTAATGAAGTAGTTTCATCTCTGTTGAACCAGAATGGAACATCTTTATCTTTAAATCTTGGATGATATTTAAAGATATATTTTGCAAATAATGTTTCTCTATTTCTTGTTTCAGTTCTCATATGGTTTAATGTTATACCATGTCCAATTGTTGCAAATGGGTCTCTTGTAAAGTAAAGATTTGGCATTGGATCACAAACAAATGGATAAGTGCTGTTTACTAAATCATATAAAGAATCTCTATGATATTCTTTTAATTCTTCTTTTCTAACTCCTGCCATCATCTTATCAACCATTGGCTTATTTTCGAAGCTTAAGAAATATTTCATTAATGCTTCTCTTAATGATTCACTTTCAACTCCAGCTTCTGTAATAAATTCATTTATGAATTCTTTTTTTACTTCTTCGCTAGTTGAAATTGCTTCTGCTGCAAGTTCTTCTAAGTAAAGAACTTCTACTCCTGCATCTCTTAAAGTTTTTGCAAATGCATCATGTTCTTCTCTTGCAATTTTTAAGTATGGGATATCATCGAATAATAATCTGTCTAATAGATTTGGAGTTAAATTTTCAATTTCTTCTCCAGGTCTATGTAATAAAACTGTTTTTAATCTACCTATTTCTGAGGTAACATTTAAAGCTCTATCATTCTTCATATTATCACTCTCTTTCTTCTTTAGTTATTTTATAAACATGTTAGGGGTCAAATGCTTTTTGCTAACGCTGTTTACAGTTATAATTATAGCCCCTCAAAAAACGATTACAAGCCATTTTTTTACATAAAGTGTATAGTATTTTTTGATTTTATTCACCCCAAAAAATATTATTAATTACATATAATGTATTAACCCTTATTAACTGTACTCTTGCACGAAATTTTATTAAGAAGGATTTCCTTCAATTATATGAATATTCAATGCATAAATTAGGAATATTTTTTTTATATTTTTTTGTAAAATATACACTTTTTTCGCTAATTTAAGATATTTTTTAATAAAAACCCCTTAAAAGCCACTATTTTGATGGATATTCAATGTAATATATTGAAATTTTTCCTTCATAAGTAAATTATTTTATATATTTTTGCATAAATTTTATAATGCATAAAGTGAATATTCATTATAAAGTTAATAAAAGCTCTAGTAATTTATAATTTTTATAAATTACTAGAGCTTTTTATGTTTATATATTAACTTTTAATCCTTATATTTCTTATTAAATACCCTTTATACTTTGCTCAAAATTAAATATATTATTAGAGTCATATTTTCTTTTTACTTCTTTTAATTTCACTATATTTTTTCCGTAGTATTCTTTCTCATAGTCATCTAATGAATCTATTGGAAAGTTTATAAATGAACCTTCTGTAATTGATTTTATAAATTCAAATCTTTCTTTAACCCAATTTACATTTATTTCTGCATACTTTAAATCTTCCCATACAGATTGAAAGCCCATTATAAATTTTGCATTCCTATAATAAAATGCTGTATTATTTTTTTCAATATCAGAAACCGCTCCACCTAAACCATAAAATGAAACAGCTGTATATGTTGAACCTTCTGCTCTTTCTGATACAACTTCTATAATTTTTTTAATTTCTTCTCTATTATAATCTCTAAGAACAAATCTTCCTCCAGACTTATACTTTTCATAATCTGGATGACTATCTTGTATCCATCTATTAGCATCTAAAACAGTCATGTACCCTAAATTATAGTACATTTTACTTCCCTTAGACTTAATACTTTGTAAAATCTTATTAGCTTCTTCTTTCTTTCCATAAAAAAGTCCTGTCATTTTTATACCGTGACCTTTTTCTTGTGAATTATATATAGCTGTTTTTAAATTCATTCTTCTATCTAAAGTTTTATATGTATTTTGAAGTTCTTCAATTATATCAATTTTTTCTTCAATATCAATATTATTAAAATCAATATTTATTAAAGTTGCCATTTCAATTTTATTTGGAAGCTTAAATGTCATTGAAGTAACTATTCCAAAATTTCCTCCCCCTGAACCTTTAAGTGCCCAAAGTAAGTCTTTATTTACATCATTATTTAAAGTAAGTAAATCTCCATCACAATTAACTAATTCTGCTTCTATTAAGTTGTCACATCCAAGTCCAAGTAATCTACTTGAATATCCCCAACCTCCTCCTAAGGTAAATCCTATAACTCCCACAGTTGGACATCCTCCTCCTGGGAAAGGATATCCTAGTGAATTTAAAGCTTCATAAAGTTCTCTATTTCTTACTCCACCATCTATTTTTACTGTTTTATTATCTTCATCAACATAAATATTATTCATTTTGCTTACATCTATAATAAATATATCATTTCCAGTTGAATACCCTTCATAATGATGACGTCCTGACCTTATTCTAAATTCAATTTTATTTTCTTTTACAAATTTTAAAGCTTCTATAACTTCTTTAGTTGTCTTTGGATAACATATAGCCTTAGGATATTTTTGTATTGCTCTATTCCATGCTTCTCTATTTTCTTCATATAAAAAATTATTTCTTGTTATAATTTCACTACTTAAACTTTTATAATCTAAATCTCTCATCTTTTCACCTTCTATTTCTAAAAACATATAAATTTATTATAATACTTTCTTATAATAAAAAATATTAAAAATATAGTAAGCTTAAAGACTTTTTAATATATTTTTATTTAATTTTATAAAATTTATCTAATTAAATATTTATCTATTATATTTTTTATATTCATTTTTAAAATAAATCTCTAACTATATAAAATATTTATTTATAATAATTATCAAAAAAATTATATTATTACCTAAAATGTATTATTTTTTAATAATTTGTTACCTTTTTAAAAATTTTGTGATAATTTTTTAATACATTACTATTATTTATATTTAATTAGGATACAATATTATAAAAAGAAAGGAGAGATTGTTTTGTGGAATGAATTTAAAAAATTTGCAATGAGAGGCAATGTTGTTGATTTAGCTATTGGTGTTGTTATTGGAGGTGCTTTCTCAAAGATAGTTACTTCTTTAGTAAATGATATTATTATGCCTGCTGTTGGTTCTCTTGTTGGTAAAGTTGATTTTTCTAACTTATATATAAACTTAAGTGGTAAACACTATGATTCACTTAAAGCAGCTCAAGCAGCTGGTGCAGCCACTATTAATTACGGAATATTTTTAAATAATATACTTAACTTTTTAATAATCGCGTTTTCTATATTTATAGTAATAAGACAATTAAATAAAATTAAAGATAGAGCCTTTAGAAAAGAAAAGGCTACGGAAGAAGCTACTACAAAAGATTGTCCTTATTGCTTTACTGAAATAAATATTGAAGCTACTAGATGTCCTCATTGTACATCTGAACTTTAAAAAGGAGATGTTTTTATGAGCGTAGAAATTTTTAGAACTTTTAATAATTGGGTTGTTATTGGAGATGTCTCTAATGAATCAAAATATGCACATAAAATATTAAAAAAGCTTAAAAATAATGGACTTAATGCTAATGGTGTACATCCTAAAGGTGGAAATAAAATTTTTAAATCTTTAAAAGAAGTTCCTTATAAAATAGAAGCTATTGATTTATGCATAAATAGTGCTGAAGGACTTAAATACATAAAAGAAGCTAATTCTTTAGGAATTAAAAATATACTTATACAACCTGGTGCTGAAAGTAAAGATATACTAGATTACTGTATTAAAAATAATTTAAACGCAGTACAAGGTTGTGCTCTTGTAGATTTATAAAAAATTTTTTATATTTTGAATATTTTATTGATTATATGGCAATTATTATAATACCCAATAAAATAATTTAAAATTTAAATTATTTCCCCCCAATCCCAATATTGTTAAGATCACACCTTAGCAATTTATATTAAACCCTTTCTAATTGACCTTCGTTATTTACGGAGGTCTTTTATTTTTATAAATTTTTAAATTTATTTAGTATAAATTCCTCTTTTTAGCAAACAATACTATATAAAGATAGAAAAACTTGATTTATATACTATATATATCTAATTAAGGAGGAATACTAATGAAATCAAAATTCAATAAAATCTTTGGATTTTTTATAATTTTTACGATGATTTTAATACCAATTAAAGCTAATGCATCACAACCTAAATCTAAACCTCAAGATAAACTTTTCAGCACAAGTGATTTTTCTGTTCAAGCAAACAACGTAAATTTAATAGTAAATAATCTATATAAAGTATCTGATACTTTAGTTCTAGATGGTTATATTTACAACGGAACTAATTTAACTTTAACAGAAATAAAAGATTTTGAATTAGAGTTAACCGATTCAAAAGGAACACCATTTGCAAGAATTATACTAGATAAAATAGATATACCTAAATTTTTCTATCCATTCCATGCTAAAAGAGTTCAATTTACATTTAACAATAAATCTTTTAATTTGAAAAATACAAATTTGGATAATATAAGCTGGAAATTTAATTATAAATATAAAGAGGCTCCTTAAAATTAAAACTTAACCATTATTTATGGTTAAGTTTTAATCAACTAACCCCTCTTTTATCATATCTTCTATATGAATATATCCATTACGTCCAGAATTCTTAATTCCGTATAAAGCTTTATCTGCTAATTTTATCGAACTTCCTAAGTGATCTAAAGAATATATATTTGCAATTCCAATACTTAAAGTTACGAATTTTTCAACATTTGAAAAATTATGAGAAATATTTTCTTTATTAATGTTATATTTTATTTTTCTTGCTATATCTATTGCTTCTTCTTTTGATGTTTTCTTCAATACAATGCAAAATTCTTCTCCACCATATCTAGCAACTACATCACCTTTTCTACAACTTCTTTTTAAAACATTTGCTACTGTTTTTAAAACCAAATCCCCCTTTTGATGACCATAATTATCATTATAAAGTTTGAAATAATCAACATCTATCATAAGTATAGATATTGGAATGTCCTTTTTATTTATTTTCTCCATATAATTATTTAAAAATCTTCTATTATAAATATCACATAATGGATCTTTCATAGATTCCTTTTCAGATTTACTTACCTTTTTAACTAATAAAAATACTAATATACAAAATAAAACAGTAAGTATTAATATAGACTTCCAAAGTTCCTTATTCATCGAATTATTAATTTCTTCAATAAATTTATTATTTAAATGATATTTACATTGAGAATTATCAAGCTGCTCTATTTCTTCTTCTCTATCATAATATTTTTTTAAAAGTCTAATATACTGTTGTTTATTTATTTTCTTTGAAATATCTATTCTTTTACCTAAAGCTTCTAGTTCTAAGTATGTTTCCCCTTCTTTATGTGCCTCTATTTCTAACTTTTTAAAATACTCTTCTGATTTTTTATCTTCACCCTTTTTTAAGTAAAAATTTGCAATAGCTCTAAGCCTTAATACATCTAATTCAGTAAAATCTATTCTTTTATTTCTTTTTTGCAACTCTTTAATTTTAGATAAACATTTTTCTGCTTCATCTAACTTCCCATTATTTATATTGTCTAAAGTTACATATGTATAATAAATAATTAATATATCATCTTTATATTCAGGAGATATATAATTAATATATTGATATGAATTGTCTAGAACATTTTTAAACTCCCTAAAGTTTCCAACCCTTAAATGTATTTCTGCTAAATTAAGTAATGAATAGGCTTTAATATAAGCACTTTCCTGCCTATCATATATTTTTTCCTTAGAAATCTTAAGTAACATCTCTGAACTTTTTACATATTCACCAATATTTCTATAAGATATTGCTATATTTATAAGTGATTTTAATTTATTACTTTTATCAGCATATTTATTTGATTTTTCATAATTAACTATAGCATTTAAAAATTTTCCTTGTTGTAAATTTATAATACCTAGATAATTATATAATATAAATTTTTCATTTCCACATAATAATTCCTGCATAATTTTATTATTTAACAGGCTATTAATTTTCCCTTCAGCCTTATTGTAATCTCTATCTTCAATATACTTTCTAATTTCAATTAATGTTTTATTTTTAATTTCTATATAAGGCTTATTTTCTTTGTTTTTATAAATTAATGTAACCGATATAATTAATGTTCCTATTATTACAGAAAAAATTATTAATAAAATAATCTTCTTTTCTCTTCTCTTCATAAGTACTCTATTACCTTTGGTTTTATTTTTTAACTATAAAATTTAATATAATTAAATTATATTACTATTATACCTAATTTTACTAATAATTTTAAAATATTTTTAAACATTTAACCTTTATGTTACAATTTGTATATTATATTGCTTATCTAATTGATTGTTTTATTATTATTTACATAATTAAATAAAGGATTTTTGTTAATACTATAGAAAGATATTAAAGATAAGATTAATATTAAATACATATTAGGAGGTAGCGTATGTTTTCAATTATGTTAATTAAAATTTCACCAAGAAATGAAATTGCACCAAAAGTTCAAGAGCTTTTAACTAAACATGGATGTATAATTAAAACAAGACTTGGTCTTCATGAAGCTAGCACAAACTCATGCTCTCAATCTGGTCTTATAATTTTAGACTTACTTAATGAAAATCAAGACGAAATTAATGAATTAAAAGATAAATTAAATAATCTTGATGGAGTAAATGCTAAAGTAGCAACAATATAAAATAAATCCCTAAAAGTAAAACTTTTAGGGATTTATTTTTAATTAGAAATTACTATATCAAAGATTTATCTATAAATTTACCCATAACCTCAATTGTTGGTTGAACATTAACAAATGCATCTGGGTCTATATCTAAAATTACTTTTTTTATAAAAAATAGTTCTTGTTTTGATATAACTGTAACTATTGAACTTAATTCTTCGTTAGTATATCCACCACGCAAATTAGCATTTACAGTAACTCCACGCAAGTTGTTTTCAAGTAATCCTTGTACAACTTCTTTTTCCTTCTTTGTAAATATATTAACGGTTAATTTATATTGCTGAATGTAGAATAAATCAAGAACTTTTGTAGTAGCATATATTGAAATTAAACTATATAATGCCATTTCCCAACCATACATTATTCCCGCCATAAATAATATAATTCCATTTAATATAAATCCAAGCTGTCCAACAGATTTACCTGTCATTTTTTGAATTACAAGTATTATAATATCTGTTCCTCCAGTTGAAAAACCTAATCTAAAACAAAATCCAACTCCTGCTCCAGTAAGTATTCCCCCAAAAATTGATGCCAAAAGTATGTTATCTGTAATCTTATAAGATGGTATTATTCTAATAAAGAATGATGATGAAAGTACTGCTAAAAGGCTATAAAAAGTGAACTTTTTTCCAAGCTTTTTCCATGATAAAAATATAAGTGGCAAATTAATTAATAATACCCAAGTTGAAATCTTTATATTAATTCCTAAAAAATCAGTTCCAGTTGCTGATAATAACTGTGATAATCCAGTAACTCCAGCAGAATATACTTTAGCAGGAGTTAAGAATGAATTTATTCCAATACCTGCCAACAATCCATAACCAATAGTCGCTATTACTCTATAAAACACTTTCATATTAAATTTATTACCTCCTTATCATATTTTTTATTATTTCTTCCATATTATACACCATTTTTGTATTCATAAAATAAATTTAATAAAATTTTTGCATAATTAAAATGAGCTAAATAATACAGCACTATATTTAGTATTACTTAGCTCTATATATTATATATATTTTTAGTATATTTTCAAATTATTTTTTAATTTATTTTCTATAAGCAGTTTTTAATGCCATCTTTAACACTTTAGGATTTTTCTTATATTCAGTTACTGGACATACCTTTTTATCTTTTACATTAAATAATTTGTATATAGCAATTCTTGCTGCACGTATTGAATACTCATCTGTAAATACCATATCTTCTGGTATTTCAACAAATTGACTAATCATAGCAAAATTAGTTGATCCTTCAGGTACAACTTGTGGTCTATCACTCATTTTACGTGGTTGGAATTGTGAATCAACATATGGCATCATACATGGTATTACATTGACTACGCTGTCCATTATTTCATCTAAATGTTCTTCCATGTGTAATTGATAAATAAGTTCTGTTAATAATTCTTTACCTGTACAGTCACGCATTGGTTTCTTTACATAATCTCCAACTCTATCTGTATGCAATCCATATCCCCAGAATATTGTCTCATCAATTGGTTGATTTACAAAGTGTGGTTGTGCTGCAACAACTATACTCATAAGCCAACTTGAATCCTTAAATGTCATTAAAGCACCACTTCCTGGAATATTCCCTGAAAATTCTTCTATTAGTTTAAGCATTTTATTTCCTTTACATGTAACTGTGAAACTTTCCCAATTAGTTTGTTCTGGATGTCCAAAGAATGGTTCTGGATTTCCAAGCCCTTCTTTTTTAACTGCTATTTTTCTCCAAAGGTCTCCTGATATTGGATTTGCTGAATTAAATTCTGGAGCTGTATTTAAATCACCTAAAGTTGCGCAATCTGTCATACATCCATTTATCATAATACAAACATCATTATCACTTAGTTCAATTTCTTTTTCAGTTCCATCTTCATTTACATGTATCTTACTTACTGTTATACCTTCTCCATCCTTAAAATCTATATCAGTAACGACAGTATCTGTATGGAAGTTAACTCCATATTTATCTAAATAAGCTTCTAACGGACGGATAAGTGAATCATATTGATTATAAGGAGTACGTGTAACCCCTTCTAGTGTTTCAATACGTGAAAATTCTAAAATCATACGTCCCATGTAACGTTTAAATTCAAAAAGACTAGACCACTTTTGGAATGCAAATGTTGTTTGCCACATATGCCAGAAATTTGTTTCAAAGAAATGTGGCATATACTTAAACCAATCTTCGATAGTAAGGTCATCTAATTTCTTTTCATCAATCATCATAAGTTTTCCAAGTGCCATACGTTCAGCATTTGTAAATCCCATACTCTTAACATCTAAAATAACACCATCTTTATCTACTAAACGAGCTTGAGCATGAGTTGGATGTAAATGATCAAAATTTAATATTTCTTCGGTTACACTCATACCAGGCATATATAATGAAGGTATACTAGAGAATAGTTCCCATAGATTTTCATAAGTTTCCTCATTTAACATTCTACCTCCACGACATACAAATCCACCCTCTGGAGTTCCTATTCCATCATTACTTCCACCTAAAATATTCATTCCTTCAAAAATATGAATGTTTTCACCATTGAAATTACAATCTCTTATAAGATAAGCTGCACCTGCAAGTGAAGCAATACCTCCACCTACAAAATAAACCTTTCTATCTTCATAATTTACATATGTTACTTTATATTCTTCTTTTACCTTTGATTTTTTTTTAAGTTTTTTAGCTCCTATGGCAGCTACTGTTGCAGCACCAGCTATAGCACCAATTTTAATTAAAGTACTCTTATCTATCTCCTTTTTATTAAGCTTTTTATTTTTAAGTAAACTTAAATTTTTATAATTTCCTTTTCTTAAATTTTTCATATAACATCCCTTACCTTTCAAAATATATTTTCCCTTTAAAACCTTTTGTATTCTTTACTTCATTATAATTCTTTAAAGCAAAAAAACTATTACCTTATGTAAATATTTGCACATTATTAAGAATTGACATTTTATTTACACAACTTTATTAATTACTAAAAATTTATTATAGTAAAAATATAAAAATACGAGCTTTTTAAAATAAAAAAGCTCGTATAATTTCTTTATATTTCTTTCACTACTTCTATATTTGCTATATTTTTATTTTTCCTTTTTTCTGTCTCATTAACTACAACTGCCGCAACTGCTGAACCAGTTACATTTGTTGTAGTTCTTATCATATCAATTACAGAGTCTACTGCAATAACCATTGCCATTCCTTCAATTGGAAGACCTAAGGTTGCAAGTACAACAGTTGTTGACATAGTTGCAGCACCTGGTACTCCAGCAATCCCTATTGAAGATACTATTGTTGTAATAATTATTAAAGCATATGAATAAGGAGTAAGCTCTATATTAAAAACATTAGCTACAAAAACTGCAACTATTGCTGGATAAAGTCCTCCACATCCATTCATTCCTATTGTAGAACCAAGTGGAGCTACAAAACTTGCAATTTCTTCTTTAACTCCTAAATTTCCAACTAAAGATTTAATTGTAACAGGTAATGTTCCATAACTACTTTGACTTGTAAAAGCTACAACTTGTGCTGGGAAGATTCCTTTTAAAAATTTAAACGGATTTTTCTTTGCTATAAATGCAACTAATCCTGTATGAACCACACCCATTTGAATTAATGCTGATATATAAACAGCCAATATAACTCCTATTAATGATTTAATAGTATCTATTCCATTTTTTGCACCAGCTACTGCAATTAGTGCAAATACTCCATAAGGTATTAAACTTAAAACCATTTTAGTAATTCTAAGAACTATATCATAAAAAGATAAAATAAAATCTTTAAATGGTTTTGTTTTTTCTGGATTTAAATTATCTTCTATAACTAGTGCTACTGCAATAAATAGTGAAAATATTACAACTGGTATTATTTTATTATCAACTATTGCAGCTATAGGATTTGATGGAAGCATATCTAATATAACCTTTGAAAATCCAGGTATTTCTCGACTTGTAAAATCAGTACTTCCAACAAATTTCAATCCTTCTCCAACATGAAATAAATTAGCTATTATAATTCCTATAAATGCAGCTATACCTGTTGTTCCAAGCAATATAATAAATGTTTTAACTCCAATTGACTTTAATGTATCTAAATTTTTTAGTCTTACTATACTTGTTATTAAAGAAACCATAACTAATGGTACAACTATCATTTTAATTAATGACATATAACCTTTTCCAACTACATCTAAAAATAAAATATTCTCTTTAAATATAACTCCAAGTACTAATCCTAAAGTAAGTGCTGTTAATGTTGCAAATGAAAACTTATTTGTCTTTTTTCTAACTATGTAAATAATATAAATTGATAATATTGATAATATTATTGATAAAATTAAATTAAAATTAATCATATATTTCTTCTCCTTTAAATTTAGTTTTCTATTTGCTGGCCAACAAATTTATTTATAATTAAAATCGGAAAGTACATGCATTTATATTTAATTAATAAAAAACCTTCCACCTCTGTAAAATTACAGAGGCAGAAGGTTAAATTCCGCGGTTCCACTCTGATTAGATAATAAAATATCCATCTCAATTTCAAGTACTAATATACTCTAACTCTATAATGGGAGTTCCCATAAAAATCTACTAAATAATTCGACCTTTAAGCTCCGAGGGGCACTTCAATAATACTCCTTACAGGTTATCTCAGCAAACTAACCATTCTCTGTAGTAACTTATATTATCTACTTTCCATCTTCAACGCATTTAAATTCCGTTTTTAATTGATTTTATGATATATTATTTTTTTTAGCATGTCAATAATTAATTCCGACTAATTTGATAAAAATAGTTTGTAAAATTACTAGAAAGATTCTGCACATTTAATAACTCCTTGCATAAATCCTGTTGCAAAATCAATTACAGCTGGAGTAATAACGCCTATTTCAACTAAAATAATTCCTAACTTTTGAACTAATGTTAACTTATTAAATTTGCTCTTAAATCCAACTAATAACATTATTCCCCCTATAACCGCTACAGCAGGTAAAAAATATAGAATAATATCCATAGTATAAGCCCCCTTTTATTTTCAAATAATCTTTTGTATAAATTTACATAAATAATTAACAACCTTATTTTGAAATTTTATAATATTCAAATAAGTTTATAATAATCTCTTTATTTTATAATAATCTTATATTTTATACCTTTCAATAATTTTACATATTTGTTAACATAAATATAAATTTATAACTTAACATGCCTAAATTAATAAAAGGAGGTTTTGGTTTTATCTTTGTATGTTATTAGACTTTCTATTTAACCAATTATAATACTTATCTTCACATTCTGGTGAATAGAAATTATGATTATTACACCAATAATCCATGTAATAAGTATCTCTATTACATATACTGCATTTATTATTCTCCATACCATATATTGAATTGTATCTTACTAAATCCCCTGAACTTAATTTCATAAAATTCCCTCCGTATAATATAATTATTTATCTTTATATATATATTATATAAATTTTTTGCATTATTATTCATATTATACCTTATTTTATTAATTTTTATACAGTTATTTTTGAATAAATTTTATAATTTTATTTTTATAGAAATTATCTATAGCTAATAACCGTTTAAAAAGTATTTATATATCCAAAACTTTTTTGTATATATTTTTTTATTATATTTTTCTTTATTATTATTAAACTGTTTATTTTTTGTTTCTACTTTTAAGACGACATCAGACGTTTTAAATTTATATACCCTATTAATGTTATAGTCAGTTTCTTTAAGGCAAAAAAACTCCCTTTTATTAAAATCTAATTTTTTATTATTAACATCTATGTTTATTTTCTTTTTCCTTATATAACATTTATTAATTTCATCTATATTTTCTTTATAATTTTCTTCATACTCTTTTTTACTATCTTTTTCATAACCTCTTTCTTCATCTTCTTCGTCATAATCTTTATCAGCTTCTAAAGTTAATTCGATATTACTTTTATCTAAATTATCTTCGATAACTTTCTCTTTACATACTCCATTATTTTCTTCAGAAATATTATCTAATCTTTTTAAATCATAATACCCTTCTCCAATAGTATAAAAAGTATAGTTTCCTTCTTCTTTTACAAGCTTACATTCTAAAATATTAAGCTTTATTAACTTTTTAAGCCTTGCTCTAATCATTTCCTTACTTGATATATTAAGTATAGGTAAGCACTCTATTATAAGTTTTGTCTTTATCCAAAAATAGTCTTTTCCATCTATATTTCTATATACTAATTTTCCACTTTTAATAAAATTAACTATGAAATCTATTATCATAATATCTTTTATATCAAGATTTTTATTAAGTAATTTTTCTTGTGAATATCCCATAATAAATTTTCTCATCATACTTACCCCTCTCAATAAAAATATCTCTAATATGTATATATGCAGTTTTATAAAAATAAAAAAAGACTAAGCATAAAAACTTAGTCATAAATTTATAATGAAAAAATATAAATTAAAACAAAAAGATAACTAAAAATTTTTAGTTATCTTTTTAATAATTATAAATTTATTATTTTATAAAACTTTTAAATTAATGATATTAATCTTCTTTGAATTCAATTAAGTTTTCTCCAAGTTTTGAGATACGAGCTAATGAATATACATCATATCCCTTTTCATCTAACATTTTTCTTCCTGGTTGGAATGATTTTTCTATTACTATTCCTATTCCAGCTACTTTAGCTCCAGCTTCCTCAACTAATCTTATAGCTCCAAGAGCTGCTTCACCATTTGCTAAGAAATCATCTATTATTAATATTTTATCATTTTCATTTATGTACTTTTTAGATAATGTTAACTCATAGTCTGATCCTTTTGTGAAAGAATGTACTGTTGTTTGATATACTTCACCATTTAAAATTTTTGAAGTTTGTTTTTTTAATGTAACCATTGGTAAATCCATTTGCATTGCAGTCATTACTGTTGGTGCTATTCCTGAACTTTCTATTGTAAATATTTTAGTTATTCCGTGATTTTTAAAATATTCCTTAAAATATGTTCCTACTTGATACATTAGCTTTGGGTCTACTCCATGATTTAAAAATGAATCAACCTTTAATACAGTATCGCTTAATGCTCTTCCATCTTTTAATATACGTTCTTTTAAAATTTCCATTATACTTATCTCCCCTATCTATAAATTAATCATCTTTTATGTTCATTAATATTTTTCTAAATTTTCTTCTAATCTATAACTTCTTTATTTTTGCTTTTATCTTTTAATACTATATTAAGTATTAGTGCAACTATTGTTCCCGTAGAAATTCCTGATGAAAATATCATTTTTAATGATTCTGGTAACTGACTTATAACCTCTGGTCTAAAAGTAACTCCAAGACCTAATCCCATTGATATTGCAATTATAAGTAAATTACGTTCTGTAAGTTTAACATTACTTAATGTTCTAATTCCAGCTGCCGCAACTGTTCCAAACATCATAATTCCAACTCCACCTAAAACCGGACTTGGTATTGCAGTAATTATTGCAGAAATCTTTGGTAAAAATCCTAATATAACTAATAATATACCTGCCATAACAGCAACATGACGGCTAGCAACTTTAGTTAATGATATAATTCCTATATTTTGTGTAAATGATGTATTAGGACATGAGCCTAAAAATCCACCAAGTGCACTACCTACACCATCTGCTAATACTCCACCTGCAACTCTTTTATCATCTCCAGATATGTTAGAAGTTTCTTCTATTGCTTTTATACAACCAACTGTTCCGATTGTTGCTACAAAATAAGCTGGAATAAATGCTATTACTGACTTTATGTCAAATGTAACTCCAAACTCTAATATTCTTGGGAATGAAAAAAATCTTGCTTCTTTTATTGCTGTAAAATCAACTAATCCCATTGGAATACAAACAATATATCCAATTACTATACCAATTAATATAGATGCACTACTAATTATTCCTTTTCCGTAATTATTTAATATAAGTGTAATTACTAAAACAAACATTGCTATTAAAACATTTTTTAAACTACCATAATCTGATGCACCTACACCACCTGCTGCCCAATCTATTGAAACTGGAAGAAGTGTTAATCCAATTAATGTTACAACTGTACCTGTAACAAGAGGTGGGAAAAACTTCATCAAAGGCTTTATAAAAAAACTTAATATAATTTCAAATAAAGATCCTAAAATTGTTGCTCCTATTATTCCTGGAAGTCCAAGTACTGAGCCTACTGAAATTGCTGGTGATACGAAAGTAAAATCTGTTCCCATAATACATGCCACTCTAGAACCAACTTTACCTATTCCTCTAGCCTGTATTATTGTTGCTAGACCTGATGCTAATATTGATGCACTAATTAATGCAGTAGTTGTTTTTGTATCAAAGCCAAGTGCTGTTGATATTACAAGTGGAACTACTATTATTCCACCAAATGCTGCAAATATATGTTGAAATCCAAATAATATTTTTTTAAATAATCCTAAGTTATCATCAACACCATAAATTAAGTTAACTTCAGTAGCATTTGTACTCTCTTTTTTCATTCCTTCATCTCCTTATTGTTTATAATGTTATTTATTGTCATTTGTAATATTACGTATATTTATATAGAAAACTAAATTGAACTCAAATAAAAAAAGTGTACTTTAATTTTATTGACTATAATAGAAGTTATACTTATAAAAAAACAGCACCTCTCAAAAGCTGAGGTGCTGTCCTTAGATACAATATCATACCTTGTACAACTCCTCGTAGTCCACTAGTTTACGGCTAGTAGGTAGAAACTTCCGGTCCATATTACCGATTATATACGAGTCCGTTTTTTATTATATACGTAGTATTATAACACGAAAACTTATTTTATCAATAGTTTGAATTTATTTCATTTTCTCTTTTATACCTAATATTTCTATTATTTTTTCTAATCTTAATATTTTAATTAATTCTTTTTATAATTTTATTTTGTATAAAGATATTAAAAAATTTTTATAATTTATTTTTCATCATCCCCATAACTATTTTCTCTGCTGTTATAGGAAGTGTTCTTACATTTACTTTAGTTGCATTATAAACAGCATGAGCTATTGCAGGTGATGGTGTGTTTATAACAATTTCTCCAATTGATTTTGCTCCAAAAGGCCCACTTTCCTCAAAACTGCTTTCAAATTCAACTCTTATATTTCCTACATCTAATCTACTTGGAATTTTATATTGCATAAATGAATTATTCATCATTTGACCTTTTTTATTGTATTTTATATCTTCATATAAAGCCATTCCTATCCCTTGAACTATTCCACCTTCTGTTTGAACTCTTGCAAGATTTGGATTTATTATAGTTCCACAGTCAACTACTGCAACATAATCAATTATATCCACATTTCCTGTTAACTTATCCACTTCTGTTTCCACAATTCCAACCATAAAAGGTGGAGGAGAAACTTCTGAATAATGTGATTCACTTGCACTTATTGCTTTACTTCCACCAACTAAACTTCTATTTGCTAAATCTTTAAGTAATATTTCTTTTTCATCTATTAATGAAAAAATTCTTTCTCCATCAAACTCAAGATTTTCAACATTACAATTTAATAATTTTGAAGCTTCTAAAAGCATATTTTTCTTTAAACTTTCACAAGTTTTAACAACAGCCATTCCTGTAAGATAAGTTGTACTTGATGCATAAGAACCTGTGTCATAAGGAGATTGATCAGTATCAACACCATGAACTACAATATTATCAATGTTACAATCTAAACACTCTGCTGCCATTTGAGATAATATTGTATCACATCCAGTTCCCATATCAGATGCCCCAATCATTAAAGTATAAAATCCATCATCATTTAATTTAATTTCAACTGAAGCAGTATCAATTAATGATATTCCAGAACCCTGCATAGCCATTGCTACTCCAACAGATCTTACTTTTCCATTTCCAACATCTCTACATGGGTATTTATTATCCCAATCAATCATCTCTTTAGCTCTTTGTAAGCATTTATCCAAAGTACAACTATTTGCCTTTTCTCCATAATAAGCTGGCATAATATCTCCTTCTTTAACCATATTCATTTGCCTTAACTTAATAGGATCAATATTTAACTTAGCTGCAAGTTCATTTATTGCAGATTCTAATGCAAAAATACCTTGAGTTGCTCCATATCCTCTATAAGCACCTGCTCCCATTGTATTTGAATAAACTACATCATAATTAAATTTGTATGCATTTGGAGTGCTATAAAGTGGCATTGACTTATGGGCTGATAGTCCAACAGTTGTAGGGCCATGCTCCCCATAAGCTCCAGCATTTGATAATGTATATATATCAATTGCTTTAATTATTCCATTGTGGTCAGCACCTAAACGAACCTTTATTTCCATCTCATGTCTTGGACTTCCATTAGTCATACTTTCTTCTCTTGTAAATATCATTTTTGCTGGTTTTCCAGTCTTTAATGTAACTATTGCAGGGAAAACTTCTGAAACAACACTTTGCTTTGCTCCAAAACCTCCACCTATTCTTGGTTTAACAACTCTTATTTTTGATTTTGGAATATTTAATGCATTTGCCAATATACGTCTTACATGAAAAGGTACTTGAGTTGAACTTGTTATATTTAGTCTTCCGTAAGTATCAAGTTCTGTAAATGTTCTAAATGTCTCCATCATAGCTTGATTATTTGCTTTAGTGTGATAAGTTTGTTCTATTATATGGCTACATTTACTAAATTCTTCTTCTACATTACCATGTTCAAATCCACCTGTTGAGCAGATATTTCTTTTATTATCAGCTCCAACATCACATAATGTTTTAAAATTTTCTTCTGGATGAACTAAAATATTATTGTCTTTAGCTTCTCTAAAATCTAATATTGCATCTAAAACTTCATACTTAACTTTAATAAGTTTTATAGCTTTATCAACAGACTTTTCATTAGTTCCAGCAACAATAGCAACGGGGTCTCCACAACATCTAAGTCTCTTATCCAAAATTAGCCTATCGTATGGACTTGGTTCAGGATAAGATTGTCCAGCCATTGTAAATCTTGAATTTGGAACATCTTTATAAGTTAAAATACATTCAATACCTGGAATCTTGCTTGCTATATCTGTATTAATATCTTCAATTAAAGCATGAGGATGAGGACTTCTAAGAAGTTTTACAACAAGTGCATTAGCTGGAAGTAAATCTTCAGTATATACTGGTTTACCAGTTAATAATGCCATAGCATCTTTTTTTCTTATTCCTTTATTTACATACTTCATTTATTAGTCCTCCTTTAATGAATTTAAATATTTTTTAACAGCTCTAAGTTGTCCCATATATCCAGTACAACGACAAAGGTTTCCAGAAAGATAATTTTTTATTTCATCTTCAGTTGGATTATTAAGTTCTCTTTTCATAGCTATTACATTCATAACAAATCCCGGACTACAAAATCCACATTGCTCTGCTCCTTCATCTGCCATAAAGGCACCAAATTCTTCTGCTTCTTCTTTTAAACCTTCAATAGTTGTAACATGAAGTCCATTTGCTCTAACGGCAAGAGTTGAACATGATAATATTGGCTTTCCTTCTAAATGTACAGTACATAATCCGCAATTTGAAGTTTCGCATCCTCTCTTTACACTAAAAAATCCCTTACTTCTTATAAAATCAATTAATAAAGTATCTTCTAATATGTCATCTTCAAAAATCTTATTGTTAATCCACATTTTAATCTTCATAGTTACCTCCAGTAATTTCACATATTCCTCTCTCTACAAGAACACTTGCTAATATTGCTCTATACTCTTTACTACCTCTCATATTGCTTTCAAATTTCATTTCTTTAGAATTTCTATCAAGTAATAATTTTATTTCTTCTTTAGTTGGTATTTCACTTAAAATTTCATCACTATTTTTAATAAAATCTGCTCTCTTAGGTGTTGCACCTAATACAATTTGCCACTTACCATTAAACCTTGATGCACAGCAAGTAAGTATTGGAATATCTGTTGCACTTAATCTTTGTGTTAAATATGAAACCTTTCTATTATCTTTTTTTATTATAATTCTCACTAATATATCATTATCATAAGGCATGTCCTTATACACACTTAAAGGTATAATTCCTCCTTTAAATAACTCAACATATGTATCTAAAGCTAAAAGAGATGTAAGTATATCTGAAAACCCAAACCTTGAATATATACTTCCACCAATAGTTGCTACATTACGAAACTGAACGCCAACTATATTCATTAAGCTTTTTGCTATAACTCCATCAAAATATGAATTTAATGAAGCATTCACTTCTAAATCTCTTAAAGTACACATACACCCTATATTAAAAGCATCTTCAGTTTCTTCAATTTTATTAAGTCCAAGTTTTGATAAATCTATAGCTGTTTGTATATTACGTTCTCCCATTTTAAGCCAGGCTGTTCCGCCTAAAACAACATTATTCTTTTTTTGATTTAACTCATAAGCTTCTTCTAAACTTTGTGCTACTACATAATTTTTAATAGTAAACATAAACAAATTCCCTCCGCAAAAAATCAATAAAACTCTTAATATATTAAATTTAATTAATAATGTCTCAAAACAATCTAAAATCTATATTTAAGTAAATATTTATAAAAAAATAAGCAAATAATTTTAACTTACACTATTAATTTGTAAATCTTTTTCTTTTATAACTTCATCTTCACTTTTTTTCTTTGGCAAAATTAAATTTACAACTGTTGCTATAACAAAAACCATAACTATACTATTATGAGCAAAAACTTGTGTTACCCATTCTGGAAGTTTTGATAAAACTTCTGGAACATATCCAATTCCAACACCAATCCCAAGTGCTAAGGCCGCAATTAAACTATTTCTTTCATCTAAGCCTTCTCTCATTAATGATTGAATTCCACTAATTAAAATCATTGAAAACATAATAACAGCTGCTCCACCTAAAACTGATTGAGGCATAACAGAAAATAAAGCACTAAGCTTTGGAATAAATCCTGATAATATTAAAAATACTGCACCTGTCATAATTACAAATTTATTTACTACTTTAGTTACTGCAACAAGCCCTGCATTTTGTCCAAAAGCTGTATTTGGAAGAACACCAAACATTGATGCTATACCACTTGCTACCCCATCTGCAATAACTCCTCCTGATAACTCATTATCTTTTGGATCTCTATTTAACCCACCAACAGTTATTGCTGAAATATTTCCAATAGTTTCAACTGCTGTTGCTACATACATAATACTCATTGAAATAATTGCATCTATCTTAAATTGAAATCCTGTTACAAAAGGCTTTGGCATACTAATCCAAGCTGCTTCTTTAATAGCAGTAAAATCTACCATTCCTAAAAATATAGACAAAATATAACCAACTACAATCCCAATTAATATAGATGAAACATTTAAGAAACCTTTTTTACATTGTTTTAATGCAATAATTACTAATACAACTACAGTTGCAACAATTAAATTTTTTGGTGAACCAAATTCATCAGAACCCGAACCTCCACCAAAATATTTAATTCCAACTGGAAGTAATGAAAGACCTATAGAAATAATAACAAGGCTTGTTACTATTGGAGGAAACAACTTTTTAAGAGGTTTTATAAAAAATCCTAATATAATTTCTAAAATTGCTCCAATTAATGATGCTCCCATAATTGCATCATATCCATATGTTAACCCAATAACCTTTTCTGTTCCTATAAATCCAGAGCTTGTACCCATAACTATTGGAAGTCCACTTCCCACTCTAAATTTTGGATATAATTGAATTAATGTTGCAATACCTGATATAAACATTGCATTTTGTATTAATATAGATTTAGTCCCTATATCAATATTTAATAACCCACAAATAATAATAAGTGGTGAAACATTTCCTAAAAACATTGCAAGAACATGTTGAATACCAAGAGGAACTGCTTCCTTTAAATGTACCCTTCCTTCTAATTCATAAATACTTCCTTTTTTCATTCTGTTTTCCCCCTCAATTCTCTAGAAGTTTATCTAATAATCAAAAAAACAGCACCTCATCCGTCCATGAGGTGCTGCTTTTTTGGTGTATACATTTTATTTTTATCGTGTATATACTATAAGGAGCCCTCGTAGTCTGCTGTTTTACGGTTAGCAGGTAGAAACTTTCGGACCATATTACCGATTATATACGAGATTTTTTATTTTACATACGTATTATAACACGAATTTTATATTTTTCAAGTTTTTTATTGTTCGTAATTTTAATTAATATAATTAAATTTTTATTGAAATATTATTTATTTTTATTGCAATTATTATTTGTTATACAAGCTTTTTTACATAATAATAAATAAATTATAGACACTAATACTGAGACAATTAAAACTCCAATAAATAAAAAATTTTTATTAAAGTTATATATAAACGCTGATACAATAGGGCTTACTGCATATCCAGTAGCTTCAGATGCTCCAACAAATCCAAAAACTATTCCTTTTATATTTTCATTTTCTCCAAATTCTGAAAGCAAACTTTGAAGAGATGCATTTAAAAAAGTAGCACCTAAAAAATATATTATTATAATCACTGTAAACATAGGTATATTTCTAAATATTGATAGGCCTAGAAGTGATAAATTCATAACTATAAAAGAAATAAATAATTGTCTTTTATTACCTATTTTATCACTTGTATAACCACCTATTGGAGCTCCAAAACCAAATATAAATAAATATATTGATATAATCATAGATGTATATCCCAAAGATGCTCCAAGTACATCTTGACCATAGAAAGGAAATATTGATACTACACACCCATATATAAAATCACCTAAAAAAGCTATAACCCCTAAAAGTAAGATTTTACATCCTAATTTATGTTCTTTTATATCTTTTACTATTGTTTTTATTCTATTTAAAAACTTTAATGATTTATCTTTTTTCTCTTTAGCACTTTCTGATTTTTTTATTTTAAATATAGTAAATATTAAAGTTAATAAAATCCCTATTGAAGAAATATAAAATACTAAATTATAATTATTAAACTTTGCAATTATAAATCCAGCAATTGCAGCTCCAATACCTCCTCCAAGAGTAAAAACTGAAGATGCAAATCCTGTACACTCTCCCCTTCTCTTTTCATCTAAAGACCTTGATAATACTGAAAATGTAGCAGGTGCTGCCATACCTAAAATTCCTCCTTGAATAACATAAGTAAAACAAGCTATGAAATTATTAGGTGCTATAGTATAAGCAAATGGAACAAAAGTCATTAATCCTAAAGCTATCATTAAAAGCAATTTATCTCCTATTACATCTGATACTAATCCAAAAGGAATTTGAGCTAATGCTTTACTAACTCCGTAAAGTGACATAAATATTCCTATAACTACTGTGCTAACTCCTATTGAATCAAAATACAAAGGTATAATTGGAATCATGGAGCTATAACTAATACCAAAAATAAATCTTAAAATACAAAACTGTCTTAATTCCCTTTTCTGAAATAAAACACTATTTTTTATTCCCATATTTAAACTTCCATTTCATTAGTTAAATAAGACTTAAATTCACTTTTTAAATTACTATTCATAATATTTAATCTCCTCTGAATTTAATTATTTTTGGTAATTATTATTTAATTTAGTATTTCTCATTTAATATTTAATAATTCATAATAAAAATAATTATTATATTTTTTTATATTAATTATTAAATTTATTAATAATATTATCTTTACGTTAACTTTGTAAAAAGCATCTATATTTAATTGAATTTTTAAATCTAACCTTCTAAAATTTAAAAGGAAAACGTATACAAAAGATAAGGAGTGATTTTATGTCATTAAGAAAGTTAATTAAGTATTCTTGCTTTACTTTAGCGGCATACTTAGCTATTGTTACCAATGCTTTTGCTTGTACTACAGTAGTCGTTGGTAAATCTGCTACTACTGATGGTTCAACAATTATAGCACGTAATGAAGATGCTAAAACAGCTTGGACTAAAAGGTTTGTTGTACATCCCAAAAAAACTACACATAAAGTAGAAACTTATAAATCAAAAGGAAATGGATTTACATATAAGCTTCCAAAAACAAGCTATAAATATACTGCTACTCCTGAATGGACAAAAAAAGATGGGGAATTTGAAGAAGCAGGAATTAATGAACATGGAGTTGCAATGAGTGCAACAGAAAGTGCAACTGCAAATGATAAAGCACTTAAAGCTGATCCATTAGTAAAAAACGGAATCGGTGAAGATTCAATGGTTACTGTTGTTTTACCATACATAAAAAATGCAAGAGATGGAGTTGAAAGACTTGGAAAAATAGTTGAAAAGAAAGGCTCTGCTGAAGTTAATGGAGTAATTTTTTCTGATAAAAATGAAGTTTGGTACATGGAAATAGGTTCTGGACATCATTGGGTTGCAACTAGAGTACCTGATTCAAAATATGCAGTAATTCCAAACAAATTATGTATTGATAAAATTGATTTAAAAGATACTAAAAATTATATGGGTTCAAAAGATTTAGTTAAGTTTGCTAAAGAAAAAAACTTATATAATCCAAAAAAAGATAAATATTTTAGTTTCAAAAAAGCTTTTGGAACAGAAAGTGAAGAAGACGCTAAATATAATAATCCAAGAATGTGGGATGGACAAAGAATTTTAACACCTTCTTTAAAACAAAATATAACAAGTAAAAATTTTAAAATGTTTTTGAAACCAGATAAAAAAATATCTGTATCTGATGTTAGTACAGTTTTAAAATCTCACTTTAACGGAACTCCATATGACCCTTATGGAGATTACAAAGGAAAATACAGACCTATAAACGTTGCTTTTACAATGGAATCTCATATATTACAATGTAGACCAAATCTTCCAAGTGATATAGGATGTATACATTGGATATCTCTTGGAGTACCTGAAACAAGTGTATTTGTACCTTTCTATTCAGGAATAAATCAAACACCAAAACAATACAGAGAAGGAACAGACACACCTGATACAAATTCAGCTTACTGGACTTATAGAACAACTGGTGCTTTAACTACACCTTACTATAATGATTATATGAAGAAATATACTAAACCTCAATTAGATGCTATTCAAGATAAATTAAATAATTCTTTAAAAGCTAGTGACAAAGAAGCTCTTAAACTTTATAAGAGAAGTCACAAAAAGGCTGAAAACTATATGACTGAACACTGTAAAGATATTTCTAATTATTCATTGAAACAAGTTAGAAAATTAAATGGTGATTTATTAAAAGCAACAACTTCACAAACACCAGTACATCATAATAGTAATTTATAAAATAAATTTTTAACTTATTAAATATAACTACTCAAAATAAAAACACCTAATAAGATTTATAATTCTTATAGGTGTTTTTTATCTTAATAATAACTTTTATGCTTCATCTTTAAAATACTTTTATTTAATGTAAACTTATTAAATTAATTTTTAAATAACCTTATAACTCTAATTAGTTTAATTATAATTTACCTCTTTTTACCTTCATTTAATACTTTATTATTTAGTTCCTTAGGTAATATTAAATTAAGTATAGTTGCAGTTACAAATCCACCTACTATAGCTTGACTGAACATATTTTGAAACCATTGTGGTAGATGTTGCATAACTTCTGGACATCCACTAAGACCAAGTCCAACAGCACAAGATGCAGCAACGATTAATCCTGTTCTTTCTGAAATCTTTCCATCTTCCATTAAAAGATTAAGTCCACTAATACTAATCATTGCAAACATTAATATTACTGCGCCACCTAAAACACAATTTGGTATAGATGCAACTATTGCACCAAGCTTTGGCACAAATGCACATAAAATTAAAAATACTGCACCAGTCATTAGAACAAATCTATTAACTATTTTTGTTATTGCAATTAAACCAACATTTTGGCTAAAAGATGTATTAGGCATTACACCAAAAAGAGTTGCAAATGCACTACCAAAACCATCAGCATGAACAGCACCTTGAAGCTCTTTATCTGTAATATCTCTTCCAAGACCACCAATTGCAATTCCTGTATTATCTCCAATAGTCTCAACAGTAGTAGCTAAATATACTAATATAAATGGAATAATAGCTTCAATATGAAAACTATATTCTAATCCTTCAATCATAAAAATAGGCTTTGGTATAGCAAACCATGCTGCTTCTTTAACTGGAGTAAAATCTACCATACCTAAACAAATAGTTATAATATAACCTACAGCAATACCAATTAATATTGCTGAAATACTTAAAAATCCTTTTGAGAATTGTTTCAATATAATTATTACTAAAAATACAGTAAGGGCTATTGATATATTTCTAATAGAACCAAAACTTGGATCTCCTTGAGTTCCAACTCCTCCACCAACAAATTGTATTCCTACATTAATTAATGAAATACCAAGAATTAATACAACAGTACCAGTAACTGCATGAGGTAATATTTTTCTTAAAGGTTTAATTATAAATCCTAGTAAAAATTCCATTATAGCACCAATTAAGGATGCACCCATAATTGCTCCGTAACCAAATTGACTTCCAACCCCTAAGCTAACTGGTATAAAACCTGAACTTGTTCCCATTACAACTGGTAATCCAGAACCTATCTTCCAAACTGGATAAAGTTGAATTAATGTTATAAGACCTGCAACAAACATTGCATTTTGTAGTAACGTTACCTTAGTTCCTACATCCATATTAAGAGCACCTGAAACAACTAAGAGAGGTGCTAAGTTACCTGCATACATTGCAAGAACATGTTGCATACCAAGTGGAATAGCATCAAATAATGGTACTCTTCCCTCTAATTGATACATATTTTCCTTCTTAATGTTCAAAATGAAAACTCCTTTATAAATTAATATTATCCTTACTTATTAATATTAGAAAACGTTTAACTTTATTCTAAGTTTTAAATTATAACTTTTTCTTTTATTTATATCTTTGAAATAATAAACATCCATATTATTACTTAATATCTAATACTTTCATTAATAATGCTATAATATAAATGCAAATATATTTTATTAAATGAGAGGTAAATATGAGTACAAAAACTTTTGTAGATAATAATTTAAACAGTCTTACCTTTAAGACAATTGCTATAGATAATAATGATAATTCCTCAATAAAAAATGAACTTATAAGTGCTACAAATACAGCATTAATAAATCATCATACAAATTCAAATTTAGCTTTAGTTCCAAAATTAATAGTGAATGATTATTCAAAAGGAAGTAAAGTTTTAAATGAAATAATATCTGAACTTAATAAATGCACCGAATTTTTCATATCTGTTGCTTTTATTACAAGTAGTGGTATAACTCCACTTTTAGAAACTTTAAAACTATTATGTGAAAAAGGTGTTAAAGGTAAAATTTTAACTACTGATTACTTAAATTTTAGTGAACCTAAAGCATTAAGAAAACTATTAGAATTTTCTAATTTAGAAGTTAAATTATACACAAAAGAAAATTTTCATACAAAAGGCTATATGTTTAAACATAATGATCACTATAAAATAATTATAGGAAGTTCAAATCTAACTCAAACAGCACTTACTAAAAATAAAGAATGGAATTTGAAAATATCCTCTCTTGAAAATGGAGCTTTAACATTAAGTGTTATTAATGAATTTAATACCCTTTGGAATGAAGCATCCCCTTTAGATTTAGATTGGATAGAAACTTATGAAGATATTTATAAAAAACAAAAAGAATTTACTAAAAAAACTAAAATTCCAACACTTAAACAGTACAAGCTTAAACCAAACAAAATGCAAGTATCTGCTATACAAAACTTAAATAAACTTAGAGAAAACGGTGCAAATAAAGCTCTTTTAATTTCATCAACTGGTACTGGTAAAACTTATCTTTCAGCTTTTGAACTTAGAAATTATAATGCTAAGAAAGCTTTATTTGTGGTTCACAGAGAACAACTTGCAAGTCAAGCTTTGAATAGTTTTAAAAATGTATTTGGTGATACAAAAACTATGGGAATACTATCAGGAAATACCAAAGATTTTAATAAAGAAATAATTTTTTCTACTGTTCAAACCCTTTCTAAAGATTATATTTTAGAAAAATTTAAACAAAACGAATTTGACTATATTATAATTGATGAAGTTCATCGAGCAGGTGCTATTAGTTATCAAAAGTTTATAAATTACTTTAAACCAAAATTTCTACTTGGTATGACTGCTACTCCTGAAAGAAATGATGACTTTGATATTTTTAAAATATTTGATTATAACATTGCCTATGAAATACGCCTTAAACAAGCTTTAGAAGAAGATTTGCTTTGTCCATTTCATTACTTTGGAATATCAGATATTTCTGTAAATGGCGTTGAACTTAATGAAAACTCTGATTTTAATTTATTAACATCTAAAGAAAGAGTTAATCATATAATTGATAAAATCAACTTCTATGGATATTCAGGTGATAGAGTTAAAGGATTAATCTTTTGTAGCAATAAAAATGAAGCACATGAGCTTTCTAATATGTTTAATGAACGTGGATTTAATACATTAGCTTTAACATCTGATAATAGTCAAAAAGAAAGGGAAAATGCAATAAACCTTTTAGAAAAAGATTCAAAAGAAAACTCATTAGATTATATTTTTACAGTCGATATATTCAATGAAGGCGTTGATATACCTTCTATTAACCAAGTTATTATGCTAAGACCAACTAAATCTTCAATAATTTTTGTTCAACAACTAGGTAGAGGTCTTAGAAAAGATAATTCAAAAGAATATGTAGTTATATTAGACTTCATAGGTAACTATAATAATAATTTTTTAATTCCAATTGCCTTATCTGGTGATAACTCTTTTAACAAAGATAATATTAGAAAATATGTAACAGAGGGTAATAGAATAATTCCTGGCTGTTCTACTATAAATTTTGATACTATTTCTAAAAAAAGAATATTTGAATCTATTGATAATGCTAATTTTAATGATATAAAGCTTATTAAAGAAAATTATAAATCATTAAAAATGATGCTTGGTAAAATTCCAAGCTTAATTGATTTTGATAAGTATAATTCTATTGACCCATTAAGAATATTTGATAATAAAAATTTAGGTTCTTATTATAAATTTTTAAATAAGTACGAAAAATCATATGAAATCAAACTAAACAAAACAGAAGAATTATTCATTGAATTCATTTCAAAAAAATTAGCTTCTGGAAAGAGAATTCATGAACTTTTACTTATTAAAATTGCTCTACAAAATATTAATGAAACTAATTTAATTAGTAGATTAAAGATTGAACTAAAAAAAGATTATAATATAAATTTTAAAACGACAACTGAAACTAATATTGTAAATATACTTACTAATAAATTTTTAACTGGCTCTAGTAAAAACACTTATAAAGATTGTATTTTTTTAGAAAAATCAAATTCTGATTACAGATTATCAGATAAATTTAAAACATGCCTTAAAAATAATAATTTTAAGTTTATTGTTCAAGAATTAGTCTATTTTGGTATGAATAGATATAATAAGTTATATAGCAATAGGTATATGGATACAAATTTACAATTATATCAAAAATATACTTACGAAGATGTTTGTAGGTTACTTGAATGGGAAAAAAGCGAAGTTGCACTTAATATAGGAGGATATAAATTTGATAAAATCACAAAAACCTATCCTGTATTTATAAACTACAATAAACCTATTGATATTTCGGATACAATTAATTACGAAGATAGATTTATATCACCATCACAACTAATCGCTATATCAAAATCAGGAAGAACAAAAAAATCTGATGATATAGTAACTGCTTATAATTCCGAATTACTTGGTGTTTCTATTAGCTTATTTGTTAGAAAAAATAAAGATGATAAAATATCAAAAGAATTTTACTTTCTTGGCTATATAAAAACTTTTGGAGAACCATTAGAATTTAAAATGAATAATACAACCAAAACAGCAGTTGAAATTAATTATAATCTTACCACTCCAGTAAGAGATGATATTTATGATTATTTAACATCATAAAAAAAAGCTAATTACTATATTAAAAGTAGTAATTAGCTTTTTTATTATAACTTTTTCAAATCATTAACAACTAAAATATCTGCTGGAATCCACTTTTGATTCTCTAATTCATTAAAAGAAATCCATTTTGCATCATTATGAGCATTTAATGCAAGTTCTCCACCTATTATTTCACATATAAAACAATGCATTGTTAAATGAAAATTTGGATAATCATATTCTATTGTAGATAAGAAATCTTTTATATTTATATCAAGCTCTAATTCTTCTTGTATTTCACGCTTTAATGCCTCTTCTCTTGTTTCTCCACTTTCTATTTTACCACCTGGAAATTCCCACATGTCTATAAATTCTCCATATCCCCTACGTGTTATGAATATTTTATCTTCCTTTTTTATCACAGCTGCTACTACTTCTATTTTTTTCATATGTAACTCCTTCCGTCCTATTTATCTAAAATATTATACATTATTTAATGTATAATTTCATATTTTTAAGTTACTATTACTAAAAATATTTCTTAACTTAAGTAAATCTCCTTTAGGATTATCCCATTGATGTCTTGAAGGATGAGGTACATATAAAATCTCTCTTCCGTCTAAAATTAATTCTTCCTTTATTTTATTAAAATAACTTTCTGCAAACTTTCCACAAACTATTATTTTAGTTCTATTATCTGAATTTATATTATTAAATCTAACTTTAAAATCTTTCAAAAGCTTTTCTTCTATAAGATTAGCTTCATTATCTCTATGCTTTGATAAAGTTTTATAACCACTTCTTATAAGCTTACATACTCCATTTAATAATGACTTATATTTATTATCCAAAATATTTATTTCTTGAAGTGGCACTTTTGATATATTTATAATTGAAATATCCTTATTAAGATTAAATTTAACATACCTTCCAAAGCTTTCATTAATAGAAATCCCCATAAACTTTCCCATATCAATACCACTTTTTCCTGCAACAGGATATCTATTCTTTACTTCATCATTATGAGGAGATTCTAAAATAAAAATATATTTACTAATACTTTCTTTAAAAATTATATCAGAAACAATATATCTTTTATCTTCATAATATTCATTAAATAAATCTACATAGTTTATCTCATTATTTTTTTCTATAGACATAAATAACATCTCCAATGCAAAAATTCTTCTTTCACCTTACTTATTATTAATTATATATCAAAAAGCTAGAAATTAATTTTATAATAAAATATAAATACCTCTTAATCCTATATGTCTTTTATATTTTTATAAATAAAAAAGTTAAGTAAATTACTTCACTTAACTTTTTAAATTGAATTAAATATTAATTTCATTCTATAATATTATATGATATATTGTTTATATATTCAAAATAATTCTTTACTGTTTTATCATGATTACTAGGTAACATTTTTATAATATTAACTTTTGGTAATACATTGTTATTCTTTTCATCAATACTCCATATATCCTTCTTATTTCCTTCTAATGAAAACAGCCCCAAATTAAATATTGGAATACTAATTTTATTATTATCAAATAAATCAATAAAATATTTATAGCACATTTCCTTTAAATAATATCTTTGAACATTTTCTAATGTTGAAAATTTAGAATCGTAAATTGAGTATATATATTTACCATTAGATATATTAATATATTTTATAATAAAATCAGGAATATAATACCCTCTACTTCTTCTATTTAATGTAATAATATTATTACAATAATTATAAGTTATTTTACTCTGATATAAAATATAAATTTCTATATTATTCTTCTTTAAAGTAAATGTTCTTTCACTATTTTTATTTATTATTCCACTATCCTTTTTGCTAATTTCATACCCGAATTCCATATATATTTTTATTATATTAATCAAACAATAACATTCAAACATTCTATCTAGTGTTGCTATAGACATTAAATATTGATATGATTTAATATCGAATTCACTAAACTCTAAAAACTCATTTATCAATGAAAAACTTTCTCTATAGTGTGCAATTTGTCTAAAAGTATCTGTAAATTTCGGCTTCACTATTAAATTATTTAATTTAATATTAAATAATTTACAATATCTATTATAAATTTTATCTAACTTTTTTTTAATAGAATTTACCCTTTCTTTTATTTGTGCATTTTTTTCATTAATATATTTTTCTAATACTTTATCAACATTTATATATCCCTTTTCTATCTCAAAATTATTTTTTAACCTCTTATAATCATCAAATTCATCTATAACTTGATAGATTTGTAATATTTTTTTTCTTAATATTTCAATAAATGAAAGAATAACTTGATTTTCATAACAATCATATGATATAGTATTTTTTTCTGCTAATATACTTGTTACTTTATAATTAATATTCCTATACTTTATATTAGAATCATAATTAGTAATATCTAAATATTTAGGATTCTCATATATCCATCTAAAACTCCTATTGCTTATATTTTTGGCATGTCTTATATTAGCTATAGTATCTTCTCTAATTATTTTACTTTTACAATTTTGTTTGAAGTTTTTATATCTATTTCCAAAAAAATTTATCGTTTTCTCACACAATTGTAATATTAATTCAATATTAATTTTTTTATTTTTAATCGATTCAACAGATATATTATTTGAAAATATGTCTACTATTAATTCGCTATCAAAACTTACAATATTATCTATCATAATTTTAATAAAAGTTTCAGATATTTTATTAGTAGCAACGCAAAAAAAATCACTACTATAATATATACTATCTCCTTGCCTCTGAATTAATACAGTTATATTGCTCCAACCATATAAACACTTAAATAGATTTGAATATTCGACTTTTATTGTAGACTCACCGTAATAACTTAATTTTTCCTGATTATCACCTATTATTAAAAACACACTTTCACAATTTTCCGGAATATTTCTTAAAGTACATTTATAAAATTTATCTTCATAAAAAGTTATATTTTCCAATAAATTATCTTTATTAAAAATTAATTTATTATTTTTCTTTAAAACTATTTGAGAAATTAATCCATTAAACTCTATATCTAAAAATATACTATCTGGCAAAGAATTGATAATACTCATATTCATCCTCTCCTATTATTAACATTTTTTCAATAATTGCCATACATCTATTCAATCCAGCACTTTCAAAATTTTCTTTAAGTGATTTTAACATATTACAATATTCTTCACCATGACCTCTTAACATAGGTAGTATTTTTTGAGATATCGCATAATCTAAAGGTAAATATGATCCATTATCAACATCCATATATTTTTGAGCTACTGAACAATAATTTATTATAGCTTTTTTACTTCTTTGACTTACATATATTTTATTTTCTCTAAGTATTCTTAATACAACAATAAGTTCATTTTGTAAATGTTCTCTTAATTCTTCTGTTGGAGTTCCAAAAAACTTTTTTATATCTTCATATGATATAAGTTCATTTAATGTCTCTAAATCCTCTTCACTTACATGATCATTGATATTATTATCTATATCATCTATACTGTCATTTGTGTCCATAAGAATTACCCATGCTCTATCTAAAAAACGATCTGATAATGTTTCTGTTGTATGATCATAATTTATTGTAGCTAAAAATCTAACTCCTTCAGTAAGTAAATACTTATTTTCTCCACCTAATTCTATAGCAGCTCTTCTATAATCATCAGTCAACTGCATAAAATTTGACCAATAATGCTCAATAGGACTCATATTAGCTTCATCTAATAATACTATATATAAATTATTTATATTTAAATTTTTTTCATTATTTACAGTATTTAAAAATTTGTACATATCATAATTCGTCTTTTCTATCTCTTGAGTAATTGGATTATAATATCCAATTAAATCTTTTGGAGATGTCCATCCTCTTTCAACTGAAATATTTGCAAATCTATCTGGATATGCACCAAAACATTTTGAAATTATTTTACATATTGAAGTTTTACCAACTCCTGGTTCTCCTGCGAAAACAGTAATAAAATTTTGAGAAATACTTATTAGTAAATTTATTATATCTTCTTCACTAAATTCTCTACCTGCCTTTTCTAATTTTTCTTTAAAAATATTTTTTATATCCTTTGCGTCCTTAATTCTTTTAATTTTAGGTATAACATAATTTTTATTATCATCTAAACTTACCTTTTTGTAGAAAACGTTATCAAAAGTTTCTTTTATTTTTTTATCTTTAATATAATGAGCTAATGCAAAATCAGTTTCATTTTGAACCTTTATCAATTCATCTTTAACCTTATTTATATCATTTTTTAATTCATCTTTTCTTCTGTCATAATAAGCAACCTCTTCTTTAACTTTTTTTAAATTTTCATAAGTTTCTAATTCATCTTTCAAATATTGTATAGACTCAAATATTTTATCTAATTCAATCTTTTTTTTATTATAAGTACCTTTTATTTCATCTATTTGTTTTTTATAAGATCCAATTTCCTTTTTAGCTATTTCATCTTTTTTCATATTTAAATTTTGTAATTCTATATTTTTCTTATTTATTTCATTATCCAAATCATCTAATTCTTCAAGATATTTACTTTCAAATTCAATATATTTTGTGTTTTTCTTAGCTATATCTTCAATTATATTATTATTTCTTTCTATATAATTTTCAATATAATTTTTCCATTCTTTACTTTGAGTAAATTCAGCTCTTATAATTGACTGAAATTCTATATCTTCAACTAATTTATCTGAAATTTTACTTAACCTTTTTAATTTACTATCTTTAAAATCAATATTTTCACAGTTAGGTATACATTTTTTTATTATTTTTATTTTATCATTCGTTATTTTATATTCATCTCTATTTTTAACAATCTTTTTAAATAAATTTACTAATGTATCATTATCTATAAAATCTATAATTTCATCTTCTTCTATAAGATCTAAATCTTTTTTACTATAAATAAAGTTTCTTTTTTTATAAAATATATTAACATCTTTTATTATATTATATAAATTTTTAAGTTTATATTTTTTTATACTATTTTTAGGTAAAACATTAGAACAAGATGTTATATTAATCCTTTGTTTAGCTATAATTTCATTATCATCAACATTTCCTACAACTGAATATTCAAATGGACCATATACATAATCTCCTATAATTAACATAATTCTTTTATTCAATGGCAAATTTTCTAATTTTATATATCTTTCATTTGATTCTATTAGTTCCTCTATACTATTTATAGACTTATCCTCAAAAATTTCGATAATATCATCTTGATTTAAATCTTTAACTGGATTATATTTAGCAAGTCCAAATTTACATGATCCTGAGGTATCTTCATCATATGATGGAATTATTGAATTCATATCTACATCAACTTTTACCATTCTCCCGTTATATCTATTTAATATTTTAGGAATATGTTGCCATATACCATAATTTTTTTTATTATCATTACCATAATTAGCAATATAAAGAACTTGTCCGTTATTAGGGAATAAGCTTTGTTTATCTTCTTCTTTTATCTTTTTTATACTTCCATTTTCTTGAACCTCATATTCAGGAATTAAATTAAAAATCTCTGAACTTTCACTGCTATTTTCTAATTTTTTTACAATTGCAATAACTTTCATATATAATCTCTCCTTTGTAAAATAAAACTACTATATTAATATTATTTTATATTATTAAGGATATTTTTTCTATATTATATATTTATTTCTATAATTTTATATTATAATTTAATTTAACTGATTATTTATTTCGAAAATTGTTATAATAAACGTTCCTATAGATTAAATAATTAAAACGCTTAGAGTGAATACTCTAAGCGTTTTAATTATTATCCTCCAATTTGTCCTTCAAGTCCTTCTTCTAGTACAACTTCTAACAGCATATTCATATACTCATTACTTAAAATATCAATATCTTCCATAATATATTTACGATTAAGTCCAGTATATTTATCTTGTCCCATACGATGATAAGGCAAAAGATGAAGTTTTCTTACTCCATTTAACTGCTTTGCAAACTTTGCTATTTCTCTTATTTCTTCTTTTGTATGATTAAAGGTTGGAATTACTGGGACTCTTATAATTAAATTAGAATGAGACTTTGCAATTATATTTGCATTTTCTAAAATAATTTTATTATCTCGCCCTGTAAACTTCTTATGTTTTTCTCCATTAATATGCTTTATATCCATTAAAACAGTGTCTACTTCTTCAACAATATCTTTAACAATCGCTTTATCAACACCTGCTGTTGTTTCTATAGCTGTTGATATTCCAATTTCCTTGCAACTATGAAGCAATGCTTTTGAAAATAATCTTTGACACATACATTCTCCTCCTGATAAAGTTACACCTCCACCAGAACGCTTATAATATGGTCTATCTTGTTCTATTTTTTCTAAAACTTCTCTTACAGTTACATCTTGTCCAATAGTTTTAACTTTACCATTTACAATCATCTTTTCTACTTCAAAATTTTGTGATTCTGGATTGCAACACCACTGACACCTAAATATACATCCTTTTAAAAATACTATTGTTCTAATTCCTGGACCATCATGCATTGAAAATTTTTGTATATCAAATATTCTTCCCTTAACATCTAAATAATTCATATTAAAGCATTCCATATACTAAAATCCATTTTGTTCTGTACGATTAATAATATCATCTTGTAATGACTTAGATAAAGATGTAAAAAGAGCACTATATCCAGCAACACGAACAACTAAACTTTTATATTTTTCAGGATATTTTTGAGCTTCTAGTAATGTTTCTCTGCTAACTACATTAAATTGTATATGACTACCTTTTTGATCAAAGTATCCTCTAATAAAATTAATAAAAGCTTCAATTCCAGTTCTTCCCGCTAAAACTGATGGGTGAAATTTTTGATTAAATAATGTTCCATTTGATGCAATTCCATGATCTAATCTAGCTACTGAATTTGCCGCTGCTGTTGGTCCTAAAACATCTTTTCCTGCTGACGGTGAAACTCCATCAGCTACTGGAGTATAAGCTAATCTTCCATCTGGTGTTGCCCCTGTTTGTGCTCCTAGTGGAACATTTGCAGATACAGGATAAAGTCCTGCTTGATATTTACCACCTCTAGGATTTTTATATTCTTGTAATGGCTTAGTATATACGTAAGCTACATCTCTAGCAAAGGCATCAACTTCCTTAATATCATTTCCAAACTTAGGTACATCATTAATTAAATTGAGTAATTTTTCATAATTTTTATTTTGAACTTTAGAAATTGATTTTGTTATTTC
The DNA here is from genome assembly GCF_058310295.1 of Clostridium sp. TJA020. Taxonomy (NCBI): domain Bacteria; kingdom Bacillati; phylum Bacillota; class Clostridia; order Eubacteriales; family Clostridiaceae; genus Clostridium; species Clostridium sp. TJA020. The sequence continues at coordinate 223,217 of NZ_JBZEFC010000003.1, forward strand.
TTTGATTGTTTCTATATTTATTTCTTTATTTTCACTTGCTAATTTTTCTATAACTTTTTTTGTTATAGTTTCAATACTTTCCTTTGATAATCCTTGTCCATAATTATTTATAAGAGCTTCTTTATATTCTTTTAAAGTTACTTTCTTTTCATCAAAAACTAATTTCTTAATTGCATACAATGAATCAGCCATATTTGCAACTCCAAAACCTTGTGGTCCTGTAAAGTTATATACAGCTCCACCCTCTTGAACTGATTTTCCTCTTTTTATACAATCATCAACCATACTAGATAAATAAGGAAGAGGACATCTTTCCATATGAGCTACATCTATTGAATTATCTGCATTAACTAATAATTCAATACAATATTTCATTTGTTTTTTATAAGCATCATAAAAATCCTCAAAAGTTTTCATATCATTAATATCGCCTGTTTCAATACCAACTAACTCACCATCAAAATATCCATTACTAAAAACTAATTCTAATGGCTTACACATATTGAAAAATGCTGCATCGTGCCATCCATCTGTTTTACCTGATTTTTGTGGTTCAACACATCCTATTATGTTGTAATCTCTAGCATCTTCTAATGTAAGCCCCCTATTAAGTAATGATGGAATAATAACTTCATCATTATAATAAGCTGGAAGCCCTATACCTGTACGTGTTAACTTAGCTGCTTTAATTAAAAACTGATGTGGAGTTCCATTCCAAACTCTAATTGATAAAGATGGTTGAGGTAACATTACATGCATTGATGCCTCAATACACATATAAGATAATTCATTTGTTACATCTAAACCATTTGCATCTTGTCCACCAGCTATTAAATTTTGAAATAATCCATATCCTGCAAAACCTTCTGCTGATGCCTCATCTCTTACTTTATTTAAATCATTTAATTTAACCCATATACAATCCATTAATTCTTGAGCAAATTCCTTAGTAATTTTTCCTGATTCAATATCTGCCTTATAATACGGATACATATACTGATCAAATCTTCCTGGTGATATAGAATGTCCACTTGATTCTACTTGCAGTAACATTTGTACAAACCAAAAAGATTGGCAAGCTTCATAAAAACTTGTTGCTCCCTTTGCTGGAACTCTCTCACAATTTGATGCAATATTTAAAAGTTCTTCTCTTCTAACAGCATCATTACAGTTTTTTGCCATATAACGTGCCATATTTGCATAACGATTTGCATATTCTATTACAGCTTTTAAAGATTCAATAACTGCCCTTAAAAAATTACTCTTTTTAGCATAATCCATATCTGCTACATTGCAATTTTCTAGTTCTTCTTCTACTTCTCTTATAATTCCTTCATATCCTATTTCTAAAACTTTTTCATATTTTACAGTAACATGTCCAACACCATTATAATAATAATTTCCTGGAGTAAATATATTGTGATTTATAGCATTAATTGTTTCCTCTGCCATATAAGAAGTTGCTAATTCACTTGTTGTTTTTCCCTTCCAATACTTGTATACATCCCTTAATATAGCTTTATTTTCTTCTGATATATAAAAAGGATCTGCACTTCTAAATTGAACTGTATCAAATTCTTTTTCAAGCCACTCATAAGAAAACTCTGGAAATACCTGACAACTTCTTGGAGCTATTGTTGCACTTCCAACTATTAATTCATCATTCCTAATAATTATAGGAATATTTTTTAATATGTGAGAAAATGCCTTAGACCTCCTTACTATAATAGGTTCTCCTTCTGTCATTTTATACGATTCTGTTAATAACCTAGCCCTATCTGATTCTATTTCAGGCATCTTTTTAAATAAATTATCTACAAGCCTAGTAATTCTTGAACTTTTCTTTATCTCATAAATTTCTTCCCCCATACTCGCCTCCCAAATATATTTAAATCTTTTATTTTCTTTTTTAATATTTTACAATTATATTTTATAACTATTTTTACATTTTTTCAATTTATTTACATTTATTTTTCTGTTATTTATTTTGTTTTATTGTTTTTATAAAAAAATATAATAATAAAATAGATAAGAATACAGAAGTCTTAAGTAATATTTTAAAATTAATAAATTCTAATGTACTAAAAATTTAAATATCAAAGGAACTAAAATATATTAAAAAAATTTATAACTAATAAAAAAGGACTTTATCACCTTTGAAAAGTCCTCTTTTTAATAAATACTATCTATAATTTACTTGCATATTATTTACCATTATTACACACTTAGAAAATACACCATGTACAACTTTAATATTACTATTTTTACTGAAATAAGGAGTATCGTACATCTCAAATACTATTTCTCTTTTATTCTTAAAGTCAGTTGCATAAATTCTATAATAATGTCTTCCACTCTTTTCTGTAAAATTTTCTATACCTGTACACACTCCAGTTAAAGATGTATAAAACCCCAAAAAATATTCTAATAATGAAGAAATATTTTTAAATATTATTAAAGCAAAAATTAAAACAAATATAGAATCAGCAAACTCATATGCAAACAATATAGATACTAATGTATAAATTATTGAATATTCTTTAAAAGTTCTTCGATTTTGTGGAATATCCTCTTTTGGATTAAACCAAATTTTATATCTCCAAAGTATATTACTATATAAAGTATCTTCGTCAGCCCCGGCCATAGCCATTTTCCATTTAAGTCTATGGTCTGTAAATATTGTTGCGTATATTCTCTTTGTATAAATTATTAAGCATATATAAGCCACTTCCATAATTAATGAAGATGTTATTAAAAGCATGTCCTTAAATATAATTACTGTAATTAAAATATAAACTATAAAAACTATATTTAAAAATATTAATGGAGTTAACTTTGTTTTTATCCTAAATTTATCTTCTTCTGATAATTCAGGAGTTTTATTGAAGGCCACTGATATAAATAAAGCTATTAAAATAAATCCAGTCATTCTTGTTACTATTTCTATATTTATTTCTTGTAAATAAGAAATATAGTATCCTTTTTGCTCAAGAACATATAGTAAATCTGCTACTATATTTACTATGATTATACCTAATGCAAGCCACCTTAATGATTTTATATTTTGTATTCCCAATATTAAACTTTCCTCCCCCTTTATAACATAATTATATGTTATCAGAAGTTTATTAATTTTTAAATTAAATATATTTTTATATTTATTTTTTATATTTTAAGTTAAATAAAATATTTTTTAACTCTAATTATTTATACTTAATAATAAAATAAAAAAGCCCTTGAAAATTCTATAAACTAGGAATTTTCAAGAACTTTATTTATTACTTCTTAATTAACTTAACAACAGTCTCACCATGTGTTGGAGCTACTATATGAACATAAATTTTCAACCTCACTATTACTATGTAAACACAATTCTTTTCTTTTATGTCTGCCTCTAGCATTTTTTCTTGGTATTTTAAATTTATCACTACTTAAAGTATTTTTAAATCCAGTTTTATATATAAAGGTAATTTTTGTTGGATCATTCTCTTCATCTGTACTCTTTTCTCCTATAATTACTTTTTCAACAATACTTTCAAATACAGTTCTATCAAATCTATCTAAAACTTCATTTTCTTCTAAATTTTTTTTAAACTCTTTAAGACGTTGTTTCATGCTCTTTTCATTCTTAGCTACTATATTTAACTTATTTCTATCATTCAAAAGTGTTTCTTGATTATCCATTAGTTCTTTGTATTTTATCTCATAGGTTTCTTTCTCTATAATATCATCTAATCTCATATCAACTAACTTATTTACTTTTTTCTCTATTGCTGACAATTCTTTTTCTATTTTTCTAATTTTATTATTAACTTCACTAACTCCTACAGTATCATTAATTCTGTTTAATAGTTCATCTAATACTGATTCCTTCTCATAGCATAATAAGCGATAGCTTTCAACAAAAGCATTTTCTATTACAATCTCTGGAATCCCCTTACTTTCCGAACAATATTTTTTCCCCTTTTTAGTTGCAACTCCACATTGCCAAATTACTTTAGAATATTCAGAACCACTATGCCAATTTCGTCTTGTTAAGGTTCCTCCACAAAATCCACATTCCATCATACAACTAAATGCATATTTACGACTATATTTCTCTCTCTTTATAATCCCCTCCTCATACTTTCCCCTGTTTTTACTTCTTCTATTTAATATCTCATGTGCTTTATAAAAAATGTCTCTACTAATTATAGGCTCATGATTATTTTTTATATAATACTTTTCTTCTTCACCTAAATTATCTAATCGCCTTTTAGATATAGGATCCACAGTAAACGTTTTTCCCAATAATACATCTCCAATATACTTTTCATTTTTTATTATTCCTAAAACTGCAGAATTACTCCAAGTTGTACTACCATACTTAGTTTTATAACCTAAGTTCTCCAATTCTTGCCCAATAATTGATCCTCCTGCCCCTTCAATATATCTATTGAATATGTATTTAACAATCTCTGCTTCTTTTTCATTTATAGTTAATGTTTTATCTTCTTTATGGTAATCATATCCCAAGCACCCTTGAAATCCTACTAATTCTCCCCTTCTCATTTTCATCTTTAAACCTTTTTTTACATTAGCTGATATATTTTCTACTTCTTGTTGTGCAACAGAACTTAGAACAACTAAAAGTAATTCTCCATCCATTGTTAAGGTATTTATTTTTTCATCTTCAAAATATACAGCTATATTCTTTTCTTTTAACATACGAACATATTTTAATGTGTCTAATGTATTTCGAGCAAAACGAGAAATTGACTTAGTAATTATCATATCGATTTCATTATTCATACAATCATTTATCATACGTTGGAAATTTTCTCTTTTATTTACCTGTGTTCCTGTAATTGCTTCATCTGAATATATATCAACCATATACCAGTCTATATTATTATTTATTAAATCTGTATAATACGATACCTGAGATTTATAACTATTGAGTTGATCTTCACTATCTGTGCTAACACGGCAATATGCTGCTACCCTTTTTCGATCAATATGCTTCCCTCTTCTTCTATTTTCTAAATGATCATTCTTCTTTATTATTTCTACTTCTTTCATACATTATATAACCTCCCATTTTGTATTCCCTTTGTTGTATATATGATACTTCAAAGTAATATACAATTCAAGTTGTTATATCAGAAATAATATTATAATCTTTCATTAATTTATTTTTTACTATATTGTACTCATCAATAGAAATAAGTTCTTTTTCAAGAAGTTGTTTTAACATAGCTAATTGCATAGTATATCTAATTAATTTATTTTTCATTTTACACACCCTTAATTAAATATTCTATATTTATTTAAACAATTATATGGCCCTGGCAAGCTCCACAGGAATTTCACCTTATCCCATTCTTATGGGTATACCGCTGTTTTAAACGGGAGTATCATTATACTAATATATAAATCATGGCAGTCACTTTGCCAAAATGACTTACAGATCACTAATTTTAATCGCTCACTTCTTTGATAAAAGTTCTTGGCGAATTAGTCTGTCGGCTCATTATATATTAAATGTATATAATTGTTTTATTCAATTTTCAAAGATCTATATAGAGCTATTTATTAAATATCATTTTTATTAAAATTTAATAAACTAGAAAGAGTATAGAATTCATGATTTTTAGATTATTCATATAGAAAATATATCTACTTTTACAACTACATAAATTACCTTCTATAATTAATAATTCATTAGTTTTGTTTAACAACCTATTCTCTCTTTATTTCTAATCCCTTTCTACTATTACCACGAATTTGCTGCTTATGATTCCGTAAAATATATAAAAAAGCATATAATTAGTAGTTAAACTAATTATATGCTTAAAAAAGAACTAAATTATATTTAATTATTTTTAGAGTTTTAAAAAATTAAAGAACAAACTTTCATTGTAAACATTAAACCTGTTCTTTTATAATATCTAAACAACTTACTACCCATATATTTCTATATAACAATACACTAGTTAAAGTATCTACATTGCCTTTATTGAACTTTTTATATGTTCTTTTTCTTCTTCTGTTAACCCATATTTACTAAATAACTGTTCATCTACTTCATCTCTGGATTTATTCCAGTCTATATCTGAGTTATCTGTAAAACTTTGCATTGGTATAAATCTATATGTTTTACTTGAAGCATCTTGACTTGCTTTTGCTTGTCTATGTAGAAACCTAGCAAATCTTGTAGTCATATATTTAGCTAAATTCTCAGCCTCAATTTCAGTTATGTTTTTATCTGCTCCAATTGCAATATATGATTCTGTACAAATTGTATTTGGTTTACCAACAAATGAATTTAGATTGTCATCATTCAATTCAGTTCCAATATTGTTTGCTCTAGGAACATACACTTTCCAATTTCCAATCCATTCTTTATGCGTTTTAACTTCTTCTCTTTCAATAAAACCATGAGTTTTATTCTTCCCTATGCAAATCACTGGATGCTCCAAATTATCACTACTCTTATGAAATTTATCCGTTTTAATTATATTTGATTCAATTCCAAATGGTTTTCTTGACGAAACAATATTAGAAATATTATCATCAAATTTAGAAGAAAATATTTTGTCAATTATTTCGATAGCAATTGAATCTCTAATAAAAATGTCCACCCCATCCATCAGTAATTTTCTTGACTTGTCTGATATTACTAAATTATTTTGATGAGTAATAACTCTCACTTCTTGACTTGTTTTTTCAGTTTCATTTATGAAATAACAAACACCACCCCTATTATTTGTATTAGGAAATACTTCTTCAGGTGTTAGAAAATCATGGATTTCTCGTATCGTTTTATCATTTAGCATAATATCTCTAAACTCGTTTAATCCTTTTCCACCAGCAAACCAACGAGTAGGTGTAATATAACACGAATAGTCACTTTCCATTTTCTTGCCCAATAACACAAAATGCTGATATATCGGTCTAGCACTAGCCTGAGCGCCTCCATCACTTACTTGATATGGAGGATTGCCTATAATTGCTCCAAATTTCACCTTTAAATCACCATCCTTTATATCTTCTTGTAATGTGATTTCACTAAATACTTTGTCTTGTTTCAACAATCTATTTAACTTACTATAATCAACTTCATCTCTATCATCTTTCACTTCTATCAAATCATATGCGTTAAACTTAGTTGCTATATTATCCACATTAAGACCTAAGATTTCATAGAATCTTCTTGTAAATTCATAAGCAATTGAAGAAGTTGGTATCGAATAGATTAAATCTTTTACTTCATCATGTATAAACCCAAGTTCTGTTGTCAACCTCTTATATAGGGCAACTGCATATTCTCCTGATTTACTAGCAATATCAAGCAGTCTATCTTTTTTTAAGATAATTTCTTTCAACCCATTTTCAGGAATTAAGTGAACCATATCATCACAAATTTTTGAAAGTGTGATAACCTCTGATTCTGACATTCTATTGAACTTTTTGATAGATCTCATCGCCCTTTCCAGTGGCTCAACAGTTTCATCGCTTGCAAGTTTGGATATATTTTGAATTTTATAATCTAAACTACTTCTTTTAAACGGATCCATACATTCAGATAATTTACTAATAACGTACTCATCTAAATATAAATTTTTTGCAAGTCTTTGATTTTCTTCATCCGATATTACTTTTAGAATATCATCAATAGAATCCACTCTATCTTTCGTTAAAAATGAAAAGAATAAAATTCTCTGATAATATGTTTTTATTTTCTTTTCTAGTTTCTTAAACTCATCTTCATCTATATCTTTATTTATATCTTTATCTTTTATTTCTTCTGAGTTGCTTTTTATAGAGTCCTTACTTTCTGTATTATCATCAGTATATTCTATATCGAAATCATCTTCTTCTCCATCATTAGGAATAATGGTCATACCTTGTTTAGAATTAAATTCAGCTTGCTCTTCAATTGCCTTTCTAATATCTGCATCTTCTAGAATAGAAAAATCAATTGGTAAATCAGCAACTTCATCAGATACACTTCTCTGATTATTATACTTACTAATAGCTTCCAGAATATTTGTTGCTTCTACCTGCTTAATTTTATTATGATCGATCATAATAACAGGAGAAATTCTGAGTTCTTCTGTTATTCTTTCCTTTAATTTACTATTTCCATTTTCATCAGTATTCACATTATAAATTAAAGATTTTTGCTCCTGCATTCTAAACAATCGATCTGGATCAAAATCAACTAATAGTGTCTGAGGTTTTAAATTTTCCTTTATAATACCTTTATCACTAGATAATGTACGAACATACTGATTTTGTAATCTAAACACAGACTGGTCATACTCTTGTGGTGAAGCTGTATCTTTGAAATAAAGCATTGTATCCCACTGTTCAACAGTGCTTCCTGTCAACATACGATTTACTGTTAATGTCAAAGTCTTTTGTCCGTTGTTTTCACATTCTCTAATTTTATTTTTTACATCGTTTGTCGCTTTGAAATTATTTGCACCTTCTACTCCTGATATATTGATAATTTCGTATTCACTTAAATTCTTAAATGTATCTTTTCTATTTTTCAAAAGTTCTTGCATCGCATCGCAAGAAGCACAGTATGGCAATACCATTACCATATGTCTACACATCTTTCCTTCTTTTATCTTGTCATAATCTAAAAAACCAAGTAGATTATCATCTTCCTTACTACCATCTATAACTTGAATTAATTCAAGAATTTCTTTTTCATTTTGAAACTGTTTATGTTTCTGATATACTGTATCTTTTTTTATAGAACAAGGTTCAAAAAGCTTAGAAAACGCGAAACTAACACCATTCTTTTTCATAGATTCCATTTTCTCTCTTGCTGATTTACTTGGATTAAAAGCAAATCTTATCATTTGTGGAAATCCATAATAGGGATTATCCCACTCGTTTATATCATCATTATTTAAATTTTCTTTATCCCATTCTTCCTGTTCTTTTACAATATCGGAAAATTGCACGAATGAAATAATATCTTCTTTTTCAAATTCACTACCCATTAAAATACGATAAGGTGTTCCAGATAAATGCAATCTTATCTTTGCATTTATCTTTTTAATCTGTTTACCAGCATCCGCTAAATCAATATTTTCATCATTTAGTTTATTTATATTTTTCTCATCACTTTTATCATAGCCAGCATCTTTTAAAATTGCTCCAAAAGAAGCAGCCCTCGCTCCAAAATGTGTTTCATCTACAATCAATAAATCTATTTCTTCTCCAAAAATTTCTTTATGTTTATCTTTAATAGCTTCTCCTTGTAAATCCTGCAATGTTAAAAATACTACTACCTTTTTATTTTCACTTTGTTGTTCATGGATTACTCTTTCATTAGAAGCTAAATCATTTGCTTCAAGAAATACAAAGCCGTCAAAGTTTCCAGCACTCTCTACTGTTTTTTTCCATTCCTCTTTCACATCAGCTTTTGCTGACACAACAAGAACTAACTTCGCTCCCATTTCTAATGCACAGCATAAAGAAGTAAACGACTTTCCAAAACGCATAACAGCATACATCAAAAGGTTATTTCTTCCATTCTTTATAGCATTTAGAAAGTTTTTTACTGCTTCTTTTTGGTTTGGTCTAAGTTCCCATTTTCTTCCTCTTTCATAATGATAGGTCTGAGGCAATCTATTGTTAGCACTATAATATTCGTATTTCCCAGTATTTAAATTGTGATTACTTCGTATATCTTCTATTGCTTTATCAATATCCTCAATCAAGGTATCTTTGAAAAATTCTTTGCTATAACATGCTCCTTTCTCAATATCCTCAGGTGTTAATCTATGTTTTTCTAAATCATTCTCTAAAAATTTATGTACAGAATAATCCCTAAAATATACTTCATCATTTATAGTCGCTTTCTGTTCATACTGTTTTTTAAGTTCGGGAAAACTCTCTCTCCATTCATTAAGACGTACTGACACAGGTCTATAAGTATCACCAATTTTTAAATAATTAGGTACAGTATTCGTTGTAAAAGCATAAATATGTGGTTCAACTCTACCTATAATAATTCTATCTAATATATCAATAGCTTCAATTTTAGAACTATCCATTTGTTTTTTCACCTCTATCCAACATACTATTAAAAGTAATAATTTTATTTGCTCTCCAGTTCTTAATTAAACACATAACATCTTCATTTTCTTTTTCTTTTTTATTATCAAAAAGAGTCAATTGAAGATTTGGTTCTTTTACTTTTTGATAAGGAATCGTATATGTCAATCCATCCATCTGCCATAAATTCCAAGAAATAATTTTTGCAATTTTTAAAAGCTCTTTTTCGGTTGGTTGCCTTTTTAATTTATCTTCCATGTAATCGCAATAAGATACCAATAAATTTTCTCTAGCAATCAAAAGACTATCCCCTTGAAATTCAAATCCATATATACTCTGAAAAGCTCTTTCTGCCCATTTAATCCATTCAGCTTCATTCTCTGTGTTTTCCGATACTATTCTCATCTTTCTATCTAGTAACCCTATTCTTTGCTTTAATTCAATCGGTTCCCCTGAAACAGCATCATACCTACTTACTAGATAAGGTGCTTCTCCACAAGTTATTTCTAGTCGTCTATCGTCAACATAATTTTTCCATGTTTTTTCAGGAGTATCTGAAAACTCGATTTTTTCTTCTATAGCCACCCAACTTTTATTTTTGCATACATTAAAAACAGATTCTCTATCAAACCAAGCATTATCAATTAGATTATTTTGTTCATTACACAACCAACTAGGCGTAAATACTTCTGCCTTTTCTTTTGTTCTATTCCCCTGATTTTCTTTAGTTTTCAATATTCTAGGCTGAATGACTTTTGAGTTTGATTGTGTTATTAAATGAATTTCTATAGTCGAATGAGAATTATATTCTGAGCCAAGATGTTCATAATCATCAGTTCCCCAAATAATATTTCTTTTTGTCGTCATGTCTAAGAGTAATGTTTTTAATACTTTTTCGCTCCATTTTCCTTCGTCTACATCAATCGTAAAAGCCATTTATTCACCCTCGCTTCTTGGATCAACGATAGAAATCATATCTCCAAAATTTGCACCAAGTTTTATCCCAATGCGATACATAACTTCCATGCTCACAAATTCTCCTCGTCCCATTTTTGAAATTGTTGCAGGAGAAAGAGAAACCATTTCAGAAAGCTCCTTTTTATTCATATTTTTATCTATTAACAGTTTCCATAATCCATTATAACTAACTTTCATCATCTCACCTCTTACTTATAAGTTTATGAAGTTTATTTATAAATATAGTACCATAATTTCTGATTCTTTTCTACACAGTAAAAAATCAGTGCATCACTAAGACTACACCGACCATACATTTCTCTCTCTATTTCTTTCATAGTTTCTTTTTATCCTTTGGCTTTTCTTTATCTTCAGCTTGATGTTTCTTAATTGCTCCCAAAACCGATTTTTTATTTTCTTCTAGTCCTTTCATCTGTTCCTTTGCTTTAAGTAGCTTAGAAGATAAAATTCTTACGTTGCTATTCTCTTCTTGCTATTATCATCAACAGATATTATTACCTCTCCAAATAAATTTACAAAATCATCTTACTTAAAATCTTTTGATATATCCTTTTTCTCCATAGGCAGAACAATTTATATAGATTTTATTTTCCTCATCATCTTTTGCTATAACAAAGAAATTAACCACCTTAAAGGTTTCTCCATTCTTGGTTTCTAGCTCTATGATTTTAAATTCTCCTACTATATTACCAACAATGTTGACCAAGCCATCATTTTCTTTTTGAATATTATATATTTACTTAATCTCTCACTTACTCGAATTTCATCAATCATATATTCAAATTCATTGTTGAGTAAGCTCATCCTATCATTATCAATATACTCTTCATATATCTTATTGAGATTTCCTTTACCATTGATTCCTTTTTCAAAGTCGGTTGAATTTAGCTTTGTAATCTCATTACTTAAGTCCATCATACTATTAAAAAAGGTATGTGAAATAACATCAAATTTTTTCACATACCTTTAATTTCGTATAACCTTGTTTTTACTTTACTTTTATAAATTTTACTTAGATGGTTTTAGTCGATTTGTGCCCCCCTGTTAGATAGGGGGGGCTCTTTACGGATATTTCGTTAATTTGCTGGCTTACGCTCCGCACGCCAGCAACTACTCAATCTCCGTAATCGCTTAATTCCATTCATTTTTATTATCAATAATTTACTACTATTTAGTCCTAACTTCAACATATTTTCATAAATAACAATAATTTATCTTTATTTAAATATATCCATAGAAAAATAATTAATATTAATTCAATTGAACTTATAACTATAAATACTGTTATATATACTTTAAACAATTTGTATCATCTAAAAAAATACTCTTATCATACTAACACTCAAAAATATTAACTATTCTATCAGCTCGATTTGCTAAATCTCTACTATGAGTAACCATTATTACTGTCTTCTTATACTCTTTACTTAAATCCTTAATTAAATTAAATACTATTTCAGAAGATATATAATCTAAAGATCCAGTTGGCTCATCTGCAAGAATAATATCTCCTGGCTTAAGTATTGTTCTTGCTAATGCTACTCTCTGTTGCTCTCCGCCAGATAATGTATTAACCTTTTCATTTATTAATTCTTCTAACTTCACCGTTTTTAATATTTCCTTTATTTTTTTATCCTTTTCATTATCAGTAATATTTAAAAATTTCATTGCTAAAAAAAGATTCTGATATATTGTCATATCATTAATTAAAGCAAATGATTGAAATAAATAATTAATTGTATTTCGTCTTAAAATTGTGGCTGCTCTACTTTCTATTTTCGGAATATCTTTTCCTTTTATCTTAATCTTACCTGCATCGCTTTCTTCTAAAAGGCCTATCATATTTAGGAGAGTAGATTTACCACAACCACTTTGTCCAACAATTGCAATAAACTCTCCATCTTCAACGGATAAATTTAGATTCTTAAATATATACCTTTTTCCAAACCTTTTTGTAATATTTAATACTTCTATTGCTTTTGACATAATCTTACTCTCCTTTAAACGCCATACGTATATTTTTAATTTCACAGTTAGTCATATATTTTGAAAAAATAATTATCTGAATAACTGCCAATACAAGCATTACCATAAATCCAAATTTAGAACCTATAATAAGCATAATAATTAATTCTATACATATAACAGAAACAAGCATAATAATTGGTATTCTATATAAATCAATAAATCCATATCCTAAAAATTTCTTAACATTAATTTTTTCTTGATTTGCAATTCTAAAAACTGTTGCAAGAGAAATTAATATACCTATAAGAATAAAATTTAATATTAAAAATACAGTTCCAAACCATGCAATTGTAGTCATTAATTCTTTTTGCAATCCATCAATATATTTTTGCACACTTACAAATTCAATATTATTATCGTTCAATTTATATTTTTCAAGTATATTCTTATTTAAATATTTTTCAGCTATACTTTTATTTTTAAATTTTATATATCCATCAAATCCAGATGCTCTAAGACTTTCTGATTCAAAATAAGTCATATTTTCAGGTGTGCATATATAAATAACTGGATCATTTATTATATTTTCACATGATGGGTCTATATTCCATGTAAATAATTTATCTTTGGTACTATATTCTATAAACTTTACTTTTTTTTCTTTATTAAATGCCGTATTTATATCTCCTTCACTTGATCTCCTAATTGATGCTTCTTTAAGCCAATTTTCTAAACTAACTTTTTCATTTTGTGTATATGATTTTGGTATCAAATAAACTCTAGTTCCAGATTTAGCTTCATTTAAAACATCCTTATCAATATTTAAATTCATATGTTTTATATAAATTTCAGAACATGCAAAATACCAAAATGGCTTTTTAGGAACATCTTTATATATTTTATTTTCTTTCCACAAATGAAATTGCTTAGTATTATAATGCTTAGTATTTATTAAAAAAACTCCCTCATCCTCATATATATCCTTGTACCAATTATAAAAACTATTATCAAGTTCTTTTGAGTTTCCTGTAAATGAACTATTATCATTTCCAACTGAAACACTTTTTAAAACTTGAAAATCTGATACATTATTCCATATTTTCGAAAGCCTTATATTCTCAGATACATGTTTTAGAGGAGCATCTACATATGTTCCACAAAACATAATTCCAATACTTATGCCTATATAAGCTAATATCCCAAACATATATAACATATTTTTAGGTATTCTTCCTCTAATTGCATTGATTGGAGAAATTGACATTTGAATTATAGTAGGAATTAAAAGTTCTATTAACACCAATATAACATTTATAACCGCAACTAATGCGAAATAACTAATAAATAACCCACTTATTTTACTCCAACCAGAAATTAAAATTCCTATGAAAATTTGAATTGGAATATTTATAATTGAATACCAAATAAATATACCTAAAGTTCCTCTACAGTATGCTTCTCTTGACCAACCTAGAAGCGAAAGCTTGCCACCTTTATTTATATTTTTTATGGTTATAATTAAAAAATACACTATATTTAAAATCATTTGAAAAACAATAAATACACATAATATTAATTTTGGGAAACTATCATCAATATGAGAACCTTGCATTTTTTTGGTCAAATCATAAGTAGATACATTACATTTTAAAGATAATCCTTCTAAAAAAGATTCTTTATCTCTATTATTTAACCCAAGTACAATATAGTCTCCATTTATAGTGCCGCTATCTTCTATTAACTGATTTAGTTTTTTAAATATTGTTCTTTCACCAAATCTAAATGAAGGAATTTCACCTATACTATAAATACTTCCCTTATCTATACCAAGAGTACTTTCATTTGTTTTTGATGAAATAAGTTTGTTAATATTATCTTTATCAATAATTTTTTCATTTAAGAATTCAAATAAAACATTTTTATCTTTTACATTACCATACACACCAAAAGCATAACCAGAAAATATACCTTTACTATTTGATGATTCATCTTTTCTAACTATAAAAAGATTTTTTTGTTCTGCCTCATCACATAAAAACCTTACAATATTATTTTTATATTTTTCAGGTATGTTTTTAATATATACATTAAGTGCATTTTCTTTTTCCAAGTAATTATTCCATTGTTTATGATAACTGCTATTCATCATAAAAGTAGTAAGCAGAGCAAGTAAAATGCCCTGCATTACTATTAATATAACCCCAATATACCTAATCTTCCCAATAATATAAACTTTTCTCATTATCTGCAGTTCCAATAAGCCACAGCTGTATCTGCTCCAACAAATTCCTGTGCATATGCAACATCTCCCGGATCTTTCCAACCTGAAAATGTTGAGTTAGCTGTAGCTGAGTGTTCATATAAGCTAGTTTGAACCTTTGAAAAACTGTAAACACCCCACTTTCTTCCATGCTCCCAATTTACAGCATTCCCATTATAGTAAACAGTTTCAGCCATTGCTGGAATAGCAGTCATAGAACATAGTGCCAATACTAATAATCCTGTAAAAGTCTTTTTTTTCATAAGTATTTCTCCTTTCTAAATAGAAAAATATTAATCTTATTTTGCTTTTAAAATATTTAGTCACTATTTTTATTACATACTTTAAGCAATACTCTTTCTGTCTAAAATAATTATACTCTCCCTCCTTACCATCTATATTTAAAGAACTATAACTAGTCCTTATAATCTTTTAAATAAAACACTTCATATATATAATTTGTTAATTTTAAAATTTAAATAGTTTTCTATTTGATTTATTGTTATTCTTTATTCCCAAACTTTTTCCCTAATCTATGTTATGATAATTCCAATAATTTTTTAATTCTTCTAACTCACTAATAAATTATTCATCATCTTATCTCCAAATAATTATCCTAACAAATTTGTTAATGCAAAAATTTTATCTATATTTATATTATACCTGAATAAAGTATATTTTTTTGTCAACTATTTTTGTAAAGAAGAAATTTTTTTAAATTATTTTAATATTATGATTAATTTCTATTCCTGCAATTGAACTACTACCTTTATGATAATATCCTGTATTTTCAGTTATCCCTATTCCTAACATAAATAAAGTAGTTATTATCGTTATAAAAGTATATTAAAACTTAATTTTTTTCTATATAATTTACTTTTTTCTTCACTAACTCGCCTCCTTTTAATATATTTTTATATAAAAAATAGACATCAAATATATAAATTTAATGTCTATTTCTATGATTAAAAAATTTATTACTTTGTATCTCCGTACTCTATATCTATAACTACAGATATATTAAAATACTGTTTTACCTTTTTATTCTTAAAGTTTTCTATATTATTTTCAAACACCATATGTCTATTAAAGTGTTTAAAATACAGTATTTCAATTCTTACTTTCGACGTAGTGACACTATAGTCTCCACATGAGGAGTGTTTGGGAACATATCCTTGACTCTTGTTCTCTCAATTACATATCCTGCATTAACAAGACCTTGAAGATCATTAACTAAAGTCTTAGGATTACATGAAACATAAACTATTTCCTTAGCATCAAATCTTATAACATAATCAAGTGCCTTAGGACTAACTCCACTTCTTGGTGGATCTAAAATTATAATATCTGGTTTATCAGTAACTTGTTTAATAGTTTCTGCAACATCACCAGCTATAAATGTACAATTATCAAGACCATTAAGCTTAGCATTTTCCTTAGCAGCTTCAACTGCTTCCTCAATAAGCTCAAGTCCAACAACTTTCTTAGCCTTTGGTGCTACAATTTGACCTATTGTTCCTGTTCCACAATATAGGTCAAAGACAACTTTGTTATCTGAATCACCCATAAATTCTCTAACTATACTATAAAGGCTTGCTGCCCCTTTAGTATTAGTTTGAAAAAATGAAAATGGTGATATTTTAAACTTTAATCCTAAAAGTTCTTCCATTATATAATCTTTTCCATAAAGAAGATTAACCTTTTCTGGTATAACAGCATCTGAGAATGAATTATTTTCTGTATGAAGAAGTGATACAAGCTCTCCGTCAAAGTCTAATCCTTTAATAATCTCAGCCCAATTTGTTAAATCAAAATCAACTTGAGTTGTTGTAACTAAGTTAACTAAAAGCTCTCCTGTATTTTTAGCTTTTCTTATAACTAAATGTCTTAAGTAGCCTTCTCTCTTCATAACTCTATAATATGGAAGATTAGTTTCTCTAAAATATTCAACTGTTGCCTTTATAACTTTTCTAAAATCTTCGTCAACAAGTTTACACTCATCAACAGTTATTATTCCAAAACTTGCATTTTTCATATGCATTCCAAGGCAAAGTTCTCCACCTTTAAATTCATCACCAAAAGTAAATTCCATTTTATTTCTATATTCAAATTGATCTTCGCTTCCTGTTACTCCCTCGTATTCTCCAGTAGTAACATTAGCTTTTACAAATAAATCTTTAACTTCTTCTCCTAAAAGCTCTAATTGCTTTTCATAAGAAAGATTTTGTGATGAACATCCACCACATATTCCAAAATAAGGACACTTTGGTTCTATTTCATAAGGTGCTTTTTCTATAACTTCTAAAAGCTTAGCTTCAGTATAAGCTTCTCTATTTTTCTTAACTCTTGCCTTTACTGTTTCTCCAGGGAAAGCTCCTTTTACTAATACTTTAGTGTCATCTAAAATTCCAACACCAACTGATGGAAACTCAGTTTTATCTATTTTAACTGTAATTTCTCTTCCTCTACCTCTTCCTCTTCTGCTCACTAACTTATATCTCTCCTATCATTTAATTTTTATTTTATCCTATAGCTAATATTCTTTTTCCTATAGTTCTCTTTTTCTTTATTTCAAATATAGATTTATATAGTATATTAAATATTATAAATATAATCAATAGAACTCCTGATATATCACTAACCATATATCCCATAAATCCTATTAAAATATCAAATATTACTAAACCTATAGCTGATACACCTAATATTATAGCCTCGTCTAATATAGTTGCAAATAAAGTTTTTATAAATGATGGATTTTCATCAATTTCATTATCAATTATTTTAGACTTATTTTCTTTAATTTCATTTTTTTCTTTAATGTTATCTTCTTTTATAACTTCAACCTTTTCATTAACTTCTAAATTATTATCTTTATTATTACTCAATTAAAAAGCCTCCCAAAGTTAATTATTTAAGTCCCTCTGACTTATTAGTAAACTTATATATTTTAGTTGATATTGTATAAACTATGTAATCTTTACTAACTGCATACTCTTCAACTAATCCATTTATTGTGTTATCTATTATTCCTTCTGTCTTATCACTTTTAATTATATCCATTATTTTCTTATTTATTTCATCATAATTTCTATTAGCTTCACCAGTCATTATAGCTGAATATTTTGCTAAAGAAGTATCGCCTATATTAAATTTACCATCTTTAATAGCCCCTTCTCCATCAAACTTAAGTGAAAGCTTCATTTGAAATCTTCCTGAATCTTGAGCATCTCCAATAAGTTGCTCTTCAAATTGCATACTCTCTAATTTATTTGCTTCTGGATTTTTATTATCTAAATATATTGATTTTATATTAGCAGTTACTCCATTTACTTTATCTACTTCATCTTCTTTTTTATACTCAAGTTCAAGCTCCTTAGTTAAGTCTTCAACTTTAGTCATTAAAGTGTCCCCTTCTTTTACAAACTCATCATGAGTAAAATCCATTATCCAAGAACCTTTTAAACCATCAAACTTCTTTTGTTGCTGTTCTGTAACTTGTGCTTGTTTTGTAGCATTATTAGTTGATTCATTTATTTCATTTGTTTTATTTCCACAACCAGCTAATGAAAATAATAAAGTAGATGATATTATTAATCCTATAATTTTTTTTGACATTATTACTACCTCCTCTTTTAACCCTAAATTCCCCTAAAATCTTCAATTTTCTTAATTATATCACTCTAACTCTAATACTTAAAGCATTACACGCTTATTTTCTAGTCGTTTAGTGATTTGAAGCTTATCTAATTCTTCTAGGAAAGCTAGTGCAATTTTTCTATTAGTATTTAAAATATCTCTGCACGTAGCAAGGGTTATTTCACCTTTTTCTTTTAAGTGTTCTTTTATTTTTATTTTCCCAATATTAAATGATTTATAACTTAATATAACTCCATCATTTAAAATAACTATGTCTTTTTCTTCTTCTAAAAACTTTAATATCTTAAAATATAATGAATCGTTTATTTTATACTTCTCTTTAAGTAATTTTATATCCACAGAAACAAAACCTTGATTTAATTCAGTAATCAAAGCATCTTTAAACTTTTTTTCATTTAATCCTAATCTTTTATTAAAACCTTTTAGAGAAACTATACCTTTTTGAATATTTATTATATCTTCAGATTTTATAGCATTTAAAAGCTCATTAAATTCATTTATCTTAAGTTCTTTTACTAATAATTTTTTTCTTAATTCTTCTTTAGACATTCCATTTTCTAATGGATTTTTCTTATGATAATTTGAAAGAATAATTTTAAGGTCTTTTAATATTATATCTAATTGTTTACCATAGATTATAATTTTTTCATTACAATTTAATACTTTAACATATTTTTTTTCTGTTAATTTATTTATTTCATTATCTATTTCATCTAAATTACAATTTATATTATTAAGTAAATCTTTTAAATACATTAATTTTTCTTTCTTTAATAAATCTAATATTCTCTCTTCTAATGTTCCTTTTTCCTTTAATATAACATTATCTTTATACTTTTCTATATCTTTTCTAAACTTTTTACCTTTTGCCTCTATTATTTTCCCTCCACCTAAATTATAAACAGGTGAATAATTTCTTATATAATAGCTATCATTTTTTTTAACTAATATTTCATTTTCTAATCTTAATTGTATATATTTATTTTCTAAATCTAAAGGATATAATCTTCCTATAACTTCTTTTGTTCCACTATATACTCTAACTCTCTGGCCTTTTTTAATTTGCTTCTCTTTTATCTTATAAAAAGAACAATCTATTATAGAAGATGTTTCTAAATTTAAATTACTACTTAAAACCTCACCTCTTTTTATATTATCCTTTGAAACATTAGTAATATTTAAAGCACATCTATTACATTTAATACATTCAAATATTCTTTTTCCATGACTTTGAACTTCACGAACTCTAATTTCCTTTAATGATGGATAAAGTTTAAGTATATCTCCTTCTTTAACCTTTCCTTCTATTATTGTTCCTGTAACAACTGTCCCTGAACCTTTAACTGTAAATACCCTATCCACAGCCATTCTAAATTCTTCTTCATATTCTTCATCATCAATATTTAAAAAAAGATTTTCAAGCTCTCTTATAAGATTCTCAATTCCAAACTTTGTTTTACTTGATACTTTAACTATAGGTACATTACAAAGATTTGTATTTTTAAAAGCTTCTCTTATATACTCAATTGATAATTCTTGTATTTCTTCATCACAATTGTCACATTTAGTTAGTGCTATTATTCCTTTTTTTATTCCAAGTCCTTCTATTATTTGAAGATGTTCTATTGTTTGCTCTCTAACACCTTCATCAGCTGCAATTACAAATAAAACTGCTGATACACCAGTAATACCAGCAATCATATTTCTTATAAATTTTTCGTGACCTGGAACATCAACAAAATCGATTTTATTTCCTGATGGTAATTTATAATTAGTAAAGCCTAAATCAATTGTAATTCCTCTTATCTTTTCTTCTTTAAGTCTATCTGTATTAATTCCAGTTAACGCTTTTATAAGTGATGTTTTTCCATGATCTATATGTCCACAAGTTCCAACTATTATCGTCTTCATATACTTTCACCAATTCCTTTAAAAGCTTCTGTTATAACTTCTATATCATCATTAATTAAGCACCTTCCATCAATAATTACCTTCCCCCCATTTATTCTAGTAATTATAGGTATACTATTATTTCTAAGTTTTTCTTCAATTTTATTTTCTTTTATTAAATTACTATCTATCTTAAGTACAAAAGTGTCAAATTCTGAGGTAGGTAAAGCTCCTCCACCTACTAATGATTTTTCTTTTGCCTTTGTTATATTAAATTTATTCTGTAAAAATTTAAGTTTGTCTTTTAATTTATCTATATTATCTTCAATAGCATCTAAATTTAATGTTAAAAGTTTAAGTGTTGGAATGCTTAAATAATCTTCTAAAATATAATCTTTTAAAGTTCCTTCTAAAGCTGCTAATGTAAACTTATCTACTCTCAATGCCCTATTTAGTTGATTTTTCTTTATCTTTTCTATCCAAAAAGACTTACCAACAATTATTCCACACTGGGGTCCACCAAGTAATTTATCCCCACTAAAAGTAATGATATCAACACCTTCATTAACATATTCTTTAACTGTTTTTTCATCTTCTATTCCATTTAAATTTATTCTTTTAATTAATCCGCTACCTAAATCCAAAATAACTGGTATTTTATTTTTTTCTTTAATACTAATAAGCTCTTTTACCTCTACTTCTTTTGTAAAACCTAATATTTTATAATTTGATGTATGTACTTTTATTATTGCACCAGTTTCTTCACTTATTGCCTCTTGATAATCATTTATGTGTGTTCTATTTGTTGTTCCAACTTCTTTAAGTATTCCACCACTTAATTTCATTATTTCAGGAATTCTAAAAGAACCACCTATTTCAACTAATTCCCCTCTTGAAATAATTCCTTCTTTTCCATTACATACAGTATTTAAAGTTATAAGAACTGCAGCAGCATTATTATTTACAATTAAAGCATCTTCAGCTCCAGTTAAATACTTTATATAATCTAAAACATTATCATATCTACTTCCACGTTTTCCCTCTGAAAGATTATATTCTAAATTTGAATAATTATTTGCAACTTCATTTAAAGCTTCAATACTTCGTTTTGATAAAATCGATCTACCAAGGTTTGTATGTATTACAGTTCCTGTACAATTTATAACTCTTTTTAATTTAAAATCTTCTATTTGTTTTATGCTTTTTCTAAACTCCATTAAACATTGTTCTTTCAAAGAAAAAACGGGGGAATAATCCCCCATTTTTAAAATATTTTCTCTTACAATATTTATGGAGTTTCTAAGATTTTCTACTACTAATTTCCTAGGTAGTTTTTCTATATATTTTTTAACTTCATCTTCCTTTAAAAGTACATCTACCTTTGGTAAATTTCTTAATAGATTCATAAAAGCCCTCCATTTTATTTATAAACTTTTATCTTACTATTATGCTGTATTCTTCTTTTTCTTTTACTTCTCCAATAATCCAAGACTTTATATTTTTTTCTCTAAATTCTTTTAATATTTTATTACCTTCTTCTATACTACATGATATAAGAAGTCCACCTGATGTTTGTGGATCAAATAAAATATCTTCAAGCCATCTTTCCACATTTTCTAGCTTATACTTATCTTGTATATAATACTTATTTTGATATGTCCCTTGTGGTACAAGTCCAAAATCTGCATATTCTTTAGCTTCTTTTATGTAAGGTATATTATCTTTATTAATACAAAATGTCATATCAGAACCTTCAGCCATTTCATAAGCATGACCTATAAGACCAAAACCTGTTATATCAGTGCAAGCTGATATATCATATTTTCTTATAACTTCCCCTGCATATTTGTTTAAAAGTGACATCCACTTTATAGCTTCATCTAAGCTTTCTTTTGATGCCATTTCTCCCTTAGCAGCTGTGTTTATAAGACCTATTCCTAATGGTTTTGTAAGTATTAATATATCTCCCTCTTTTGAGCCACAGTTCTTAAGTATTTTATCTGGATGTACAACTCCTGAAACAGAAAGCCCATATTTTGGTTCATCATCCTGAACAGAATGCCCACCAATTACAACAGCTCCTGCCTCTAATACTTTATCAGCTCCCCCTTTAAGTATTTCACCAATTATTTCTCTATCTAAACAATTTGGGAAACATACTATATTTAATGCAACTTTAGGTTCGCCCCCCATTGCATAAACATCACTTAAAGAATTTGCCGCTGCAATTTGTCCAAATGTATAAGGATCATCAACAACTGGAGTAAAGAAATCTAATGTTTGAATAAGTGCTATATCATCACTTAACTTATATACAGCTCCATCATCTGATGTATCAATTCCTACTAGTAAGTTTTCGTCTACCATTTTTGGTATACTTTTTAAAATATTTGAAAGAGCACCCGGCTCTATTTTAGCTGCTCAGCCTGCAGTCTTTGCATAATTTGTTAATTTAATCATAACTTTACCACCCTTTCTTAAAGGTTATATATAACTATTTTACATCATCCTTTAAGAATTTCAAAATTTAAAGCTATATTTATACTAAACCGTTATAGATTCTTTTATTTTTAAAAATGTTCCTTCACCAATTCCACTTACATTTTTTATATCTTCTATAGACTTAAATCCACCATTTTCTTCCCTATATTCAATTATAGCTTTTGCCTTTGAAGGTCCAATTCCATTTATATTATCAAGTTCATCTAAACTTGCAGTATTTATATTTATCTTACTATTTTCCTTTGAATTACTTTCCTTACCTGAATTAACCGTAGAACTGTTATTTCCACTTATTATATTATTATCTAAAGTAGCTTTCCCTGACTCACTATTATCATTATTACCTTCTTTCATTTTCTTTACTTCCTCTTTACTTGGAATTACTACACACTTATTATTTTCAAGCTTTTCTGCTCTATTTACAAATTCTAATGAAGCATTTTTTGTTACTCCACCTGCCTTTTTTATTAAATCCTCAACAATACTTCCTTCATCTAGATAATAAACTCCTTGGTTTATAACTTCTCCTTTTATATCTACAGCAATGCTTCTATCTTTTAATGAAATTTCCTCATTATCTACATTATTATCTTTTGCTTTCTCATTATCTTTAAAAACTTCAGAAGTTTCACTTTTATTATCACTTTTACTTACATCCTTTGCTTCTTCATCTACAAACATTTCTTCATGACCTTTGTTACCATTTAAATCTTCTCTACCTCCATTTATATATGAAAACAAAGAAAATCCACCTATTATAATTGCTAAACTTATTAAACCTAAAGTTCTCTTATCTAATTTCATATAATCACCTTAATAACATTTTTTTCTAATTATTCACATTCTAGAAACAAATTATTCCAAAATTGTGGATTAAGAATATTTTTTTTGTTACAATATTCTCATAAATTTAAAGACAAGGAGAAATTATGAAAAACACATTTAAAATTATATGTAGATTTTTATTTTTAGCATTGATTTCACTTAATGTTTTTACTATTAATGCATTTGCTGAAGAAAAACCTCCAAATTTAAATGCAGAATCAGCACTTCTTATGGATGCTAAGACAGGGCAAGTATTATATTCAAAAGAAGCTAATAAAAAGCAATTTCCTGCATCAACAACAAAGGTTTTAACAGCTTTGGTTGTTTTGGATAATGCTAAGTTAACGGATGTAGTTACAGTTGGTAAAAACCCACCATTTGCTGATGGAAGCTCAATTGGATTAAAAGAAGGTGAAAAATTTACTGTAGAAACTCTTTTAACAGGACTTCTATTAGAATCAGGAAATGATTGCGCAGAAGCTTTAGCTGAATATGTTGGAGGAACAACTAGTAATTTTGTAAAAATGATGAATGAAAAAGCAAAAGCTCTTGGTTGTAATGATTCAAATTTTGAGAATCCAAGTGGTCTACCAAATGATAAACATGTATCAACAGCTTATGATTTAGCTCTAATATTAAAAGAAGCAATTAAAAATCCTGATTACATTAATATATCTAGAAAAATATCAGTAGAACTTCCACCAAGTAACTTAGATAAAGAAAAGAGATGGGCAAATAATCATAATCACTTAATAAATAAAAACTCAAAATATTATTATAAATATGCCCTTGCTGGTAAAAGTGGTTATACAGATGTAGCAAGACATACATTTGTAATATCAGCACAAAAAGATAATAGAACTTTAATCGCAACTTTCTTAAAGGCTGAAGATAAAAATAAAAACTTTGAAGACATGGCAAGCCTTTTAAATTATGGTTTTAATAACTTTACAGAAATTAGCTTATACAAAAAAAATCAAAATATAGAAAATATAAAACTAAATAATAATATGAATTTGCCTATATACATAGATAGAGATATATTAATCTCTGCTCCAAATTCAGAAATTAATAAGGTAAATACTACTTTACAATACGAATTACCTAAAAATATAAAAAGAAAACCATTAAAATTAGGTGAAACAATAACAACTGCTGATATACTTGTTGATGGTCATTTATTAACTAAAGTTAATTTATTAAGTGGAATAGATAGAGAATATAATTTTAAAATAGCAATTACTGAGCTTTTTAATAGAAATAAAATTATAATAATTCCTTTATCTATTACTTTAACAATATTAGTTTTACTAATTTTAAGAATTATATATGTTAAAAAGAAAAGAAAAAAATTAGCTTTTGAAAAAAAGTGGAAACATATAAGAAATAGAAAAAGATAACTTTATAAAACAAAAATTTAAATACCTTAATTTTTATATAATAAATAATTATATAGATAAATAACACCTAATAAGATTGACTACTCTTATTAGGTGTTATTTTTATTTAATCATATATTCTTCTATTATTAAATATTTAAAATTCAGATCTTTATTATTATAAATTAAGATAAAATAATTTTAATTGAAATTATTTTAAGTAAGCAACCTTTTAGATTTATACTAAATACAGATTAACTTAAAATAATATTATTTTATCTTTTCTATAAGTTCTTTAAAATCATCTGGCATTTCAGCTCTAAGACTTAAAGGTTTCTTATTTCTTGGAGATTCAAAGTCTAACCCATATGCATGAAGTGCTTGCCTATTTATAAGATCTAACTCATTATCTCCATCTCCATAAAGAAAATCTCCATATATAGGATGACCTAAACTTGATAAATGAACTCTAATTTGATGAGTTCTTCCTGTTTCTAAAAGACATTCAACTAAATCTCCACCATTAAAACTTTCTAATACTTTATAGTGAGTTATGCTTCTTTGACCTCTTTCATCAACAACTCTCTTTATACTGCTAAAGCCATCTTCTTTTTCTGGTCTATATATAGGAAGGTCTATAGTACCTTCCTTTTCTTTAAGATTTCCATGAACTATAGCAAGATATCGCTTTTGCATTTTATTTTCTTTCATATCCTTTGATAAAGCCATATGTGCATATTGATTTTTACCTATTACAATAAGCCCTGATGTATTCATATCAAGTCTGCTTACAAGTCTTACAATACATCCTTGACCTGTTTCTTTAAAGTAATTAATTACTCCATTTGCTAATGTTCCAGATTGATATGTCTTAGTTGGATGAACTACCATAAAAGGTCTTTTATTTATTACTAAGATATCTTGATCTTCATAAACAATATCTAAATCCATTTTTTCTGGTATTATATCTTGACTTTCTTCTCTATCCAAATTTATTTTAACTTTATCACCTTCAGAAAGATTAAAACTCATCTTTACAGCTTCATCATTTACAAAAATTCTTTTTTCTCTTGCTGATCTTCTTATAAGTCTTGAAGATAATCCAAGTTCATCTTTTAAAAACTCTCTTATATTCACACCATTATCTTTTGATGTTACACATTTCTCTAAGGTATTCATCTATCCCTAAAATCCTCCTAGGCTTAACCTTTAATAATTTTTAGCATCGTCTCCAAGTACAATTATTACATCATATCCTGGTTCTTCATATCTTGAATCTATAGATTCAATTTTATTTATAGCTGTAAACTTCTTTTGAAGCTCAGATTTTATATTATCATTATTAACCATAACAACACTTTGCTTTACAAGATTAGTATTTCCAGTATCAACATTAGTATATCCTAATTGGTTAAGTTGAACTTTATAAGTTGCAGCTAATCCACTTATTTTTGTACCATTTAATACTTTAATCCTTACATCTTGAGGTGATATTGGACCACTATCGCCATTTGAATTTAAAGAATTTATAAGTTGCTGATTAGCTTGTTTATTAAATACAAAGTATGACTGACCTGAAATCATTTGTGGAGTTCCCTTTATTGTAGTCATATTTATATTTCCTGCTTTTAATGTCATAAGCTTCAATGCATATTTGAATATAGTAGTTCCTGGCATATTTGTTTCAATATTTGCTTCCATTACCTTAAGTATTTTAGGCATTTTAAATATTATAGCCGGAGTTGCACACTTCTTAACAACTTGAGCTAAAAATTCATGTTGATTTTTTATTCTATCTATATCTCCATTTGGAAGCCCTGTTCCATCATTATTTTTTCTCCATCTAAAGAACTCTTCAGCCCTTTTACCATCTAAATGTTCTTCAGTTCCTTTTTTAAATTTTATACGTAAATTTTGAGATTTATCAGTGTAGTCCATATCATATTTTATTTTCATATCAACTCCACCTATTGCATCAATAAAATCTCTAAATGCTGCATAATTAACCTTAACTAAATAATTTACATTAACGGATAAAATATCTTGTACTTCTTTAATTACTCTTTCATCTCCCCCTATAGGGTAAGCTGCATTTATCTTCCACCTACGTCCATTTATATAAATCATAGTATCTCTAGGTATAGATACTATATTTACTTTTTTTGTTTGTGGATTAAAATTTATAAGCATCATAGTATCTGTTCTTTTTATTGATTCATCATTTGGATTATTAACATCTCCAACATCTAATCCAAGAACTAAAATATTTACAGTTTGATTCATTGGAACTGGATTAGGTTTTATTATATTATCTGTGCTTACTTTATCTAAAAGCATTGCAATCCTAACGCCAGTGACTAATGTAATTAGAAGTATAGCAGCAATTATTATTCCTATTATTTTTTTAAAAGTAATTTTTTTCTTTCTTTTAGGTTTCTTAGAAGGCTTATCCTTTAGCCTTTGATTCTTTTGAGGTTTTTTTCTTGAAATTACTCCATCATCAACTCTTCTTCTTGCATCATTTGCAGGAATTGATCTCCCTCTTCTTAACTCCTGTTCTCTGTTAGAACGTCTTCTCCTAATAACTTCTTCTCTTTCTGCCATCCTTTTTCTTCTTCTAGGATCTACATTTTTCCTATCATCTGCCACTTTAGTTCCCCCCAATATAATTTTAAGTTAAAGTTTATTCATAACTAAATAATTTCTTGCTTTAATAGTATTTATATCTATAAGTTGGCCATTACTTAGTAAATATTTTATAGTGTGTTCCATCCCCATAAGAACTCCACTATCTAAATCCTTTAAAACTTCACTTCTGATTTTATCTACTCCATCATAAGTTCTTGAAGGTTCAATCATATCTGCAATATAAATAATCTTTTCAAGTTTACTCATATTTTCTTTACCTGTAGTATGCCATCTCATAGCTTCAAGTACTTCTTCATCATCTATATTAAACTTTTCTTTGGCAATTATTCTAGACACTATTCCATGCCAAAGCTCTGGTGTTTTTTTCTCTGTTAACGTTAATTCTATATTATTATCTTCAATAATTTTTAATAATTCTTCTTTTGATAAATTCTTTCCAATATCATGAAAAAGCGCAGCTTCTTCTGCTTTATACTCATCTACACCATTTAACTCAGCTAATTTTTTAGCTGTAGATACAACACCTAAAGTGTGCATATATCTTTTAGGTTTTAAATTTTCCTTTAAGTAATCATAAATATAACTAAAATCCATATTACTTCTCCTTACAATAAAGCTTTTCTCTTTCAATAACTTTCATTACCCTTTCTGGTACAAAAAAGTCTACTCTATCCCCATTTTCTATTCTTTTTCTTATTTCTGTTGAAGATATTTCTAAATCAAGTACATTTAAAAATATAATTTCTCCATTATATTTCTTCTCTGCTAATTCTTTTTCCTTTTTTAAATCTGATTCTTTAAATCCTGGTCTTGTAAATACAACAAAATTACATAAAGAAAATATTTCAGTTACATTTTTCCACTTATGTAAGCTTACAAGACAATCTGCTCCCGTTATAAAGTATAACTCAACATTATCCTTATTAAAATACTCTAAAGTTTTATAAGTATAACTTAATTCTTCTTTTTCTATTTCATAATCTGAAACCTCAAAATCCTCAAAATCTTTTATAGCTTCCTTTACCATTTCATACCTCAAAGAAGCCCCCGTTACCTTCTTATTTAGCTTGTGTGGGGGACTTCCATTTGGTATAAATATTATTTTATCTAAGTTTAATCTCTTCTTAGCCTCATAAGCTATGTAAAGATGAGCGTTATGGATAGGATCAAAGGTTCCTCCTATAATCCCATACTTCTTCATTACTTTCTATTTTTAGCTTTTCTTGGTATTTCTATTTTTGGATTTTTTGATGATCTTTTATATAAAACTATCTTACTTCCAATCGCTTGAACACCTTCACATTTTAACTTTTCACATATATAATCTGAAGCTTCTCTAGCTTCAAGCCCACTATTTTCTAAAACTTTTATTTTAATAAGTTCTCTTTTTTCTAAAGCATCTCTTACTTGATTTAAAAAAGTTTCCTCTATTCCATTTTTACCAATTTGAAATATAGGTTGCATATCATTAGCTAACCCTCTTAAGTAAGCTCTTTGTTTTCCTATTAACATCTAAAATCCTCCTATAGTATATATTCAAATTCAAAGTCGTTAAGATTTACCATGTCACCATCTTTGATTCCCATTTCTCTTAACTTATCTAATACTCCCTTATTCTTTAATACTTTATGGAAGTATCTTAATGAATCAGCATCATTTACATTAACTGCACTTAAAAGTCTATCTACGAAACTTCCAAATACATAGTAAGTATCGAATTCGTCACCTTCTTCGACTCTAACATCATAAGTAAATCTCTTTTCATCTGGTACATATCTTTCATCTTCTGAAATTTCAAGTCCTGTTATAGGAATTTCTTTAAGCATTCTTGCACATTCTTTAATTACTTCATCAACACCTTCTCTAGTTGCTGCTGACATTTTGTATACTTTATCAAATCCTAATTCTTTAACTTTTCTTTCAAATTCCTCAAATACACCTTCTTCAAATACAAGGTCAATTTTATTTGCAACTACTATTTGAGGTCTATCCCAAAGTTTAACAGAATATTTTTTAAGTTCTTCGTTTATCTTTAAGAAATCTTCAAAAGGATCTCTTCCTTCAATTCCTGAAAGATCCACAACATGAACTAATAATCTTGTTCTTTCTATATGTCTTAAAAATTCAAGACCAAGACCAACACCTTCACTTGCTCCTTCAATAATTCCTGGAATATCAGCCATAACAAATGGTTCTACACCTTCAGCTGCAACAACCCCAAGATTTGGCTTTAATGTTGTAAAGTGATAATTTGCTATCTTTGGTTTTGCTTTTGTTGTCATTGATAAGAATGTTGACTTTCCTACATTAGGGAATCCTAAAAGACCAACATCTGCAAGTAATTTAAGCTCTAAGATTATGTTCATTTCTTCTCCAGGCATTCCAGGCTCAGCAAATGTTGGTGCCTGTCTTGTAGGTGTACAGAACTTACAGTTTCCTTTACCACCCTTTCCACCTCTTAATACAACATATTCATCGTCTTTTTCTGAAAGATCACATATAATCTTATTACTTTCAGCTTCTCTTATAATTGTACCTAAAGGTACTCTTATATAAAGATCATTTCCATCTTTTCCGTAACATTTTGATCCGCCACCATTTTCTCCTGGCTCTGCTACGAATTTTCTCTTATATTTAAAATCCATTAATGTAGTGATTCCTGTATCAACCTTAAAGATAATACTTCCGCCTCTACCACCATCTCCACCATCTGGACCACCAAGTGGAACGTATTTTTCTCTTCTAAATGAAACATTACCGTCTCCACCTTTACCAGATTTAATAAAGACCTTGGCTTTATCTATAAACATGCTCATAATTTCACCTCTCCTTTTGTGAAAATTTATTTTTTAAATTTAAAATATATCTGCAAAAAATTTATATTCCTCTTAGTATTATTTCCATAGATAATAAATTAAATATATTCAAATAAAATATTTTCTTAATTATATCATAATACCGTTATATATAAACAAAAAAGATTAGAAATACATTTTAAAAATCTTTTTTTATATTTAAAAAGCACCCAAATTCATGGGTGCTTTATATTAATAACTATTATTCAGCTATTACTTCTACGTTCATTGGGTAAACAGAAGCTTTCTTCTTGTCTCTTCCCATTCTTTCGAATCTAACAACTCCATCGATTTTAGCGAATAGAGTATCATCCTTACCCTTTCCAACGTTGTTTCCTGGGTGGATTTTAGTTCCTCTTTGTCTAACAATGATGTTTCCAGCTAAAACGAATTCTCCGTCTGCTGATTTAACACCAAGTCTTTTTGACTCAGAATCTCTACCGTTCTTTGAGCTACCTACCCCTTTTTTGTGGGCAAATAATTGAAGGTTCATTATCATCATGTCACTACACCTCCTCTTTTAATAAATTTATATATTCTCTACGTTTATTAATTCCAAACATTTCATCCAAGCTAAAAATTACACTTTCTAGACTCTTCTCGAAAGTTTTAAGTAAAACCTGAGACTGCTTTAATTCTTCTTCCGAAAAATCAGTTAAGTCTAATTTAAGGTATCCATCAGCCATTTCATATGTACAGTTAAGCTTTAAAACTTCATCTATACCTATAAGAACACTTTGTGATAAGACTGAAACTGAGTTACAAACCATATCAAAAGCTTCTCCTACCAATAAAACATCATTATTAAAATCTCTGTCTTCTGGCATTGCATGACTATCTATAATGAAACCTATTATATTATCTTTTTTTCTTAAAATCTTTGCACTAATCATTTGACTATGCTTCGATCTTTTCGATAACTAATTTAGTGTAAGGTTGTCTGTGACCATTCTTTCTTCTGTAGTCCTTTTTAGCCTTATACTTGAATACTGTAATTTTCTTAGCTTTTCCTTGTGCTACAACTTTAGCAACAACTTTAGCTCCTTCAACCATTGGCTTTCCAACTGTTAAAGTTTCTCCATTAGAAACAGCTAATACTTCTGTTAATTCAACTTGTGAGTCAACTTCAGCGTTTAATTTTTCAACGAATAATACGTCTCCCTCTTGAACTCTGTATTGTTTTCCTCCAGTTAATACTACTGCGTACATTAAAACACCTCCTCATAACGGTCTCGCCACTACGGGTACAAAGATATAATTCTTTGTTTGACAAAAAACCCTATCGTGAGCGGTTTACTAATTAAAGTTAACATACCTATTTGTCATTGTCAATATTAATTTATAATTTATTGTAAATAGTAATAAATTACTACTACTTTAATTTATAAATATATTTTTAGATATTATTCATTTTCATAAAAAAATTATATAACTATATTAATAGGCTTTAAATTTTAAATTAAGCTTTAAAAATTTAAATAATTTAAAGTTTATACCAAATAAATATAATTACAAATAAAAAGTTAGAAATATAAATTACAATCTTAAAATATTTTTATTTAAATATATCAATCTTATTAATATCTTTCTATTCCTTTTATTTTATAATCTTCTAAAGTATTCTTTTGACTTTGAAATATTATAGGCTCTATTTTGTAGCCTTCTATTCCTTCTGAAAACTTTAAGAATATTTCTTTATCTAATCCATCTATATTTTTAAGGAAACTTACCATATCTCCACTTACTGCCTCTTTATAATTACTATCAATTTCTATAAAGAAACTTTCTATAGTATTTTCTTCTACTGCTTTTAATATATCATTTCTTATTAAGTCTTCTATATAAGATAACTTTAATATATTTCCACTACCTTTACATCTTGGACATGCTTCTTCTATTGAATCATAAATACTTTTTCCTCTACGTTTTCTTGTTATTTGAACTAAATCAAGCTCTGTAAAAGGATAAATTTTACTATTACCTTTATCAGCTTTCAAAGCATCTTTAATAGCTCTCATAACTTGAATTCTTTGTTTTGGGTCTCTCATATCTATAAAATCAATAACTATTATCCCACTTAAATTTCTAAGAAGTATTTGCTTTCCAATTTCCTTTGCTGCTTCTAAATTAGTTTGAAGTATTGTTTTATTTAAATTTCTCTCTTTTATATTCTTTCCACTATTTACATCAATAACATACATAGCTTCTGTTTTTTCAATAACTATATTTCCACCACAATTTAACTTAACTTTATTATGTCTAAGCTTTAGTATTTCTTTCTCTATATTATAATAATCAAATAGTCCTCTAAAACCTTTATATAATATAACTTCTACATCTTTTTCTCCATCAATAAAGTTATTAGCTAAAGTTTCATCTTCTTTGTTATCAACATATATTTTTATATTACCTTTTGTTATATTGTCTCTTAGAACTTTATTTAATAATGCATCTTCCCCATATACCTTTGAAATTTCTGTACTAAAGTTAAGCTTTCTATTTATATTATCTAATATATCTTTAAGCTTATCCCTTTCTTTCTTAAGTATTTCTATAGGTACATTAGCGCCTTCAGTTCTAATAACTATATTAACTCCTGGAACTTCTTCAATTTCTGCAATTATAAGGGTTTTCTTAACTTCATCATTAAATCTTTTTGAGAATGATATACCACTTTCACCATAATTAAATACTAAATATTTACCTGGTATACTAAATTTATTTGTTACCTTAGCACCTTTTTCATTTAAAGGCTCTTTTAGTACTTCTACTAAAAGTTCATCACCTTTTTTTATTCCTTGTTTTTTAAGTTCCTCACTAAAATACATATATCCTTCTCTTTCAAATCCTAAATCAACAAATATTGAATTTATAGCAGGAACTATATTTTTAACTCTTCCTTTGTATATTTCACCAAAAGAAGGCTCTTTACTTTTTTCTTCTATAAAACATTCTTCCAATTGTTTATTATCTTTTACAGCAACCCTTAAAGAATTCTCTCTTCTTTCAACAAAAATTTCTCTCATAACTTCCACTTCCTATATACATTTATAAAGAGGTACTAAAACGTCATCTTTAAGCAAGTACATTTCTTCTCTCTTTATTTGAACGAAAGCTTCATCATTACAATTACTTGTATTTTCTTTTATAAGTTTAACTAAAAGATCTGGTGATAAATGAACTCTACTTCCTGAGCTTATTAATATGTTTAGTACTACTTCATTATCTTTAACCCAATATTTTAATTCATGAACTAACGGTTTTATATCAACTTCACTTTGACCTTTCTTAGTTCTTTTTGTCATTACCCAATCTTTTTTCTCTAGAAGATTTTTCATTTCTTCTTCAAATTTTGATGTATCACTATATTCTATTTTAACTGTATATCTAGCCCCATCAACAAGTGCCATTGATTGAGGAACTTTTTTTTCATTTGGTATTAATGGAATTTTTATAGCTTTTAAAAATTTAATTCCACTTGCTGTTCTTTCATTTAATTTATTTAAAACTTCTTCTGTATCAAGTTCTTCTTTTAGAACTATATCCATATACTCCCCTTCTGAATATACTCCAACTGAAAGTGGTTGTGCTATTGAAAGAGTCATATGAGGATTAAATCCCTTTGAATATTCTATTGGAAGACCTGATCTTCTTATTATTCTTTGTATTGTTCTCATTAAATCTAAATGAGCCACAAATTTTATATCTGCTTCTTTAGTGAACTTTATTAGATATCGCACCTTCAAAACACTTCCCTTCTTTAAAGTTAACGTTAATTCCACATCCTGTACATCCTTTTCTACAGTTTTGTGTAAGTTCAACTCTCTTAGCTTTTTCATTTTCATTAACTAAGTATGATCTATTAACACCAATATCAATGAAGTCCCAAGGTAATATTTCATCATAACTTCTTTCTCTATAAGCATAGAAGTCTCCATCAACATTACACTCTGCTAATGCTTCAAGCCAAGCATCAAAGTTAAAGTATTCTGACCATCCATCAAATCTACATCCTTTTTCAAAAGCCTTAATTAAAACATCACATAGTTTTCTATCTCCTCTTGCAAATACAGCTTCCATATATGAAGTCTTTTGCGCATGATAGTTATATGTTATAGCTCTTGATTTTATTGATCCTTTAACAGCCTTTATTTTTTCTGTTACTTCTTCCATTCTTTCCATAGGTGCCCATTGGAATGGTGTAAATGGCTTTGGTACAAGTATTGAAGTACTTACTGTAATTCTAAGCCCTTTCTTTCTAACGTTCTTTGGAATTTCATAATATTTCTCTACCATTTTTTCTGCAAGCTCACCAATTGCCTCACAGTCTTCTATTTTTTCATATGGAAGTCCTATAATGAAATAAAGTTTAATTGTACTCCATCCATTTTCAAAAGCACTTTTTGTAGCTTCAAGTATTCTCTCTTCTGTTAATCCTTTATTTATTACATCTCTCATTCTTTGAGAACCTGCTTCTGGTGCAAAAGTTAATCCCGTTTTTCTTACCTTTTGAATTTCCTTTATAAGATCAACAGAGAATGCATCAACTCTTATTGAAGGAAGTGATATCCCAACTTTATTTTCACTATGTTCTTCCATTAATCCGTGTATAAGACCTTCAATATCTGAATGGTCACATATACTTAATGAAGCAAGTGATATTTCTTGATAACCAGTTGTTTTAACCAATTGTCTTGCTTGTTCTAATAAAGTTTCTCTAGTTTTTTCTCTAACAGGTCTATAAATCATACCTGCTTGACAGAATCTACATCCGTTTGTACATCCTCTTGCAGTCTCTAAAACTATTCTATCGTGAACAACTTCTGTATAAGGAACAATCATATCCTCTATTGGGAAATCAACCTTATCAAAGTTAGTTATTATTCTCTTTTTAACAACTTGTGGAACATCATCATATTTAGGCTTAAATTCTTTTATAGTTCCATCTTCATTGTAAGTTACATTATATAATGAAGGTACATATATTCCTCTTATTTTTGATATTTCTCTTAAAAATTCTTTTTTCTTACCCTTGCCTTTATATTTTTTATATACATCAAGTACATCATTCATCATTTCTTCGCCTTCACCAAGTTCAAAGAAATCAACTATGTCATATAATGGCTCTGGATTATAAGCACAAGGACCTCCAGCCATAACTATTGGCTCATCTTCTCCTCTTTCTGATGCTCTTAAAGTTATTCCTGACATATCAAGCATATTTAGTATATTTGTATAACTCATTTCGTATTGTAATGTAAAACCTAATATATCAAATTTATCTAAAGAATCTTTAGTTTCTAAAGCGTATAGAGAAACATTATTTTTTCTCATTTCTTCTTCCATGTCTGGCCATGGCGCAAATACTCTTTCGCAATATGTATCTTTTCTTTCATTTATAGTATGATAAAGTATTCTTGTACCTAAGTGAGACATTCCTACTTCATAAACATCTGGAAAACAAAAAGCAAATCTAATATCTACTTCTTCTGGATTTTTAATAACTTGATTAAGTTCTCCACCAACATATCTAGTTGGTTTTTCAACTCTACATAAGATGTTATCTGAAATTCTATTCATTTAATTACATCCTCCTAAAAATTACTCTATATACAGATTATTAATTAAGTTGTTTTCCACTTATCTTTCTGTATACATCCCTATATTCTAGCATAAATTAAAATTTAGTTCTACTAATAAATTAATGGATAAATCTCTTATAAGTATTAAATTAATTCCAAAAAATTTTTCTAAATAAATTTAAAAGAGCATCGAATAAAACGATGCTCTTAAAATTATTTATCACTCTTTCTTTGAGTTACTAATGTGTTTTCAAAATTACTATTCATCTTTTCTGAAACAAATGTATTGTTAAAGAAATTACTTTTACCTTCAAAACCTTCTCCTACAACTTTTAATCCATCTCTTTCAATTAAAGTTGGTTTATTTGAGAAAAGGTTTGTTCCTAATCCTAATCTATCTCCTTCAACTTGCACACCCATACTAGCTAAAATAGTTGGATACATATCAACTGGTGAGAATTGTCTATTTTTAGTATTCTTAGTAGTTGTTGCTGGATTAAGTATTAAGTTAAATATTGTTCTATGATATGATTTATCAAAATCTTTAAAGAACTTTTTATCCATACTTAAGTGATCCCCTGTTACTACTATAGTTGTATCTTTATAGAATGGTTGTTTTTGAATCCATTTTATAAAATTAACAGCTTCTTTTGTTGAATAAGCAATAACATTTGCATATTGTGAATCATACTTTTTACTTGCTTTTTTAGATAGATATCCATCTGGGAAGTGAGTATCTGCTGTTTCCATTGTAAAGTTAAATGGCTTTCCAGTTTTAGATAAACGTGTTATCTCATTTTTTGCATACTCATATAATTTATCATCTTCATATCCCCACCAAACATTATAGTCTTTTGGGATTAATTTCTTTTCAATTGCTGCCTTATGGTCAAAAATATTGAAATTACCATGTGTAGTAAAGAAAGTAGTTAAACCTCCAAAGTCAGCATCTGCACCAAACATTATTGTTTGCTCATATCCTTGCGCTTCTAATATATCCCCTATACTAATAGCACCTGGTAAGAAACTACCTGATTTTCCGTATGAATTTCCACCCATAGGTATTTTTAATGGAAGTCCCATACTCATATTAATCATAGATGCTACAGACCAACTTGAACCATATGTTTGATAAGGGCCTCCAAATTTATCAGAATGTGAAAAACTAATACCTTCTTTTGATAACTGAGTAAGTTCTGGCATTAAGTTAACTTTCATATTTCCACCTAATTCTTTAGATAAATATGAGTTTTCAACTGATTCTAAATAAATGTGAATTAAATTTCTCTTTTTTGCTGGGAAAGACATTTTTACATTACGTGGATCAACGTAATTATCTTTAATATAAGGAGTATCTGAAACATAAGCTTTATAAACTTTATCTAAACTTAATTTCTTTGCTCCATATGTTACTCCACCAACAAGACAAATTATAGAAACTATAAAAGTTATTATTCTTAAAGCTTTTTGGCTTAATAATTTTATGTTATTATTTTTCACTTTTATCCATATGTCATAATGAAAGTTTATTATAATTGAAAATATTACTATAGTTGATACAACTGAGAATACCGGTGTCATGAATATTTCTCTATACATATCAGTACTTGTACCTTTAAGTGGTGAATTTAAATTAAATAAGAACTGCTCTGGTGTAATGTTACCAAAATAATCAATAAACCACTTAGAAAAGAATACAAAAAATGCTCCTATTCCTAAGAATATAACTGATAATATTTTTATTGTTCTAATCTTCCAATTGCTTTTGTCTTTTGATAACTCAAAATCAACATTTGAATTTAATATTCCTTTTATAAATAAATATATTATTCCTAAAACTAATGTAAAAATAACATATTTAAGAAAAAAAGCTCCTCCATATAAAGAACCTTTAAGAACATTAGGTTTATTAAAAACAAACTTTAAAATACTTAAAGAAACTATATTAAATAATATAATGTAAGATAATAATTTCTTTATAACAGACATAATATTTTTATTTTTTTCAAATAAAAAATAATCTGTTAGAGCTAGTAAAACTCCAGCAATTACATAACTTAGTATTTGCATATATTTCCCCCTAAAAATTCAACTTATTTTATTTAGCAAAAATTTCTAAATAATTCAAATATATTTAAAAATTTTCACATGTCATCATATTACCACATTTTTTTATAATATTAAATGAATTTTAATATAAATATTTATATTATTAATTAAATAAAATATGTAATATACTATATATTTTATATTTTTATAAAATTATTTTATATGTTCGTTTTTCCAGCCTTTCAAGTTAAATTACTTAATCTCTTGCCAATAATTATTAACCTCAAAAAAATTTGCACGTTTTTCTGCTTTTTCAATAATCCCTTCATCATATCCTATAATAGATAGTATTTTAATTGCATTTCTAGTGCTTGATCTTCCTTTATATAATTTATAGTCAAAGATTATATTATTATCTTTAACCTTTTCTTGAAAATGACAATTTAAAAAGCTGTTTTTCAATATATATGTAAGTTCTATATCATGAGTAGCTGCTACACATAGGCAGTTCTCTTGACTTAAATGATTTAATATTTCTGATGATGCTGAAATTCTTTCAATGGTATTAGTTCCCCTTAATATCTCATCAACAAAACACAAAACTTGTATATTTTCATTAATATTATCTAATATTCTTTTTAAAGATTTTATCTCAACCATATAGTAACTTTCATTGTTTATAATATTGTCTTTTAAAGCCATAGAAGTATATAACTTCATAAAAGAACTAATATACTTCTTGGCAAAAACTGTGTATATAGTTTGAGCAAATAAAACATTAATTGCCAAAGTTCTTAAAAATGTAGATTTACCTGATGCATTAGATCCAGTAATTAATAAAGATTTATTTACATCTAAACTATTTTTTACAGGTTCATTAACTAATGGGTGATAAATATCTTTAAAATTTATTTCTTTATTTCCATTTAAGTTAAAACTAGGAGTACAATACTCATTAATAGCTATTCTAAAAGATGCTAAAGCTATTAAGCTATCTATCTCTCCTACATAATCATATAGCTTTTTCAATTCATTAATATTTTTATATAAAGTTTTATTTATTCTCTCAAAAGTTCTAACTTCACGTAAAAAGAAAAGACTAAGTACTTCATTAAATGCCAAGGCATCACTTGTAGCAAAAAATAAACAAAATATTAAAATTGTAATTATACTTGCTACTATAAACTGCATATTATACCTCATTTTAAAACTTAATTTTATACAAAATATATTTTTTATAAATATTGCAACATAATTTAGTTAATTTAATAAAAAATAACATTTTATTAAATTAAAATAAAAAAAGCCCCTTTTTATAAGGAGCTTTTCATTTCATTATATTCTTCTAAAGTTATATTTCCATATGTTTTAAGAGCCTCCAAAAGCTCATCTTCATGAAGTATTGAAATAAGCTTAAGTTCTTCATCTAATATATAAAAAGTATTAAACTTATTCCTATCTACTAATCTCATTAAATCTAACAATCCATTTTTATAAAAAACAGATACAGATTTATTCTCCATAAAATCATACTTTTCAAGCCTTCTTCTTTTTTTTATAATATCTCCCATAACAATATACATTGTCCACTTTTTTTCTAATACAGTAGAATAAATTATTAATAATAATATGAAAAGTATGCTTATGTTTATT
Organism: Clostridium sp. TJA020; assembly: GCF_058310295.1. Taxonomy (NCBI): domain Bacteria; kingdom Bacillati; phylum Bacillota; class Clostridia; order Eubacteriales; family Clostridiaceae; genus Clostridium; species Clostridium sp. TJA020. The sequence goes on from NZ_JBZEFC010000003.1 coordinate 263,529, forward strand.
TTATTTATAAATATTAAAGTTAAAAATAACCCTAGCAAAATAAATGATACTATATAACTTATTATTGAAGTTATTTTCTTTCCCTTTAAATAAGAACTTTTATTTGATATTATAATTTCTAATATTCTTGCACCATCTAAAGGATAAGCTGGTATTAAATTAAATATACAAAGCCACATATTAATTCCAGATACAACTTCAAATATTTGTATATTTGTAAGCTTATATAATATATACATCATTATAGAAATAATTAAATTTGACATTGGTCCACTTAAATAAAGTAATACTTTATCTTTATCTATCAAATCATCTAAATCTGATAATTGTGCATTTGCACCTGTTAAACTAAATTTAATATTATAAAGTTTGCATCCTAATTTATTTCCTACTAATATATGTGTAAATTCATGTATTAAAATTGAAACAACTGCAACTAAAGTTTTACTTTCAAAACTAATGGCAAGTAATAAAACTATAACTTCTATAATCATTAAAGTATATGATCTTTTCATATTATCTTTAATCATACCTAAACTTACGCATTATCCTCTATAAATTTAATATAGTCTTGTGCATTTTTCAATTTTCCCATATAACTTACCTTAAATTTTATTTCATAATTTTTATTTGAAACTTTAGTGTTGCTTCCTATACATTCTCCAACTTCTATTTTATCTTTTTCTTTAACTAAAGGCTTAGTTATATTTTCATAATATGTTTCATATCCATTTTTATGATCTATAATTATATTTGCTTTTTCTCCACTTAATTCAACCTTTTTAACTTCTCCATCTAAGGCTGCAAATACATCTTTCTTTGTATTGTTTTTTATTATTATACCGTCTTTATAGCTTTCTATATTACCTATTAAAGGAGGTATAAAACTTACTTTTTTATTATCTTCATTATAAACAACTACATCTTCTAACTTATCTTTTATTTTATTAAAAACTTCAACAGTTTCTAATTCTTTAAAATTTTGATTATAAGAAATAACCGCTTTAGCCTTTGAGTATATTTTATTAATTTCAGTATTTGGTAAATATTTAAATGCCGAAATTAAACATACTAATGAAATTGCTCCAACACTTTGAATTGCTATAACCTTTAATGTACCACCTTTATTTTTTTTATAATTATAATTTCTTCCTGAATAGCTATAGTTACTTCTATTTCTGCCTTTTGACCTTATACTTTCCACATCATAACTATAATCATTTCCTATATCTTCATTCTCAATCCCATTATAATATCTTCTATATAATTCTCTGTAATCTCCCATTTTTATATCTCCTATATTGCTATATATTTAATTATATTTATGAGATATAAAATTTATGAAACTTCTATAATTTCATCAAATTATAAACTATTCTTTTATAAATTCACTTAAATTTTCTTTCGTTACTTTCATATGACCCTCTCTTGTATATTTCCTATTTAGTATTTTTGAATCTCTATTTAAAACTAATTCTAAAGCTATATTTAATATACCTTCCCCTTGCTTTTTCGCATCACTTAATACAGTTCCTGTCATATTACCTTTCTTAATTTCTTGCAAAGCATCATCTATTCCATCAACACCTACAACTATAGGAAATCTTTTAAAATTAGATTTCTTCATTGCATCAATTGCACCTAATGCCATTTCATCATTATTGCAAAAAACTACTTCTATATTTTTATATTTATCTATCCATTCTCCCATTTTCTTCATTCCAAGTTCTCTACTCCAATTAGCTACATCACTATCTAATTTCTCTACTTTAACACCTTTATCTTTTAATCTATTTATGCAATATTCCGTTCTTATTGTACTATCTTGATGTCCCGCTTCTCCTTCAAGCATTAAATATTGTATTTTCCCATCACCATTTTTATCTACTTTCCTACAATTTTTCTTATAAATATCAAGAACTATATCAGCTTGCATTATTCCTGATTGTTCTGCCTTTGCACCAACATAATAAATTTTATCCCACATATTCATATCTTCTTCTACAGGTTCTCTATTAAAAAATATTACAGGAATATTAGCTGTTTTTGCTTTATTTATTATAGATGAAGCGGATCTTCTATCAACTAAATTTATACAAAGAACATCTACTCCTTCTGCTATAAATTCATCTACTTGCTCATTTTGGTTATATTGATTTCTCCCCGCATCAACTACCGTTAAATCAAATTTAAAATTTTTTATATCTTCTTTTTTACTTAACCCATCTTCTAAACTCTCAATTATTTTTGATATAAATATATCTGACTTTTCATATATACTTACTCCAAACTTTATTTCATTTAACTTATTATTTGAAATTGAAGACTTTTCATTGCATCCTATTAAAGCACTAGAAAAAGCAATTGATGAAACTATTAACAATAAACTTTTTAACCCTTTTTTCATACCAACCTCCACAAAAACTTATTTAACCAATAAAAGGAAAAATCAATTTCTGATTCTTTTCCGAATACATATTCCTCTTATTTATTACTAAGAAATCTATCTTTGCTTCTTTTCTATTTTTGCGTGTATTTCTAACTTTATCTGTTGCAATCTCCACTGCTAAATATCCTGCATTAAAATCATTTTTTATTATGGCTGCATCTATTATTTCATTTTCAACATAGCTTAATATTTTATCACTTCTTCCAACTCCGTATATTTCAACATCTTTATTCTTATTTTTAATATAATACTTATCCTCTTTAATTTTCGATATTATCTCTAAAATATCTGAACTAAAAGATACTAATACATCTACATTATTATCTTTTATTTGACTTCCTATTTGTTTATAATAACTTTCCTTACTACCATTAATTCTTAAATCTATACATTTGTTTTTGCTATATTTAATTTCATCCATAAATCCAGACTTAATTTCATATAAACTACTACAATTAATATCTTTTTCAACAATCCCTATAATGCTTCTAGTATTTCCATTTTTAATTATTTCCTCTGCTAAAGCTTTACCAATACTATAATTATCCACTGAAATATTAGACATTTTTTTATTAGATTCAACCTTAGAATCCATCAATATAATAGGGACAATTTTATTTGCTTCTTCTATATCCTTCGAAAGTTCTTTATAATCTATAGGTGATATTATTATAAAATCTGCACCATTTTTTATTTCTTTTCTTAATAAATTTCTTTGATTTTCTATTTTATTGTCATCAGTTAAAACGCATACGTTAACTTTAGCTTTCATATCTTTTTCAGCTTGCTCAATTCCCTGAGTTATAAATTTTAAATTTTCACTCTTATCTTCCATACTTATATATGATATTTTTAAAATTTTATCATTATCGTTCATTCCAATTAAATAATTTAAAATTAATATAGAGAAGATAATAAATAATATTAATAATAAAAATATAATTAAACTTTTTTTATTAATTTTCATCATCTTTACTTTCCTCTCTTATTTCATAATATTTATAATCTACCATTGGAATATTTATTCTTATAGTTGTTCCTTCATCAGGTTCACTAAATACCTCTAAACCATATTCCTTACCAAAATATAGCTTTAATCTTTCATTTACATTTCTTAATCCAACGCCTGACCCTTTTCCTTTTCTTTTTTTATCTCCTTTAAGTAATGTCTTAACTATTTTCTCTGGCATTCCAAGTCCATTATCTATTACATCTATGCTTATATTTCCATTATTTTTATAAGCCTTAACTAAAATTTCACCATCTCCATCCATAAACTCCATACCATGATATATTGCATTTTCAACTAAGGGTTGTACTATAAGCTTTATACTTGCACAATCTAATATCTCCTCATCTACTTCAATTCTATAATTAAATTTATTCTTATAACGTATATTTTGTATCGTTAAATAATTTTCAACATGTAAAAGTTCATCTCTTAAAGTTATAATATTTCTTCCTTTACTTAAACTTATTCTAAAAAATCTTGCTAAGGCTGTAACCATAGTAGTTGCACCATCATATCTTTCACTTTCTATCATCCAAACTATAGAATCTAAAGTATTATATAAAAAATGAGGGTTTATTTGAGCTTGAAGTGCATCCAGTTCTGTTTTCCTTTTAATTTCTTGTTCCTTTACAATATTTTTCATAAGTAAATCCATCTGTTCAACCATAGAATTTATAGCTTTTCCAAGATGCTTTACCTCATAAGAACCTATTTCAGTTGAAAAGTCAATATTTCTAACTCCTTCTTCAAACTTTTTAACTTTTCTTTCAAGTCTTATTATAGGATTAGTAATACGTGATGATACTACTATATTTATAATAGTTAAAACTAATATTCCAAAGAAAAGTATAAATATAGTAAATATCTTCATATGACTATAACTATCTATAATATCAGTAACAGGAGTAACTGCAACTATCTTCCATCCAGTATATCCAACAGTTTTTACAGTAACTAATCTATTTTCACCATTAAACTTTTCTTTTATAGTTCCATCTTCATATTTTTTTGCTATATTATTATTTTCATTTATTAAATCTGAATATATAAGTTGTTGCCTAGGATGATATATAATCTCTCCTTTTCCATTCATAAGATAAACATATCCAGATTTACTAATATCAATATTTTTAAATATTTGTTCAATACCACTAAAGTTCATATCAACAAGAAGAACTCCCTGACTTATTTCACCATCAAAATTTAATTCTACTGCCCTACTTAAAGATACAACCCATCTATATTTATTACTTGAATCAATAAATATATTTTGAACATGTGGAGTTGAAAAATGTAAATTTTCTTTTTTGTTTATAGCATTTATAAACCAATCTTCTTGTCTTGTATCTACTGTATTTTTTACTTCCTTTAAAGGATATCCGTTTATTACTTCTCCATACTTTGAAAAAAGCGTTATACTTACAAGAAAATCTTTATTTGTTTCATATATTAAATTCATTTCTTTATCTATATTATCTACATTTAAATCTGATTTTTTTATTATGTTATAATACATTCCATCAGATATTCTCATTATATTTCTTAAGTAACTATCTAAATTTAAATTAACTTGATTTACAATTGCCTTATTGTTTTTAGATATAATCTCTTCATTTATTTTTACAAATTTAATATATAATACTTGTCCTAATGTAATTATTGCTAAAATCATTATTATAGTAAAAGAAATAGATATTATATATTTTAAACTTTTATTTCTAAAAAAGTTTTTTAAGCTTAAATGTTTAAACTTCATATTTTATACCTACCTATTTCTATATTTAGATGGAGGTACTCCATATTGTTTTTTAAATACATAACTAAAATAATTTGCTTCAGGATATCCAACCTTTTCAGCTATAATATATGACTTATAATCCGTTGTATTTAAAAGATTTACAGCTTGTTCTAAACGTACTGATGTTAAATAATTTACAAAGCTAGTTTTTGTTTCTTTTTTAAATATAGTTGAAAAGTACGTAGGACTTACATGCAAATGTTTACAAAGATTTTCGACTGATATTTCACTATCGCTATAATTATCATGTATATATTGCTTTGCTTTTTCTATAAGCAATTTAGATGAATCAACTCTTTCTCTTTTTATAAGATTATTTATAGTTATAGATTTTTCTATAAACCACTTCTTTACACTTTCTATTGATTCAAACTTTTTTAAATGACTATAACAATTAAAATTTTCTCCAAATACTTCATCTATATTTAAGTTATATGCTTTAACAAGTTTTAATAATCCCGTTGTTATTTCTATTAAATAAATATTGTAATGATTAAATGGCAATAGCAATTCTTCTAGTTTCTTAAATAAATTATTTACTATAAACTCTATATCTTTAGAAGATTTTATCTTTATTGTATTTATTAAAGTTCTTTCATCATTTTCATCAAATTGAATATTAACCCCATTATCTGGTTCAACATCTTCTATATATATTCCTTTTCCCGTTCCAAGTATTATTCTATAATGAAGTGCATTTTTCGCTTCTTTATAAGAAAATCTAATTTGCTCAAAGTCATTACATACATTTCCAATACCTGCTGATACCTTCATATCCATAATACGTTCAGACCTACTACACACTTCATTTATACCTTTAATAAACTTATAAACATCTTCTTTAGAACTAAGTTTTCCAATTACTACAACTAAACCTGAATAAATAAAACTTTCATATTCACAATAATCTTTTATAATATCATCACATATATTTTTAATTGATATGTATTTAAATTCTTCTTCAAATATATTATCTTTCTCATTACCAATATAGTTATCACAATGAATAACACCTATAACATTAAAGGGAAAGTCAAATTCCAACCCTATCTTTTTTGCTTCTTCCTTCCAAGTTTTAAACTTTACTCTTCCTTCTATTGCTCCAACTAAAAACTTCTCTTTAAATAACGGTAAACTTTCCTCATAATATTTCTTTAAATTTTCTATATTTTTCTTCTCATCATATTCTTCATCTATTTGTTTTTTAAGCTTTTTTAAAACCTCAATTAATTCCATTGAATTTATAGGCTTTAATACATAACCTAAAGCATTAATTTTTATTGCTTTTTTAGCATATTCAAAATCATCTGACCCTGAAAAAATTATTATCTTAGTAGAAGGCATTAAGTCCTTTAACTTTTCCCCAAGTTCTAAACCATTCATAAATGGCATTTTAATATCTGTCATTACAATATCAGGTTGTAGTTTTTCTGCTTTTTCCAATGCATCTTCTCCATTTTCAGCATCTCCAACAATTTTAAATCCATAAGTTTCCCAATCAATTTTCTTTATAATTCCTTGACGAATTTCTTCTTCATCATCAACTATTAGTACCTTATATAAATTCATACCCCACCCCATATTTTTGTATAAATTGTTTTAAAATACAAATTATTCCTAATTTAGATTATTTCATTATATCATAAATACATCAATATTCAATATTTATAAAGAAAAAAGCCATATCACAAATAAAATTGTAATATAGCTTAAATTTCTTATTTTAAGTTGCTATTCCAAAAAATAACGCAATGGCAAGTAATACTAATAATATAGTTATAAACTTATCCATAGTTTTTAAAGGTATATCAATGTTTTTATATATTGAGTCTCTAAGATTTTGTTTAGGTTTTTCTTCAACTTTATTTTCTAAATTTTCATCTATAGCTTTTCCATTTTCCATATAATACACCTCAATTATTTTTTAGATAAGTATTTTCTTACATCAAGGGATACTGCAACTATTATAATTAATCCTCTAATTATAAATTGCCAATACGCATTAACTCCTATAAAGTTTAATCCATAATTTATAACTTGAAGTAAAACTGTTCCTATTAAAACTCCAGGAATTGTTCCAACTCCACCTGTAAATGAAACTCCTCCAACAACACATGCTGATATTGCATCAAGTTCATAGTTAAAACCTGTACTTGTAGTTGTTGAACCTGCTCTTGCAGCTTCTAAAAATCCTGCGATACCATAAAGCATACCTGATATTATAAATATAATCATTATATTTTTAGCTAAGTTAACTCCTGATACAGCAGCTGCCTCTGGATTTCCACCTATAGCAAACATGTTTTTACCAAGCTTTGTTTTATTCCAAATAAACCACATTATTAAAGCAATTATTGCTAAATAAAATATTAAATAAGGTATTTCTATCGGTCCAAGTTTTAATGAACCAGTTACTATATTTACATATCTTTGATCTAAGTTAGCTACTGGTTGAGCCCCTAGTGGTGGTCTATCTATATATAAACAAGAAGCACCATATGCAATAAGTTGAGTTCCAAGAGTTATTATAAATGCATGAACTTTAAGCTTGGCCACACCAAAACCATTTATTGCTCCAAATATACCTCCAATTATTATTGCAAGAATAAGTGGAACTACTAATGGTAGTACTGGTAAATCAGGATACATTCTTGATGTATATGTTGCAGACTGTAGTAAAGAAGCTGAGATTATTGCAGTAAATCCTAAAATACGTCCTGCTGAAAGGTCAGTTCCTTGTAATACTATAAGACCTGCAACTCCAAGTGCTAATATACCACGAGTTGATGCTTGACTTAATATGTTAGTAAGATTTTTAAATGATAAGAATGATGGTTCTTTTATTACAAAGAATATAATCATCATTGCAAGTACTATATATAAAGCATAATTAACCATAAAGGTTTTAAATTTTTCTTTATTAAAATTATTATTTTTAACATTCTCCATAAATTCCACCCCACTTTAAATATACTTAGCTGCAAGTTCCATAATCTTTTCTTGATTAAGTTTTTCTGTATCTTCTATTCCTGCGATTCTTCCGTTTGACATAACAAGTATTCTATCGCAAATACCAAGAAGTTCTGGCATTTCAGAAGAAACAACTATTATTCCTTTTCCTTTATTAGCTAAGTCTATAATTAGCTGATATATTTCATATTTGGCACCAACATCTATACCTCTAGTAGGTTCATCTAATAAAAGTATTTCAGGATTAGTTAATAGCCATCTTCCTATAATTACCTTTTGTTGGTTACCACCAGATAAAGTTCTAATTTGAGTTTTTTGATTAGGAGTTTTAACTCTCATACTATCAATAACCCATTTAGTATCATCTGTCATTTGCTTATTATTAAGGACACCACTTTTACTATAATTATCTATGTTAGCAATAGTAGCATTAAACTTTATATCAAGTCCCCCAAAGATTCCATTTGCTCTACGTTCTTCAGTTAATAATGCAAAACCATTTTTTATAGCTGTTCTAGAATCCTTGTTGTTAACTTTCTTTCCATTTAAAATAATTTCCCCTTCATTATGATGAGCTATTCCAAATATTGTCTCAAGAAGTTCTGTTCTCTTAGAACCTACAAGTCCTGCTACACCTAAAATTTCACCCTTCTTAAGCTCAAAAGAAGCATCTATTATAGAAGGTTGATAAGTACCAGTTAGATTTTTAACTTCTAATATAACCTCACTTGGCTCGTTAGTCTTTGGTGGAAAACGATTTGTTAAATCACGACCAACCATAAGTTTTATTATTTTATCTGTTGTCAAATTTTTAGCTGGTATAGTATCTATCCACTTTCCATCTCTCATTATAGTTACATCATCGGATATTTGAAGTATTTCCTCCATTTTATGAGATATATAAATAATTCCGCATCCTTTTTTTCTTAATTTATTTATAATTTCAAAAAGATGATCAACTTCTTCTTGAGTTAATGATGATGTTGGCTCATCAAGAACTAATATTTTTGCATTATAAGAAGCTGCCTTTGCAATTTCAACCATTTGTCTTTGTGATACTGAAAGTTTCGCCATTTTTATTCTTGGATCCACATCTATTCCTAAATCATCAAATATTTTCTTAGTTTCTTCATACATTATTTTTTGACTTACAAAACCACCTTTTCCAGGATATCTTCCAAGCCAAATATTATCCATTACATCTCTTTGAAGAACTTGATTCAACTCTTGGTGAACCATTGATACACCATTCTCCATAGCTTGTTTTGGATTTGAAAACTTACATTCTTTTCCATCTATTAATATTTTACCTTCATCCTCTATATAAACACCGAATAAACACTTCATTAAGGTTGATTTTCCTGCTCCATTTTCCCCCATTAGAGCATGTACAGTTCCTGGCCTTACTTTAAGTTGTACATTATCTAAAGCCTTTACTCCTGGAAAGCTTTTGCATATGTTTGTCATCTCTAATATATACTTTGCTTTTTCCATAACCCTTGCTTTCACCTACTTTTTTGCTTATTTATAAGTTGCACTACATTATTTTTTATAATGCAGTGCAACTTTAATTTTACTTACTATATTTCAAACTTTTTGTATAATTACTTTTTGTTAGTATATTCTTGGTATGGAATACGAACTGCTATACCTGAATCATCAAATTTATACTCAGTTCCTTCAATTCCACTCTTACCTTCTGCTAAGTTCATTCCACATTCATAAAGAGCTTTAGCCATAGCTGGTGCATCTTGAAGAACTGAACCTGTCATGAAACCTTTTGATATTAAATCTTGAGCTGCTGCTGTAGCATCAACTCCAACTACAGGAATTGTTTTCTTCTCATCTCCATTGTTATATCCTTGAGCTTGAAGAGCTGCTATAGCACCTTGAGCCATACCATCATTATTTGCAATTACAACTTCAATTTCATCATTATATCTTGAAAGCCATGCTTCCATAGCATTTTGAGCTTGTGCTTGATCCCAGTTACAAACTTGGTGAGCCACTTGTTTAACTTTTATTCCAGCATCTTTAATTGTTGATACTGAATATTCAGTTCTAGCTATAGCTTCTGGATTATCTGGTTCACCTTGTAACATTACATATTGCATTACTCCATCACCATTTTTATCTAAAGCTTTATTTGCTTTCCATTCTTTTTCTAATATTTTTCCTTGTAAAACTCCGGCTTCTTTTGCATTTGTTCCAACAAACATAGCCTTATCATATGATTTTATAGCTTTAGCTTCTGGTTCTCTGTTAAATAAAACAACTGGAACTTCTTCACCCTTAATTTTATCTATAACTGCTTGTGCAGCTCCTGTATCAACTAAGTTAACCATTAATAAATCAACATCTTTTTGTAATAATGTATCAATACTATCATTTTGAGTAGCTTGGTCACCTTTACCATCAACAAATTCGAATTCAACTTTTCCTGCATTTTCTGATTGAATCTTTTCTAAACTTTGACGAACTGTTGAAATATAAGTATCATCAAATTTATATAAACAAACTCCAACTTTTACTGGATCACCTTCTCCTCCAGCTGCTCCCCCAGTTGCCTTTTCTCCACCACAACCTGCAAGTACTCCTCCAATCATCATTGTTGCCATTGCCATAGCGACTAACTTCTTAACTTTTACCATATTAACCCCTCCATATAAAATTCAAATTATTCAAACTTTGTTTACGTTTCCATTATATTTTCATATTCCTTTTTTATCCATATAAAATTCTTAACAATTATATCGAAATTCTACTATCTTTATATAAAAATTTTTATATAAAAATATATATTTAAAATTTATATAATTCTATTTTTTAATCTTTTATTTTATTTAAATATTCTTTAGGGGTATATGTATAGTTTAAAAATATAATATTTTTAGTCTTGTATATTATTTAAATATTTTTATAATTTACCTTATATAATTTTTTATAAATAAAAAAAGATGACTTTTGAATTATATTCAAAAATCATCTTAATATTTAAATTTAAAATCTTATTTTTTTTCTTCTCATTCCTACATTAAGTACTAAACCAATTGACATAATTGTAGTTAAAAGCGAACTACCTCCATAACTTATAAGAGGTAATGTAATACCTGTTATAGGTAAAAGTCCGATTGTCATTCCTATATTTTGTAATATAGCAAATAAAAAATATGATATTATACCAACACATATTATAGAACCAAAAATATCCTTTGAGGTTCTTGCTATTGATATCATTCTAAATATTAATATTCCATATAAGGTTAGCAAGAACATAACTCCTAAAAATCCCCAATGCTCTGCTATTGCTGAAAATATAAAGTCAGTCTGAACCTCCGGAACATGTTGAGCTGCATACCCTGATGTTCCATCATTTGTTAATGATGGCCTACTACCTAAAACTCCACCTGATCCTATTGCTATAAGTGATTGACTTAAATGGTATCCAGAACCAGACATATTAGCTTCTGGATTCATGAAAGATGTAATTCTTGTTTTTTGGTAATCTTGTATGATTCCCGAATTCCAAACTATAAGAATACCTAAAACTAATGCTAAAAGTCCACCACCAATTATTTTATTATCAAGTCCTGCAACATAAAATATACCTAAAACTATAAAGAATGAAACCATAGTCATTCCCATATCAGGCTGTATTACTATAAATAATACTGGTACTGCAGCATAAAAAACAAGTGTAAAGAAATTTTTCAAATTATTTATTTGCATATCCATTTCTTCTAATTTTCTTGCAAGCATAAGTATCATACCAAACTTGGCTATCTCAGAGGCTTGAATAGAAACCGGACCTAACTTAATCCACCCTCTTGCTCCATTAACTACTGAACCTAAAAACATTGTTGCTATAAGTAATATTACAGATCCCCAATAAAATATAGGTACATAATTATATAATACTCTATAATCTACTGCCATAAATATGTAAAGAACTAAAAGTGAAACAATAAACCATATTGTTTGCTTCATAGGATATAGTGTTCCACCCGTTTTTCCTTTAGTTGCTAAATATATGTTTAATATACCAAATAAAACTAGTAGAACCATAGATAAAAGTAATAATTTATCTATATCTCTAATTTTTTTGAAATCAAGCTTATATCTACTATATGAACTTTCTCTCCTATCAAACAGCAAATCTCCTCTCAACAAGGTCTTCACCTCCTAAAAACATGTATTTTAATTATATCTCATTATTAATTTATTCTCTATATTAATTCATTCTCTAAATAAAAAAATAATAAAATCTTAATATATAAAATTATTCTTAACATAAAAAACTGTACACAAAATTAGTATACAGTTTTTTTACTCTTATATTATTATGTTTAATTTTTTCTAAAATACCATAAGAAAATAACTAAAATTATTATTGTCCTCTTATATTTTTAATTGGTATATTAGCTACTAAAGCTGAACTTGCTTCACCTTCTTCAATATCACTTTTACTAACTGATATTTCAACATCTTCAGCTGATATTTCTATATATTTTGAAAGCACTTCTAATATTTCTAATCTTATCTTTTCTAATGTTTCTGTTGGAATATTTCCTCTATCATGAATAAGTATAAGCTTTAATCTATCTTTAGCTATATCTTTTGGTTTAGGTCTACTATTTGTTAAACTACTAAAGAACCCCATATTAAAATACCCCCTATTTACGCTTAAATAACTTCATTAAAGATCCAAAGAATCCCTGTGGCTCTTCATTTAAATTCATAAATTGAACAGTTTCTCCAGTTATTCTTTTAGCTATATTTCTAAAAGCTTGACCAGCTCTTGATGATTCTTCTAAAACAATAGGTTCACCTTTATTTGTTGAAACAGTTATCTCCTTATCATCTGGTACAACACCTAAAAGCTCAATTGAAAGAGTTTCAATTATGTCACTAACATCAAGCATATCTCCTCTTTGAGTCATAGCAAAATTTAATCTATTAACTATAACAGAGTGATCTTCTAACCCCTTAGCATCTAGCTTTCCAATTACTCTATCAGCATCTCTAACTGATGTTATTTCTGGGTTTACTACTACTACAGCTTTATCTGCACCTATTACTGAATTTTCAAATCCTTGCTCAATACCAGCTGGTGAATCTATTATTACATAATCAAAATCTTCTTTTAATTCTTTTATTATTTTAAGCATTTGTTGTGGACTTATATCATCTTTATCTTTTGTTTGAGCTGTTGGAAGTAAGCAAAGATTAGGAAATCTTTTATCTTTAATTAAAGCTTGCTTTAATCTACATCTTCCTTCAATAACATCTATTATAGTATATACAATTCTATTTTCTAATCCCATTAATACATCTAAATTTCTAAGTCCTGTATCTCCATCAACAACAACAACTTTTTTTCCAAGCGCAGCTAATGCAGTACCAATATTAGCTGTTGTTGTAGTTTTACCTACTCCACCTTTTCCTGATGTAATTACAATAGATACTCCCATTAAACAATCCCTCCATGATTTTTCTTTTAATATATATATTTGTTTGGTAAATACGGTTCTACAATTATAGCCCCATCCTTTATCTTCGCAACTTCAGGATACTCAGGCTTTTGAGAATCTGGTGATAAAGTTACAAGATCTGCAATCTTTAATATTTCAGGTTGAAGACTAAATGCTGCAATTATAGCTTTTTTATTACCAGTAGAACCAGCACTAACATTTCCTTTTATACTACCTAAAACAATTATATTTCCAGTAACTATAACTTCTGCTCCACTATTTATATCTCCAACTATAACAATATTACCATTATATTTTATACATTGACCACTTCTTACTGTTTTTCTTATAAATTTTGTTTTTCCCTCATAAACCCCTGAAAAGGTTCTTTTATCTTTTTCTTTGTCCTTAATAAGTTCTTCTTGTAGTATAATATCTTTTATTTCTATTTCTTCAAATAGAGCATTTTTTAAATGCAATAGTTCCTTCTCATTTATTAAGTTCAAATTAGTGCTTATCGTAAGAGTAGAATTTTTATAAAAACGCTTTCCTTTTGATAACTTCTCTATAAGTAACTCTAACATTTCTCCAAAACCACTAAATTTATTCATATTTATAACGGCACTTAATCCATCTTTATTGCCTTTTATAATTATTCTATCATCCATCATTGGCTTCCCTCCACCAATCTTTGTCACTATAAGCATTATTCTACAATTTAGAATAAAAGTCCTTTTTATATTATATCATTAAAATGTAAGTATTTGTAGTTTTACTTTGTTTATTAAGGAAAAAATAACACTTATGTATAATGTCATAAGTGTTATTTAAGTTCATTAATTAATATTACTTTAATTATTGTTAGAATTTATATCTTTCTTTGTTGCATCTTTGTTTTTAGTATCTTCTTTTTTCTTTTCAGCTGCTTTCTTCTTTTCAGCTTCTTGTTTTTCCTCTTCCTTTTTCTCAGCTTCTTTTATTGCTTCTTCACTATTATCTTTTGGAGCATCAGTTACATACTTTTTAAATGAACTTGAGCTCTTTGCATAATCTGGATGCTTTTTAAGTATCTCATCTTTAAAATATGCTTCATAAGTAGCTTTTGCAACTGGAGCTGTAAATGATCCGTGACCACCATCATATATAACACCTACAAAAGCAATCTGTGGATCATCAATTGGAGCAAAGCTGACATAAGTTGCATATGGAGATCTTCCATAAGTTCTTTGATCATTTGAATAATCCGCAGTACCAGTCTTACCTGCTGTTGGTATTGGGAATGAGTTAAATACTGAAGATGCTGTACCTTCATCTGCATCATTTGCTCTTCTCATACCTTCTTTAACTGCTGCTAAAGCTGATTTATTTATATCAATATGATCTAATACTTTTGGCTCAAATTTTTCAACTACTTTACCATTTGGATCTGTAACACTATCTACTAAATGAAGTGCATATCTTGTTCCACCATTTGCAAGAGTTGAAATATATGATGCAAGTTGAATTGGTGTATAATGATTGATACCTTGACCTATAGCTGAATAAATAAGCTGACCTGGTGATGTCATTTCTGCTGATTTATCAACAACAACAAATCTTGCAATTGCATTTGATACTAATGATGCTTGCTCATCTAAATTAGCTTTTTTATTATATTTATCTTCGTATTTTTTTACATTTGCTTTATACTTATTTGAATTTTGCATTATACCTTTTACATCTGGCAATATACTTAAGGCAAATTGATCTTGTTTCATAGCATCTTTATTAACAAATACTTCCTCAAATCTATCTTTAATTTTAGATTTTAAATCAGTTTTTAATTCTTTTACCTTATCACTATCATCATCACTAAATGTAAAATCAAATGGTATAAAGGAAGACATTCCTCTATAATTTGCAAGTGCTGATCCACTTGGTGTTTCATCCTCTAAGTATCCAGCAAGTTCAAAATTTGATAAACCAATTATACTCTCTTTAAATGATTTAAAGTTATATGTTTGACCACTTGTATTTTCTTCTATTTCTATTCCAGTTGAAGGATTTGATTTACCATTTGGATCTACTCCAAGACCAAATTTCCAAGCATATTTTGCAATAGCATTTAATGATTCTGGTCTGTTAGCATCTCCTCCAGCTTTCATATAAAGTCTATATGCTGTTTCATAGAAGAAGAAGTTACATGAAACCTCTAATGCCTTTTCAACATTTGTAGGACCATGACTTCCTGGATATATCCAACATACAGGAGCAAAGCTCTTACCAAATGTTTCTGGATGTACATTAAATTTACCAGTAGCATTTACAACTGTATCTGGTTTTATTACTCCCTCTTGAAGTCCAACCAATGCAGTTAATGGCTTAAATATTGATCCTGGTGGTAATGTACCAAGTGTAGCATAATTATAAAATGGTTTTGGATATAAATCATATGGATCTGTTCTATATCCATTTTTATCTTTAGGGAATAAATCATTTACTGATTTATGTACACCTGTTTTCTTTATAAGTTCTTTCCCAAACTTTTCAAGATTAGGTGAGAAATATTCTTCTGTTTGTTGCTTTGTAAGCTGTCCAGGAATTGCAAAAAGATTTGGATCAAAGTCTGGATAGCTTGTAAGCGCAAGTATCTTTCCAGTTTTAACATCTACAGCTAACGCTGCTCCTCTAGTTGCATTTGGGAATACATTTCCACTTGAATCTGAAGTTCCTGTTCTTACCTTATCTATAGTATCTTTTAAAGCTTGTTGCATTGCATATTGAACATTTTTATCAATTGTTAAATTTACAGTGTTACCTGGGTAAGATGATAATTTAAATAGCTCTTCTGTAATTCTACCTTCTGAGTTAACTTTAACAGTTTTACCACCTTTAACACCTTTTAATTCATCTTCAAAAGCAGATTCAATACCCGCCTTACCTATAAGATCTGTTGAAGGGTCATAACCTTTTAATTTATAGTCTTCTTCTAATGAACTATCAATTTGACCAACATATCCAAGTACAGCTGAACCTAACTTTCCATAAGGATATTCTCTAACTGGTTGAAGTTCAACTCCTATCCCTGGCAAATCATTAAGTTTTTGATAAATTATAAAAGCTGTATCTTTCTTTATATTACTTGCAATAGTTACAGATTTATATCCTTTAAAACTTTGCATTTTAATCGCATCTTTCACAACCATATAATTTCTTATATCATCTAATGAATAAGATTTTAAAATTAAATCTGTTAATTGCTTTCCATTCATATTTTGATATTGTTCTTTTTGCTCCTTTGATGGCTCGGGATTAATAAGACTTATCATATCATAACTTTTTACTAAATAATAAAAAGCTTGTTCTGGAGTTACATTAATTAACTCTTTATCAATTTTTGCAATTTGATCATCAGTTAAATCATCACTATTAATTTTTAATTCTTTTTGAATTTCTTCATTCATTCCTCTATCTTTTAGGAATCTAAGTTTTTCATATTGTTGTGCATCTGGTGATGAACTCTTATAAGCAAAGTAAAAATTACCTTTATCATCTATCTTAAGTAATAAATCATCTTGAACAGATTCTCCATTTTCTTTAAGAATATCAAATATTGTATCCATTGTTTTATAAAAGTTCTTTTGTGCATTATCAGTTGTTGTATATGTTAATGTATAAGTTTGCCTATTTGTTGCAAGTACATTCCCATTCTTATCTAATATTTCACCTCTAGGTGCTTTTTCAGCAATAAACCTAACAGCATTTTGATTTGCTCTATCTTCATAATCATCATGCTTATACACTTGTAAGTATGCTAATCTAACACATATAGCTGAAAATATTACAATCATTATTATAGTAAGAACTGCATATCTGGAAAGTTTTTTCTTTTTTTGTTTTGGCTTATTAACTATCATCTAAACCTCCATTTATCATTCACATCTTCAGTATTTGAAAGTTTTAAAACATACTTATATGCTATAAATGCTATTACAGAATTATATAATGCTACTATAAGAATATTATTAATTGGAGCACTAATTTTAAGTAAATGCATTATTACAAATATAACTAAGTGCTTCACTATAGTTGCAGCAAATACTATTGCAACTGGAACAATTTTTTTACTTTTAAAAATTCCATTTCCTATATAAGCAACTATTAAACATATAACCATGTTAACTAAAGCATTTACCCCAATTCCATTTGAAAAAAATATATCTTGCAGTATTCCACTTACAACACCGATAAATAAAGCCTCACCATATCCATTTATAAGTGAATATATAACTGCAAATATAAATAATAAGCTTGGAAATGCCCCCCATATACTTAAAAAAGGCATTAATGAATTATCAAGTATAAGTAAGAGTAGAGATATTAAAACTAAAATTAATTTTTTCATATCATCACCTCTTAATATTTAATATCACGTTTATCTTTTGGAACTACAATAAATAATTCTTCAAGCTTATTAAAATTAACTTCCGGTTCTATGACAGCATTTTTCATTACATTTACCTTGTCTTCTTCAACTGACTTAACAGTACCAACTACTATATCTTTTGGATATATTTGTCCAAGTCCTGATGTAACTATTTTATCCCCTGCCTTTACATCTGAATTCATAGGTAAATTTTCAACTTTAACTATTGATTTATCAACTGATTCTCTATAACTTCTAAGTATACCTGTATTTTCTTTTGTTCTACTAACCTTAACACTAACAGCAACATCTTCATTTAAAATTGTCTTTATTATTGACCAATTACTGCCAACTGAAGTTACTTGACCTACTAATCCATCAGCAGCTATAACTATCATACCTTTTTCTATTCCATCATTTTTTCCTTTATCTACAATATAACCATCTAATATATTTCCACCGCTATATCCTATTATATTTGTAGCAATATAATCATAGTCATTTCTAGAATCTTTAAAATTTAAAACTTTTCTAAGCTCATCATTTTCTGATTTTAATCCTGAATATGATAATATTTCTTTTTTTAGATTAGCATTTTCTTGAGTAAGTCTCTTATTTTCTTCTTTTACTGTGGAAAAATTTAAACATAAATCTACAAAGTCTTTTACCTTTGTATTAACTGTATACGCAATTTTTTGTATTGGATTTAAAGCCGCTCCTGCACCACTTTCTACTATACCTTTATTAGGTTCATTAAACGTAAAAATAATTAACCCTAAAAATGTAACTGACAGTACTATTATAGTAACTGTCAGTTTGTTGTTAAGACGCTTCATGTTCTTATCTGTCTTCCTTGCTTATTTTGTCGAAATCTTCTAAAGCCTTTCCAGCTCCTAGAACAACACAATCTAATGGTGTTTCAGCTATATGTACAGGCATATTAGTTTCTTTAGTTATTAAAATATCTAATCCCTTAAGCATAGCGCCTCCACCTGCTAACATTATTCCTTTTTCCATTATATCTGCTGCAAGCTCAGGTGGTGTTTTTTCAAGAGTTGTCTTTATTGATTCTATTATTGCATATACAGGCTCTTTTAAAGCTTCTCTAACTTGTGCTTCTGTTATTTCTATAACCTTTGGTAGTCCTGTAATTAAGTCTCTACCCTTAATTTCCATAACTTTTTCTTCATCATCAATCTTGTAAGCTGATCCGATTTCCATCTTAACTTGTTCAGCTGTTCTTTCACCTATCATTAAATTAAATTCTTTTTTAACATAAGCAATTATTGATTGATCTAACTCATCTCCAGCAACTCTTAATGATTTACTTGTAACTATTCCACCAAGTGAAATAATAGCAACTTCAGTAGTACCGCCTCCGATATCAACAATCATGCTTCCTGTTGGTTCACTTACTGGAAGTCCTGCTCCAATTGCTGCTGCCATTGGTTCTTCCATAAGTATAACTTCTCTTGCTCCTGCAAGTTTAGTAGCTTCTTCGATTGCTCTTTTCTCAACTTCTGTTACTCCTGATGGATAACATACTATTATTCTTGGAGCCTTAAATGCGCTCTTGCTTGCTGCCTTTTCTATTAATGATTTAATCATTGTATGTGCAACATCAAAGTCTGCAATAACTCCATCTCTAAGCGGTCTTATTGCAACTATATTTCCTGGTGTTCTACCAATCATCATTTTTGCTTCTGTACCAACTGCAAGTGGCTTTCTTGTAGTGCTATTTATAGCAACAACTGAAGGTTCTCTAAGTACTACACCTTTCCCCTTAACAAATACAAGAGTATTGGCAGTTCCTAAATCTATACCCATGTCTTTACTAGTTCCGAAAAATCCCATTTTTCATTCCCCTTTCGATTATAAAATTCCTTTTTCTTTTAAGCTTACATAAATATTTCTACCAATTATTATGTGGTCTATAAGTTTTATACCTATAATTTCACCACACTCTTTAAGTCTAATAGTAACCTTAATATCTTCATCACTTGGAGTTGGGTCTCCTGACGGGTGATTATGACATATTATTATTGAAGCCGCACTATTTCTTATAGCTTCATTAAAAATTTCTCTTGGATGTATAAGTGAAGAATTTAAACTTCCCTTAAAAACATCTTTAATCTTTATTATTTCATTTTTTGTGTTAAGTATTATAAGTTTTAACACTTCTTGATTAAATGTCCCCATCTCTCCATACAACATACTTGCTACATCATTTGGAGAGGTAACTCTCTTAAATTCATTAAAAGATTTGTAAGTGTTAAATCTTTTAAAAAGTTCCGCAATTGCAATCATTTGGGAAGCTTTTGACTCTTTTACGCCTTTTATTTCTGTCATTTCCTTTATTGATGCATTTAAAATACCATTTAAGCCATTAAATTCTGAAATTATTCTTTGACTTAAAGACAATACATTTTCCCCTTTTGTTCCAGTTCTAAGTATTATTGCTAGTAACTCTGGATTACTCAAAGATTCTGCACCATATCTTAATAGTTTTTCTTTAGGTCTTTCATTTTCAGGCATATCTAATATTTTAAGGTAATTATTCAAGTTTTACACTCCTTGCTTTATTAGAATACCCATCCCCATAAAATTACATTAATTTTTTAAGCATTTTATATGTCCCATTAAGGGGTAACCCAACTACGTTATAGTAACATCCATTTATTTTTTCTACAAAAAGTCCACCCTTATCTTGGATCCCATAAGCACCTGCCTTATCTAATGGACTTCCGCTATTTATGTATTCTGTTATTATGTCACTTTCAACCTCAGAAAAAGTTACCTCTGTTTTAAAACTTTCACAAAGTATTTCTCCAGTTTCATTATTTATTATACAAACACCTGAATAAACTTCATGAGTATTACCACTAAGGTTACTTAGCATTTTAAAGGCATCCTCTTTATCTTTTGGTTTTCCTAAGATGCTACCATTAAAGAAAACAACTGTATCAGCAGATATTATTATATTTTCTTTTGAAACTTGTTTTGAAATAGCCTTACCTTTTCCAAGTGCTAATTCTTTAACATAGTTATTAACATCTCCATTAAAATTAATAGACTTCTCATCAAAATCACTAATTTTAATTTCAAAATCTTTAATTATTCTTTTTAATAGTTCCTGTCTCCTAAGAGACGCTGATGCTAAAATAACTTTCATAATATCCCTCTTTTAAACTACCTTTTGGTATATTATACAGTTATAAACCTAAATATGTAATTACTGTAATTTTTTCCAAACACAATATTAGGTGTAGTAATACATCACTACACCTAATATAGTTTATCATTTTATAACATCATAAACAAGTAAAAAACTATTATTAAAATAGAATTAATTTTTTTTTAAGATTTGCTTATACTCTATGTTTTATAAGGATTTTATATATAAACTCTAAGGACTTCTCAGCACCTTTTCTATCTAATTCATTTGGTAATTTTTCTATATATTCTCTTAACAATTTTAGTTCATTATTTTCTTTATCAATCTTTTTACTTTCGAATAGTTTTTTAGTCCATTCTTTAAATTCTATTGTTTTTATACTTTTAACATCCTTATTTTCTAAATTATTTATTATCTTCATAAATCCTGTAAGAATTTCATAACTAACTAAATCATTTTTATCATTATTATTGTAATTGCATTTAATCTTTACATTGGCTATTCCCTTTTTAGTTAATTCATCACTTATTTTATTTGCTTCAGGTTCTAAATATATTCCTGCTATAACTCTAAATTTTTTATTTTCTTCTATTATAAATTTATTATAACTTGATGGTATTTCCTTTAGAGCACTTTGTGCATTTTCCTTTTTTCCATAATATCCACATTGTATCATGAATATTTCCTTACCTTTTATGTTTTCAACTTTAGCTTCAGATTCATTATTTGTTTTATCTTCTGAAGTTCCTTCAGTATTTTCAACCTTATTTTTACTATCATTTTCTTTTTCATTGCTTTTATCTTCACTGTCTACTTTAGCGTTTACCTCAGCATTTCCTCCACTTCCATCTCCTTTAAATATAATAGGTCCTAGGAATAAACCAACAACTACTGCAATTAGTATAACAACAAGTGACATTATTAAAAAATTGCTATTATTATTTCTTTTATTTCTTTTTTTCGGTTTATAATTATATCTTGTGTATCCCATCTTATCCCTCCTAAAATATTACTTTATTAAAATATATTAAGAGGTTTCTTATAATATTCATTATGTAAAAAAATCTTCACTTATTTAAAAGTGAAGATTTTTTTATAATTTTATTATTTTATTGCTTTTAAAATGTTTAATAAATAATCCCAAACATGTTGAACTGATTTTATACTCATATGCTCATCTGGAGTATGAACATCATAAAGATTTGGACCAAAGCTTATCATATCTATATCTCCTAATCTTTCTTTAAATAATCCACATTCTACCCCTGCATGAATTGCAATTATTTTTGGTTCCTCATTATACATTTTCTTATAAACATCAATACAAATTTCTCTTATTTTTGATTCACTGTTATATTCCCAAGCTGGATATGGAGCTACTGTTTCAAAGCCTCCACCTAACATTTCTGTCATAGCTTTGCTTCTTAAAACTATTTCATCTTTTAATGTAGCAACTGAACTTCTAACAGCACTCTTAAATATAACTTTATCTCCTTCTGTCATTACTACTCCAATATTAGTTGAACTTTCAGGTAATCCGTGTATTTCTTTGCTCATTGTATTTATTCCATTTGGATAAATATATAAAAGATTTATAATATTCTCTGTGCATTTTTTATCAAAAGTTTTATTAACTCCTTCATAATCAATAGCTTCTATAGTAATTCCAGGATCTTGAATTCTTAATTCATGTCTAAACATTTCTTCAAATTCTTTAATAGTATTTTTAACTTCTTCTAATTCAGTTTTATTTACTGTTAATATAGCATCAGCTTCTCTTGGAATTGCATTATCTTTTGAACCACCTTCAATTTGTACAAGTCTTATGTCAAATTTTTCACTAAGATTTTTTAATAATCTCGCCATAAGTTTATTTGAATTTCCACGGCCTTTAGTTATTTCTTGACCTGAATGTCCACCTTTTAGACCTCTTATTTTAATTTCTAATCCTACATGATTTTCTAATACTTCTTCCCAATTTATAGTCATTGATGCGTTAGTTCTAACTCCACCCGCACAACTTACTAATATTTCTCCTTCTTCTTCTGAATCAAGATTTAATAATATTTTTCCATCAATATGTTCAGGTGATATATTCATTGCACCTGTCATACCTGTTTCTTCATCTGTAGTTAATAGTAATTCTAGGCTTGGATGTTCTATAGTATCATCTGCAAGTATTGCCATTCCATAAGCTACTGCTATACCATTATCAGCTCCTAGTGTTGTACCAGTTGCATATATATTATCTCCATCAATTCTTAACTTTATTGGATCTTTTGTGAAATCATGTTCTGTATCTTTATTTTTTTCACAAACCATATCCATATGTCCTTGAATTATTACTCCTGGAGCGTTTTCATATCCTTTTGTGGCAGGTTTTTTAATTACTATATTTAAAGCTTCATCTTGTATTACTTCTAATCCAAGATTTTTAGCAAATGAAACTAAATAATCACTTATTTGCTTTTCATTTCCTGAACCTCTTGGAATTTGTGATATTTCCTCAAAATACTTAAACACTAACTTTGGTTCTAAGTTTTCTAAAACTGACATCATTTATCATCCTTTCCATATTTTTTATGATAAAATTATATTGTGAATATAATTTTAGTATATCACAGTATATTATTTAAATTTTAAACTAAATAATAACTTTTTTAAATTAGTTATTATAAATATTCACATAATAAATTAGTATACTTTAATATTTATTAATAACATATTTGCGAGGTGATTTTTATGCAAAAAACTAAAATGATTTTTACTATTGGTCCTGCAAGTGATTCAAGAGAAGTTTTAAGTGAATTTATGAAAATAGGCATGAGTGCTGCAAGACTTAACTTTTCTCACGGAACTCATGAATCTCATAAAGAAAAAATTGATTTAATTAAAAACTTAAGAGAAGAATTAAAAACCCCAACAGCTATAGTTCTTGATATTAAGGGTCCTAAAATAAGAACTCATAACTTCAAAAATGATGGTGTTGATTTAAAAGAAGGTGATAATTTTTCATTTATATGTGGTGAAGAAATTTTAGGTAATGAAAATAAATGTTCAATTACTTATGACGAACTTTATAAAGATGTAAAACCAGGCGGTACTATACTTGTTGATGATGGGCTACTTTCCTTTAAAATCAAGGAAATTAAAGGAAAAACTATTAACTGTATAGTTGAAGTTTCAGGAACTATAAAAAATCATAAAGGTGTAAATGTTCCAAATGTTAGTATAAACTTACCTTCTGTAACCGAAAAAGATAAAGAAGACATAATATTTGGTTGTCAAACTGGAGTTGATTTTATAGCCGCATCTTTTATTAGAAAGGCTTCAGATATTTTAGATGTTAAAAATATCTTAAAAGAACATGGTGGAGAACACATAAAAGTAATTGGTAAAATTGAAAGTCAAGAGGGAGTTAATAATATTGACTCAATAATTGAAGTAGCTGATGGAATAATGGTTGCTCGTGGTGATATGGGTGTTGAGATACCAATAGAAAAAGTTCCAATAATTCAAAAGCAAATAATTAAAAAATGTAATAAAGCTGGGAAAATAGTTATTACAGCAACTCAAATGTTAGATTCAATGATTAGAAATTCACTTCCAACTAGAGCTGAGGCTTGCGATATATGTAATGCTATATTTGATGGAACTGATGCAATTATGTTAAGCGGTGAAAGTGCTTCTGGTAACTTTCCTTTAGAAGCAGCAAGAACAATGGCAAAAATAGCTAAGGAAACAGAAGAAAACTTAGAATATGATTTTATAAATTCCAAAGTTGAGCCATCTGACCTTTCATTTGCTGATGCCATAAGCTATTCAGCTTGTAGAACTTCAAATGCTGTAGGTGCAGAAGCTATAGTTGCTGCAACTCAAAGTGGCGCTACTGCAAAGTTAATTGCAAAATATAGACCTAAAGCTCCAATTATTGCTATAACTCCTTTTGATTATGTAATGAGAGGTCTAGCTTTAGATTTTGGTGTATTCCCTGTTAAATGTGAAATGTTTAATACTACAGATGAAATATTAGTTGAAGCTAAGAAAGTTGCTAAAACTTTTGATTTTGTAAAAGAAAATTCAGAAATAATAGTAGCAGCTGGTATGCCAACAACTCATACAGGCGGTACTAATATGTTAAAAATAGAAAAAATTTAATTAAACTAATATATAAAAAGATAGCTGAATATATAATTTTTCAGCTATCTTTTATTTACAAATATAATTTAATACTTAAATTAATATATTTTTTAATTAAAAATTATACTTAATTTTATTATTTATAATCATTTAAAATAAATCTTTAAATAAATCTCCAAGTGTTACTCCTTCATCATTGTCATCAACATATTGAAGATATTCTTTGCTCTTTTCAGTTGCATCTTTTATGCTTAAAGCTAATTTCTTTTCATTTTTATCAACATTTAAAACTTTAACTTTGACTTTTTGACCAACCTTTAATACTTCTTCAGGTTTCGCTATGTGTTCATCAGTTATTTCTGTTATATGAACTAATCCTTCTATTCCTTTAAACACTTCAACAAAAGCTCCAAAGCTTGTAAGTCTTACTACCTTACCTTCTAAAGTATCACCGATTTTTAGTTCATCTCCATGTAAAGTCCATGGTTCTTTAGCTACATCTTTTAATACTAATGATAACTTTTTATTTTCTAAATCTACGTTTCCAATGTAAACTTCAACTTCATCATTTACTTTTACTACATCTTCAACTCTCTTAACTCTTTCCCAAGCTAAATCATTTATATGAACTAAACCTTGTATGCCTCCTATATCAACGAAAGCCCCATATTTAACAGTTTTTTTAACTATACCTTTTCTTTTTTCACCACTTTTTAATTCTTTCCATAAAGCATCTTCTTTTTTCTTATGTTCTTCTTCTTCAATAACTCTTCTTGAAGCAACTATTCTATTATTATTAAAATCTAATTCTATTATTTTAACATCTAAATCTTTTCCTATTAAAGATTTTAATTCTATTCTTTCTCTTGAAGCTTGTGATGCTGGTATAAATACTCTTACTGAACCAAAGTATGAAACTAATCCACCCTTTACTTCTTCTTTAACTTTTACAGTTAATATTTCGTCATTTTTAAAAGCATTTTTTATCGCTTCTCTTTCTTCTTTTAATAATGCTCTTTTTCTTGAAAGACTTACAAAGCCTTCCCCATCATTTGGTGAAAGAACAACTACATTTATTTCATCTCCAGGCTTTACAACCTCCATTGGATTTTCATCATTATTTGTAAGTTCTTCTCTAGTTATTACTCCATCAAAGGCATATTTTATATCAACTGTAACTTGTTTATCGTTAACATCGATTACCTTACCATTTAATATATCACCTTTATTAATTCTTTTAACATCATAAGATTCTAATAATTGACTCATATTGTTTTCATTTGTCATATAAAATCACTCCTTCTATTTCCCCACATATAATCTAATTTTAATCCAATGATAATTCTAATACAAGAAAAATAGCTAAATTATAAGATATTATTTAAACATTAAATACACAAATTCATATAATATATAGTATTACTTATTGTGGGGGACTATATGAAATTATTAAAAAAATTTAATCTTTTAAAAAATTCCTCATTAAAAAAATATGAAGAATTAATTGAAATGAAAAATATTTTAGATGATTATTCAAAAGATTTTGCTAATCTATTAGATAGACTTTCAGACCTTGAGCTTGACCTTGAATTTCTTGAAGACATATATGTTGAATATGAAACTAAAGTTACATTAGCAATAAAAAAAGATAATATTAAACTTGCAAAAAAGGCCCTTCAAAAAAAGTTGATGGCTTATAACGACTTTCTAGAGCTTAAAAATTTAGTAAGTCACATTTATTATTGTAAATATAAAATACACACTTTATTAGAAAAATTTGAAGTTGAATATTCTAATATAGTATTTAATTATGAAAATAATAATTCAAAAGAACTTTCTTCCTGTATTAAAAAATTTTCAAAAATTGAATCTAATTTGTCAGAAGAATTCAAAAAAATAAATGATGTTCCTGAATTTATACCTACTGAATTTAACTTAGATACAGAACTTAAAAAGTATATTTAATAAAAAAGGCTACAATTTTTAAGTAGCCTTCTTTTAGTATAATTAAATTTCTTTAGCTTCTATTAAATCATATCCAGCATCATCAATTATTTCATTAATTGATTCTTTAGTTAAATCACCATATACTATAGCTTCTCCAACCTTTACTTCATAACCTTTTACTCTTGGATCTCCTGCAAATGCTTCCTCAACATTTTTAACACATTTTTCGCATCCCATTCCATCAATTTTAATTTCAAACTTTGCCATAATAATCACTCCTTAAATTTTATCCCTTTATAATATTTTAACTTTTAATTGTTAACTCATTAAAACTTTGGTTTAAATTTTTTAAGTCTTAATGCATTTAATAAAACAGAAACTGAACTTAAACTCATTGCAAAGGATGCAACCATTGGATTTAAAAGAGGACCTCCAAAAGCATATATTACTCCCATTGCAAATGGTATACCTAATACGTTATACCCAAATGCCCAAAATAAATTTTCTTTTATATTCTTTATTGTTGCTCTACTTAACTGTATTGCTGTAACTACATCTAAAATATCACTTCTCATAAGTACAATATCTGCTGATTCTATGGCAACATCAGTACCTGAACCTATAGCTATACCAATTTCTGCAGTTACAAGTGCCGGTGCATCATTTATTCCATCACCAACCATAGCAACTTTTTTATCCTCTAATTGTAACTCTTTAACTACATTTGCTTTACCTTCAGGTAATACATCTGAAACTACTCTATCTATTCCAACTTGTTTAGCAATAGCTTTTGCAGTTTTCTCATTATCCCCTGTTAACATTACAACTTCAATTCCCATATTATGGAGTGCTTTAATAGCTTTCTCACTATTTTCTTTCACAGTATCTGCTACAGCTATAATTCCAATTAAAATTCCATCTATAGCTATAAACATTGGTGTCTTTCCACTACTTGCTAAGTTATTTGCTTTTTCCTCTATAGAATTAATGCTTATATTGTTTCTATTCATAATTTTTCTATTTCCAATTGAAACACATTTATTATTAATAGTTGCATTTATACCTTCACCTGGTATTGAATTAAATTCTTGTATAGAAGGTAATTCTATTTTTTTATATTCTGCTTCTTTAACTATTGCATCTCCTAAAGGATGCTCTGAACCTTTTTCAGCAGCAGCTGCAAATTTAAGAATTTCATTTTCATCAAAATCTTCTGTAATTTTAATTATATCTGTAACCTTTGGTTTACCTTCTGTAATAGTGCCTGTTTT
The DNA here is from genome assembly GCF_058310295.1 of Clostridium sp. TJA020. Lineage (NCBI taxonomy): Bacteria > Bacillati > Bacillota > Clostridia > Eubacteriales > Clostridiaceae > Clostridium > Clostridium sp. TJA020. Next base: position 292,167 of record NZ_JBZEFC010000003.1, read on the forward strand.
ATCAAATACTATTGTGTTTATTTTATGTGCTTCTTCAAGTGCTATACCGCTTTTTATTAAAACTCCATTTTCTGCACCTTTACCTGTACTTACCATTATCGCTGTTGGTGTTGCTAATCCAAGAGCACATGGACAAGCTATTACAAGAACAGAAATTAATATATTAAGAGAAAATTCTAAATCTTTATTTCCAATAAAATACCAAACTAAAAAAGATACTACTGATATAGCAATTACTGTAGGAACAAAATATCCTGATATTATATCAGCAAGCTTTGCAATTGGTGCTTTCGTTCCTTGAGCTTCTTCAACTAAACTTATAATTTGTGATAATACCGTATCATTCCCTACTTTTGTTGCTTTATATTTAAACATTCCATGTTTATTTATACTAGCACCAAAAACCTCATCACCAACAGATTTTTCTACTGGAATACTTTCACCTGTAAGCATTGCTTCATCTATAGTTGTAGTTCCTTCTATAACTATTCCATCAACTGGTAACTTTTCTCCTGGTTTAACTAAAATAATATCTCCAACTGAAACATCATCTATGTTAACTACTCTTTCTTTTCCATCAACTAATATTGTTGCAGTCTTTGGTGCAAGTCCCATAAGTTTATTTATAGCATCTGAAGTTTTACCTTTTGTAAGTGCTTCTAAATATTTACCAAGACTTATAAAGGCTATAATCATGCCTGCTGATTCAAAATACAAATGATGAGCAAAATGATGTTCCCCGTATCCAATTTTAATTAAAGCATACACACCATATAAAACTGATGCAGAACTTCCTAATGCTATAAGTGTATCCATATTAGGACTTAAATGAATTAAATTTTTAAATCCATGTATAAAAAAATCTCTTCCTACAATAATTACTACTGATGCTAATATAAGTTGAATAAATGCATAATTAAATGGATTATTGTTTGGATTTATAATATTAGGTACAGGTAATCCCATCATAGGTCCCATTGATATTATTACTAATGGTATTGCAAATATAGCTGACCATATTAATCTATTTCTTGCAGATTTTATTTTTTGATCACTATCATTTTTTAAATTTTTATTTTCATTATCATTTAATTCTACTGCTTCGTAACCAGCTTTTTTAACAGCATCTTCAATTTCTTTTGATGAAAGCTTTTTATTATCATATTTAACATTCATATTAGATGTAGCTAAATTCACTACTACATCATAAACTCCATCTATCTTTCTAACAAGTCTTTCAACACGTGCTACACAAGATGCACATGTCATTCCATTAACCTTAAATTTACTTTCTCTTTTATTTTTATCATTTATCTTTTCTGCACCATATCCAGCCTTTTCAATCTTTTTTACAATATCTTCTGGTGAAATTACACTTTTATCATATTTTATATTTGCTTTTTCAGTTGCTAAATTAACAGTAGCTTCTTCTATTCCATTCATCTTATTTAAAATTTTTTCCACTCTTGATGAACATGATGCACATGTCATTCCACTTATTTTATAATTTTCATTAATAATATTTTTGTTTTCTAATTCTTTAGCTTCATATCCAGCTTTCTTAACCTTTTCCTCTATATCATTAGAAGTAACTTTATCTTCATCAAAATTTACTATCATTTTTTCTGTTGCTAAATTTACAACAGCATTATCTACACCATCCATCTTGTTTACAACTTTTTCAACCCTCGCTGAACATGATGCACATGTCATTCCACTTATTTTAAATTCCTTTTTCACTTTATACCTCCTTACAAATTTCAATAATTATTTATCAATTAATTTTGTAAGTATTTTTATTATTTCTTCTATTTTAATGTCCTTTTCTTCTTCACTAACTAAAGCTTCTTTAACACAATGATGCATATGCTGTGTTAATATATGCTTATTAGCTTTTTTAAGAAGACCTTGTGCTGCTATTATTTGATTTGAAATATCAACGCAATATCTCTCATCTTCTATCATTTTTATAATTCCATCTATTTGTCCCCTACAAGTTTTTAATACTTGTAATGCTTTCTTCTTATCATCATTCAAAACAATCACTCCTTACCCCCTCCCAATAGGGGTGTATTATATTTTTATAATACTCTTTCATTTATTTAATGTCAATTTATCTTTTTTATTCATATTATTTATAAAAATAGAGCTGTTTTAAAAAAACAGCTCTAAAAATTTAATCTTCTTTAATTTCTAATTCATTATAACAATAATTTATTATATCACTTCTTTTTATTATACCAATAAATATTCCTTCATCATCAACAACTGGAACAAAATTTTGATTAACTGCAAGAGATATAAGACTTTGAATATCTGAATTTATCGAAACACTTTTATGTGCTCTTCTAGTCTTTATATCCTTAACCTTTACACTTTCTGTATTTTTAAAATTAAGATCAGGAGTATTTTTTAATTTCCATAGTAAATCTCCTTCAGTTAATGTTGAAACATATCTTCCATGCTTGTCCAGTAACGGGATTGCTGTATAACCATGGTGCTCCATTCTCTCCATAACTTGTCTCATTGTTGATTCTTGATTTTCATAAACTACTTCATTCTTAGGAGTAAGAAAAAATGCTATATTCATAGTTATCCCTTTCCTTTTTAATATTTTAATTTAAATGTCTAAGTTTATTTTAACATAATTTATAAGCTTTGTTATAGAGCTCTTTCTTTCTTAAGAAAATATTTATCTAATTTATATGAATAATCTAAATATTCTTTTTCACTTATCATACTACTAATCTCAGAATATACATATTCTCCATGTAATGTTTTTTTCACTATTACTTCATTTACAATTGCATTATTGCATTTTGAGCACTTTCCAACAGAAATAAATCTCCATTTATTAGGCATATAATCAAAGTCTAGTTGTATTTTCTTATTGCACTTTGGACATAAAGAATTAATTTTTTCATTCTCTAAAATTAATTCTTCAACATTATTAATAGTAATAGCTGGCATATCATATATATCATCAATTATATAATTTTTAACTATTCTATAATTATATAAATTTTTAAAAACAAGAACAGTAAAGTTAGCATCATTTAAAGCATCATGTAAAAGTCTGCTATCAATTTTTATGTTTAATCTTTTTAAGGCATTTTTTAAACTTAAAGATTTTTTTGCACCCAATACTTTACTAGCATATTCTTGTATATCTAAATATTTTCTAATCCACTTTAAATCTTTAAAATTATGGTAATGTGCATTTATTATTATTTGTGCAATATCATCTTTTGCCCAAGAACAAACTATATCATCACCTATAAAGTCTTTAAGCTTACTCATAGCATCACTAAAGCTTAATCCATTTTCCAAATCTTTCTCTGTAATATTTGTTATATTTTTTATTTCAGGATTTAATATTGGTATTATGGAAGGCTTAATATACGCCTTAAACCTTCCAATAACCTTCATATATTTGTCTACTTTAATTGCACCAATTTCTATTATCTCATTTTTCACACTAATTTTATTTAACTCAGAATAATCATAAAATATATTTGGATAGTACTTTTTTATATTATTTAAATTATTAAATTCTAAGTCTATTATTACGTACCCCATATAAAATACCCTCTCTTATAAATATTAATTAAATTCTATACCAGCAAGTTTCATTAAATGTATTGCATTTTGAGTTTCACTTTTGCCTTTTCTAAGCTTATAATCAAACTTTATTTTATTATCCTCATAATACTCTCTAAAATTATAATTTTCTATTCGATTATCTATTTTTTCCAAATCACAAAGTTCTAAATCATGAGTTGAAACTAATCCAATAGCTCCGCTATTTATAAGTTGCTTTATAAGCTCAGTAGCACCTATATGTCTATCTACTGAATTTGTTCCCTTAAATATTTCATCTAATAAAAAGAATACTTTCTCACCTCTTTTGCTGGCTTCTATAAGTATTTTTATTCTAAGAATCTCAGCATAAAATGATGAAATATTTTCTTCTAAATTATCTTTAGTTCTCATACATGTATAAACATTAAATATTCCACATTCAAATTCTTCACTAAATGTTGGTGCTCCTATATATGAAAGAATTAAATTTAAACCTATAGTTCTTAAAAAAGTACTTTTACCAGACATATTAGATCCAGTTATTAAAGTTACCTTTTTATTATTTGAAAGAGAATAGTTATTTCTAACAGCCTTTTCTCCTAACAACGGATGACCAATCATCTTACCTTTAACTTCTTTTTCCTCTAATATCTTAGGAAAATTCCAATTTTCAAAATCAAAATATAAATTTGATATACTACTTAAAGCATCTATCTCGCTAATAACTTCAAGCCAACCTTCTAAATATTCTCTATTTTCTTCTCTCCATTCATTTACATTATTTATTATAAAAACATCTGAAAATATAAATAAATTTATTATTAAATAGTATGCATTACCAACACTATCTCCAATCCAATCTAATAAATTAGATAATTTTTTCATCTCTTCTCCACAAGAGCTACCTTTGTTATTTTTAAGATTTGATTTAATATTAAGTAAATATGATGACTTAAATTCCTTTTTTTCAATCATATTTAATATTTCAGCATAAGATTTTATTGTATATTTAATTTCATTAAATACTACTAAATCTTCTTTATTTTCTCTTGTTAGCAACTTAATAACAATAAAGTTAATCATTAAAACTAATAATATATAAGTTGGTCTTATATATCCTATTATTGAAAAAACAATACTAGAAAAAGTTAAAATTATAAATAAATAAGCTATAATTTTTTTACTTATGCCTTTATTTGACTTTTCCTTGATCCAATTTAAGAATATTTCCAACTCATTTATTTCTTTTTTCTTTAATTTAAAATTACGCTTCCCTTTTACTATTAGGTTCTGTCTCCACTTAATATCACTGCCTAATTCTTTTATTGCCTCTTGTCTATTTTCTATATCAATTTTATTTGGTAATTTATTAAGCTTTAAATACTTAACAAGCTTATCTCTTCCACCTTTTGTTATAGTATCATTTATTAATTGAAATAAAGAACTTTTCCCAAATATATCAATATCTGATACAAAAGGATGCTTATCTTCAATATATTCTGCTCCATTATCCTCTATTTCTTTAAACTTTCCAGTTACTCTCTTTAATCCTTTTTCGTTTATTTCTAAAAACATTTTTAAAGTTTCAAATTTATTTATAAGTTTATTGTGATACACAACAATAATTATTCCTAAAATAACCAATATAACTTCTGATAGTATAAGTAAGTTAGTCTTATTTTCTTTATAAAAAAAATATCCACTGCCTATAATTAACAATACTATTAAAAGTCTACTCCACCCAAATAAAGCTATATTTTTATTTAATTCTCTTATTTTAATGTTACTTTTTTCAATATTACTTTTATAATAATCTAAAGCTTTTATAAAGAACGCCTCCTTTTACAAAATTTCACATATATAATTATATCACATTACTTTAAAAAAAGGTTTGATTCACTATTTATTAGTAAAATCAAACCTTTATTGAATCAGTTTTATTCTAGTAAACTTTTATATATAACATCAAGGTCATATTCCATACCTTCTAAATATGTTTTATCATCTTCTTTTGATTCTAAAGTGTATATTTTTTCAACTTTAGCTCCAGCTTCTCTTGCTAATGTTTCAGACTCTTTTGGTGATGCTAAACTTTCTGAAAATACTGTTTTTATGTTATTTTCTTTGCAATACTTAGCAAGATTCTCTAATGTCTTTGGAGTAGCTTCTCCATCAGCATATAAATCACTTATAGATTTTTGTTTTAATCCAAAATCTCTACAAAGATATCCAAAAGCAGCATGACCAGTTACAAAATCTTTATTTTTAAGTTTTTCAAATTTTGGTTTATATTCATTATACAATTTATTGAATTTTACCTTTAAATCTTCATAATTCTTTTGATAAAAATCTTTATTATTTGGATCTTTTTCTATTAATGCATTTTTTATGTTATTAGCTTGAACCTGTGCCTCTTTTAAACTAAGCCAAACATGCGGATCTATCTTATCCCCATCTTTTATTACCTTAACATCTTTACTTGAATCCACCATAAGTGTTTTGCTATCTTTTAATTGACCCTTAACTTGATCTAACCAATGCTCTAAACCTAAACCATTATATACAAAAACATCACTTTCTGTAAGAGTTTTTAAATCAGTTGGTTTTAATTCAAAATCATGTGGTTCTTGACCTGGACCAACTAAAGTTAATATATTAACCTTATCTCCACCAATCATTCTTGTAAATTGCTCTAACGGATAAATTGAAACTACAACACTTAACTTTCCATCTTTTTTAATTTCATTAGATTTCTCACCAGAACATCCAATCAATCCTATAGTCAAAAGCAGTACGGAAATTATACCTATAATTTTTTTCAAATTTTACACCTCATTTGCATATGATTTGCATTTGCATAAAATCATATTAATATAATTTCCCAGTAATGTCAATTCTAAATATTTATAAAGTTTGCTTTAATTTCTTTATTTTTAATAATATTTTTATCAATTGATTGACATGAAAATATTATTGTTTGAGCAAAATTCATATCATTTATAACATCTATTGCTCTTTCCCTTCTTATGTCATCATATTGAACAAACGAATCATCAAATATTATAGGAACTTTTTTATTTTTAAATATTAATTGTATAAAAGCTATCCTAAGAGCTAAATATAACTGATCATTCGCCCCATTACTTAAATATTCTCCGGGAAATATGTTTATTTTGTCTCTTACTGTCATATTATAGTCTTCTCCAAGCTTAACTTCTGAATATTTATCTAAAGTTAATTTTTTAAATATCTCTAATATTTTTTTATTAAGCGCTGGCCCAAAGCTTTCTCTTACTTCTCTTCCTGAAGCCTCTAAAATTTCTATTGCAACGTCTATAGCTTTTAATTTTTTATCTAAAATATTAATTTCTTCTACTATGTTTTCTAAATCTTCTTCTATATCTACTATATTTCTTTTACCTAAAAAACTAGTTTTTATTATATTTTCTAAATCTTTTATTTTCTTTTCTACTTCTATTAAAAGATTTGATTTCTCTTTTACTTCCCTTTCTATTTCTTCTTCTGAATTGTATTTATAATTTATATTGCCATTTAATACATCTTTTATTTCTTCTTTTATCTCTTCAATATTTCTGTCTTTTAATAATACTTTATATGTTTCATCAACGCTTTTTAATGAACTTTCTAATTCTTTCTTCTTTAAAATTTTATCTCTAAATTCTTTTAAATACATTTCTAAGTCTACTAATTGAATATGCTCTAAATCCATAACAGTTAATTTTTCTTTTATTTCTCTTTCTTTTTCTTTTAACTCTGATATTATTCTATCTAAATTTTCTTTCTTGGAATTATATTCTATATTCAATAAATTTAAATTGTTTTTTATTTTATTATATTCATCAAGCTCTAAGTAAATTTCTTCTAAATTATCACAATTACAAAGTTTCATTATTGATGAAAGTATTTTTTCATTTTGTTTGTATCTATCTTCATCTTTTTCAAAAGATAAATTATCTAGTTGTTTTTTTCTCTCTTCAATTCTTAATTTTGATTGGCTTTCTGCAACATAAAAACTTTCTAATGTATTTATAGCCATTAACAGATTTTTGTAATTATTACATTTTATTAATTTTACATATTCATTTAATTGCTCTTCAATATTTTTGATTTCACTATTCAAATTATCAACAACTTTTTTACTTTCTAAACCACTATTTACATTATTTAATGAATTATTACTAATTAAAATAATTACTATTCCTAATACTATAAATATCGCAAATATTACGTATAAAAATATATTATTTATTGATGCTATATTGATACCAATTAATACTCCACTTATTGCTGATAATATAAATCCTAGTTTCCTCTTGCTTTCCAATTTAGATTTTTCTATTAAAACTTTATCATCATAATTATCTGAATCCTCAACTAAATTTTTTACTTTATAAAGCTTTTCTTCATATTCTTTAAATAAATTTTTTACTTTATCTATATGTGATATTAGCTTTAATGAATCTCCTAAAAACTTTTTCTTTTTATTTATCTTCTCCTCTTCTTCTTCAATAGATAACTTTAACTTCTTGTTTAATAAAGCTCTTTCTCTAAGACCTTCTTGTTCTGCAGTTAACCTTATTAACTTTTCTTTTAATCCATCCTCCATTGAAGAAAATACTTCATATCTCTTTATTTTCTCACTTTCATCCTTTATTCTATTTTCTACTTCTTTTAATTCATACTCATTCTCATTTTTTATGTCTAAAAAAGTTAAATACTTTTTATTTTCTTCACTAAGTTCATTTATATATTTTTCATCTATTATCCCATTATTTCTTCTTAGTTCTGTTTCAATTTCCTTTTCTCTTCTTTTTAAATCTTCACTCTTTTTTAAGTAATTTATTATTTCTCCATATTCTTTTTGAAGATTAATTTTCTTTAAGTATTTTTTAAATAATTCTAATTTCTCTATTTCTTCTCTTAACTTTTTTCTCTCTTCTTTTTTATTTATTAATTCATTCTCATTAATTAAGTTAGATTCTGAAATTTTATAAGCTTCATATCTTTCTTCTATGACATTATTATATCTTTCTTTTAATATATCAAGTTCACCATTTTTTCTTGTTGTAGTTAATTCTTTTCTAGTAGCCTTAAGCTTTTCAATAGCAGAATATGCTGAAACCTCTCCTTCACCACAGCCAAATATATCAATTATTTTTTGTATTATTTGTTCATCTTTATCCCTTGATACAACAACTCCAAGTTGAGGTATAAATAATGTCTTTAAAAACGTATTTGAGTTTACCCCTAAAAAATATGAGCCTGGCTCATCTTTATTTATATCTTTTACTTCTTCTCCAGTTAATTCATCATATATAATAGATACATCATCTTTTTTAGTTAAACCAAAACTTCTTTTAATGATATAATCTTTATCTTCATGTGAGACTATAAGCTCACCTTGCATTTTTTCTCCTGAAAATGGCATATACTTTTTTCTTAAATTATTCTTTCCACCTCTAGAACTCCCAAATCCATATAACCAAATTCTTATAAAATTCTGAATTGTACTTTTCCCTTTTTCATTTTCACCATATAATAAATTTATTCCATTATTTAAATCTATTTCTCTGTCCTTAATCCCTCCAAAGGATTTAATTCTAATCTTTTTAATAATCATCCAAATTCACCTCATCTTCTGTCAAGCTTTGCAGTCCTATTTTTAAAGCAAGTTCTAATATTTCTAATTCTTCTCCACTTGCCTCAGATATTTTATTACTAATTTTTTTTACAAATATTCCTTTTGTTGAATGTTCATTTTCTATATCATCTATTTTAATTTTTATTTTTGTCTTATCTTTAATCTTTACAAAGTAAAATTCACTATCTAATTTTTCCTTTAATATTTTTTCATTTATTTTAAAACTTGCATCAATTTCACCAACTAAATTTACTTTAAATATATTAATTTTCAAATCAAAATCTTTAAGTTCTTCTAAGATTTTTCTTTTTATTTCTCTATACCCAAATGCACTTTCTATATTTACATCCTTCTCTATATACTCTCTTTTACATGTTTTTTTAAAATTCAAATCAACATAACCTTTTCCTACATATCCGATTAAAATTCCCTTTGCACCTAATTCATCAAAACCTCTTCCTTGAGGACATCCACTATAAGCATAACTTGTTGTTCCAACCTTTTGCACTCCATTAAATTTATGCCTATGTCCAAGAGCTATATAATCTAATTTCGATTCTTCTATATCCTTTATTGTTATAGGATTATATTCATTTGTAGTTCCTTGATTTGATAATTCCCCATGAATAACAGCTATATTTATAAAATTTTTATCTATTTCTATATTTTTTAACATGGATTGTCCAACATAATTATCTTCAAAAGCTGCTCCATAAATATTAGTTTTTAACTCTTTTATAAAAACCTTTTCTAAAGAACTTTTAAAAACATGTACATTTTCTGGCCAATCAACTAGCTTATAAAACGATTTAAAGTTATAAGGATCATGATTTCCTGGACTTATAAAAACTTTTGTTCTTTTTAATCTCTTTAATTCTTCCTGTATAAAAATTAATGTACTTTTATCTAACGTATAATTATCAAATATATCTCCTGCTAATAGTATTATATCTACATTTTCTTCATTACATATTTTAATTATATTACTAAAAACTTCTTTTATTTCCTCTTTACTTTTATCTGCTAATTTATTTCTAAATTCTTTAAATGGTGTATCAAAATGTATATCTGCACAATGAAGTATTTTTACTTTTTCCATAATAAATCCACCTTTCTATTTAACGAACTTTTGTTCTCATTTTATCATACATTTTACGCAAAAAGAAAGAGGATGATTTACTAAAATCATCCTCTTGGCATTGAAATACGTATTCCTTAAATGGTGTAATTACAAAGAGTTACTTAAAACCCTTTCAGTAGGTGTTTACTTTAGAGAACTTTCGTATTCCTCTACCATTCTCTTAACCATTTCGCCACCTACGGATCCACATTGTCTTGAGCTTAAATCTCCGTTGTAATCACTAAATGGAACTCCTAATTCTCTAGCTACTTCATTTTTAAATGCTGCTAGACCCTTTTTAGCTTCTGGAACTATCACTCTATTTGACATAATTGATCCCTCCTCAGGCTTACGGTAATTGTAAAATAAATTTTAATTTATCTTACAATCATAGTTTATCCTGAGGATAAAATTTAATCCTAAGTAACTTTTTCCAATTACATTAATGCTTTAAACTTATAGCCCATTTTATTTAAGTCATTTATTTTATTTTCTAATTTATTATATTCTTCTTCATTAATTTTATTTAAATCTATATAAAAAGCTATATCTTGATTATTTAAATCAATTAAATCAATTCTTTCATCTATAATTTGAACATTATTTTTATCTAATATATTTTTAATATCTAAGTATTTTGGTATAATTGTATGACCATTTTTTTGCATTAAACCATAATACTGTTTATTTTCATCGTCAATTTGTTCATTTTCTAAAAATGTTAGTTTAATTTTTAATGAATTTGCAAAATCAATAATTTCAGGTACGTTCTTGTTTATATTTGCATCTTCGGATTCTACTATTACATACACACTAGATACATCCTTATCTTTTAATTTTTTTATTGATTTATATTCAGTATCTACAATAGTGTCAACAACATCATTTATTTTTTGTTCCTTATCCACACTTATAACTTCATGTTTTTCTGAAAGAATAACTCTAGTTTGAGTATGTATTATTCTATCTATAAAAATTATACTAACTAAAGTAACTACAAGAATTAAAATGCCCATTACAAATTTCTTCTTATTTTTACTCATATTTCCCCTCCTACATTGCTTCATAATTAAATTATACCATATTTTTTAATTAAATATTAATTTTTTTTCAATTATATTAATATTTTCTCTTTTTTGTTTTCTTTTTTGACAAATTAATTACATTTTAATATTTTTTTCTATATTTTCTAAAATTATAGGAGTTTTTTTAAATATAAATAATATTTTACTTAAAATATTATTTATAACAACAAAAAAAGCACTTAGTTTCACTAAACTAAGTGCTTTTGGCAGGGGCAGTAGGACTTGAACCCACAACCAATGGTTTTGGAGACCACTACTCTACCAATTGAGCCATACCCCTAAGACGCTATTTATTTTATCATAAAATATTATGCTATGTCAATATTATTTTTTTGTAACAACATATTGTTAATTTTTATATTTTAGATTATAATATACTAAAATATTTTGATTATCAAAATATTTTAATTTCAAATTAAGTGAGGTGTTTAAATGAATATAAAACCCTTAAAAATAGGAGAATTAGTATCTAGGTTACCTATAATTCAAGGTGGAATGGGTGTTGGTGTATCTCTTTCTAATCTAGCTTCTGCTGTTACAAACGCAGGTGGCATAGGAATTATTTCTTCAGCTCAAATTGGATTTAAAGAAAGAGATTTTGAAAATAATCCTTTAGAAGCAAACCTTAGAGCATTAAAAAAACATATAAAATTAGCTAAAGAAAAATGTAATAACGGAATAATAGGAGTTAATATTATGGTTGCAACAAATGAATATGCAAGATATGTAAGAACTGCTATAGAATCTGGAATAGACCTTATTATCTCTGGAGCTGGCATGCCCACAACTCTTCCAAAACTCACCAAAGGATATAATGTAAAATTGGCTCCAATAGTCTCTTCACTAAAAGCAGCAAAAGTAATTCTTAAATTATGGGATAAACACGATAATATAGCACCGGATATGATTGTAGTTGAAGGACCAAAAGCCGGAGGACATTTAGGTTTTAAAAAAGAAGATATTGAAATTTCAAATGAAACTTTTGATGATACTATAAAAGATATAGTATTACATGTTAAAGATTATGAAATTAAATATAATAAATCTATTCCTATAATTGCAGCTGGTGGCATATTCAATGGTAACGATATAGTTAAATATTTAAATCTTGGTGCTTCCGGTGTACAAATGGCTACTAGATTTGTAGCAACAGAAGAATGTGATGCATCAAAAGAATTTAAAGAATCATATATAAATGCTACAAATGAAAATATCGGAATTGTTAAAAGCCCAGTTGGGATGCCAGGTAGAGCTATACTAAATTCTTTTGTAAATAAAACTTTAAATGAAAATATCAAAGTTACAAAATGTTATAATTGCTTAACCCCTTGTAATCCTTCTACAACCCCTTATTGCATAAGTAAAGCTCTTATAAATTCAGTTAATGGAGACTTAGAGAATGGTCTTATCTTCTGTGGTGAAAATGTAAGTAAAATTAAAAATATAACTACAGTAAAAAAATTAATGACAGAATTAGAAAACGAAATTAAAGCAATTTAAAAAAGGGAAGAATAAATTCTTCCCTTTTCTAATTACTTAATACTATATTTATTTTGTTAGATATAAATATAGTAATTTTATAGTATTTTCTAAAGCACTATAATGTGTTCTTTCCATTCCATGTGATGCATGTACTCCTGGTCCTATAAGTGCTCCTCTTATATTATTTCCACCTCTAAGCGCTACCCCTACATCTGAACCATATCTTGGGTATATATCAATTACATAATTTAAATTATTTCCTTTTGAAAGATTAACTAATTCTGTTACCATATTATAATCATAAGGCCCACCTGAATCCTTTGCGCATATAGAAACATCATATTCTGTGCAGTTTAAATCATCACCAATACATCCCATATCAACGGATATCATTTCTGTTATCTCTTCTGGTATATATGAAGCTCCATGACCTACTTCTTCATATGTTGATATCAAAATTTTAGTATCAAAATTTGGAACAATTTTTTCTCTACTTAATAATTCTAAAAGTGATATTAAACAAGCTACGCTACCTTTATCATCTATAAATCTTGATTTTACAAATCCACTTTCAGTTATAGTTGTTTTTGGATCTATAAATACAAAATCTCCTGAACATATTCCTAAATTTAATACATCCTCTTTATTTTTTACAACTTCATCTATTCTAATTTCCATATTTTCTGGATCTCTTTTTCTAGATGATGCATCTTCATACACATGAACAGCTGCACTGCTACTTAAAAATGTACCTGAATATTCTTTTCCCTCTCTAGTTCTTATAGTACAATATTCACCATCTAATGTTGGTACAATTGGCCCTCCAATTAAAGTAAACTTAAGTGTACCTTTATTTGTAATAGATCTTACCATAGCCCCTAACGTATCTACATGAGCTGAAAGACCAATAACCTTTTCATTGGATTTACCTTTTATATCTATTACTAAACATCCTTTATTTGTTTCATAACATTTATAACCTAGTTTTTCTACCTTTTCCTTTACCATATTTATTATTTCAAAACAAAAACCACTTGGACTATTAAACTCTAATAATTGTTTAGCAGTATTTAATAAATATTCTTTGTTTAAATTTAAATTCATAATCTTCCCCTCCTATAAACTCTATATATAACATAGATTCTAATCTATATTTTTTTAATTTTAAAAATGCTTTTTTATTCAAAGTCTTTTTTAGTAAAATATTCAAAAATATTCTCTTTTTATTATAACATTTAAATATATTATACGAACAATTAAATATTCACTATTAAATTAATTCAAACAATAAAAATAAGGAGTGTAATACTCCTTATTTTTTCTATCTTAAATCAGCAGGAAACTCTAATCCTATCTCTTTTCTTATTTTATCCATAAGCTCTATAGCAATAAGAGAATTTAAATGAGAATTTTTATTTGAATCTATTTCATTATTGTTTATTAATTTTATAAATTCATCAAGTTCATAATACATATCATCTTTTCTCTGACATATAGATATATTTTCTTCTCTACCATCTCTATATACTATTTTTACATTATCAAAATGTATTCCATCTGATATTATAGTTCCTTCTTCACCTTGAATTTCAATAGGTAACTTTGAATCACTTATTTTTGAATACATTATTACAGAACTAAAATCATCATAAGTAAATATTGCTGTTCCTTGACCATCTACTCCAGTATCTAAAAATATTCCATTACTAATAACATCATTTGGTTTTCCAAAAAGTGAAACCATTGGATGTATACAATATACCCCAATGTCCATAAGTGCTCCATTTGAAAGTTCCTTCTTAAATGCATTAAGTATTATACCTTCTTTGTACTTATCATACCTTGAAGAATATTGACAATATGATGCAAAGTATCTTCTTATTTTTCCAATCTTATGAATATTTTCTTTAACACTTAAAAAATTAGGTAATACAGTAAGTCTCATAGCCTCCATTAATAAAACCTTATTTTTTTCAGCAACTTTTATCATATTCTCTACTTCTTTTAAATTAGAAGCCATTGGTTTTTCACAAAGAACATGCTTTTTATTATTTAAACATACAATAGCTTGCTCAGCATGAAAAGCATTTGGTGATGCTATATATACAGCATCTATCTCTTTACACTTTGCAAAGCTTTCTATATTATCAAAAAATAATTTAGCACCATGTTTTTCTCCAAATTCTTTTGCCGTTTCTAGCTTTCTTGAATAAACAGCTATAAGTTCAAAATTTTTATGTGTACTTGCAGCATTTAAAAATCTTTCACATATTGCACTTGTTCCTATAACCCCAAATCTAACTTTATTCATTTCTCATTCCCCTAACTTTCTTATTAATATACCTCTGGTATCATTATTACAACACATTTTGCCTTCTTTACAACATGAGCTGTTACTGATCCAACTAGCGCAGTAAACTTCTTCTTAGTATTCTTCGCCATTAATATTGTATCAATATTATTATCTTCTGCATATCTTAAAATTTCATCACCTGCATACCCAAAAGAAAATTCTTTTTTATAATCAAATTCTTTATTTAATTTATTCAACTGTTCTTCTGCATCTTTTAATATTCTTTTTCCTATAATCTCAGAATCTTTTACTTCTTCTGATACTGCCATACCATTTATAAATACTATCTCTCTTACATTAAGAAGTACTACTTCAACATCTTCTGGTTTAAAATTATTATTTAAATATTGTAATGCTATTAAACTTCTTTCACTTCCATCTACTGGTATTAATATTTTTTTCTTTTCCATTTTTAACACCTCTCGTATAAGTTTATTTTATATAATTATACATCTTATACAATTTTTTATCTTTATTTAAAAATGCAAATTAATACATTATTTAAATTTACCATTATTATATTTTTTATAATTTAATAAAAATAAATTTTTATAAAAAAAAGACTAAAAACAATTGTTTTTAGTCTTTATCACTATGGCAGGGGCAGTAGGACTCGAACCCACAACCAATGGTTTTGGAGACCACTACTCTACCAATTGAGCCATACCCCTTTAGGACAATAATGATTATAATATATATTTATCAAAAAAGCAATAATATTATTTATTTTTTATTAAAGATTGCATTTTTTCAATATTGCCTTTAATAATATCTATAAATTCTTTATTATCATCAAAAACTTCTAACTTTATATTCTTAATATTATTATTAGACTTAACTTCTTTATCAGCTGAGTTTTGTACAAAAACTACATCCTCTGATTTTAAATTATTATTCTTAATATAATCATCTAAGGATTTTTCTTTAGGAAGAGTTTCAAAATTTAATCCTATACCTCTAAAGAAATATTCTAAGCTATTATCTTGTAATATAAATTTGAACTTTTTATAATCAGAAATATTTTTTTCAAAACCTTTTTGAATTTCATCTAATTTCTTAACTAAACTATTATAATTCTGTTCATAAAAATTTCTATTTGCAGGATCCTTTTCTTGTAATGCTGATTTTGCGTTATAAATCATTATTTTATATTCAGGAATTCCTAAAAAATAATATGGATTAGTTACAGTTTTCTTATTTAATTCAATTGAAATTTCTCTTATCCCTCTTGATAAATTTATTACTCCAAGTTTACTTTTATCAAGTTCTGAAATCATATTGTTTATTTCTAAGCCACTATATGTAACTGCTGAATAAAAGAATAAATCCATATTTGAAATATTATCTACTATACTTTTATCATACTTATAATTCTTTATATCATTAAAATTATTAAACATATATTGTACATTATGTTTATCACCACATAATTTTTTAATCATTTCATATTGTGGTTTATTTATTGTCATTATATTTAAATATACATCTCTATTATTCTTATCATTTTCAGAAGTATCTGCCATAAGTGGTTTAGATACTACACCAATGCCTAAAAAAAACGCTGCTGTTATAATTAGCATTGCAGCTGTTAACTTTTTCATGATTTCACCTCTTCAAAACCATAATCTATAGTTATTTTTTGTAAATACTTATATTAATATATTCTACACTTTTTATTTTAGTTATGCAATTACAATTATATTACTTTTACTTTTCTTTTTTTTAAAATTTGGATAGAATATAAGGATAAGTTAATAATTATAGAAAGGAGCTTTTTAATATGGATTTTGAAGTTAATAGTATTGCGGAAACTACAAATATCGGTAGACAATTAGGTAAAATTTTAAACCCTGGTGATATTGTTTGTTTAACTGGTGATTTAGGAACAGGTAAAACTCATATAACAAAAGGCATTGCTGAAGGACTTTCAATAACTGAAAATATAACAAGCCCTACATTTACAATTGTTAATGAATACGAATCTGGAAGATTAAAATTATACCATTTTGATGTGTATAGAGTAAGTGATCCTGATGAGATTTATGCAATTGGATTTGATGATTACATATTTGGTGAAGGTGTTTCTATTATAGAATGGGCAAATTATATAGAAGAAATTTTACCTAAAGATTATCTTCATATATATATACAAAAAGATTTATCAAAAGGAGAAAATTATAGAAAAATTTCTATTACTCCATATGGTGAAAAATATAATTACGTAAAGGAGCTGACTTTATGTTAGTTTTAAGTGTTGACTCTTCTTCAAAATGTGCTACTGTAGCACTTCTTAATGAAGATATGGTTATTGCTGAATATACATTAAATAATAAAAGAGAACATTCTGTTCTTCTTATGGGAATGATAGACAAGGTATTAAAAGATTCTAATCTTTCTATAAATGATGTTGACGGTTTTGTTGTATCAAAGGGACCTGGTTCTTTTACTGGTCTTCGTATAGGAATGGCTACAATAAAAGGGCTTAGCTTTGGAAGTAATAAACCTTATGTAAGTGTATCAACATTAGAAGGTTTAGCTTCATCTCTTACATACTTTGATGGAATAATATGTCCTATTATGGATGCAGTAAGAGAAAATGTTTTTACTGCAATATATAAATGTAAAAATGGTACTATTGAAACATTGATAGATTGTACATCTATGGATTTACCTGAACTAAAAGAAGAACTTAATAAGTTAAATGAAAAAGTACTTCTAACTGGTGACGGTGCAATAAAACATAAAGAATATTTATCTCAAAATATAAAAAATTCTTACTTTGCTCCTATTCACCTAAATACAGTAAGAGCTTCTCAAATAGGTGAAGTTGGTTTAAAACTATTAAAAAAAGAAATAAAAGATGATGAAAATTCATCACCACTTTACTTAAAAAAACCTCAAGCAGTTAGAGAATTAGAAAAAAGGCTACAAATGACAAATGGCGAATCTAATTCTTAAAGAAATGGACTTCTCCGATTTAGAAGGAGTATATGAGGTTAGCTCTCTAAGTCTTAAGGAAACATGGAGTTTAAATTCAATAGAAAAAGAACTAAATAATAAATTGGCAACATATATTGTATGCTTAGAAGATTCTAAGGTTTTAGGCTTTGCAGGCTCATGGCTTATAGCATCTGAAGGACAAATTACTAATGTAGCTGTTCACCCTAATTCTAGGGGCAAAGGAATAGGAAAATATTTAATGGAAAAACTAATCTTTGTTTTAAAAAATAAAGGATGTACCGATATTACATTAGAAGTTAGAAAATCAAATATTATTGCTCAAAATCTTTACAAATCCTTAGGTTTTAAAGAAGAAGGTATAAGAAAAAATTTTTACGAAGATAACAAAGAAGATGCAATAATAATGTGGCTTTATAATATATAAAATTTAAAGCAAAACAAAAGGAGTTATTTTTAAATAACTCCTTTATTTTAATTAAAATACAATTTTGTTATGCTATTTTTTCTTTACGTTTTTCTCCAAAGTTTGGATCACATTTAAATACTGATACTGACACCTTTTTATATAATGCATAAGTTACAACAGATACTATTACTCCTTTTATAGCATTAAAAGGTAACAATCCTACTGTTACATATTGCATTAGTTGTGTTGAATCCATATGCATTCCGTAAGCTGGTAATAAAAAATATACATTAGCAATTATTCCAACTAACTCCATTAATATTATACTAACTACCATACCTAATATTGCAGTCTTTTTTGACTTATTTCTAGAATAAATAAATGCAGCTGGTAAAACAAATGATACTCCTATAATAAAGTTTGCAACTTCGCCAACTCCACCAGTTCCACTTCCTGCTAATAGAAAGTGCATGAAAACTTTTATTAATTCTATAATTACACCTGCAATTGGTCCAAAAGCAAATGCTCCCATAATTGCTGGAACATCACTTAAATCCATTTTAAGCCATGGAAAAATTGGTATTAAAGGTATTTCAATATACATTAATATGAAAGCCATACCTGCTAACAATGAAATTTTTACGGTTTTGTTTAAATTTGATGTCATTTTATAATTCCTCCCCCAAATTATCTTCTTTTGGTGGGTAACTATTAATAACTAATTTTTTAAATAAAAAACCCTGATATTTAATTATATCAGGGCGTTAAGTTTCAAACCTAAAGTTATTAATATTTTACCTTCTTTCATCCAGACTATACTGTCGGCTTCGGAATCTAACCGAATCATGCTAAACCATTAGCTCGCGGGCTTTACCGCCGGTGGGGAATTACGCCCCGCCCTGAAGATATTTATTTAATTTACAATTTAATCCTATCACCTTAACTTATCATTGTCAATAAAATAACATTATATTTTTTGTATTATTTTATCGCAAAAATATAATCATCTATATATTCACCAATTCTATCCTTTAATAACTCTTTCGCCGAAATATTTAACTTGCCTTCTCTAATTTTTTTAAATTGACTATGCATAAATTGACTTACTAAAGTTATTGGAATTTCAACTTTTTCTAAATTATCCATCATCTTTTCCAATGCAAAATTTACATCTTCTCTTGGCATATAATATCTACATCTATCTGATAAACTATATCTTCTATCAAATTTTATTTTTTCACTTGTACCTGAGTAATGTTTAATCCAATCCTTTGGATCTTTAACCATATTAAAATCTAATACATCCATAAACCTTGATAATTCTAAATCTGGATTATATTTTAATAATTCATTTTCCATTGCATTTAATGCAAAGGCACCTTCTCTAAAGCCAAATGTTAAAGCTGGTCCAACTTTTAAAATTATATATCCATCCTCAACCATTTCTCTCAAAGCTTTAGGCGTTTGATAATCAGTTGAGTGAGCTTCAAATACTAAATTATCATATTTCTTTATAGCATCACTTAATTCTTTTGCTGAATCTCTATTATATTCCCAAACATTATCACTACTAAATTCAACTCCTGGTTGCACAACTACTCCTACAACATAATCAAAAGCTTCTCGTAATCCTCTATTGTAAAAAGCTTCTTTAAATGTATTTACAGTTGTTTCAAAATCTTCTTTTCTTGTAACCTTTATTCCTTCTTCTTCATCATTCTCTACTTGCGCTCCTCCAGGTATTGGAACTTCACTACCAATTATATAAACTGGATGAATTGCATTTTTATTTATATTTAACAATTCTTTATATGCATTTTCACATACCTCACAAAGAATAGCTGCTCTTTTAGCTATTATCTCATCTCCAAATTTTCCTGATTCAATATCGCCTTTAAGCGGCATACTTGTATCTAAATGAATTTTTGTAAATCCTGCAAGAACATATTCTCTAACTAATACTTTTGCATTTTCCATAGCTATTTTAGAATCTAAGTTTGTCCATGTTAAAGGTCCTAAATGATCTCCACCAAGGATTATTCTTTCCTTTGGAAAATTATTTTTATAAGCTAAGTTATAAATATAATCTATATATTCTTTTGGTTTCATTCCAGTATATCCACCAAATTGATCTACTTGATTTGCTGTTGATTCAATTAAAAGATTAATATTAGTATCTCTTAATCTTTCCATCGCAGCCTCAATTACATATTGATTTGAACAACAAACAGAAAATATTCCTACTGTTTCTCCCCTCTTATATTTATTAACTATTTCTTTAATAGGATGCATTTATATTATTCACCTCTTTTTTAAGCTTTATTATTACTTCCACATATAATTATCTTGTGTTTAACTATATCTCTCATTGCTTCTTTACCAGGTGTCATATATTTTCTTGGATCATTAGCTTCTGGATGATTCACAAAATATTTCTTTACAGCATCTGAAAAAGGTATTTTTAAATCTGTAGCTACATTAACTTTACATATTCCACACCTTATAGCTTCTTTAACTAATTCATCAGGCACATCTGATGCACCATGTAAAACTAAAGGAATAGAAACTTTTTCTCTTATTTCTTTTAATCTTTCAAAATCAAGCTTTGCTTTTCCTTTATATAGTCCATGAGCAGTACCAATTGCAACTGCTAATGAATCTATACCAGTTTTATCAACAAAATCTTTAGCTTGGTCAGGATTTGTATACATTGTATCTTTTTCATCAACAACCAAATCATCTTCCTGCCCACCAAGTCTTCCAAGCTCTGCCTCAACTGTAGCATCAAATTTATGAGCATATTCAACAACTTCTTTAACTATTTTTATATTATTTTCATACTTTTCATAAGATGCATCAATCATTGCTGACTTAAAACCTTTGTCTATATAATCTTTTATATCACTTATATCCTCAAAATGATCTAAATGTATAGCTATAGGAATTTTATATTTCTTTGCAGCAACCTCAGCCATTGAAACAATATAATCAGCGCCAGCATATTTAATAGTTGATGGTGTTCCAGCTAATATAACTGGTGACTTTAGTTCTGCTGCAGTTTCAACAACAACTTGTAAAGTTTCTAAGTTGTGTATATTAAATGCTGGTACCGCATATCCCTCTCTTTGAGCTTTTTTAAGCATTTCTCTAGTTGATAATATTTTCCCCATTCTCTTTACCCTCTTTCTTAAACTCTTATAACTGTACCTAAGTTCATATTAAATTCCATCTACAAAATCTACTTCTTCATTATTTTCTTTCTTTAATTCAAAAGCCTTTATTGAATTATTTCCTGAATTAATAGCAAAATCTATTAACTCATTAACATTCATTCCATCTCTACATAATGAAACTTCAAGAAGCATTCCAAGATTTGTCCCTGCTAATACTCTCATATTTTTATTTTGTAATTTTTGACTTAATATAACTGAAATTTTAAAAGGAGATCCACCTGCTAAATCTGAAAGAACTAAAATTTCATCAGTGTTTAATTCTGAAATTGCACATTTTAATTTTTTTTCTAAAGCTTCTGTACTATCCCCTTCAATAAAATCTACACATCTTAAATTTTCTTGCTCTCCTGCAATAAGCTTTAATGAACTTAATATACCTGTTGCAAAATTTCCATGACCTGTTAATATTATTCCTACCATTTAAAATCCCCCCTACTTATAGACTATTTCTTATATTCATGTATTATTACACCCTTGACTACTCTATTTACTGTTCCATCAGGTCTTGGATTATCTGGAGATATTCCTAACTTAAGTGAACTAAATAATCCAAACATTTGTCCAAAAAGCATGTAATTAAATACTGTATATATTTCTGGAATATCCTTCCCATCTATTTCTATATATTTATCACATAATGAATTAAGTTCATTGTTTTTGTTATAGCTAATTACAGCTAATTTATGCCCTCCATTGTCTCCATGTATTTCTTTTATTAAATCCAAATCATAAAGATTTGTATAACTATTTATTGAATTCATAAAAATAACTAATGTATTATCATCTATAATAGACTTTGGACCATGCCTAAATCCTAAAACTGATTCACAAACAGTAACTATCTTTCCACTAGTTAACTCTAAATTTTTAAGAGCCATTTCTTGACATAATCCCTTTAATGCTCCTGAACCTAAATAAACAACTCTATTACATCCTAAATCTACAAGCTCTTTAACATCTTTAAATTTATTTTCTAATATTTTTTCTCCTTGCTTTACAACTATATCAACATATTTTTTATTTTCCTTTAAATTATCTATATCAAAAGCTAATAATGTTGCAAGCACCATACAACTAAAAGAACTTGTCATTGCAAAACTTTGATCATTTGACCTTTCTGGCATTAATAAACATAGTGTGTTTTCATATTCTTCTGATTTCTTAGCTAATTCACCATTTTTATTACATGTAATAACCATTTGTGCTATATCTTTAACATTATTTTGAAATAATTCATAAGCACCAATACTTTCTGGACTATTTCCTGATCTTGCAAATGATACTAATATTGTTTTTGTGTCTTCTTCTATAAATTCATATGGGTTTGATACCAAATCAGTTGTTGCAATTGCTTCAACTCTTAAATTTAACTTTTTAGCTAAATATAAATAAATAGTATCTCCTACATAATCTGATGTACCTGCACCAGTTAAAATTATTCTAGTTTTTTCAGTTAAGTTTTTATTTAAAAAATTTTTGATATTTTCTTTATTATTTTCTATGATTTCATAAGTTTGTTTCCAAAGCTCAGGTTGTTGCCTTATCTCTTTAGCAGTAAATATACCATTAACCTCTCCCCAAAATTCCTCTGTTAATTCAAAAATCATTTTATTACCCTCCTTAACTGATAATGTTGTCATTACCACTTGTTTTAAAAATTTTTATTTTTATTTAATTTAATTATTGTTTAACTGAACTCTATATTTAAATTTATCTCCTCTTACTATACTTACTGTATATTCTATTAATCTTTTACTTTCATAAGTATATCTTTCGATCTTTAAACTAGGCGCTCCTTCATGTATTTCTAAATAAATACTTTCTAGCTTATTAGTTAATATAGGCTCAAAATATTCTTCTGCAAATGTTAAGTTTGCATTATACTCTTCTTTAAGTACATCATACATGGCTTTGCCTTCTAATTTCTCTTTAGATAATTCATAAAATCTTTCAAATGGTAAATATGTAACTTCATACATCATAGGTACATTATCAGCTTTCCTAACTCTTACTAATTTATAAAGTAACTCTTCAGCTTTAATATTGAATTTATTTGAAATCTTTTCTCCAGCTTCTACTATCTCAAAATTAATTATTTGAGAAGATGGCTCTTTGCCAATTTTTTTCATTTCATCTGTAAAAGAATAAAATGATACTAAATCTTGATTAACCCTTTTTGGCGCTACAAACGTACCTTTTCCATGTAACTTATATATATAACCATCTCTTTCCAATTCATCTAAAGCTTGTCTTACCGTAGTTCTACTTACATCATATATATCACATATTTCTCTTTCTGATAATAATCTATCATTTTCTTTTAAACCTTTATTAATTTTATCTATCAGTATATCCATAAGCTGTAAGTATAGAGGTATCTTAGAACTTTTATCTATTACTTTCACTATTAATTACCACCTTGTTTATAATTATAATTTAATTATAATCAATTACAAACTAATTTTTCAATATAAACTTTAAATTTTCAAACTGGTAACTACCTATTTATATTTTTCAATAAAATAGGGGGACTTAATTAAGTAATCCCCCAAAGTTTAATATTTTTAATTTATAATATACCAATTGCCTTTCCTAAAATACCAATTACTACAGTAGCTCCTATTAACATAATAGGTGACATACCTTTCTTAAGAAGCTTATACATTAAAAATGTATAAAGTAAAGGTAAAAGATTTGGCATTACAGCATCTAAAACTCCTTCTTGAATCTTTACTTCAGCTTGACCAACTGTTGCAACAAATGTAGTCTTTAAGTTAACCATTGATGCTATAAGTCCACCAACAACTGTTAATCCAACAATTGAAGCTGCATGTGAAATCTTTTTAGTTTGCTCTTTTAAATTTGAAATAGCTTTAACACCTGTGTTGTAACCATACTTCATTAAGAAAAATCTTAGGAAGAAATGTAATGCATTAAATAATAATAAAAATACTATAGGTCCTGCAATATTTCCTTGACTTGCAAGTGATGCTCCTACACCAACGCAAATTGGAAGTGCTGTAAGCCAAAATAAAGCATCTCCAATTCCGCCTAAAGGTCCCATTGTAGCAACCTTTATAGCTCTTATTGTATTTCTATCTTCTTTATTTTCTTCCATGGCAATTACAAGTCCCATTATAAATGTAACTAAGAATGGATGTGTATTAAAAAATTCCATATGATCTTTCATTGAATCTGAAAGGTCTTTTTTGTTTGTATGAATTTTCTTAAGACCTGGTAATAATCCATATAACCATCCACAAGCCTGCATTCTTTCATAATTAAAAGATGCTTGAAGGAATAAAGATCTCCATACCATTTTATTTAAATCTTTATTAGTTATTACCTTATCAGTTCTAGCATCTTTATATCCTAAGCTAACTGATTCAGATGCTTGTTTATATTCTACTTTAGATGCCATCTTCATACTCCTCCTTTACAACAACTTTTTCAGGTTCATTAGATTTTGCATAATAATCATATAAAGCTATGCATAATCCAACTAAAGCAAGGGCTAATATTGGAATATTGAAGTAAGTTACTAATAAAAATCCACCAATTAAGAAAGCAACATATTCTTTCTTAAGCATAATTTTAAGTAACATAGCAAATCCTATAGCTGGCATCATTCCACCTGCTACTGATAATCCTTCAATTATAACAGTAGGAATTTTATTAACTATTGCAGCAGCTTGTTCTGCTCCAAAGAATATTGGTAAAAATCCACATATGAAATATGATATAAATAAAACTACCATTCCCATATAGTTAATTTTATCAATTCCTTTGGTATTTGCTTCTTCCGCATATTTATCAGCTTTATGCATTACTGGTGAGAAAATAGTAAATAATAATGTAATTCCAGCTTGTGCAGCTACAGCAAATGGAATAGCAACTCCAATTGCTGCTTGAGGATCAAGTTTTCCTAGAATGGCAATACTTGTACCTATAATACCTCCGATAACAACATTTGGTGGTTGTGCACCAGCTAGTGGTACCATTCCCATAAATACAACTTCTAAAGAAGCTCCTACAATAAGTCCAGTAGTCATATCTCCAAGTATAAGTCCTACAATTGGTCCTGTTACTATTGGCCTGTGTATATGTGTTAATCCATCGAACATATCGATACCAGCTATACCAGCCCAGATAGCAATTAACAATGCTTCTACTAACATTTAAAAGTTCCCCCTTTATTAAATTTTAAAATATATTAAATAATTAAAATGAAAGCAACTTAGAATTAAACGTACTTTTCTATGTCAACTTCAACTCTTTCGTCAGGAACTCTTCTAATTTCAACTTTAATACCTAAGTCAATAATTTTTCTTATTGTCTTTTTATCATCTTCATCTAGTGATACTGTTGATGATATTTGTTCTTTTCCTTCACTAAAATGCATATTTCCTATATTTAATTCTTTTATTGGTACCCCACCTTCTATGAGTCTTAATGCATCTTGTGGTGTTCTACAAACTAAAAATATTTTTTGTCTATCTGAAGCTTTATGAATTATATTTATTGTTTTATCTATTGTAAAAAATCTTGTTTGTATTGCGTCTGGTAAAACCATTTCCATTAAGCTTTGTTGAACAGGATCTGCTGCAACTTTATCATTTGCAACTAATATTAAATTAGCACCTAAATGATTTACCCAAGTTACTCCAACTTGTCCATGTATAAGACGATTATCCACTCTTGTTAATAAAATATTTGGCATTTTAACTCCTCCCAACTCCAAGTGGTAAGTACCACTTTATTTAAAACATAATTTTTTATAAGCTTTTATATAATTTCTTCTCTCTGTTATTAATATTTATATTTTTTTATTTTTATTACATATTTTTTATTCTTTTATTGATGTTCTAAAAAATATCTTATAGCTGACTAAATTTATAAAAGATATTAAGATTAAGAATAATAAAGAGACTTCTACTGATATGATTTTCATTACTATAAGATAAAACAGTAGACTTAAAAGATACATTATTACTAAAGTACATATATTAAAGTTTTTTCTTGAGTTATTTATTATTTCTAACATTTTTTCTTCACTTAACTCTTGTTCTTTATATTTTTTTGCAAAAATAGATGGTACTACTTCTCCTATTATTTTTTTACTTATTAAATCACAAATAAATATTATAAATACTCCTATTATTGAAATTAAAAATATATCATAGGTTTTTATATTTAAATTTAATATTGTTTCTATTAACTTAAAGGCTAAAAATAATGTCCCACCAACCAAAGAGATTATAGGTAATGCAACTATAATCATTACAGATGATAATTTTGCATTTAACTTTATACTTTTATCCTTATTCATATTAATAGTAAACATAAACATTGATATAAAAGTGAGAACCATCACTATTAAAATTGATAATATATATTTCATATTTTCCTCCTTTCTAATAATATTATACCATCCATTTTTTACCATGAACAAGAAAACGTTCTCTAAAAATTCCGATTAATTTCATAAAAAAATGCCTATCTAATTAATTAAGATAGACATTTTTTTACATGTATTATATAGTCTTCAAACTTTATATAATAAAAATATTATTTTTTACTATTCAACCTCTTTCATAGAAAGTGCTATTCTTTTTCTTTTTTCATCAACATCTAATACTTTAACTTTTATTACGTCTCCAACCTTAACTATATCAAGTGGATGTTTAACAAATTTATTAGCCATTTGACTTTTATGAACTAGCCCATCTTGATGTACTCCAATATCTACAAAAGCTCCAAAGTCTGAAACATTTCTAACTGTTCCCATAAGTATCATACCAGACTTTAGATCTTTTAATTCTATAACTCCTGTTTTTAATATTGGTTTTGGCATATCTTCTCTTGGATCTCTACCAGGTTTTTGTAATTCTTTAATTATATCCTTAAGAGTAAGTTCTCCAACTTTAATTTCTTTTGATAGATTATTTAATCCTTTTTTGTTAACTCTTTCTTCTATGTCAGTTAGCTTTTTATTTTTTAAATCATCTATAGTATATCCTAAAATTTCTATAAGCTTTTTAGCTGCATCATATGATTCAGGATGAACTGAAGTATTATCTAATGGATTTTTACTTTCCATAACTCTTAAAAAACCTGCACATTGTTCAAATGCTTTTTGACCTAATCTCTTAACTTTAAGCAATTCTTTTCTTGATTTAAATAAACCAACTTCGTCTCTATAAGCTACTATATTATCAGCAATACTTGAATTTATTCCTGATATATGTGTTAAAAGGCTTGGTGTTGCTGTATTTAAATCTACTCCAACCTTATTTACTGAATCTTCTACTACACCATTTAAAGATTCCTCTAATCTTTTTTGAGTTACATCATGTTGATATTGTCCTACTCCAATTGCCTTTGGATCTATTTTTACAAGTTCAGCAAGTGGGTCTTGAAGTCTTCTTCCTATTGATATAGCTCCTCTAACTGTAACATCTAAGTCTGGATATTCTTTACTTGCAAGTTTTGATGCTGAATAAACTGATGCTCCTGCCTCTGAAACAATAACATAAGCTACTTCTTTTCCTGTTTCATCTTTTATTTCTTTTATCATCTCACTTATAACTTCTTCTGATTCTCTTGAAGCTGTTCCATTACCAAGTGATATAACATCAACACTATATTTTTTAATAAGATTTTTTAATGTATTTTTTGTTCCTTCAACATCATTTTTGGGTGCAGTTGGATATACTGCTGTATTTTCTAAAAATTTACCTGTACTATCTAAAACTGCTATTTTACATCCAGTTCTAAATCCTGGGTCGTATCCCATAACTACTTTTCCTTTTATAGGAGCTTGAAGTAATAATGCTTTTAAATTCTCTTTAAATACATTTATAGCACCTTCTTCACCTTTATCTGTAAGTTCACTTCTTATTTCTCTCTCTATTGAAGGATATATAAGTCTCTTTAGTGAATCTTTTATTGCTTCACTTAATAATATATCAGTTTCCTTATTTCCTTTTAATAAATTTGATTCTAAGTAGCTTATTATTTTATCTTCATTTGAAACTATCTTTACAGAAAGAATTTT
Source organism: Clostridium sp. TJA020 (assembly GCF_058310295.1). Lineage (NCBI taxonomy): Bacteria > Bacillati > Bacillota > Clostridia > Eubacteriales > Clostridiaceae > Clostridium > Clostridium sp. TJA020. Next base: position 321,108 of record NZ_JBZEFC010000003.1, read on the forward strand.
TTCCTTTTCTCCTCTATTTATAGCAAGTATTCTATGTGAAGGTATTTTCTTAACTTCTTCACTATAATCATAATACATTTCATATGGAGTTTGTTCTTCACTTCCACCTTTAGTTTCAATTAAACCTTCATTAAATACAAATGTTCTAATCCACTTTCTATATTTTGCTTCATCTGATATTATTTCTGCAACTATATCAAGCGCACCTTTAATTGCGTCTTCCTTACTATTTACATCCTTTTCTTCATTTATAAACTTCTCTGCCTCATCTTCTATATTGCCCTTAAATTCTCCACTTAAAATAAGTTCACCTAAAGGCTTTAAACCTTTTTCTAATGCAATTATAGCTCTAGTTCTCTTTTTAGGCTTAAATGGTCTATATATATCTTCTACTTCTGTTAAAGTATCTGCTTTTTTTAAGTTATTCTCTATTTCTTCAGTAAGATTTCCTTGCTCTTCAATTAATTTTCTTACAGTTTCTTTTCTTTCTTGTAAATTTCTCAAATAAACTAATCTTTCTTCTAAGTTTCTTAAAACTTCATCAGAAAGACCGCCTGTCATTTCTTTTCTATATCTAGCTATGAAAGGAACTGTATTCCCTCCATCTAATAACTCAATAACATTATTAATTATATTTAATTTAAGACCTAATTCTTTTGATAATCTATCATTAATATTCATTTTATACCTCCACACTTAAATTTCCTTATCTTTCTATTATACCCTATAATAAAATTTTGTTTTATAATATTTACTTAATATTACATATTGTAATTATGTTAAGTTCTAGTATAATTTTAATTGTAAATATTTTCCAGATTAGAGGTGTTTTTATGAATTCTCAAATTCAAAAAGTTATTTCTTTGCTATTAATAATTTTTATAACATTATTAACCTTTGATTACTTTAAAATAATAGAGTTTTCTAGTATTTTAAGAGAATCTCTTTCTTTTTTAACCTTATCTTTAATATTAATATCATCAGTTTCTGTTATAACAGGTAAAAAAGCTGGTATGCATAAATTTATAAATTATGTTATTCTCACAACCACTCTTTTTGGTGGATTGCTTTTAATTTATCAATCTAAAGTTAATTTCTTAATATGCATATGTTTGTTATTTACTATAGTTTATGCAATCGTTGATATGCTATATAAAAAGGCTTAACTTAAACTTAATATTGTTTTTATCATAATAATTGCAGAAGGTTAATAAACTTTATTAAAACAATTTTTTAGGAGAATTTAATGAAGTCAAAAACTTATAAAATATTAACTGCTATTTCTGCAATTATTTTTATTTCATTTTTAATTTTAAGATGCTCTATTGATACATTTGATTCAAAAGATGTGAAAAATAATATTGAATTTCTTTCATCAGAGAAATTTGCAGGAAGACTTTGCGGAACAAAGGAAAATGATAATGTTTCAAACTACATATCTGAAACTTTTAAATCTTTAGGTTTAAAACCTTTAGATTCTGATTATAAAGAAAGTTTTCAAGTAGTAACCCCAATTAAAAATAATACAAGTGCTAAATTACAAATAACTAATTCAGAAAAAGTTATTAAAGACTTTAAATATGGAGAAGACTTTAAAGAAGATATGCTTAATTTTAAAATTTCAGATGTAACATTATCTTCTGATGATAGTATAAATATATCTCCATCTTCAATATCCTTTAGAAAAGGTAAAGATATTTTTTTATTTTATGTTAGCAAAGAAAATAATTTTAATTTTAGAAGTTCTTTTGTATATGAATCACCAATATCATTTGCAATTGCTATATCAAAAGAAACCTATGATTATATTATAAAAAGCTTAAAAAAAGATTTGAAAATTTCAGTAACATTGCCTTATAAATTAGTCAATACAGAAACATTTAATGTAGTTGGAAAAATAGAAGGTAGAAATAATGATAATCCGCCATTAATTCTAACTGCTCACTTTGACCATATGGGTATTGATTGCTTGAATAACTTATATTGTGGAGCATTAGATAATGCATCTGGAACATCATTTTTATTAGAACTAGCTTCTTACTTATCATCTCTTCCAAAACCAAATAGAGATATTATATTTGTAGCCTTAAATGGAGAAGAATTTGGACTTTTGGGTTCTCAAAAATTCTCATCAAAATATAAAGATATTTTAAAAGATGCAAAAGTTATTAATTTTGATATGATAGGAGCAAAAAATTATCCTATTACATTTATTAGAGGTAGTAAATCTATAGATATGCCTTCACCTTTACTTAAAGATTTTGAAAATATATGTTTAACAAAAAATCAAGACTATAATATAAAATACGAAGATTCAAGCGATCATGCAAGTTTTATAAATAATAATTTTGATGCTTTAACTATATGTCATTCAGATGTTAGTAAAATCCACACTCCATCTGATAAAGTTGAAAATATATCTACAGATTCTGTTGATAATGTTTTCAAGGTTGTTGATAATTATTTAGTTAATGAACTTTATCCGAAAAGTAAATTATTTATTTTTAATCCTACATTACATGCAATTTCCTTTGTTTGCTTTTTAGTATTAATAAGTTATCCAATTTTAAAAAAAATTGAAAATCATAAAAATTCTCATTCATAATTTCAATATTTATAAATAAGATTTGTAATACTTGGCATATAACTATATAATGTGTATACTATGATTAAATAATTATTTTAAAAGGTGCTATAAGATATGACTAGAGAAACACATTCATCAGGAGGATTCTTTATTGCTCTTATTACATTAAACACTTTTATTACAAAATATTTAATAAATTATAATTTAGGTTATGCATTATTATCTATATTAATATTTTTCTATACTTCTCATGTTGGTTCACTTTTCCCTGATATAGATATGAAAAGTTCTTTTATTAGTAAAAGACACCCTTTTATATCAAGATTATTTGGAAGAAGATTTAGACATAGAGGTTTTACTCATAGCCTAGTATGTGTTTTTATTATATTTTTTGCATTTCAAGTTTTTATAAAAACGAGCAATAATAACATTATAGTTTTAAGTATGTGCTATGGCTTTTTATTAGGATATATATCTCACCTTTTTCTTGATTTATTAACAAAGGAAGGAATAGAACTTTTTTATCCTATTAAGGCTAATATAAGTATTTTCTTTATAAAAACTAATTCTAATGGAGAGAAATATTTTAATAGAACTCTAAAATTTTTGACAGCATTAACTTTAATATATAGCTTTTATGTTATAAGTAAAAATGTTTTTAACATTGATATTTTAGATTTATTAAAAATTAAACCTATAATTTAAAATTATAAAAGGTGAAATTAAAATTATAAACTTTAATTTCACCTTAAATTTTTATTATATACTTTTTATATATTCTACTTTACAAATACAGTCCTTTAAATCTTCAAGTCTAAGATCTTCAACATAAAGTTTTATTTTATATTTCTCACCTTTATAACTTATATTTACAATATTCTCATCGCCAATTTCTTCTTTTTCACTTATCTTATTCTCTTTAATAAATTCCTTAAATGATAATTCACTAAAAAAAGCTTCCCAAAATTCTTTTAAAGTAATTTCTTTATTAAGATAAATTTTCTCTAATTGTTCTTTATACATTTTTATACCTTCTTCTATAGTTAATTTAAATTTTTACTTCTTAATTATACTATATTTTATATTCTTTAATTAATATATTAATCCCTGCTTTATTTATTAATTTAGTTCACTTGAAAGATACGCATTTATAAATGAATCAATTTCACCATCCATGACAGCTTGAACATTTGATGTTTCTTCTCCAGTTCTATGGTCTTTAACCATATTATATGGATGGAATACATATGATCTTATTTGACTTCCCCATCCCATATCTTTAAGTTCTCCTGTTAAATCTTCTATTTTTTCTTTATGTGCTCTATCTTTTAATTCAATAAGCTTTGACTTTAACATATTCATAGCAGTATCTTTGTTAGCGAATTGACTTCTTTCATTTTGACACTGAACTACTATACCAGTTGGTATATGAGTTATTCTAATTGCTGATTCAGTTTTATTAACATGCTGTCCACCAGCTCCACTTGCTCTAAATGTATCAATTTTTAAATCATCAGGTCTTATATCTATGTCTTGATCTTTTGTAAGCTCAGGTAAAACTTCAACTGATGCAAAAGAAGTTTGTCTTTTACCATTAGCATTGTAAGGTGATATTCTAACTAATCTATGAATTCCCTTTTCTGCTTTTAAATACCCATATGCAAAATCACCTTTTACTTTTAATGTAACACTTTTTATTCCTGCTTCATCACCTTGTATTAAATCTAAAGTTTCAACAGTAAATCCTTTTTTCTCACACCATCTTGTATACATTCTTAGTAGCATTTCTGTCCAATCATTAGCATCAGTACCACCTACACCAACATGAAGTGTTAATATCACATCATTTTTATCATATTCACCTGAAAGCATTATTTCTATTCTATATTCTTCAACTAATTTATCTAATTCCTTTATTTCTGAAATTATTTCATTTATTGATTCATCATCATCTTCTTCCATAATTTCATTTAAAACTTCTATATCTTCTATTTTTCTTTCTAATAAATTAAATCTTTCTAATCTTGATTTTAAGAATTTACTTTCTTTTGTTACTTCTTCAGCTTGTTTTATATCATCCCAAAATCCTACCTCTTGCATTTTAAGATTTAATTCTTCAATTTGTTTTTCTAAAGCTTCCTTGTCAAAGTGAAGCCCTCATTTCATCTATTTTTGACTTTAAACTTGGCATTTTTCCTAATGCTTTTTCAAGCTCTATTCTCATACAAAATCACCTCTATCTTTAATCTTAAAGAGCATCGTTATGTTAAATAACGATGCCCAATATTTAAGCCCTATACTTCTCTGCCACAACAATTTTTAAATTTCTTTCCACTTCCGCATGGACAAGGTTCATTTCTTCCAACTGTTACTTCTTTTCTTACTGGTGCTTTCTTTTTAGGACTTTCTCCATCTCCACCACCAACATGAACTGCTTGTGTTTCCTTAGCAACTCTTTCTCTTTCTTCTGGTGCTTTTTCCATTTGAACGTGGAATAAATATTTAACTGTATCTACTTTTATAGCTTCAATCATTTCATCAAACATAGCACTACCTTCTACTTGATAGGCTTGAACTGGGTCTTGTTGCTTGAATGCTCTAAGTCCAATTCCTTGCTTTAAGTGATCCATATTATCTATATGATCCATCCATTTTATATCAACATTTTTAAGAAGTACAACTCTCTCTATCTCTCTAAGCTTTTCTTCTCCAAACTCAGCTTCTTTACCTTTATATATTTCTAATGCAATATTAATAAGTTTTTCTTTTATTTCATCATTTGAAAGATTTAATAAATCATCAATAGTTACTCTATTTGCAGGAAGACATATGTCATCTAGATAAAGAATTAAATTTTTAAATTCTTTTTCATAGTTATCCTCTACTCCTGTAATATGCGCATCAACTGCATCACTTATTACTTCTTTTATCATTTCTTCAATTTGTTCTTTTAAGTTTTCTCCTTCAAGAACTTGACTTCTTTGCTTGTATATAACTTCCCTTTGCATATTCATAACATCATCATAGCCTAAAAGATTCTTTCTTATATCAAAGTTATGTCCTTCAACTTTCTTTTGAGCACTTTCTATTGATCTTGTTATTATTTTACTTTCAATTGCATCATCTTCTTCTAAGCCAAGCTTATCAACCATAGCATGAGTTTTCTCTGACATGAATATTCTCATTAAATCATCTTCTAATGAAACAAAGAATGTTGATTCCCCTATATCTCCCTGTCTACCTGAACGTCCTCTAAGCTGATTATCTATTCTTCTTGATTCATGTCTTTCAGTACCAATTATCTTAAGTCCACCAACTTCTAATGCACCTTCACCTAACTTAATATCTGTACCTCTACCAGCCATATTTGTTGCTATAGTTACTGATCCAACTTCTCCAGCATCAGCTATAATTTCTGCTTCTTGTTCATGATATTTAGCATTTAAAACTTTATGCTTAATTCCCTTTTTCTTTAAAAGAGATGATATTATTTCTGATTTTTCTATACTTGATGTACCAACAAGCACTGGTTGACCTTTTTCATGAGCCTTTTCAATTTCTTCAACTATAGCATTATATTTTCCTCTAGCTGTTTTATATACTATATCATCATTATCAACTCTTTGAACCGGCCTGTGTGTTGGAACTACTATAACATCTAATCCATAAATTTCTCTAAATTCATTTTCCTCTGTTAAAGCAGTACCTGTCATACCTGATAATTTATTATACATTCTGAAATAATTTTGGAATGTTATTGTTGCTAAAGTTTTTGACTCTCTTGCTATTTTAACTCCTTCTTTTGCTTCAATAGCTTGGTGAAGACCATCTGAATATCTTCTACCTTCCATAAGTCTTCCTGTAAATTCATCAACAATTATAACTTCTCCATCCTTAACCATATAATCCTTATCACGTTTCATTACATAGTTGGCCTTTAATGCTTGAGTTACATAATGTTGTAATTGCATATTTTCAGCATCTGCATAGTTTTCAACTTTAAATGCTTTTTCTGCTTTTTCTATACCTTCTTCTGTAAGCATAGCAGCATTTGCTTTTTCATCTATAGTATAATCTTTTTCTTCAACTAAAGTTTTTACAAAATAATCTGCAACTTTATAAAACTCTGTTGACTTTTCTCCAGCACCTGAAATTATAAGTGGTGTTCTAGCCTCATCTATAAGAATTGAATCAACCTCATCTACAATTACAAAGTTAAGTCCTCTTTGAACTCTTTCTTCTTTATAAACAACCATGTTATCTCTTAAATAATCAAATCCAAATTCATTATTAGTTCCATATGTTATATCTGCATTATATGCATCTCTTCTTTGATTATTATTTAAATCATGGACTATAACTCCTGTTGTTAATCCTAAAAATTCATAAACTTGACCCATCCACTCTCTATCTCTGGCTGCTAAGTAATCATTAACTGTAATTACATGAACACCATCTCCTGATATTGCATTTAAATATGCAGGAAGTGTAGCAACTAATGTTTTACCTTCACCAGTTTTCATCTCTGCAATTCTACCTTGATGAAGGACTATACCTCCAATTAATTGCTCTCTGTAATGCTTCATATTTAACACTCTCCATGAAGCTTCTCTAACTACAGCAAATGCTTCTGGAAGTAAATCATCTAGTGATTCACCATTTTTATATCTTTCCTTGAATTCTTCTGTTTTTCCTCTAAGTTCTTCATCGCTTAATGCTCCCATCGCTGAATCTAAACTTTCTATCTTATCAACTAATGGTTTTATTCTCTTTACTTCTCTTTCACTATATGAGCCAAATAAGGCTTTAAATATTCCCATATATTCATCCTTTCAAACACTATAAATAATTATTAGTATTTTTCTATTTACATATTAGTATACATTTATAAATTATACCATTTTTACTTAATGTATTTCAACTTTCTAACAATTATTGATATTTTAAAATTAAAAAGCTCTATAAAGAAGTATAACCTTCTTTATAGAGTCCATATTTAGCTTATTAAATTTTGTATTTTACTTATAATCTGGTTCTAATAATCCATAATCTCCATCTTTTCTCTTATATAATACGCTTATTTCATTAGTTTCAGCATCTTTATAAACGAAGAAATTATGTCCTATAAGCTCCATTTGCAAAATAGCTTCTTCAACATCCATTGGCTTAACAGCAAATTTCTTTGTTTTTACAACTTTACCTTGATGTTCATCTTCTTGAGCATCTGCTGCAAGCTCTGAGAATTTTAATGAATTATTATGCTTTCTTGCAAGTTTAGTTCTTTGCTTTCTTATTTGTCTTTCTAACTTCTCTTCTACCTTATCTATTGATTTATACATATCTTCTGTCATTTCTTCAGCCCTAAGTAATATTCCGTTGAAAGGAATAGCTACTTCTATTCTATGTCTGTTCTTTTGAACTGATAATGTAGCCTTAGCATTTACATCACTTTCAAAATACTTATCAAGCTTTGAAACCTTCTTTTCTACCATATCTTTTAAAGCAGGAGTCAATTCAATGTTTTTTGTTACAACTGTTACTTTCATACGTCCAGCTCCTCTCAATACATTTAAGTTCAATTAGAAGACTTAAAATATTTATTTATTTTATATATTTATTTTACTACTTTTCTTATGTAAAGACAAGTTAGTTTTCTGAATTTACTGAAAATTATTTTTATTTATATTTTATCATAATTACCAAATTTTAAATAAAAAAATAATCCATATTAAAATGATACAAATTATCACTTTAATATGGATTATTTTTTAGTAAAGTTAGCTGACCTGGTTTTTGCCCCCACACTCGCCTACTGGAGATTTCGCTACCCGGAATTAACCTCTCACTACTAACCCTCTCAAGTTAAAACTTGGTAGGACTTACTTCTATACCGCACCATGCTCACTAGAACTTTGTCTAGCTTATGTGGATCGTTTTGCCTGCGACTGGCATCGACTTTCAACCACAGACCTAACTTTACATTATTATTATATACGACTTTTAGCAATAGTCAATATTTTTATTTCACTAGCTCCACTTTCTTTTAAAACCTTCATTCCCTCTTGTATAGTTGCTCCAGTTGTAATTACATCATCTATTAAAACAAATTTCTTTCCTTCTACATACTTTTTATCTTTTACTTTAAAGGAATTTTTTATATTTTCTTTTCTCTCATTTTTACTCAATTCTTTTTGAATTTTTGTATCTTTACACTTTATTATTGTTTCTTTGTGTTCTAAATCTAATCTTTTAGATAATTTCTTAGCTATATATTCACATTGATTAAATCCTCTTTTTTTCATAGATTCTTTTCCAATAGGTATATAAGTTAATATATAATCTTTATCTATGTTTTTTATTTTAGACTCTAACATATCAACTAATATATCTCCCGCTAAAAAATCTTTCTTGAACTTAAACAAGTGTATTAAATCTTTAAGAGCTCCTTTATAGTATCCATAATACTCATCTTCTGTGCAACAATGTATTGTCTTTACACATTCATTACATATTCCATCTGCTTCTATTTCATTACATACAATACATTTATAAGGACTTTCAAATATTATATCTAGTATACTTTCTTTTAAATAATCTAATAACTTAAATATTCTTCTTCCCATAATTTTTTGTTAAACTCCCTAGTTATTTTTCTAGACATTTCAATTTCTTCACTTTCTTCTCTACAAACTAATATAACTTCTGAGAATTTATCTTTCTTTAAAGAAACCTTGCCACACATAAATAATATTTTTTTGTAATCTATATTTTTATCATCAGCACAAATAACTATTATTGCATTTATATTTGATGAATCTAATATTTCTTCAATATTGTTTGTTATTAGAAATGTTGACTTATCTCTTAAATTTAATACATTACTTTTTAATTTTTTATCGGAACCTTTTAATATTCTGGCTCCTTTTAAGGTTACCTTTTTTGTATAATATTCATAAACCATATCTAATTCTTCCTTGTATGGAACATATATGGCAACATTTTTATTATTATTTTTAAACCAAAGTATATATTCATATAAAATATATGGTATATCATATCTTAAATCTATTCTTGTTGATATAACTCTAGGTTCTCTTAATATTTCTTCATCATTTATATACATAAAATCGGAATTATTATAATTTATACTAGAATATAATATTATTTTTTTTGAATGTTTTTTTAACCTTTCATATAAAGTATCAAAATTATTTTTTGTTATATTTAAATAATTACTTATATCATCTATTATTATAAGATCATATTTTTTGTTTAGATTATATAAAAATTTCAAATTCATAAATACTAAATTTTTATTTTCTAAATCATCTCTTGTAAATGTATAATAATGTTCTTTTTTATTTATATATGATAATAAGTCCTTATCTACTCTATCTCCTCCAAATAAATATAATACTTTATTTTTTTTTAATATAGCTTCTCTTATTACATCATATAAAACTTTATTTCCATGTAGTGGCTTATTTATTAAGGTTAATAATTCATTATCATTATTTAAAAAACTTATTATATTTTTTTTATTGAAACTAATCTCTCCCTTAGCTACCTTAGCCACATTAACCACCTTCTAATTATCATTTTCTATAATATCATTAGCTATTATGTCTTTTATTCTATGATTAAGAGCTGAATATCTCTCCATACTTTTTGTATTGCTTACCATAAATTTAAGTCCTTTTGGCATACCAACCACAACTACAAGTTCTTTTGCCCTTGTTATTCCAGTATATAAAAGATTTCTATTCATAAGAACAGGTGAACCCATAAATGAAGGTAATATTACTACTTTAAACTCACTTCCCTGACTTTTATGAATTGTTATAGCATAAGCTAGTTCTAATTCATCTAAATACACATAATCGTATTTAACTCTTCTCTCATCATCAAATACTACAGTTATTACTTTTTCTTCTTCATCTATTGACTGAATAAAGCCCATATCACCATTAAATACTCCAACACCTTCTGGTTCTCCTTCTCCTGATATTCTAGTCCATTTTAAGGAATAATTATTCTTAATTTGCATAACTTTATCCCCTTCTCTGAATATCATTTCCTTAACTTTCTTTTCTTTCTTATAATCTGCCTCAGGATTTAATATTGATTGTATCTTTTCATTTAAATTATTTACTCCAAGAGTTCCCTTTCTCATAGGTGTAAGTACTTGTATATCCTTTAATTTATCCCATTTATCGTTAAACTTAGGTAATCTTCTATTTATTAAATCAATTATTGTATTTAATATAGCTTCTGCACTTTCTTCCCTTATAAAGTAAAAATCATTTCCCTTTTTATTAAGATAAGGCATCTCCCCATTATTAATTCTATGTGCATTTACTGTAATTAGACTTTCAGAACCTTGTCTAAATATTTCTTTTAATCTAACAACTTTTATAAGCTCACTATTTATTAAATCTCTTAATACATTTCCAGGTCCTACTGATGGTAGTTGATCAACATCTCCAACAATTATTATTCTAGTTCCAAGTTTTATCGCTTTTAATAAATTATACATTAACATTACATCAATCATAGATGCTTCATCTATAATTATTACATCAGCTTGAAGAGGATCTGACTCTCCTTTTACAAATACAGACTTTTCTTCTTCTCTTTCATCCTGAACTCCCATATCAAGCAGTCTATGTATCGTTTTAGCTTCTCTTCCAGTAGATTCACTCATTCTCTTAGCCGCTCTTCCTGTTGGTGCTCCAAGAAGAACTTTCATTCCATTTTTTTCATATATATCCAATATACATTTTATAATTGTCGTTTTACCTGTACCTGGACCACCAGTTATAATTTCTATTCCTTCTGAAAATGCTGCAATTATAGCTTCCTTTTGAGATTTAGCAAGTTCAATATTATATTTTTTCTCAAAAAGTTCTATTTCATGCTCAACATCAGTATTTATAGTTCTAAAATTTTCTATACCAAGCGTAACTATTTTATTAGTTATTCCAAGTTCACAATAATAATAAGGCAATGTAAATACTGCCTCTTCTTCATTTATCTTTTCTGCTATAATTCTATTTTCAAGAACAGAATTATATATATTTTCTTCTACTATATCTTCTTTAACTACTAATGTATCACAAGCATCTTTTATCAACTTATCTTTTGGCATATAAGTGTTACCAGCAGCACAAAATTTATTTATTACATATTCTATTCCACTTTTAACTCTAAATGGAGATTCAGCTTCTACACCTAAGTTCATAGCGATTTTATCTGCTGTTTTAAAACCTATTCCTGATATTTCTTTACATAATATGTACGGATTATCTGAAACTATTTTTTTAGCATCTATACCAAACTTCTTGTATATTTTTATACATTGATTATTTGTTACTCCATGCGCTTGAAAAAACATTATTATATCTTTTAAATCTTTTTGTTCTATATATGATTCGTATATAATTCTAAATTTCTTTTGTCCTATACCTTCTATCTCCATAAGTCTTTCTATATTATTTTCTAAAACATCAAAGGTTTCTTCACCAAAATGATTAACTATCTTTTTAGCAGTTACAGGTCCTATTCCATATATTATTCCTGCACTTAAATATTTTTCTATAGCTTCTACTGATGTTGGAAGTATCTCTTCAAATTCCTCTATTTTAAATTGTTTCCCAAATTGTTTATGAACTATCCAGTCACCCTTTAATTTTACATTCTGACCTTCTTTCATAAATGGTACCGTACCAACAGCTGTTATAGTATCTTTATTCATATTTACTTTTGCAACTGTATAACCAGTATCTTCTCCTCTAAAAACAATTGCTTCAACAAATCCAACAATCTTTTCCATACCTTTTCTCCAAATCTTCAATATAAGTTATTTTTATTTTTTCCTGTATAATATATAATTATATCATAGAAAATTTAACATATATTCTATGGAATAAAAATTGAGAAATGTGGAGGTATTAATATGTTAATAAGAAATTGTAATATAATTTTCTTAGATAAAATAGAGATGGGATCAGTTTTAATAGAGAATGGTAAAATTAAAGAAATAAATCCTCAAAATGTACAAGATACGGAAATTATTGATGCTAATGGAATGTATCTTTCTCCTGGATTTATAGACGTTCACATTCATGGTGCTGGAGGATATGATACTATGGATGGAACATATGAAGCTATAAATAAAATTTCAAAAACTATTTGTAAATTTGGTACAACATCTTTTACCCCAACAACTATGACTGTTGCTATAGAAGATATAAGAAAATCAATGTCAGCTATTAAAGAAGCTAAGCTTAAGGGTACAGATGGTGCAAATGTATTAGGTGCACATCTTGAAGGTCCATTTATAAGCCCAAATGCCATTGGAGCTCAAAACCCAAACTTCTTGCAAATCCCTTCTATTGAAACATATAACAAAATGGTTGGAGATTGTGAAGATGCAGTAGTTTCTATAACAATTGCGCCTGAAGTTTCTGGTGCAAAAGAACTTATTAAATATTTAAGTGATAAAGGTGTTGTCTGCTCAATAGGTCATACAAAAGCTACTTATGAAGAGGCTGTTGAAGGTATTAAATGTGGATGTTCCCATTCTACTCACCTTTTCAATGCTATGACTCCATTTACTCATAGAGCTCCTGGAGTTGTTGGGGCAATATTTGATACTGATATTACAACTGAAACTATATCTGATGGTATTCATATATCATACCCTGCTCTTAGAGTTGCATATAAGCAAAAAGGAACTGATAAAGTTCTTTTAATAACTGATGCTATGATGGCTTGTGGTATGCCAGATGGAACTTATTCATTAGGTGGTCAAGAAGTTAAAGTTTCAGATGGTGCTGCTAGAATATTATCAGGGTCACTTGCAGGATCTATATTAACTCTTGATAAGGCTGTAAGAAATGTTTATGAAAATTCAAATTATCCATTATATGAAATTGTTAAAATGGCAACTTATAATGGTGCTAAACATTGCCATGTTGAAGATAGAAAAGGAATTATTAAAGAAGGATATGATGCTGACTTAATTCTTTTTGATGATAAAATAAATATTAAAAAAGTTATAGTAAATGGAAAAGTTGTACATGAGGCTTAATTATATAAAATAACAATTTAATTATTAAAATTAAATTATAAAAAAAAGATACTAAATTAATTTAGTATCTTTTTTTATTTAACTTTTAAGCATTTTCTTTAATAGGTCTTTTTAATATAGCTAATAAAATCATTCCTACTATTGAACCTACAACTAGTGCTATTAAGTATCCTAATGGATTTCCTATAACAGGCACTACGAATATTCCACCATGTGGTGCTCTAAGTGAACAACCAAACATCATTGAAAGTCCTCCTGCAACTGCTGACCCAACAACACAAGCTGGTATAACTCTTAATGGATCTGAAGCTGCAAATGGTATTGCACCTTCTGTTATAAATGATAATCCCATTACATAGTTAGTAATACCTGATTGTCTTTCTCTTTTTGTAAATCTATTTTTGAAGAATGTAGTACATAACGCTATTGCAAGTGGTGGAACCATACCTCCAACCATTACTGCTGCCATTATATCAAATTGTCCACTAGCAAGTCCTGCTGTACCAAATACATAAGCAGCTTTATTTATAGGACCTCCCATATCAATTGCCATCATTCCTCCAAGGATTATTCCAAGTACTACTTTACTGCTTTCTCCCATAGAATTTAAAGTATTAGTTAATCCTGTATTTATAGCTGATACTGGTGGGTTTATTAAGAACATTATAATAGCACCAATTAAAAGTATTCCGAAGAATGGATATAGTAAAACTGGTTTTAAACCTTCTAAGTCTTCTGGTAATTTACTGAATACTTTCTTTAAGAATAACACTAAATATCCTGCAATAAATCCAGCAAGTAAAGCACCTAAGAAACCTGATCCACCTTCATTTGCAAGCATACCACCAACAAAACCTACTGCTAATGCTGGTCTATCTCCTATACTCATTGCAATGTATCCAGCTAATACTGGTAACATAAATCCAAATGCAATACCACCAACAGTTTTTAAGAATGCTGCAAATGGTGTATTCATACCAAAGTTTGCTGGATTTATACTATAATCATCAAATAAGAATGCTAATGCTATAAGTATACCACCACCTATAACAAATGGTAACATATGTGATACACCATTCATTAGGTGCTTATATACTCTGTGTCCAACACCTTCTTTTTCTATACTCTCATCTCCACCTTCTGATTTTTTATCAGCATGATATATTGGAGCCTTACCACTTGTTGCTTCTTCAATAAGCTCTGTAGCTTTATGAATTCCATTTGCAACTTTAGTTTTTATTAATCTTTTTCCATCAAATCTTGCCATATCAACATTTTTATCTGCTGCTACTATAATACATTCTGCATTTTCAATTTCTTCTTTTGTTAAAACATTTTTAGCTCCTCCTGAACCATTTGTTTCAACCTTTATTGAAACTCCCATTTGCTTAGCTTTTTCTTCTAAGCTTTCTGCAGCCATATAAGTATGTGCTATACCAGTTGGACATGCAGTAACTGCTAATACTCTGTATCCTTCTTCTCTATTTTCTTCCTTTTGCTCTGTTTCAAACTTTTCTTTTTCTTTGTTATCTATAAGCTTTAAATATTCTTCTTTACTTTTTGCATTTATAAGTTCATTTCTAAAATCTTCATCCATTAATATAGTTGATAATCTTGCAAGCACATCAAGGTGTAAGTTATTAGCCTCTTCTGGTGCTGCTATCATAAAGAATAATTTAGCTGGTTGCCCATCTAATGAATCAAAATCAACACCATTCTTTACAACTATTGAACTAAGTCCTGCATTTTTTACTCCTTTTGATTTACCATGAGGTATTGCTATTCCTTCACCAATACCAGTTGTACTTAATTCTTCTCTCTTAAGCACTGCTTCCTTGTAAACTTCTTTATCTAATAAGTTTCCTTCCTTATCCATAAGGTCAACTAACTTATCTAATGCTTCTTTTTTTGAAGTTACTTTTGAATCTAACTCAATTCCTTCAATTTTTAAAAGGTCTATTATACGCATAACGTTTCCTCCTTGTTTAACTTATCATTTCAAGTATTTCTTTTACTTTCTCTTTAGTTGCTAAATCTTCTGAGAATGCACTTGCACTTCCTGTTGCAATTCCATATTTCAATGCATCTTT
This sequence comes from Clostridium sp. TJA020, assembly GCF_058310295.1. Lineage (NCBI taxonomy): Bacteria > Bacillati > Bacillota > Clostridia > Eubacteriales > Clostridiaceae > Clostridium > Clostridium sp. TJA020. Next base: position 336,877 of record NZ_JBZEFC010000003.1, read on the forward strand.
ATAATTTTGTTTCATAATATATCCAGCTGTAAATCCAGCAACCATTGAATCTCCTGCTCCAACTGAATTTTTAACTTCTCCCTTAGGAGCTTTATGTTTTAAAACTTCTCCATTTTCATTTATAAGTATTGCACCATCTCCAGCCATTGATATTAGTACATTAATCGCTCCCATATCTTGAAGTTTTTTCGCATACTTAATTATTTCTTCTTCTGAATTTATTGAAACGTTAAACATTTCTTCAAGTTCATGTTTATTTGGTTTTATTAAGAATGGTTTATATTTAAGTACATTTAATAATAAATCTTTTGTTGCATCTACTATAACCTTTATATCCTTATCATTTAAGTGCTTCATTATATTTTCATACATATCTGATGGTAAAGTATTTGGTATACTACCTGCCAAAACTAAAATATCTCCATTTTTTATTTCATCTAACTTTTTATATAAACTTTCTATTGCATATTTATCAATTTTAGGTCCTTGAGCATTTATTTCACTTTCTTCTTTGCTCTTAAGCTTAACATTTATTCTTGAATTACCTTCTTTTAATTTTATAAATTCTGCTATACATCCTGAATTTTTAACTTTCTTTTCTATTTCTTCTCCAGTAAATCCAGCTATAAATCCGAACGCCTTATTTTCTATTCCTAAATTTCCAAGAACTATTGAAACATTTATTCCTTTTCCACCAGGAAATATTGATTCTTCATAAGTTCTATTAACAACTCCTAAATTAAAATCTTTAACCTTCATTATATAATCTAATGATGGATTGAATGTCATAGTATATATCATTTTTAATTATCCTCCAATATTTCTGCATATTTCTTAAACTCTTGATGTTTAAGATTTGTTGTAATTATTGTTGCTCTATCTATTTCTGCGAATGTAACTGCTGATATGTGTTCAAACTTTGAATCATCTGCAAGTATAAAGGCTTTATTACTTCTATTTACAGCTTCTCTTTTTACTAATGCTTCTTGAATATCAGGAGTTGTAAATCCTGAGTCTTTATCAATTCCATTTGTTCCAAAAAAACCTTTAGTAAAATTATATTTCTTTAAACTATCTATAGCCTCAACTCCAATTATAGCTTCTGTAGATAATTTTAATTCTCCACCAATTATATATACCTTACACTTTTTTTGAATTAATTTCTTAGCATGTGCTATTCCATTTGTTATATATATAGCTTTATTTTCAGTTATATAATCTGTCATAAGTTCAGTTGTAGTTCCAGCATCAATATAAACAAAATCACTTTCATTTATAAGACTTGCTGCATATCTAGCTATTTTAATTTTATCATCTACGTTTAGACCTTGTCTTACAATCACTTCATCATCTCTAGTTTCATAAGTTCTAGTTATTGACTTTGCTCCACCATGAACTTTTTTAAGTTTTCTCATTTTATCTAAATGATTCAAATCTCTTCTTATTGTAGATTCAGAAGTATCTAATTCTTTAACTAATTCTGTGACTGTAATTGTATTTTTTTCTTCTAAAAGCTTTAAGATTCTTTCAAATCTTTCTTCAGATAACATTTACATCACCTCTTTGTCTATATAATACAATCATTTTCAATCAAAGTCAATCATTTTCATTCAAAATAATTCAAAGACTTTTTTTACTTTGTATACATAGTTATTTTATGGAAAATACAAATATTTATCTTATACTTAACTTATACTTTTTAAAATAAATTATTCTATAAAATAATTAAAGAAGGTGTTATATTATTATGGTTTTATGTGTAAAATCTAATGAAAAAATTCCCAGATATTTTTGTGATAAATGCTATGATTGTCATAGTGATATTGCAGAAAGTTTATGCAAATTTAAACATAGAGGATGTTGCTTTTATTATCCCTAAGTTCAATTTATTTGATTTACAAAGAATGACTAAATCTAAAGAAGGACAATTAGTCATAAAAAGAATATTAAATAACAAAAACATAAAGATTTTTAATTATTACATCCAAGCAATTGGATATTTTGATAAAATTAACTATGAAAAATTTAAAAACCATACTAGAAGTGATTTATTTAAAGGAACAGATTTATCAATACATTTTAAAGCATGTCCTTTTGTTGAAGATGGTAAAGGATGCTCTATCCCACCTCAATTTAGAACTCCAGTTTGCAATTTCTTTTTATGTAAGGAAATTAAAAATAACCTTAAAGATAAAAATTTACTAAAAGCTTATGAGGATTCAGCTAGAGAATATTATAGATATTATGAATTTGAAAATCAAAATTTAATAGAAGTATTAGAAGAAAATGGATTAACATTAAAGAATAACCTTAAAGAATGTTTAGACTTTTTAAGAAATATAGAATGCTATAAATGTGAGTTTCCAAAATTAAAAAATTTTAATTCAGAAGATTAAAAAGATGCCAGAAATCTGGCATCTTTTTTAAATTATAATAATTTCTTTATTTCTTCTACCTTATTTAACTCTTCCCATGGAAGTTTAACATCAGTTCTTCCAAAGTGTCCATAAGCTGCTGTTTGCTTATATATTGGTCTTCTTAAATCTAAATCTCTTATTATAGCTCCTGGTCTTAAATCAAATACTTTTTCTACTATATTAACTATAGTAGCTTCATCTATTTTTCCAGTTCCAAATGTATCTACTTGAATTGATACTGGTTTTGCAACTCCAATAGCATAAGCTAATTGTATTTCTAATTTATCAGCTACTCCAGCTGCTACTAAGTTTTTAGCAACCCATCTTGCTGCATATGCTGCTGATCTATCAACTTTAGTTGCATCTTTTCCTGAGAATGCTCCACCACCGTGTCTTCCCATTCCACCGTATGTATCAACTATTATCTTTCTTCCTGTTAATCCACTATCTCCTTGTGGTCCACCAACAACAAATCTTCCAGTTGGGTTTATGAAATATCTTGTATTTTCATCTAATAATTCTGCTGGAATTACAGCATTTATAACATGTTCTTTTAAATCTGATTGAATTTGTTCTAAAGTAGCACACTCATCATGTTGAGTTGAAATTACTATAGTATCTATTCTCTTTGGCTTATCATTTTCATACTCAACTGTAACTTGAGTTTTTCCGTCTGGTCTTAAGTATGATAATGTTCCATTTTTCCTTACTTCTGTAAGTCTTCTTGAAAGTCTATGAGCCATAGCAATTGGAGTAGGCATAAATTCTTCTGTTTCATTTGTAGCATATCCAAACATCATACCTTGGTCTCCAGCACCTACTGCTTCAACTTCATCTTTTTCTCCTTGTCTTGACTCAAGTGCTTCATCAACACCCATAGCGATATCTCCTGATTGTTCATCTATAGTTGTCATTACTGAGCATGTATCACAGTCAAATCCATATTTAGCTCTATCATATCCAATTTCTCTAATTGTTTCTCTAACAACTTTAGGAATATCAACATAACAGTTAGTTGATATTTCTCCCATAACCATTACCATACCAGTAGTTGTACATGTTTCACAAGCAACTCTAGCATGTGGATCCTTTGCTAATATAGCATCTAATACTGAATCTGAAATTTGGTCACAGATTTTATCTGGATGTCCTTCTGTAACTGATTCTGATGTAAATAATCTTCTCATTCCTTTTTCCTCCGAATTTTCTAATATTTTTACAATAAAAAAAACTCTTCGATAAGAAGAGATTGTATTCTAATCTTTCTTATCTTGTAGTATAAACTACTGGAATTAGCACCACACATAATATTTAAATATTTGTAGGTTGCTGGGCTTCATAGGGCCGTCTCCCTCCACCTCTCTTGATAAGAGCTTCTTTATTTAATTATTTTACTAATCGCAATTTTAACACATAGATTTTTAATAGTCAATATTTTTATATTGTATTATTTTAATTAAATATATAAATCCATTAAATTATATTTAAATTTAATCGATTTATACTGAGCTGATTATATTATCTATATTCATTTTTAATTCATTCCAATTTTTTATAAAATTATTTAATTTATTTATTCCCTCTTCAGTTAGACTATAGTATTTTCTTTTTGCACCAACACCAGAATCCTTAATAGTTGCAGTTAAAAATCCGGACTTTTCCAATCTTAAAAGTAAAGGGTACATAGTTCCCTCTGAAGCATTATCGAACCCATATTCTTTTAAAGTTGATATTATTTCATATCCATAAGTTTCTTTCTTATATATTATAGCTAATATGCACCCTTCTAATGTTCCCTTAAGCATTTGTGTTTTTTTATTCATTTATATCAACTCTTTCTTTATCCCTCTTCTTTTTTTATATTCTTTCTCATTAATATATTCATTTAATTCATATAAAATCCCAAATGGTAATACTAAAAAATATATTTTTGTATCAATTAAATTTATTTGCGGAACTATTGTCTTAACAGTTATTATTATAGCAAATGAAATCATAGAAAATAAAATAATGAATTTTATTAATTTGTTATCTATTTTTTTAAAATTTACATCAGATTTGATTTTATAATTCTTTATAGAATCTTTTTTTATCTCTGAAAATACTAAATAGCAAATTATACTTATTATTAAATTTGAAATTAATTGATTAATTGTAAGATTATAATTTAAAGTAAACCTTTTATCTTTGAATAAAGTTATTCCTTGAGTAATTAAATAATTTATAGTAAATAAAACAGCCATGGATATTAAAAATACTTGAACTTTAAAATTATTTATTATTTTATCAAATCTACTATACTTAGATTTTATTTCATTAATTATATTATCACAAAATTGTATATAATTATCTCCTATCAAATAATTTATATCTTTATTATCATTCTCTGCCTGTATAATCATATCCCCTATTTCTATTAAAGTTTCTTCTATATCTATATCCTTTAAACCTGATAATCTCATATATATTATAATTTCTTCATATATTCTTTTATCTTTCTCTCTCATTAATCGACTTAACTTATTTATTTCTTTTAAATATACACCCTTTATACTCATCTTATTCACTTCCCTTATAAAATCTATTTATAATTATATATACATTGTATTACAAGGTATATACTTTGTCAAACAAGGTACTAAGAAAAATAAAAAAGCACTAAGAATACTCTTAGTGCTTGGTGGTGGAGGAAGGATTCGAACCTTCGAAGTCAACTGACAACAGATTTACAGTCTGCCCCCTTTGGCCACTCGGGAACTCCACCTAATTTGGAGCTGATGATCGGACTTGAACCGATAACCTGCTGATTACAAGTCAGCTGCTCTGCCAATTGAGCCACATCAGCGCATTTATTTTTAACTTTTAAAGTTTGTGGTGGGCACAACAGGGTTCGAACCTGTGACCCCCTGCTTGTAAGGCAGGTGCTCTCCCAGCTGAGCTATGCGCCCACAAATAAATGGTGGTGGAGGAAGGATTCGAACCTTCGAAGTCAACTGACAACAGATTTACAGTCTGCCCCCTTTGGCCACTCGGGAACTCCACCATCTTTTAAAGTTTTAAGTCGTTTGGCTTACTCGCTCAACCGACAATAGTTAGTATATAGTTAACTCATATTTATTTCAAATTAAAAACTATGCCATTTAACAGAATTATTTTTATTTAACTTTAAAATTCTATCTTTTTCACCATTTTACTATAAAACTTACATTATACCAATTGTTCTAATAATTCTATATTTATATATGGTGAAAGTATCTCTTTTACTTCATTGTAATCCTTTTTTGTAAGCCTAAGCTTAATTATTTTAAAAGCTTCACTAACTCCTCTAAATTCATCTTCATTTTTAATACTATTTTTTATTTTTTCTCCATCAACTGTTGATATCTTTTTTGCAACAGACAATAACTTAGTTTTATCTTTTAAACTTAGACTTTCAAATATCTCATTTTTATTTACATTAAATATTTTTACGCTCGCTTCGCTTGATTTACCTTCATTGTTATGATTAATATCTTTTTTTATTTCTTCATTATAGTTTAATTTATTATCTTTCTCATTTAGTAAATTTTCTTTTTTATTTTTAATAGATTCATCACTTAATTTTGATTTATCCCCTTTATCTTTAATATTATCCTTACTAACAACATCATTCTTTTTATTGTCTTCTATATTTTTCTCATTACTACCTTCCCCTACATTATTAACTCTTGATTTTTCTATATCAATAATATTATTGCTAGGAGTCCAAAAGCTAATAAAATAAATAGTCAAGGATGTTGCCATTGCTAGTAAAATTGTTATTACTAATTTTTTCATATTTATGTACACCTCCTATATTAGATATTGTCCATTTTACTTTTTCTTATTCATATCTTCTATTCTATATTTTAATTTCATATATATATTTCAAGGAGGTGTATATATGGAAAAAAAGGTTCATTACAATGACCCTTTTGCTTACTATACAATTGCTCAATCTATACTAGAATGCTTCTCTGAAAATTTAGTTATTGTTTGTATAGGTACTGACAAATGTATAGGTGATTGCCTTGGGCCTTTAGTCGGAACATTATTAAAAGAAAGTATGCTACCAATTCCTGTTTATGGTTCAATTGACTCTCCAATTCATGCATTAAATATAGATAAAAAATTAAAGTCTATATTATCTGACCATCCTAACTCATACATTATAGGTATAGATGCTTGTTTAGGTGAAGAATCTTCTATAGGTGAAGTTCACATTCGAGATTTTCCTATTAGGCCTGGAAAAGGTGTAGGAAAATCATTACCTGATGTAGGTCAAAAATCCATAGTTGGTATTATAGATTCAAATGAACATGCAGATTTATTTTATAAACGCTCAATAAGACTATCATTTGTATTTGATATTGCAAAAGTTATTTCAAAAGGTATTTTACATGCTTATTATGAATACAATTATCAAGAAAAAAAAACATTATAAATACCCCTATAAAAGGGGTATTTATAATGTTACTCTATTAAAACTACTTCTTCGCGATTTACAATTTTATCTAATTTATCAATATATCCTAAAACAGAACCTGTACCTTCTGCAACAGCTTCAATTGAATTCTCTGCAACTTTAACTGAAACGCCTGTTTCTACCTCTATGAGTTTATCTAATCCTTTAAGTAATGAACCTCCACCAGTCATTAAGATTCCTTTTTCAATTATATCTGCTGATATTTCAGGTGGTGTCTTCTCAAGTACTAACTTAACGGAATCTACTATCAAATTAACTGTATCTATTAGAGATTCTCTTATTTCTGTTGAATTTAACATAATCTCATCTGGCAACCCTGTTCTTAAATTTCTACCTTTAACTGAGATTTTCTCTTCTGCAGAATTATCAAAAGCTGATCCTATTTCAATTTTAATTTGTTCTGCTGTTTTTTCACCAATCATTATTTTATATTTATTCCTTACATACTTTATAATAGCTTCATCAAACTTGTCTCCTGCGACTTTTATTGATTTTCTAACTACTACTCCGCCTAATGATATTACTGCAACATCACAAGTTCCTCCACCTATATCAACTATCATATATCCATCTGGCTTAGTTATATCAAGGCCTGCGCCTATTGCAGCTGCAAGGGGTTCTTCTATAAGATGAACATTTTTTGCACCAGTATTTCTTGCTGCGTCCATAACAGCTCTCTTTTCAACTTCTGATGCTTGTGATGGTATACATATCATAACCTTTGGCGCCATTATCTTTTTGCTTCCACAAGCTTTTCTTATTAATTCTTTTAACATTTTTTCAGTCATATCATAATCTGATATAACTCCATCTTTTAAAGGTCTAACCGCAACAATATTTCCTGGTGTTCTTCCAATCATTTTTCTTGCTTCTTCTCCAACTGCTAAAACCTTTCCATTATTTCTATTAATTGCAACAACTGAAGGCTCCTTTAATACTATACCTTTTCCTTTTACATAAACTAATACAGTTGCTGTTCCCAAATCTATCCCTAATTCACTTCCTGTTTTCCAAAACCACATTTTAAAATCCACTCCTAATTTATTTATATATTAGAAAATTTTACACTTTTAATATAAAGTAAATTATATATTGAATGTGGATTTAATTCAACTTACTTATTTAACTTTAAGCTTCTTAATAATAGTCTATTCAGCTGATTTATATTTCATTTTAGTAGCTTTTCCACCTCTTATATGACGCTCTGCTTTATTAAGTTCTAAAATATTATGAGTCTTTTCAGCAATTATAGGGTTTATTTTAGGTAATCTTTCGGTCATATCTTTATGAATAGTGCTCTTACTTACTCCAAAAACTTTAGCAGTCTTTCTTATTGTTGATTTCGAATCTATTATATATTGTGCTACTTCTAAAACTCTTTCTTGAATATAATCTTTCAAGAGTACTACCTCCTTAAATTTATATTAACCAGCCATATTAAAATGGCTGATTAATATTTTTCACCTAATTATTTTTTATAATTAAAGTATTTTAATGGATCTACTTCTGTGTATTTGTTGTTCTTATTTAATAAAACTTTTAAATGTAAAAAGTCTTCTTTAACACACATCTTTAAAGTGCTTGATGTATTACCAATTTTTCCAATTTCTTGACCTTTAGTAACTTTATCACCTTTTTTAACTTTTAATGCTTTATCTAAATTTGCATAAGATGTTTTCATTCCATTTGCATGTTTAACTACAACAGTAACGCCATAAGTAACATCATTTTCAACAATTTCATCAACAACTCCAGCTTCAGCTACTTTTACAGGGGTTCCAAGTTTTGCTTTAACAGATATTCCACCATAGCTATAACTTGAATCTCCTTTTTCTCCATCTTTTACAACCTTTCCATCCTTAAATAGGTATGGTTCGTTATGACTTTGTAGTAATATTCCATCTACAGGTTTAGTAAAATTCATTTTATTAGTATTTCCTACAGCCTGACTTGTTTGTTTATTTTCTTCTTTCTTGTTGTTTTGTGTACTATCAACTCTTTCGGAATTCTCCATAACACTATCAACTTTTCCTTCTTTATTTTCCTCAACATTAAGTGTTATCTCTTGTTGTGATTGAGTTTGTGATTGATCTTCTTTATTATTTGTTGCACTTTTTATTGCTATAGCTCCACCTATAGTGATTACACATAATCCAACAAATAACGCTACATAAAAACCTTCTTTCTTAAAGAAGTTTTTTACACCTTTAAATTTTTCATTTAATCCATTTGATTTTTTGTTCATAATAAACACCTCCTTTTCGTATTGTGTCCATAATATGAAAAATAATACATTTTTAATAAAAATTATAATAAAAAGAGTGATATTTGATTTTTAATCAAATATCACTCTTTAAATATCTATAAATTTATTTGAATTTTACCTTACCAATTTCAATATCAGTATAATAATGCTTTAATATATCATCATATTTTTTATTATTTTTGGCCATTATATTCGCTCCCCATTGACTCATTCCAACTCCATGCCCGCTACCTTTACAAGATATATTAACATTATCTTTTGAAAACTCCAAAGTAAAGTTTGCAGATTTTAAATCAAACATCTTTCTAAAATCTGTTCCTTTAATAGTTATATTTCCTATCTTAATTTCTTTTACAGATCCCCCCTCAGTTCTTGATTTTATTTTTACTTTACTTCTTATATTTTTTTCTGTAAGACCGGCTTTAGCATAACTTGTATTTATTATATTTATAAAATCATTGTTATTTATTATTTTTTCTGATTCATAAGAATTAGAAACTTCTTCCCCCTTACTAAAAACAGATTTCAAATAAGGTACCTCAGATGAAAATACATCTTCAGCATTTTCTGTTTTTCCAGAACTTGTTGAAAAAAATTGTGGATATAAAACAAGTTTTCCTTTATATATTAATACCATATCCTTTGTTTCATTTATTGCTTTTTTTATTTTTTCATAATTATTCTTACGTTCCTTATCACTCCACTTTTCTAACCTTTCTTCTTTACTCATATATGCCTGACAATGGACAGCATCACATATTTCCCCACCTTTTGCTTCCTTACAATTATTAAGCCTTTTACTATAATAAAATGTCCTAGCAGCTATAGCCTGAGCCTTTAATGCTTCCAACTCAAAACTCGCTGGCATCTCGCTTGAAACAACACCTAACAAATATTCTTCTACAGGAATAGTTTCAATTTTATTAGTACTATGCCTAAATACTTTAACATTCTCCTCACCCTTTATATTTATATTAATAATAGAACTATTATTTAAATTTTCATTTGAAGTAAAATTTTCTATACCACTTCCCATAAGTATATATGGAATAATAAGAATAAATACCATAATAAATAATGTTGTTATACATATATCTTTAATATTTTCTATTATATCTTTCTCCCTCATTCCCATTCCCTCCTCTTTATGTATACATTTATTTATATGATTTTTAAATAAAAATAGTACATTTAAAGCTATATTTATGTAAAGCACATAAAAAAATAGAAGGTATTATACCTTCTATTTTTTTATTCTATAAACTTCTGCACCAAGATTTCTAAATTTTTCTTCTATATCTAAATACCCTCTATCAATATGATATATATCAGATATTTCTGTTACTCCATCAGCAACTAAACCTGCTAATATCATAGCAGCACCAGCTCTTAAATCTGTGGCTTTAACTTCACATCCAGTTAATCCTCTTACACCTTCAACAACTGCAACTCTACCATCAATTTTGATATTAGCTCCCATTCTTACTAATTCAGGAACATGCATAAATCTATTTTCAAATACTGTTTCTGTAACTAAACTAGACCCATTTAAAATTGATAATAAAGCCATCATCTGAGGTTGCATATCTGTTGGAAATCCTGGATATGGTAACGTCTTTATATCAACAGGCTTTTTATCAAACCTACCATCTACTATTATTCCATCCTCTTCTTCATTAAATATAATTCCACATTCTTTTAACTTTTCTATTAAAGGTCTTAAATGTTCTTCATTTATATCATTTATTTTTATAACGCTATTAGTCATTGCTGCTGCAACCATAAATGTTCCAGCCTCTATCCTATCATAAATAGGTTTATATTCTAATCCTTTTAGTGAATCTACACCTTCTATTGTAATCTTTCCAAGTCCAGCACCTTTTATTTTGGCTCCCATTGAGTTTAAAAAGTTAGCTAAATCCCATATTTCTGGTTCTTCAGCAGCATTTTCTATAATTGTAGTTCCACTTGCTAAAACAGCAGCCATTATTATATTTTCTGTAGCTCCAACTGATGGAAAGTCTAAATATATTCTATTTCCTATTAATCTCTTTGCTTTTGCTTCTATATAACCATGTCCTTTTATTATTTCTGCACCTAAAGCAGCGAATCCCTTTAAATGCAAATCTATAGGTCTACTTCCTATATTACATCCTCCAGGCATGGCAATCTTACAATATCCAAACCTTGAAAGCATAGGTCCCATTATCAAAAACGATGCTCTCATTTTTCTTACTAATTCATTTGTTGAATCAAAAACCTTTATACTGCTTGTATTTATTTTTAAAGAATTATCTATTTTTGAATAACTAATGCATGCACCTAACTCTTTAAGTAAATTTAATATAACTTGAACATCTTCTAACATTGGCGTCTTTTTTATTATTATATTGTTTGGAGATAATATTGTTGAAACTATTATTGGTAGTACTGAATTTTTAGCTGAATTTATATTAACTTCCCCTGATAGTTCTTTTACACCTCTCACTATAATCTTTTCCATATTTTCCTCCATAATAAATTTCTAGTATGTTGTAAATATAACTGGTGTACCTATAACAAGATATACTCCTGTGTTATATTTCATAATTCCATAACTTAGCTTTTCTCCATTCTTTAATGTTTCTTTTCCTACATATCCATTTTCAATTTTTAATAATTCTTTTTTTAATTCTATATTATCTATATCAAAATTATCTGTATTGGATATTTCTCCCTTATAATATTTAAAGTATCTTTTATTTCTAACTTTACTTGATAAAATATTATCTAATTCTCTTTTTAAATCTTCAGTTGACATACATTTATTTTTATTTATTATGAAGCTTTCAACAAATGTAATATTATCTTCTTCCCAAATTTTTATTTCAATAATATTATTACTTTTTAAATAAAAATGATATTTATTATTTATATTTTCAATTTTATATTTATCACTCATCAATCCTAATATTCTATTTAATTCATAAGCTTTATTTGATTCAATATTATATTGTAACTTAACTCCATTTTCATTAAATTCAGTTTTATTAATCAAAAAATTTTCTAATTGATAAAAAGATATATTTTCTAAATTATTAATTGAAACTCCTGATAAATTAATAGAAAAAATAATAATATAGATGAAAAAGTTTTTTATCCCCATTATCTCCAACTCCTTACATCATAATTATTATCATTTTTATATTTTATTATTCATATAATTTATCTTATACTATAATATATAATTTTTATTATTTTTTGTGATACATTGTCATAAAATAGCTATAAATGAAAAAAGACTTAGGTAATATTACCTAAGTCTTTTTTTATCTTTTCTTTAACTCTAATCTTGTTAAAGCTCTAGCTAATGCTAATTCAGCTCTTTCTTTATCAAAGTTTTCTTCTTTCATATGCTTTTCAGCTCTTTGTTTTGCCTCTTGTGCTCTTCCTGAATCTATTTCTTCTCTAGTTTCAGAAGCTTCGCAACAAAAATCTAAAACATTCTTTTTAAATCCAATTACACCAGTTGAAGTAAATAGTTCTATTTTTTCACCATTAGATCTAGTTATCTCTGTAATACATGGTATTGTATTGATTACTATAGCTGCATGGTTTGCAAGTATTTCAACTTTGCCATTTTCAGTCTTTGTTAAAACACTTATAACATCTTCTTCAAACTTAATTTTGTCTGGTGTCATTATCTTCAGTTTAAAGGTATTTGCCATATCGCATCATCCCCTTACGCTAAAGTTTTTGCTTTTTCTATAGCTTCTTCTATAGTTCCAACAAATAGGAACGCTGATTCTGGTAATTCATCATGCTTACCTTCAATAATTTCTTTGAAACCTTTTATTGTATCTTGAATTGTAACATATCTACCTTGCATTCCAGTAAATTGTTCTGCAACTGTAAATGGTTGAGATAAGAAGTTTTGAACTTTTCTTGCTCTACTTACAGTAACTTTATCTTCATCTGATAACTCGTCAACACCTAGTATAGCTATAATATCTTGAAGTTCTTTATATCTTTCTAATATATGCTTAACTTTTGATGCAACTTCATAATGTTCTTCTCCAACTACTCTTGGATCTAATATTCTTGAAGTTGAATCTAGTGGGTCAACTGCTGGATATATTCCACGTTCAGCTACACTTCTTGATAAAACTGTTGTTGCATCTAAGTGTGTAAATGTTGTTGCTGGTGCTGGGTCTGTTAAGTCATCAGCAGGAACATATACTGCTTGAACTGATGTGATTGATCCATGAGTTGTTGATGTGATTCTTTCTTGAAGAGAACCCATTTCAGTAGCTAGTGTTGGTTGGTAACCAACTGCTGAAGGTATTCTACCTAATAAAGCTGAAACTTCTGAACCAGCTTGTGAGAATCTAAATATATTATCTATGAATAATAACACATCTTGACCTTGATCTCTAAAATATTCTGCCATTGTAAGTCCTGTAAGAGCAACTCTCATTCTAGCTCCAGGTGGCTCATTCATTTGTCCAAATACTAATGCTGTATTTGCTAAAACTCCTGAATCTTTCATTTCATAGTAAAGGTCATTACCTTCTCTTGATCTTTCTCCAACACCTGTAAATACTGATAATCCACCGTGTTCTTTAGCTATATTATTTATAAGTTCTTGGATAAGTACTGTTTTACCAACTCCAGCACCTCCGAATAGACCTATTTTACCACCCTTTTGATAAGGAGCTATAAGGTCAACAACCTTAATACCTGTTTCAAACATTTCTGGTTTAACTGATTGCTCTGCAAATGATGGTGCTGGTCTATGTATTGGATAGAACTCTTTTGCTTCAATTTTTCCAGCTAAGTCTAAATCAACTGGATTTCCTAAAACATTAAATATTCTACCTAAAACAACTTCACCTACTGGAACAGAAATTGGCTTTCCTGTATCTACAGCCTTCATTCCTCTTCTTAATCCTTCTGTCGCTTCCATAGCTATTGTTCTTACTATATCATCACCAACGTGTTGCTCAACTTCTGTTACTAATATGTTTCCATCCATTTCTATTTCAATAGCATTATATATGTTTGGAAGTGACTCAGTATTAAATTTTATATCAACTACTGGTCCAATAACTTGAACTACTTCTCCTATATTATTAGGCATATGATTATACCTCCTCACTATTTTTGTGCTTCTGCCCCACCTACTATTTCTGCTATTTCTTGGGTTATAGCACTTTGTCTTATTCTATTGTATTTTGTATGTAATGAATCTAATAAGTCATCTGCATTCTTTGTAGCGCCATCCATAGCTGTCATTCTTGCAGATTGTTCACTAGTTTTTGCATTTAAAATACAATTAACTAATTTAGATTTTAAATAAAAATCAAAAGTTGCCTCTATTGAAGATTCACTATGAGGCTCTACCATGAAACCTCTATCTTCTTCAATTTCATCAAATTCTATAGGTAATAATTTTTCTACCTTTACAACTTGAGAAACTGGAGATGTAAATTCTGTATATACAACATTAATTTCTCCAACTTCATTTGAATTATATAATCTTAATGCATGTTTATAAATCATTGAAACTTCTTTCATATCACTTGTTTCTTTTATATCAACATATTCTGCTACAGTTTGGAAACCATATCTCTTCATATAAGATACACCTTTTTTTCCTAAACACATAACTAAGCTATCTGATTTTTCATCTCCAACGTGATTCTTAAGTCCTAATGCAACACTAACATTATATCCTCCACATAATCCTGAATCTGATGTTACAACAATATATAACTTTCTTTTTGACTGTCCACCTTTAAAATATATACCTTCTTTTTCAATATCAACTGATGAAAAAGCTTCTTGTGCTATATTTTTAGTAGCTTCAAAATATTTGTTATTTTTGTTTAATTCCATTCTGACTCTTCTTAACTTAGAAGTGGCAACAAGTCCCATGGCTTTTGTTATCTTTTTTGTATTTTCTACTGACTTAATTCTACGCTTTATTTCAATAAGTCCAGCTCCTGCCATACCTCCACCTCCTAAAAGATGGCATAGCTTATAATAAGCTATGCTTTATTTTAAGAATATTTTCTTGAATTCAGTAATTGCTTCTTCTAGCTCTTTCTTAATTTCATCATTTAAGACTTTCTTAGCTAAAATTTCTTTTCCTAATTCTCTATGTTGAGTATCCATATATTCTAAGAAATCTTCTTCAAATTTTCTTACATCTTCAACTTTTATATCTGATAAATAATCATTTACTGCAGCGTAAAGAATCATTATTTGTTTTTCAACTGCCATAGGAGAATATTGTTTTTGTTTTAAAACTTCAACCATTCTCTTACCTTTTTCAAGTCTTCTTGCAGTATCTGGGTCTAAATCTGATCCAAATTGAGCAAATGATGCTAATTCTCTATATTGTGCAAGTTCTAGTCTTAATGTACCTGAAACTTGTTTCATAGCTTTAATTTGTGCATTACCACCAACTCTAGATACAGATATACCTGCATTAACAGCTGGTCTTTGTCCTGAATAGAAAAGATCTGATTCTAAGAATATTTGACCATCTGTTATTGATATAACATTTGTTGGGATATAAGCTGTTACGTCTCCTGCTAATGTTTCTATAATTGGAAGTGCAGTTAATGAACCTCCACCATTCTTCTCTGAAAGTTTAGCTGCTCTTTCAAGTAATCTTGAGTGAATATAGAAAACATCTCCAGGATAAGCTTCTCTTCCTGGTGGTCTCTTAAGTAATAATGACATTGTTCTATAAGCAACAGCGTGCTTTGATAAGTCATCATATACAACTAATACATCTTTTCCTTGATGCATGAAATGTTCACCAATTGAACATCCAACATAAGGTGCTAAGTATTGAAGTGGTGCTGATTCTGAAGCTGTAGCTGCTACAACTATTGTGTAATCCATAGCACCAAACTCTGTTAATGTATTAACTATATTTGCTACTGTTGATTGTTTTTGACCTATTGCAACATAAATACAAATAACATCTTTATCTTTTTGATTTATAATTGTATCTATTGTAATTGCAGTTTTACCAATTTGTCTATCTCCAATTATAAGTTCTCTTTGTCCCTTACCTATTGGAATCATTGAGTCAATTGCTTTTATTCCTGTTTGTAATGGCTCGTTAACTGAGCTTCTATCTAAGATACTAGGAGCATGTATTTCAATTGGTCTATATGCTTCTGGTTTAACTGGACCTTTAGCATCAATAGGATTTCCAAGTCCATTTAAAACTCTTCCTATTAAGTCTGATCCAACTCCAACTTCAACAATTTTTCCAGTTCTCTTAACAACGTCTCCTTCCTTGATTCCTTCTTCTGAACCAAGTAAAACGCATCCTACATTATCTTGCTCAAGGTTTAATGCCATACCATAAACATCATTAGGGAATTCTAATAATTCACCTTCCATACAATCATCTAAACCATATACTCTAGCAATTCCATCACCAATTTGAATGATTGTACCTGAATCAACTGTTTTTATTTCTTTATCATATTTTTCGATTTCTCTCTTAATTATAGAAGTAATCTCTTCTGGTTTGATATTCATGGGTTCACCTCTATTCCATCTTAAGCATTAGGGCTCTCATATCTTCAAGTTTTGCCTTTATTGATCCATCAATAACGTCATTTCCAACTCTTACATATAATCCACCTATTATGCTTTTATCAATTTCATGTTCTATAATTACTTTTTTATTATATTTATTTTCTAGCTTTTCTTTTAGTCTTTTTTCTTGATCTTCTGTAAGATCAATAACACTCTTGACTTTAGCTATTACTGTATTTCTTTTTTCCAAATAGATTTGTTCCATTTGGTTAAGTTTTTCTCTTAAATAAAGAATTCTTCCTTTTTCAACTAATATTAGTAAAAAAGATAATAGCTCCTCATCAACTTTTCCCTTAAATACGTCTATAAATATTTTTTTCTTCTTTTTAGTACTTATTTGAGGGTATTTAATAATTTCGTAAAACTCTTGATTGTTATCAATAATATCGCAGATTTCTCTTAAATCTTTTAGATATTCTTCAACTTTTCCCTTTTCTTCTGCTACTTTATATAATGCTAAAGCATATCTACGATCTAAATATTCGTACATAATTAAATACCTACCTTATTTATATAGTCATCGATAAGTTCTCTATGTTTTTTCTCGTCTATAGCTTCACCAAGGGCCTTCTCAGAAAGAAATACAGCTAATTCAACTGCTTGAGTTTTAATTTCTGATTGAGCTTTTGTACGCTCTCTGTTAATTTCTACTTTAGATTTTTCTACAATAGAGCTAGCTTCCCTTTTTGCATCATCTATTATTTCTTTATAGATGTTATCTGCTTTAGCCTTATATTGACTAACAATCTCTTTTCCTTCTTTTCTAGCTGTTCCGATTTCTTTTTCATTTTGAAGTTTTATAACTCTAGCTTTTTCTAAATCCTCATCAGCTTTATTTATTGTATCTTCTATACGACTTTTTCTTTCTTTTAAAATCTTGTTTACTTTATCAAAAGCGAAATGTTTAACAACCCAAAATAATATTAGTAGGTTAACTACAGTTACTATCATTTCTGGTATGTTAATATTCATATTAATTTCCAAATCTAAAGCCTCCCTTCCAGGCTTATTAAAACCCTATTCTGTATTATATTATTAATTAGTGAATACCAACGAATAATAAAATTAATGAAACTAGTAATCCGTATATTGCAGTTGTTTCTGCTAATGCACAACCGATGAAATATGTAGACATAAGTTTACCGCTTGCTTCAGGTTGTCTTGCTATGCTCTTTAGAAGACTAGCTGTTGCGTTACCAATACCAACTCCTGCACCTATTGCTGCAATAACTGCAAGTCCTGCACCAATTGCACGCATTCCTATTATAAATTCTGCTCCAGTCATAAATGATTCCTCCTTAAAATTGACAAATAGATTTCATTTTAATATTAGTTTTTATTGCTTGAATTATTCTTCTGCTGTCATCTTTATATAAATCATTGTTAATATTGTAAAGATAAATGTTTGTAAGAAACCATCAAACAAATCGAAGTATGCCATAAATGGCACTGGGATAGCTAATTGAGCAAACCAAGTCACTTTACTTAGTGCTTGTAATAACAATTCAATAATTACTGTAGCAACTGTAATATTACCAAAAAGTCTGAAACTTAATGTTATAGGTAACATTATTCTTTCTAGTATATTGATTGGTATTAAAGCTGGACTTGGATGGGCATATCCTTTTAAGTATCCTATTCCACCATTCTTTATAATTGAATTTATATGAATAATTAAGAATGTTGTAAGTGATAACACTAAAGCAACACTATAGTCTGCTGTTGGTGGATGTAATCCTATAAGATCTGTAACATTCATAAAGAATAAAAATAATACTAATGCACCAATATAAGCTGCAAATCCTGCATATTTATCGCCCATTGTGTTCTTAACCCAATTGCTAATTCCTTCAACGAAAATTTCAATTATTGTTTGACTTTTTCCTTTTGGAATAACTGAAAGATTTCTTGTCATTAATATAAGTACAATAGCTATTATTATTATTATTCCCCATTGTTGTAATACTGTAGACCCAATCTCTTTAAACAATGTTTCCACTCAATCACTTCCTTTCTTCATATTTAATTGCCATAAACAAAGAAATAAAGTTGGACATATAACCTATTACATAAGCTATAACATTATATTGGTTTTGCAATAATAACAACCCAACTATTGCAATAATAATTATTCTTATTACAAAACTAACCATTAACATTAAGCCCTTAAAGCCTATATCACTTTCTACAGTCTTTGTCATAACTGCACCACTTATTAAAAAATTAAAAATACTAACTATAGATCCAATGACAAAGGGAATCTGGTAATTAATATTTATGAAATATAAAATTATTAGCCCTGCAGTCAAGATAACTAAACTACTCTTAAAAGTTTGTTTTAGTATCCCACTTAAATCTCCAACCATAACTTCCCTCCTCGGCAATCATACTAACTATTATAGTTTATATGTTTTTTTCTCTAAAACTTAATTTTAAAGCAAATACCTGTATTTTCTTAATTTATTTCAGTTTATTATATTTTATTTACTGATTACTGTTATTTCCTTTGATTTAGTATATTTTTCAGTTATGGAGAAAGAAATAGGTTGTTTAATTTCTTTTTTCTGAATATTCAGATTTCTAATGCATTCCTCATTTTAACTTTTACTATATTTTTCATAAGTTTTATAATATTTTTTAAATTTTGCTACTATGTATACATTTTCTTAAAAGCTTATAATGTTTAACTTCATATGTAGTTTGAATAAACCTTTTATTTTTTATTCATTGTGTTCTTTAATTATTAATATTTTTATTAATTTATTCATGTTTATGCATATATTAATTTATATTTCTACATATTTTTATTTATAATAATCATTTATTCTTTATATTTTTATTATAAACATTATTATCTTATAAATCATTAAAAATATTCAAAAAAAATATACCTTAAGAAAATTTCTTAAGGTATACTTTTAATTATATATTATAATTATCTTTCAACAATTATAGCAGTTCCCATTCCGCCACCTATGCAAAGTGTAGCTAAACCTTTTTTAGAATCTCTTTTTTCCATTTCATGAAGTAATGTAACTAATATTCTAGCTCCTGAAGCTCCAACTGGATGTCCTAAAGCTATAGCTCCACCATTTACATTAACTTTACTCATATCGAATCCTAAATCTTTAGCTACTGCTAAACTTTGAGCTGCGAAGGCTTCATTTGCTTCTATAAGATCTAAGTCTTTAACTTCTAAGCCAGTTCCTTCTAATGCTTTCTTTGTTGCACCAAATGGTCCATATCCCATAATTGCTGGATCTACTCCTCTTGATCCATATGAAAGAATTTTAGCCATTGGCTTAATTCCTAAACTTTCAGCTTTTTCAGCGCTCATTACAACTAATGCAGCAGCTCCATCATTTATTCCTGATGCATTACCAGCTGTAACTGTTCCTTCTTTAATAAATGCTGGTCTTAATTTTGCTAAAGTTTCTTCAGTTGTTCCAAATCTTGGGAATTCATCAGTATCAAATATTTTTGGTTCTCCTTTTCTTTGAGGAATTACAACTGGAACTATTTCATCTTTGAATCTTCCTTCTTTTATAGCTTTTTCCGCTTTTTGTTGTGAAGCTGCAGCAAAAGCATCTTGTTCTTCTCTAGTTAAGTTCCATTGTTTAGCTATATTTTCAGCTGTTACTCCCATATGATAATTGTTGAATGCATCCCATAATCCATCAGTTATCATTGTATCTATCATTTTTCCATTACCCATTCTTTGTCCCCATCTTGCTGTATCTAAAGCAAATGGAGCTCTTGACATACTTTCCATACCACCAGCTACTACTATATCAGCATCTCCAGCTTTTATCATTTGAGCTGCTAAGCTAACTGCTCTTAATCCTGATCCACAAACTTTATTTAAAGTCATTGCTGGTACTTCATTTGGAAGTCCTGCCTTTATAGCTGCTTGTCTAGCTGTATTTTGACCAAGACCTGCTTGAATAACATTTCCCATTAATACTTCTTCTACCATTTCTGGTTTAATTCCTGCTCTTTTTATTGCATCTTGAATTACTGTTGCTCCTAAATCTACTGCTGGAACATCTTTTAAAGATCCTCCAAATGATCCTAACGCTGTTCTAACAGCACTTACTATTACTACTTCTCTCATTAACAAAACCTCCTAATATATGATTACTTTAAACCATAATCTTTGTTAAACTCTTAACATACTTTTATTATAACCATTTCATTCCTAATAATCAATAGTTTTTGTTAAATTTTAAACAAATACTTTTTATAATATTTTTACTTTTTTTGTGATTGTATTATAATATTAATTAAATTAATATTAGTTTATTAATTTAATAATGTTATTAATATATATAAATAGTAAAATTACATAATTTTTATAAAAGGAGCTTTTATTTATGAAAAGAACAGATTACATATCTTGGGATGAATATTTTATGGGACTTGCTCTTTTATCAGCAAAAAGAAGTAAAGATCCAAGTACACAAGTTGGAGCATGTATAGTTAGTCCTACCAATAGAGTATTATCTGTTGGTTATAATGGATTTGCCTTTGGTTGTTCTGATGATGATTTTTCTTGGAATAGAGAAGGAGAATTTCTTGAAACAAAATATCCTTATGTTGTTCATGCAGAACTTAATGCCATATTAAATAATAGAGGTGTATCTTTTGAAAATGCAAAATTATATGTAGCTCTATTCCCTTGTAATGAATGTGCAAAGGCTATAATACAAAGTGGAATAAAAGAAGTGATTTTTTTAAGCGATAAATATTCTAATACAGATGTTGTTAAAGCTTCTAAAAAAATGTTTAATGCAGCTGGAGTTAAATTAACTCAATTGAAACCTTCAGTAGAAAAAATAGAACTTTCATTTAATGTAGATGATATTTAAAAAAATAAATCCTTCTATTTATAAATAGAAGGATTTATTTTTAAACCTTATAATAATTATTTAGTACCAAATAATCTATCCCCTGCATCTCCAAGACCAGGTACTATATATCCTTGCTCATTTAACTTTTCATCTATTTCAGCTACGAATATATCAACATCTGGATGAGCTTCCTTTATAGCCTTTATTCCTTCTGGTGATGAAATTAAACACATAAGCTTTAAGAATTTAGCTCCTTTATTTTTAAGCATTGTTAAAGCATCTATAGCTGATCCACCAGTTGCAAGCATTGGGTCTACAACTATTATTTCTCTTTCAGCTATGTCTTGAGGTAATTTACAGAAATATTCAACTGGTTGTAATGTTTCTTCATCTCTATATAATCCTATATGTCCAACTTTAGCTGCTGGTATAAGCTTTAAAACACCATCTACCATTCCAAGACCGGCTCTTAGTATTGGAACTATTGCTAGTTTCTTACCTGCAAGCATTCTACATTTTGTTTTACATATTGGTGTTTCTATTTCAACATTTTCTGTTGGTAAGTTTCTTGTAACTTCATATGCCATTAACATTGAAACTTCTGATACTAATTCTCTAAAATCTTTTGATCCAGTATCCTTACTTCTTATAAATGCTAACTTATGTAGTATTAATGGGTGATTGATTTCTGTAACTTTACTCATTATTTAACGCCTCCAAATTTTATTTATTATATTTTTCTTCTATTTTAGATATTTTGTCTATTCTTCTTTGATGTCTATCTCCCTCAAATTTTGAATTTAAGAAAGTTTTCACGATATCAATTGCAAGACCTGTTCCTACAACTCTTTCGCCTAATGCTAATATATTAGCATTATTATGTTCTCTTGTTGCATGAGCACTAAATGTATCTGAACATAAAGCTGCTCTTATTCCTGGTACTTTATTAGCTGATATACTAATTCCAATACCTGTTCCACATACTAATATTCCAAACTCAAATTCATTATTAGCTACTGCTTCAGCAACCTTTAATGCATAATCTGGATAATCACATGATTCTGTACTATATGTTCCAAAATCTTTTGTTTCATATCCATTTTCTTTTAAATATGATATTATTTCATTCTTTAAATTATATCCACCATGATCTGATCCTAATGCTATTTTCATGAAAAACACCTCCAAATATTTATTTAAATTTATAAAAAAAGAAAGTAAGGCATGTAATAAAACATTACACACTTCTAACTTTCTTTAATTTATCTATTAATAAAGGCATTACGCCTTCTAACTCTTTATATATTTTTTGATAAACAGAAATGGTGCTACCGTAAGGGTCAGTCACTTCCCCCTTAACGCCAGCATATTCACAAATTGAAAATACTTTATCTTTATAATTTGGATAGTTTTCTTTTATAAAGTCTCTACCATAATTAGTCATAGTTAATATAATATCTGAATTCTTAATCATACTATCATTTAATTGAATAGCTTGCTTATCTTTTACATCAACATTCAACTCTTCTTTTATAAGTTCAGCTGATTTTTCAGTAACAAAACTACCCGGTACAATAGTAATTCCTGCTGATTGAGCTACTATATCAGAACTATTTATTAATTTATTAAATATTTCCTCAGCCATTGGGCTTCTACAAGTGTTTGCTGTACACACGAAGAGTACCTTCATAAAAAAACCTCCAAAATCTTATACGTTTATAACATCATATCCAGCTGCTTTATTTAATCTATTCATAATAGCAACTCCTAATCCTTCTTCATCAAAAGCTTCCGCTAATATTATATCAACATTTAAATCATTGAAAGCCCTTAATGATTCAAAAAGATTTGATGCAATCTCTTCTAGGTTATTTGATTCACCTAAAATTACTTTTTCACCATTTACATAGCTATTACTATTTTCTTTTGTTGTAAGTATTCCAACTCTTTTTCCTGCATCTATATAATTTTGTACCATTTCATTAATTTTTTCAATAGTTTTTTTTCTATTTCCTTTTATAATTTTTAATT
Source organism: Clostridium sp. TJA020 (assembly GCF_058310295.1). Classification (NCBI taxonomy): domain Bacteria; kingdom Bacillati; phylum Bacillota; class Clostridia; order Eubacteriales; family Clostridiaceae; genus Clostridium; species Clostridium sp. TJA020. The sequence goes on from NZ_JBZEFC010000003.1 coordinate 360,550, forward strand.
TTGCATTTGGAGCGTAATGTCTATACTTCATTCCTGGTGCTTTTGGCTTAAAATCTTTTGAATTACTAAGAAGCCCTTTATCTATTTCTATATTTTTATCAACTTCTTTAAGCATCTCTAAAGTTATTCCACCTGGTCTTAATACAAGTGGAGGATTAACTGTACAATCCACTATTGTTGATTCTACACCTACCTTACTTTTTTCTCCACCTATTATATAGTCTACTCTCCCTGTTAAATCTTCCACGCATCTTTCTAAATCTGTTGGACTTGGTTTCCCACTTATATTAGCTGATGGTGCAGCAATAGGAACTCCTGATTTCTTGATTAACTCTAATGCAATTTCATTAGATGGCATTCTAACACCTATTGTATCTAAATTAGCACTTGTTGTCATAGGTATTATATCCTTTTTTTCTAATATTAATGTCATTGGACCTGGCCAAAATTTTTCCATTAATTTTTTAGCAACCTCTGGTACATTTTTAACATATTCATCTATATTTTTAGATGCAACATGAATTATTAAAGGATTATCTTGCGGTCTTCCTTTTGCAATAAATATTTTCTTAACACTCTCTTCATCTAATGCATTTGCTCCTAACCCATAAACTGTTTCAGTTGGAAATGCAACTGTTCCACCATTTTTTATAACTAATGCGGCGTCTTCTATATATTTCTTATCATCGCTTACTTTTTTTATAGTAGCAATCTTTGTTTCCAAAGTTAATTCCTTCTTTCTTAATCTAAAGTTTGCCCACGAGCAATTTTTACATTTTGAATACAATCTTTTGTGAAATGTGCTTTAGGAGAATATTTAAATATCTCATCTAAAAATGGATACTTTTTAAGCCCTCCTTTTTTTATTATTTGAAAATAATATTTTTTATCTGGATTTATTATTCTTACTTTTTTATATTCATCTGCAACATCTTTATATCTATTTAATAAACCTTCTGTTACAGGCTTCATTCTTCTATTTCTTAATTTAGTATCCGTAATAATTATAATTTTCATGTAATCTTCAATTCCATCTGTATGAACTACTGCTATTTTATCACATAATATAGTATTACTTTGATTAAATAATCCTACTTTAAATCTAAGTTTATTATTTTTATAAGAAAACTCTAATTTATTATTATCAATTTTCTTTAAAATAGCTAATAATATAAGTAACTCTAAAATTATTACATAAATTATATAAAATTTAGTTATTATTCCAGTTAACCATAAGGTCATAGGCAAAAATATAGCTAATACAGACATGCATATATAAAAATTTCTTGAAGATTTTTTTTCCTTTTTCAATGCTAAATATATATCCATCGCCATACTCCTTCTATATTCTAAAAGCCTCACATATTAATGTAAGGCTTTTAGGAAAATTACATTTCTGTATTTCCCATTTGTTTCATTTTTTCAGCTTGATCTGCAGTTATAAGTGCATTTATAACTTCATCAATATCACCATTTAGGAATGTTTCTAACTTGTATAAAGTTAATCCTATTCTATGATCTGTTATTCTTCCTTGTGGATAGTTATAAGTTCTTATTCTTTCACTTCTATCTCCAGTACCAACTTGTGACTTTCTATCTTCAGCGATTCCAGCTGCTCTTTCAGCTTCTGCCATTTCATATAATCTAGCTCTTAATACTTTCATAGCCTTTTCTTTGTTTTTAAGCTGTGATTTTTCATCTTGACATGAAATTACTATTCCTGTTGGTAAGTGAGTAAGTCTTACCGCTGAATCTGTTGTATTAACGCACTGACCACCATTACCTGATGCTCTAAATACATCAAATTTTATATCTTTTTCGTTTATTTCAACTTCTACATCATCAACTTCTGGAAGTACTGCAACAGTAGCTGTTGATGTATGAATCCTACCGCTTGATTCTGTATCTGGAACTCTTTGTACTCTATGAACTCCACTTTCGTATTTAAGCTTTGAATAAGCACCATTACCTTTAATCATAAATACTACTTCTTTCATTCCGCCTATTCCTGTTTCATTTACACTCATAAGTTCAACAGTCCATCTGTTATTTTCAGCATATCTTGTATACATTCTAAAAAGATTTGCTGCAAATAGCGCGGCCTCATCACCACCAGCACCAGCTCTAATTTCAACAAATACGTTTTTATCATCATTAGGATCTTTTGGTAATAAAAGAATTTGAATTCTATTTTCTAATTCTTCTTCTCTTGATTTAAGCTCATTTATTTCTTCATTAAGCATTTCTTTCATTTCTTTATCAGATTCCATTTCAAGCATATCCTTGCTATCTTGTAAATCTTCGATTACTTGTTTATATTCTTTATATGCTCCAACTATGATTTCTAATTCAGCATGTTCTTTGCATAGTTTTCTCCATTCATTTTGGTTTGCCATTATTGATGGATCACTAATTTTTACTGATAATTCATCATACTTGTTCTCTATAAATGCTAATTTATCTAATAACATTCTTATCACTCCGTAATATCTATTTTCATATTTAACTATTATAGCATATATACTAATCTTTTTTCAATATAGGTAAATAGCCAATTACTACCCTATCAAGTCCTGCTAAGTCTTTTAAAACATTAACATTTTTAAATCCTTTTTCAATCATAAGTTTTTTTACATCTTCTCCTTGATCATAGCCAATTTCAAAAGCTAATATACCTTTTCCCTTTAAAACCAAAACACTATCATCAATTATTTTTCTATAAAAAACTAATCCATCTAATCCTCCACTTAAAGCAGTATGAGGCTCATATCCTTTTACATCTTCCATTAAATTACTAATTTCTTCTTCCTTAATATATGGAGGATTTGAAACTATAATATCATATTTTTTTCCTTGATTTATCACTTCAGTTAATAAATCACTCTTTATAAAGGTCATTCTATCTTTTAATTTAAGTTTTTCTATATTTTTTTTGGTTACTTTCTCAGGTTTTTCAAAATAATCTATTGAATCTACTTTTACATTATTTCTATAATTTGCAATTGCTATTCCAATTGCTCCACTCCCTGAACATAAATCACATATTTCTAAACTTTCATTATCATCTATATTCTTAAGTACTTCTTCTACTAGTATTTCTGTATCACCTCTAGGAATTAATACGCCTTCCTCAACAAAAAGCTCTAATCCCATAAACTCACAAGTACCTAAAATATATTTTATAGGCATTTTTTCTTTTCTTTTTTCTATTAATTCAAAGTAATTTTTCTTGTTATCATTAGTTATCTTTTCATCACTATGAGTTAATAAATATAATCTATCTCTACCTATTATATGTCCTAGTAAAAGAGTAGCATCTAATCTTGCAGTATCTATATCCACACTTGATAAAGTTTTTGTTCCTTCATCTAAAAGTTCTAATATTGTCATTTTTTCCTCCGGTAATCCTTCCGCCACTTGAAGTGATTTTATTGCAACTTCTATTTGATCATCATCTGGCTCTTTTGTAGTTATTTTTTGAAGCTTTAAGCCTGGTGCTGCAATAATTTTTGCAAATTTATTATTTGATTTTCCAAGCCATTTTATTAATTCATAAGTTACTCCTGAAACAACTGGAATTAATATTATTCTAAGCACTAATCTTTCTAAAAAAGTTCCCCAACCAGTAAATGCAAATATTATTATACTTACAAACATTATTAAAAATAAAAAATTGGTTCCACATCTTGGATGAAACCTTGAATATTTCCTTACATTTTCAACCTTTAAAGGTTCTCCTGCTTCATAACAAAAAATAGTTTTATGTTCTGCTCCATGATATTGAAATAATCTATACATATCTTCCATCTTGCTTACTAAAGTCATATATCCTAAAAGAATTATTATTCTTATTGTTGCTTCAATTATATTAAGACCTATACTTGGAACATTAAACCATTTAAATATTGATGCTATCCCAGTTGGTAATGCCACAAATAACAATATTGACATTATTATTGCAAATATCATTACTCCAGCCATTATTATATCATCAAATCTCTCTCCAAATTTGCTTTTAAGCCATTTTTCAAATTTAGATGGTTCACTATCTTCTTCAAAAAATGATGCTGAATAATTTATTAGTTTTATTCCCTGAACCATTGAATCAATAAGAACAAATGCACCTCTTATAATCGGTATATTCAATATTTTATATTTCTTAGTTATAGGAACTACTTTTTCAAACTTTACATCTATTTCTCCGTTATCTTTTCTAATTGCGGTAGCCATTCCTTTGCTACCTCTCATCATAACCCCTTCAATAACGGCTTGACCACCAACATCACATTTTTTCAATATATCCCCTCCTATTGCTTGTTTTTATATTTAAAATAACATTCCCCACATAAAGATTCATAAGTTACATTATCCATGTTATCTATTGCAACTTGTTCTCCTTCAAATACAAATCTATCATTTATTTTTCTAGCATTTAAAAGTGCCTTGTTACCACATTTACAAATAGTCTTCATTTCTTCAATACTATGTGCTAAAAGTAATAATCTTTCACTGCCTTCAAAGCCTTCCATTTTAAAATCTGTTCTTAATCCATAACATATTATTGGTATATTTAAAGTTACAGCAATTTCAAATAATTGATCTATCTGTTCCTTCTTTAAAAATTGAACTTCATCTACTAATATACAATCTAATTTCCCATATTCTTTTACATTATTTTTTACTAAATTTAAAATATTTTCCTCTTTTTTAACTAATATATCAACTTCTCTAACTACTCCCAATCTTGAAACAAGTTTATTTCCACCCTTCTTATCAGTTGAAGGTTTCATTAATATAACTCTCATTCCTCTTTCTTCGTAATTATATGCAACTTGCATTAAATGCGTTGATTTTCCTGAGTTCATAGCACCATACCTAAAATATAATTTACTCAAATTTTTTCCTCTCCTTTTACATAACAGTTATTACGATTATAGCATTTCTATCTATTTATAAAAAGTTTTTTTTAATTTTGTCTTTTATTGACTGCTATACACCAATATGATATACTTTAGTGGTTATTTGTTGTGTTAATCACAATGAAATTTTCTCAAAAGAGGTGAAAAATATGAAAAAAGGCATACATCCAGAATACCATCACGACGCAGTGGTTAAGTGTGCATGTGGAAATACTTTTACAACTGGTTCAGTTAAAGAAGAACTTAAAGTAGAAATATGCTCAGAGTGCCATCCATTCTACACTGGTAAACAAAAAATTGTTGACGTTGGTGGAAGAGTTGATAAGTTCAAGAAGAAATTCAACATTAAATAAGAAATTTAGGGAAAGACTTTTTGTCTTTCCCATTTTCTTTTTATAAATTTTATTTTAATTAATCAAAAATAATGATAGACTATATATGATTGAAATTATAATAAATTTTAGATGAAGCGAGTGAAGTACATGAAAAAGGTTCTTATATTAACCACTTCAACTGGACAGGGTCATAATCAAGCTGCAAAATCACTTAGCGAATTATTTAAAAAAAATGATTTTAAATGCGTAAGTTATGACTTTTTAAGTAATAGCAGTAGATTTTTAATAGAAGCTATTGTTGGTGGGTATGAAATTTCTGCCATGAATTTTCCAAACATTTATGGATTTGTCTACAAACTAACTAATAACAAATATATAAATGCATTAACACGTATACCATTCTTTTTAGTAAAAAAAAGACTTTTAAGCTTAATAAATATAGAAAAACCAGATATTATAATATCGACGCATCCTTTAAGTATATGTATAATGGATAAATTAAAGGAAGACGGATTAAATATTCCATTTATATCAGTAGTTACAGATTTTAAAGCTCATTATAGTTACATAGGAAAAAATGTGGACGCCTACATTACTGGAAGCGAATTCACCAAAAATTCTTTAATAGATAAAAAAATTGAAAAAGAAAAAATTTATCCTTTAGGAATACCAATTAGGGAATCATTTTTTGAAAATGACGAAAACATACCAAATATAAAAAGTAACGATTTTTTCAATATTTTATTAATGAGTGGAAGTATGGGACTAAAAAATATTTCTTATGTCCTAACCGAACTTCTTAAGAATAAACATAAACTTAGAATAACCGTTGTTTGTGGTAATAATAAAAAATTAAAAGAAGACTTAATAAAAAACTGCTCTAAAGCATATCCTGATAAAAAATTACACATTCTTGGATTTTCAAATGATATAGCATCTTTTATGGAATATTCAGATGTATTAATTTCAAAGCCAGGCGGACTTACAGTTACCGAATCTATAGTTAAAGATTTACCATTAGTAATTCCTTTCGCAATACCTGGTCAAGAACAAGAAAATACAGAATTTTTAACTTCTGAAGGTTATGCAATAGAAGTAAAAAAGATAGAAGATATAAATAAAATTATAGATTCTCTTATTGATAATCCTAATAACTTAACTAAAATGAAATCTAAAATTTCGAAATTATCCAATACTTATTCTTTAAATTCAATTGTAAAATTAGCAAATGATTTAATAAAAAGAACTAATATAAAGGAATAGCCTTTATATTAGTTCTTTTTTTAAATATTATTCTTTTCAAAATTCCTTATAAATTCTTCATTATTTTTAGTTTTTGATAATGTCTTTATAAGTTTTTCTGTTACACTATCTATATTTCCTTCATTATACATTACTTTTCTTATTGTATATGCAACATCTTTTTCTTCGCTTGTTAATAATAAATCTTCTTTTCTAGTTCCTGACTTATATATATCTATTGCAGGGAAAATTCTTCTTTCCTGAAGTCTTCTATCTAAATGAACTTCCATATTTCCAGTTCCCTTAAATTCTTCAAATATCATATCATCCATTCTTGATCCTGTATCAACTAATGCAGTAGCTAATATAGTTAAACTTCCACCTTCTTCTATATTTCTAGCAGCACCAAAAAACTTTTTAGGCATAATTAATGCACCAGGATCAAGCCCTCCAGTTAAAGTTCTTCCAGTTGGAGTTATTGTTAAGTTATAAGCTCTTGAAAGCCTTGTTAAACTATCTAAAAGTATAACTACATCTTGACCTTGTTCAACTCTTCTCTTACCATGTTCTAAAACCATTTGAGATACTTTTTCATGATTTTGTGGTTCTTCATCAAATGTTGAATAGACAACTTCTCCATTAATTGATCTTTGCATATCTGTAACTTCTTCTGGTCTTTCATCTATAAGAAGTACTATAAGCTTAACTTCTGGACAATTCTTTGAAATATTTTGAGCTAATTTCTTTAAAAGAGTTGTTTTACCCGCTTTTGGTGGTGCAACAATCATCCCCCTTTGACCTTTTCCTAATGGACATATTATATCCATAAGTCTTGTTGAAAGATCATTTTCCTCCGGTCTTTCAAGTCTAATTCTTTCTTTCGGATATATAGGTGTTAATTTTTCAAAAGGTGTTCTTCCTATAGCTTTTTCAGGACTTTCATCATTAACCTTGTCTAAATATATTAAAGCTTTAAATTTTTCTCCTTCTTTTGGCTCTCTAACTTTTCCTTCAAGCTTATCACCAGTAGATAAGTTAAATCTTCTTATTTGAGCTGGAGATACATAAACATCTTCACTGCTACTTAAACAATTTTTTCCTCTTAAAAATCCAAAGCTATTATTTTCTTGTATTTCTAATATTCCTGAAACTACTCGTGCTTGATTAAAGCTTCTATCTCCATTTAAGTTATTATTACTATTATTATTGTTGTTATTATTATAATAATTTCTATTGTTATTATTACTATAATTCTCTTTAACCTTTGGAGCTATTTTTTCCTTTAATATAACACCGTCTTTTTCTATTGAATTTACACTGTGTTTTAATATTTCCTCTATCAATTCGCCTTTTTTATATTTTGATATATTTTTTATTCCTAATTCTTTAGCAACTTCTTTAAGTTTTGCTAAAGTCATGCCTTCATAAACTTCTTTTGTCAAAATGGCACCTCCATATTTTTAATTTATCCTAAGCCCAAATTAATATATATTTTATTTTAAAACATCGCTATTTAAATAATTTAGCAAAAGTTTGTATAGACTAATAAATATTATCTACACAATAAATTAACTTTATATAAACTAATTTTAGTGGAATTATTTAGATAAGATTTCTAGATAAGATTTATAACATTAATTATCTTTTAATCCTATAACAATTTCAAGATATATGTAATAATTAAAACTATTAATTATTATGTACAATCATTCATTATTATAGACAAAACTAATATATTTATTTTTTACTTTAATTATATAATACTACTTATAATTTAAATTTACAAAATTTTGTTAAAGAAATTAATATTAATATCACAAAAATAAAAGGATATTCTTTATTAGAATATCCTTTTTATAATATATTATTTTTTATGATTTAATGAAGCTTCTATAAAACCTTCAAATAATGGATGTGGTCTATTTGGTCTTGATTTTAGTTCTGGATGGAATTGAGCTGCTACAAACCATGGATGTTCTTCTATTTCAACTATCTCAACTAATCTTCCATCTGGGCTTGTTCCTGAAATCTTCATTCCCATTTCAGTTATTTGTGATCTATATTCATTGTTAAATTCATATCTATGTCTATGTCTTTCATAAATAACTTCATCTTTATATGAATCATAAGCTTTTGTTTCTTTATCTAACTTACAAGGATATAATCCAAGTCTCATTGTTCCACCTAAGTCTTCAATATCTTTTTGCTCTGGCATTATATCTATAACTGGATATTTTGTATCACTACTTAATTCTGAGCTATGAGCCCCTTCTAATCCTACAACATTTCTCGCAAATTCAATTACAGCACACTGCATTCCAAGACATATTCCAAGGAAAGGTACTTTATTTTCTCTAGCCCATCTTATAGCTTCTATTTTACCTTCTACTCCTCTATCTCCAAAACCACCTGGAACTAATACTCCATCTACTCCTGATAAAACTTCATTTACATCTTGCTTTTCTAATTCTTCAGCATTAATCCATTTTATATTTACATTAGCATTGTTTGTAAGTCCACCATGACTTAATGCTTCTACAACTGATATATACGCATCATGTAATTCAACATATTTACCAACTAAAGCTATTGTAACTTCTTTTTCTAAATTCTTTATTCTATGTACCATATCAATCCACTGTGAATTATCTATGTCTTTACATCCTAAATGTAATTTTTCACATACTAAATTATCTAATCCTTCTGAATGTAACATTAATGGTACTTCATATAAGTGTTCTGCATCTAAGTTTTGAATAACTGATCTTCCATCTACATTACAGAATAATCCTATTTTATTTTTTATGTCATCTGATAATTCTTTTTCTGATCTACAAACTATTATATCTGGTTGAATTCCTATTGTTCTTAACTCTTTAACTGAATGTTGAGTTGGTTTAGTTTTTAACTCTCCAGCTTTTCCAAGGTATGGAACTAAAGTAACGTGTATAAAGCATACATTTTCAGCTCCAACTTCACTTCTTACTTGTCTTATTGCTTCTAAGAAAGGTTGTGATTCTATATCTCCAACTGTTCCACCAATTTCTGTTATTACAACATCTACATCTCTTTCTTTTCCTGCTCTATAAACTTTATCTTTTATTGCATTTGTAATATGAGGTATTACTTGAACTGTTCCTCCTAAGTATTCTCCTCTTCTTTCTTTTGAAATAACTGACCAATATATTCTACCAGTTGTTATATTACTATTTTGAGTTAAATTTTCATCTATAAATCTTTCATAATGTCCTAAATCTAAATCTGTTTCAGCTCCATCATCAGTTACGAAAACTTCTCCGTGTTGATATGGGCTCATTGTTCCTGGATCAACATTTAAATATGGATCAAACTTTTGTATTGATACATTTAAACCTCTGTTTTTTAATAATCTTCCAAGTGATGCAGCTGTTATTCCTTTTCCTAATGCTGATACTACTCCACCTGTTACAAATACATATTTAGTTTGTTTATTCATTTTAATTTCCTCCCTATGAGAAATATTTATTGACATACAGCATTTTTACAATTATAATAGATATTACCCCATAAATTTTATTTATGGGGTATGTGTGCTGTATTAATTTCTTTTAATAACATAGATAATATACTACCATAATTAATTATTAATATCTAGTCATTTTTTATTTAAATTTTATTTACATTTATATTCTTGCTTCAAGTTTTCTTTCTAATTCAAAATATTTATCCCTAAACCTCTTATTTATAAGCAATTTTTCTTCTGCTTTTTGGTAATTATAATTTATACCTTTCTTTGTTTTTACATTTAAAATTTCTTTTATATTCTCTTCATTAAAACAATCATATTTTTTTAAAAATAAAAGTATTAAATATCTCATTTCTTTTTCTTTTAGTATATGAATAAGTTCCTCATTAGATAAATTTTTCATCTGACTTATTTCCTCTATAATTTCAACATATCTTGTTTTCATTATCATATATAATTACCTCCTAATTTAATTATTACCATTTTTTGTATTTTTAATATGTATAATAAAAAAATATATAAAAAGATGGTAGATTCTATCTACCATCTTTTTTATGCATTTATATCTAATTTTAACTTTGTTTTTATAGCAGGTTGTCCTGCAACTTGCATTTCATATTCTATAGTTACTTTACCACCATCTTCTTTAACATCTATTTCTAAATTTTTAGTATCAATAGATAATTCAAGCATCCCATATGGTGTATTATAAAGAGATACGGTAGGTTTATTTTTCTCAAAATGCATTTTAGTGCTTGTACTTCCTTCTCTTTCAAGCACAACATAATTTTCACCTATTCTAAGCTTAGTATCAGTTCCTTGCATTCCTGATATTTCTGTTTCTTTATATGATGCAATAAATTCATTATTTTCTAAACTTAAAATTCCAGGTGTAATAACTTCTATAAGTTCATCATTTTGCATAGTAGCATTACTTACTATTTTTATAACTGCTTTTTTCTCCAAATCTATGCCCCCTTATTTTATTTGTATTATGTATTTAAGTATTTCTTCTTCACTTGCAGGTTTAACCTTCAATACACCTTCAAACTTACATCCAAATTTACCATAAGATATTTCAACTTCATCTAAATCTTTTCCTTTGCAATATCTTCCCGCTATTTTAGCTGCTAAAATTTTATCATCTTCATTACATTTGCCATGAATAATTACCATTGCACCATTATGACTAGTTGGATAAAATACTAAATCTTCTTTTGTTAAAAATGATTTTATCTCATCACCTTCTACTTTAGTTCTTGTTGCAATTATAGTACATCCATTATCACTAACAAAATGTCTTCCATATCTTAATAATTCTATTTCGGTTGGTGTTGCATCACCATTTCTTTGAAGTGTTTCTTTTAATCTTAATGAATAATTTGGTTCTGTTAATCTACATCCACCAGCTGGTGATGGATAATCTTTTATTCCCCACTTATCAGCAAGCTCCATTTGAATCTTTCTACTTCTTCCTGATATATTAAGAAGCTTTTCTCTATCTACTAATCCATTCTTCTCCATATCAGTTTCGTCAAGATTTTTAGCACATAAAGGTCTAAGTATTTTATCATCAAAGCCTGATTCTTTTCTTACCTTATTTAAAGCTTGTCTATTTTGAGACATTGGTCTTTGGTTTAAAACTTCACCAGTTATTATAAAATCAGCATTAAACTTCTTTAATAATTCTCCTGAATATCTCATCATCATAGCATGACAATCTATGCAAGGATTCATATTTTTTCCCCAACCATTTTTAGGGTCCTTAACCATTTCAAAATGTTCCTTTGAAAAATCTACAACTTCTAAAGGTATATCTATTTGTTTAGTCATTCTTAAGGCATTTTCCTCATTAAAAAAGTATGATCTAAAACAAATTCCTATAACATCTATTCCTTGATCTTTTATTAATTTTGCAGCTAATATACTATCTAATCCACCTGAAATCATTGCTAATGCTCTAGTCATTAAATTTTCCTCCTATATTTCACATAATTCAAAACTACATATTTTAAATTCATAAATTGTTACAAATTATAGTTTATGATTCTTCTTTAGTTTTATCAAGTTAAATTTTAATATAGCCTAATATTAAAACACATCTTTTAATACTTCTATAAACTTAAATTTCAAATTATAATTTTCTTTTTCTTCTTTTTGTACTATTTCATCCATTCTCTTTTCAGTTTCATTATACGCAACTTCTCCTTTAGTTACATCAACAAAACATAATGGTGGAAACATTACACACCACCAATTCTGTCCAACCGAATCTCCTATAAGTATCCTATAAGCTTCATATTCACCTTGTGGTAATGTTATGTTACCATAAACCTTTTCTGGAAAATTTTCTTTTGATAATTGACTATCTATCTTATAATTATATCCTTTATCTTTAACCACATTTTTAGCTATTTCTTTAACCTTCTTATCATTTTCTTTTATTATTTTCCTTGATTGATTTATACTTTTTGATTGAGCTAACTTTGGTTCTAAATATTTTATAACTTCATCTCTAATTTCAAGTTTTAATTTTTGATCCTTTTCACTATCACTATTCGCTATAACATGAAATCTTATAATCTCATCTTTAATTTTATCATAATCATATATTACTTCATTATTTAAGTTATCTTTTACCTTTGCACTACTTTCAAAATAGCTTGTACTAAAATTTAAAACAAATATAACCCCAAACATAATACCAAATATAACTTTCTTCATAATAAAACCCCCTTATCTAGTAATCATTATTACCATTAAAGAGAGTTTTATACATTTATTTTATATAGTTCTTGTTATAAATACATCTTTATATTTTTTCTTCATATTTTCAAAACATAATTGAGCTTTAAGCATATCATCAAAAAATGCAAAAACAGTTGGACCGCTACCGCTCATCATACTACCTATAGCCCCATTTTCCATCATACTTTGTTTTATTGATACAATCTCTTTATATTTAGAAAGTGTTACATTCTCAAGTAAGTTTTTCATATTTTGTGATACAAATTCTAAATTATCATTCCCCATTGCCTCTATAAGATTTTCTACCTTTGGATGAAATACAACTTTTGAAAGGTCAAATTCTTGATATACACCTTTAGTTGAAACACCAAATGGTGGTTTTACTAAAACTAATATTTTATCTTTGAAAGATTTTAACTTAGTTAATTTTTCTCCTATCCCTTCACATAAAGCTGTACCACCTACTATACAATAGGGAACATCAGCACCAAGTCTTACCCCTAAATCCATAAGTTGTTTTTCAGTAAGTTTAGTGTTAAATAATTCATTCATTAATTTTAATACAGCTGCACAATCTGTGCTTCCTCCAGCCAAACCAGCCGATACAGGTATATTTTTCTTTATATTTATGTTTACTCCACAGTCTATATTAAATTCTTCTATAAATAACTTAGCTGCTTTATAAGCTAAATTCCTTTCATCTGTTGGAACATAAGGTTTATTACAGCTTATTTTTATTCCTTTTTTTATTTTATCTACTGTTATCTCATCATATAAATCTATAGCTTGCATTATCATTCTTAATAAATGATACCCATCTTCTCTTTTACCAATTATATCTAATGCTATATTAACTTTAGCATACGCTTTAGTTTTCATAATGTATACCTTCCCTCTGATAATGTTATTTCATATTTTATCATAGCTGATTTTTTATGTCTATTTTTGTAATATAAAATAATAAGCATATAAAATTCATTGAAATCATTCAAGAAATTTATATGCTCAAACTATTATAAATTCACCAAATCCTCTTTATCTTCTTTTATTTTATTATTAATTAATTCAATAACTTCTCTTAGTGGATTTAGCTGTTCAAAAAATACTATAACAATATCTCCTTCACCACTAACTCTCAAAGCTTCTTTAAAAGCTTCAACTTCATTTAATATTATTTTTCTATTAACACTTTCCTGTAATCCTTCTTCTATTAAATTGGCAATTTCCCCAGGTTCTCTACCTCTTCTATCAGCATCTTCTTTTATTATTACATAATCTAAATTCTCTCCACTTATTTTTCCTATTTCTTTTGCCATCTTATTACTTCTATCACCCGGAATTCCTATTACTCCAATTAACTTTTTATAATTCATATTTTTTAAGGATTTAAAAATAACTTTATATCCTTCAATATTATGTCCGTAATCTAATACTACTTTTTTACCATCTACATAATACATATTAAATCTACCTGAATTATGATTACTATCTAACTTAAATTTACTTAATCCCCTAGCAATCATACAATAATCTATACCTAATCCAACTAATACTGAACAAGCACCAAGAACATTTTCTATATTAAATGTTAAAGTTCCATTTAAAGTTATTGGTATATCATTTATGTTTATAACATTATATTTTCTTTTATTGTTTATCACACATAACATATTATCTTCTATGAATATTGCTTTTTTACCTTCATTGATATTTTTTTGTATCAATGGATTATACTTAGATTTTGCAAAAAATATTATTTCTCCTTTAGCCCTATTTATTAGTTTCTTACTCCACTCATCATCTGCATTTAAAACTGAATATCCATTTGGCTTTACAGCTTCAATAACTAAAGATTTAACAAAACTTAAATCCTCAAGAGTATTTATATTATCAATTCCTAAATGATCATCAGTGATATTTGTTATAATACCAACATCAGCTAAATCATATGCTAAACCATTTCTTATCATTCCACCTCTTGCAGTTTCAAGTACAGCTACATCTACATCTTTATTTAATAAAACTGCTCTTGCACTTTCATATCCAGTATCATCTCCTATATCTATACACTCATCACCTATACATATTCCATCAGTTGATGTCATACCTACAGTATTACCCATTAATTTCAACACATAAGCTATAATTCTTGTAGTAGTTGTTTTTCCATTAGTCCCTGTTATTGATACTAAAGGTATATTTCTAGGATTTCCACCATAAATATGATTTAATATACATTTTCCAACATCCCTACTTTTTCCTTTTGTTGGATAATGATGCATTCTTATTCCTGGAGCTGCATTAACTTCTATTATAGCCCCATCTTCATTTATTGGCTTACTTATGTCTTTTGCTATTATATCTACACCACATATATCTAGTCCAATAGCTTTAGCAGCCCTTATACAAAACTCTTTATTTTCTTTACATATTAAATCAGTACAATCTACCGCTACTCCACCAGTTGAAAGATTGGCATTTATTCTTAAAGTTATTTCCTCACCTTCATTTGGAACACTATCTATAGTAAAACCTTGCTTGTTTAAAATTAAATCCATTTCTTCATTAATTTTAACTTTTGTTAAAGGTTTTTCATGATCTTCTCCTCTTAAAGGATCAGAATTTAATTCTTCAACCAAACTTCTAATACTTCTTTTACCATCTCCATAAACTTTAGGCGGTATTCTTAGTGAAACTGCTACAACTTCATTACCTACAACACAAACTCTATAATCATTTCCTGATATATATTTTTCTATAATTATTTCCTTTTTATCTAAACTAAGCTTATTATAAACTTGCATAAGTTCTTTTTCATCTTTTATATTTAAATATACATCCTTGCCTTGATTCCCACATTTAGGCTTTAAAACCACTGGATAACCTATATCCTCAGCTGCTTTTAATAAATTTATTATGTTATAAACTTTTTCTCCTCTAACAACTGGTATACTTTGACTACATAAAAGTTTTTTAGTTAATAACTTATCACAAGCTATATCTACACCTATACATTTTGTAGAATTACCTATAGTAGCTTCTATCATTCTGCCTTGTTTTCCATATCCAATTTGATAATACCCTGAGTTATAAAGCTGAAAGACCGGCATTCCAACATCCTCAGCTGCTTTTTTTATTGCTTCTGTGCTAGGTCCAATGGATTCATATCTCATATTTTCAATAATTAAATCTAATCTTTCATTGAAATTGATTCCCTTTTCTTCTATTAAAGAATTAATAAAATCTACTGCTAACTTTCCAACTTCAATAGCAGTATCTTCATATACATATTCATAAATAATATAATAATGTTCTCCTTCACATTCTCTAGCTTTACCATAAGATACATCTAATCCTATCATATTTTGAATTGCAATTATTATATGTTCACATATATGTGATAGATAAGTTCCTTCATTTAATCTTATTACAAAACCACCTTCTACATCTATTCCACATCTATGTTCCTTAAGAATTGGTAATGTTCTTAATAATATTTCATTAAAATTATTAATTTTTTTACTTGGTATTTCAGAATATCCTTCTAAATCGACATCCATTCTCACGCACTTTCTATGAGAGTAAATATTCCTTCCATTAAATATTCTTATCCTTGTTATCCTCATCTCTTATTACTTCCTCCTCAAAAGGTATCTTTTTTAATAAATCAAATCTATTTCCTTCTATTAATACATGTAATTTTACATTGAATATACTTAATGGCTTATTTCTGTATTGCTCTGATATATTAGTATGATCTATTTTACTTCCATCTATTATATAAACTGCACCATTTCCAATAACTCTTAATAACTTTCTCTCATCAATAATTACAGCTGTATCTTCATCAATACCTACCCCTAAATATTCTGGATTTTCTGCAACACCAGTAAGAAGCCTTCCTATTCTTCCTCTTTGTATAAAATGTTGATCAATTATAATATTTTCTAAAAAACCTAATCCAGGTGACATATTAATACTATGCTTTTTAGGGGCTTCTTCATCATCCCCCTCTAAAATCATAGTTGAACTCATAACTGAAGCTCCTGCAGAAGTTCCAACAATAATTTTTCCATTATGTAAACTGTCTAAAAGAGCATCATTAATAGGCGTTCCACCTATAAGACTGGTTATTCTTAGCTGATCCCCTCCAGTAAAAAATATAAGTTTAGATAAAGTAATTTTTTCTATATTTTCTTCTAGATAAGCTTCTTTTCTATCATCTATATTTAAAAACTCTATGTTTTTTACTCCTATTTCATTGAATACTTTATTATAAATATCTTTCATTTCATCTTGAACTTCTGATGCAATAGTTGCAACAAGTAATGTATCTTTATCTTTATTTATTAATTCACATACTTCATTTAATATTTTTTTTCTACCTTTTTTATCTTCTGCACCACCTATTATAATAAGCTTATAATTTAACCTAGATTTCATAATAATCACCTCAAATCATGCATTTTTTATTATTTCCAACAAAATTACTATTTATTCAAAAGATTTCTATAACCTCTATAAAATAGTGTGTAATATTAAAAATATATATTAAATTCTTTATACTCTAATTATTAACTAAATAACAATTTCATTAATAAATAGTAAATTTTAATTTTTATATGCATAACAAAGTATTTTCTAGTTTTTTCAAGAACATAAACGTTTTCTTTAAATTAATTAAATTAATTAAATTAGAATAATTACATATATAGATATATAATTATTTTGTAAGATTACTAAAGGGGGAATTTTTTTGAGAGGCAAAAGATTAATATCTATGTTAATTGCTACTAATTTATTAGTTGGATTATCAATAACTGGTTGTAGCAATAAATCAGATGAAAAAACTGGAAAAATAAAGGATAAAATAGTATATGCATTAAATACTTCTCCAACTGGTGTATTTAATCCACTAATATGTGATACTAGATATGACGTTAAGGTAAACGATATCATATATGATCCTCTATTAATTGTTAATGAAGATGGTTCTATTCAACCATGTATAGCTGAAAGCTATAAAATCTCAGATAATAAAAAAGATTTAACATTGAAATTAAATCCTAAAGCAAAATGGCATGATGATAAACCTATAACTGCTGAAGATGTTGCTTTTACTATATATTCAATGTTAAATCCAAACTATACAGGTGGTTCTGCTGGTGAATTAGGTAATATAAAAGGTGCAAGAGCTTTTACTGAAGGAAAGTCAAAATCTATTGAAGGAATAAAGGTGGTAGATAATAATACTATAACTATCCATTTTGAAAAAATTTACTCACCATCATTAAATGCTATATTAAACTTAAAACCAATCCCAAAACATATTTGGTCAAAAGCACCAGTACAAAATTGGGATAAAGAAACTAAATTATTAAATAACCCTGTTGGTTCTGGAGCTTATAAACTATCTAAATTTGAATCAGGACAATATGTTGAATTAGAAGCATTTGATAATTATTTTAATGGAAAAGCTAAAACCAATAAATTTATACTAAAGGTAACTAATCCTGATACATTACAAGCTGAATTCAAAAATGGAAATGTAGATATAGCTAATGTAAATGATATGAGTAAATCTGAAGTAGAAGCATTAAAAAAGGATGGTTTTGATACAATAACTTATCCTGATTATATGTTCCAATATATGGGCTTTAACTTAAGAGAAAAAAAATTCCAAGATAAAAAAGTTAGACAAGCATTTATGTATGCAATAGATAGAAAACTATTAGTAGATAAATTGTTAGAAGGTAATGGTGAAGTTATAAATACACCTTTATTACCTACTAGTTGGGCTTATCCAAAAGATATTAAATTAAATGAATATAATTACAATGTAGAAAAAGCTAAATCTCTATTAAAAGAAGCTGGTTGGACTTATAAAGATAATGATGGTATACTTGAAAATTCTAAAGGTGAAAAATTTACAGTTGAATTAAAATATCCTACTGGATTAAAATCTAGAGAACAAACCGCTCTAATAATTCAAGAAAGTTTAAAGAAAGTAGGCGTTAATGTAAAACTATCTTCTATGGAATTTTCAACACTAATGGAACAAGTAGTTGCAAATCATGAATTTGATTTATATTTAATGGGTAATACTTTATCACTTGATCCAAATCCAAAACCATTTTGGAGTTCTAAAGCAGCTTCTGATAAAAAAGGTGAACAAGGTTGGAATATAGTTTCATATAAAAATTCTAAAGTTGATGCTTTATTAGATAAAGGCCTTGAAACTATAAATCAAGATGAACGTAAAGAAGTTTATGCTGAATTTGGTAAAATATTAAACGAAGATGTTCCAGAAGCATTTTTATATGTACAAAACAATGAAATAATGTATAACTCAAAACTTAAAGAATTCAAACCTTCTACTTTCGATGAATTTAATAATATAAAAAATTGGTATATAGAAGAATAATAATTAAAGAAGGGATTTTTAGTCCCTTCTTTTTATTTTAATATATTTCAAATACACACAAAATTATAAAGGAGGTATTACGACATTTCATTTTATAATAAATGTCTATAAAATATGATAAATTATATAATCAAAAGAATTGGAACATCAATTATAATACTAATAGGTATATCCCTTATCGTATTTACATTAGTTCAGTTTCAACCTGGAAATCCTTATTCAACTATGATAGATCCAACTATACCACCAGAAACAGTTGAAAAAATGTTATTAAAAATAGGTTATTACGATCCTTTTCCATTGAAATATATTAAATGGTTAACTAGAGCAATTACAGGCGACCTTGGATACTCTATACATTATAAATTACCAGTTATAACAGTTATATCATCAAGAATTTGGAATACATTTTTGTTATCAATTTTTTCTTTTACTATTGGAACTATCATTGCAATACTAGTTGGAGTAATATCATCATATAAACCTAACTCTATTTTTGATTATATTACTACTATACTATCATTTATAGGTTTATCAATTCCTACATTCTTTTTTGGATTAATTCTTATAAAAATATTTTGTTTTAATACAAATTTTCTACCTTCATCTGGTATGAGCACTTTAGGTGCAAGCCATAGCGGAATAACTAAAATATTTGATATTGGTAAACATATGATTTTACCAGTTATAGTTTTATCTTTAACCCAAATAGCTTCTCTTATAAGATATAGCAGATCTTCAATGATAGATGTACTTAAAAATAATTATATTCAAACTGCTAGAGCTAAAGGGTTAAGCTTAAAAGCTACAATCTGGAAGCATGGTTTTAAAAACTCACTTATATCAATAATAACAATACTTTGTATGCAGATTCCCTCATTATTTTCAGGTGCATTAATAACAGAAACTATATTTCTTTGGCCTGGTATAGGTAGATTAAATTATGAAGCTGTTATAAATAGAGATTATCCATTGATTATGGGTATAACTATGATGTTAGCTATTTTAATAGTTTTTTCAAATTTATTAGCTGATATTTTATATGCAATTGCAGATCCTCGAATAAGACTTGATAGATGATTCGTACGGAGGTAAATTTTATGAACATACTTAAGATTAGATCAAAAAAATTAAATAATTTATCACCTTTAAAATATATGTCTATTAAAAAATTCACCAAAAATAAATTGGCTGTATTAGGATTAATAATAATTATTTTATTATCACTTTTTTCCATACTTGCCCCATTTATCACAAATTATAATCCTAGTACTACTGACCTATATAATATAAAATCACCACCAAACGCTATTCACATATTAGGAACTGATGAGGTAGGTAGAGATGTATTTTCAAGACTTTTATATAGTGGCAGAATATCTCTATCTGTTGGAATAGCATCTATGTTTATTCAATTAATTATTGGCGTTACAATAGGCTCTATTGCAGGTTATTATGGTGGTTTAGTCGATTCTATTATAATGCGATTAATTGATATAATAATGTGCTTTCCATTTTTCGTTATAGCTATTACAATTGCATCAATAGTTGGTCCAAATATCTTTAATTTAATATTAATAATTGGAATATTAATGTGGCCAGGTATAGCTAAAATAGTAAGAGCTGAAATACTTTCCTTAAAGGAAAGTGATTTTATACTCTCTGCTAAAGCTTTAGGCTTAAGTTCTATGGAAATAATAATAAAACATCTAATTCCAAGTGTAATATCCCCTATTTTAGTTGCTTCAACACTTTGTGTTGCAGATGGAATACTTACTGAAGCATCACTTAGTTTCTTAGGTATGGGTGTTAGACCTCCAAATCCAAGTTGGGGAAGTATGTTATCAGCTGCTCAAAATATACAAACTCTTCAAAATGAATGGTGGCTATGGGTACCATCTGGAATTATGGTAATATTAACGGTTTTATCAATAAATTTCTTAGGTGATGGTTTAAGAAATGCATTAGATCCTAAAATAAAAATTTAAGGAGATTACAATAATGAATTTACTACAAATAAAAAACCTTACAACAACTTTTAATACAGATTGCGGTAAAATAATCGCTGTTGATGATATATCTTTTTCCTTAAAAAAAGGGGAAGTTCTTGGAATAATTGGTGAATCTGGTAGTGGAAAAAGTATTACTTCTCTCTCAATAATGAATTTAGTTCCTAAGCCAAATGGATGTATAGAAAAAGGTTCAATATTATTTCATAATAATGATTTATTAAGGTTATCTGATTCTGAAATGTGTAATATAAGAGGAAATAAAATTTCAATGATATTTCAAGAGCCTATGATTTCATTAAATCCAGTCTTTACAGTCGGTAATCAAATACTTGAAGTTTTAAAAATACATAAAAAAGGATCAAAAACTGAAAATAAACAAAAAGTTTTACAAATATTAAATAACTTAAAAATTCCTAACCCAGAGGAAATAATAAAAAAATATCCTTTTGAATTAAGTGGTGGTATGTGTCAAAGAATTATGATTGCTATTGCTATGGCGTGTAATCCAGAGATTATTATAGCAGATGAACCTACTACAGCACTAGATGTTACAACTCAAGCAGAAATATTAGATTTATTAAAAAATATAACTACACATAATAATTGTTCAGTGTTATTTATCACTCATGACCTTGGTATAATAGCAGAACTTGCTAATAGAGTAATTGTAATGTATAAAGGAAAAATAGTTGAAGAATGTGATGTATTAGAATTTTTCAATAATCCATTACATCCATATTCAAAAGCACTTATAAAATCTATGCCACAAAAATTCAATAAAAGATTTTTTTCTATAAAAGGTTCAATTCCTAGCCCTTATGAACATATAAAAGGTTGTCCTTATAATACTAGATGTGATAAATGTATAGACATATGCTTTATTAAAGCTCCTCCAATAAAAAAAATAAATTTTAATCATACAGTATGTTGTTGGCTTAATAAGGAGTGATTTTATGACAAATTCAAGTGATATTGATACTTTAATAGAAGTAAAAAATTTAAAAAAATATTTTCCCGTTAAAAATAAATTTTTTTCTAGAAGTAAATTGTATAATAAAGCAATTGATGATATATCTTTTTCTATAAAAAAAGGTAAGATTTTAGGATTAGTTGGTGAATCTGGTTGTGGAAAATCAACAGTAGGAAAAACTATATTAAATTTAATACAACCTACAGGAGGAACTGTAAAATTCAATAATAAACTAATTTTTGATGTTGAGAAAAATATTAAACTTCAAAAAGCACATCTAAACTCCATTAGAAAAGATATGCAAATAATATTCCAAGACCCTTACGGAAGTTTAGATCCTAAAATGACAATTAAAAATATAATATCAGAAGGAATAAAAAAACACAAAATAATACCTTCATCAGAAATTGAAAATAGATGTATAGAATTATTAAACTTATGTGGAATGGATAAAAGTTATTTAAATAAGTATCCTCATGAATTTAGTGGTGGACAAAGACAAAGAATTTGTATTGCAAGAGCTTTATCACTTAATCCTCAATTTATAGTGTGTGATGAACCTACAGCTGCTTTAGATGTATCAATACAATCTCAAATTTTAAATTTAATGTTGGATTTAAAAGAAGAACTTTCACTTACATATCTTTTCATATCTCATAACTTAAGTGTTGTTATGAATTTTTGTGATGATATATCTGTAATGTACTTAGGAAAAATAGTAGAAAGTGCACCAACAGATGAATTGAAAAGAAATCCACTTCATCCTTACACTAAAGTATTAATTTCATCAATGCCAGTAAGCCACCCTCTAGAAAAAAAACAAAGAATTTTATTAAAAGGATCTATTCCAAATGGAATAAATATCCCAAATGGTTGTCGCTTTCATACAAGATGTCCAAATTGTATGGATATTTGCAAAATAAAATCTCCTTGTTATAAAGAAATATCACCTAATCATTTAATAGCATGCCATTTATTCTAACAATTTAACTTTAATTATAAAAAGAGAAGATATTTAAAAATATCTTCTCCACATCATTTTAAACTACTAACCTACCTGGAATTAATAATTTATCACCAATTTGTAAATTATCTACATCTTCTAATTCATTTAATTTTATTATTTCTTCCATAGTTGTATTATACTTTTTAGCAAGTTTCCAAAGCGTATCTCCAGCACCTACAACATATATTGTTATACTTGCTTTCTTTTTAAGCTCTTCTCCCTCACCTTCAACTACATCATTTATAAATTCTTTTTTAATTTCAAATAAAACTTTTGCTGTTGTTATAACAGTTGCTTTTATAGCTATAGTATTAGCTTCTATTGAAGCCTCCATATTTTCTATACAACACTTAACCATAGCTTTCATATTTTCATTAGTTCCGTCTGTTTCTATAGCTATATTAAAAGGTATCTCCCCTGAAACTTTATCTAAATAATTTTCTTCATCACTAGTTTTATATATTACACTAACCTTTATATAACCACCAACTAAAACTTTATCTTTTACAACTGATTTTTCTGTTACTATAATGTTACCTGAATATGTTATTATTTTTTCAGGTGTCATATCTCCTTCATTAATATATATATTGTCCTTTACTATTGTTTCATTATTATAAATACCTTGAAGCATACCCATTTCATATTCATCTTTAATTATATTTACAGGAAACTTAGGTGAATAAGCATCTGTTATTACGTCAATATTTTTCTTAGAAAAAGCTTTTATACTGCAATTAACTAAAACTTCTGTATTAACAATTCTTGATTCTCCTAAATCATCTTCTTGAACATTTATGTCCTTATTTTTTATATTATAATCTGCTAAAACTTGCATATCAGGAGTAACACCTGGAACTTCTAATTCTTTTGATAAATATATACTATCTTCTAAGCAATATATTTCTCTACTTTCATTGCTTAAATAAGCCATAAAAATCTTACAATAACATCCACAATATATTTTATCTTCCCCTACTTTTATTTCCTTTTTATAAAGTTCCATATTAGATTTTAATACTTTTGCAATTTGAGGCTTATCCATACTAACTCTTATAATGGACTTTCCTGTTATATCAACATTTTCATTTGCACTAGTACTATTTATAATTTCATTTTTCTTAAGTATTTCAATTCTTTCATCACCTTCAATGTCCTTTATTAATTCCAATTCCCTTCCTTTATATATTTCCCAATTAAAATTAAGTACTCCATCAATAGAAACTTTTCTCTCATTTATTATTTGAGCTTCAATATGTTCTACCTTACATTCTACTTCAAATACTAATTTATGTTCAGCTTCACCTAAATCTAAACTATTACTAAACTTTTGAGAATAGTTTACTGATGAAACTACCATTTCTTCTTCTTTAGCTAAATAAATAACTGTATAATCAACTTTTCCTTCTATATTTACTTTATCTCCTAATGTTTCTTTAGATAATATATAAGGATTAGCTTCTACCATAAGTACTCTCTCTACATCTGGATGAGTATCTGGTATTAAATATTCATCATTTAACATAGTTGTAGTATTACTTTCCTTTAATAACTGTTCAAACTGAACATTCTCTTTTATAACATCTATTTTGGACATTTTCATTCCTCCTTATAAACTTCCTACTACTATGTATATAAAAATATTCAAAATGTATTACTATTGTGATGATTATTTTATTTATTTTTATAAATATCAAATATTTTATCCATTTTAAGGTAAATTGTTTTTGTTATAAATTTCTATAAAAAATTTTTTAATTTTTTTGTTGACAAAAGTAGTTTCTTGTCGTAGTATAGTAAGTGGTTATTGACCATATAACCTCTCATAAATTCTCAATACCCTTTTATACCATAGTTGAAAGATGGAAACCCACCATCTTTCTTTTTTTTTTGCATAAAAAAACTTCGAAATAAATCGAAGTCTTTTTCTAACCTGGAAAATGCAATTGTACCGTTTGAGTTAACACATCTGAATAACTATATGTCACAGTTCTTTGGGTGTCGTCATCTAATCTTATTACAAATATACTTGGATAAATACTTTCTAAAACACCATCATTAACAAGGATTTTTTTTCTTCCTCCATTGGCTTTTAAGGTAACTTTTTCTCCAAGGTGTCCCTCAATACTTTTTTTAATTGAAGCAATTGTTTTAATACTTTCCATAAAAAACACCCTCTTTCTTTTAATTATTATACCATTTTTTTGAATTGATTTCAAGCAAAATTTTTATTTTAACACTTTACATTTATAATGTCAATATTTTTTAGATATTTAATTTACATTTTTATTATCTGTATATAGACTAAATTTTATACATGTTTATTGGAATTAAAATATAAAAAGGAACTATTAAAAGTTCCTTTTTATATTATATACTCGGATTTAGGATACCCCTCTCTGTACTTACCTCTTGTTTGTAAACCTCCAACACCTTTTATTCCTGTTATTGTATTTTCTATAACATCCTTTATTGAAACTACATCAGTTATTTTAGTGTATGCTAACTTCTCGCAAACAAATACTGGATCTAAACAATGAATTAGCACTCTACTTGGGGATGATGCAAAATTTGCTCCTGCATCTAACATACATTCATAGCAACTTTGACAAGCACCTGCAAAAATTATTAGTTCATCATAACTAGAGTTATAATCTCTAAGTGCCTTAACTGCATCTCTATAAAAAATCGAATTTCTATAGTTATTTAAATCTAAATAATCTCTTGTTCCTCTTAAGACACCATCATGACCTGTTAATACTACTATATCTGGTTTTATTCTTTTAACTAAATCAACAATTTTTTTAGGTTGTTCACATTCTGGTATTGATACTCCTACTGCATCTAAAGATAATTGCTTATATACTTTTAAACAAGTATCCATATATTCCTTATCTCCATCTACATGAAGTATTTTTCCAGGTCTTCCAAAAACCAATTCATCATTTCCCTTACCTTTTTTTATAGTTTTGCTTGCTCTTAATACACCATGCTTAGCAAGCTCACCTCTTGATGATATAGCAGACTTCAATGCAGCACTTACTCTGCTATTTAATATTTTATCCTTTTCAGCTGAATAATCATCTTCTACTTTTTCTAAATCATCAACACTAGCATCTGCTATTATTCTTATATTAATTCCCTTTAAAATATAACGTACTTCTCCATTTTCTTCTTTTATGTCTATAACTTTAAATGTTACATCTTTATCATATGATTTTCTTACAACTATATCTCCTACAACCATAAAACCCTCTAAAATATTATTTATTATTTCATTATATGTATTAATATAGATTTATGATTTAAAAAATAATAGGGCTGCTTAAAAAACAGCCCTTTTTTATTTAATATTATATTCTTCTTTAAATTGACTTAAGAAATTTAAATAATTTTCTTTTTCATCTATTATATTTTGAAGCTTCTTAGCAAAAGTATTTTGTCCCCAATTTACTTCATTATAATAGTATCTATTAGCTAATCTCCAATATCTTTGTGGAAATTGTAAGTAAGCATATAAAACCTTGTATTCATCTTCTCTTAATGGAGATATGTTGTTATATGATTCTATTATTGATTTTGCATATTCAAAATTCCACTCAACTCTTTTTAAAACTTTAGTAATAAAATTTGATATATCAAATACTCTTATTTCTCTTTTACAATAATCAAAATCTATAACATTAACATCATTATTCTTATCAATTATTATATTATGATAAGTAAAATCATGATGACATAAACTTTTATCCTTTTCAGCAATTTCACAAAGTTCAAGATAATTTGAACTTTCTAATGTATTAAATGCTTCTTTTCCCATTTCTTTATAAAATTCCATTGACTTAATATATATTAAATCAAAATCGCTCTTATGATGCTTCTTTCTAACCATATCTCTCATTTTATCTAGTGATTTAACTCTCTTTTGCATAAGATTTACCCATCTGCCTAAATCACTTTTTAATTTTGAATTTTCAGGTGGATCATATCCTTTTGATGCCTCATGTAACTTAGCTAATGTTTCAGCTGCAATTTTAACATCTTCTATTTCATGAAAATCACATTCTCTTCCTTCAATCCAATTAGATAAAGTATATAAATCTTCATTTACTAATGCATACGGCTCTCCATCAGTATTTAAAAAATATCTATCTATTTTATCAAATCCATTTTTTATTAAATGCTCTTTAGCACCACATACAAATAATAATTTTTGTGGTCCATAATTTATTTTCTTTAAACATCTCTCCCCTTTATTTGTTTTTAAATAATATACGCCTTTACTCGCTTTCAGAGTTTCTATTTCTATATCGAATTGTCTTTCTATTTCAAACTCTCTCATCATTTTAACCACCCCCTTAATATTTATATGTACATTATATTTATTTTATTAACACTTTCTAACTTATAAAAATATAATAAAATTAACAATAATTTGAAAGGATTAAATAATGAGAGTTGGAATTGATGGAAGAGCTGCAAAATGGTATAGAGGAACAGGCATTGGTACTTATACTCATCAGTTAATAAAAAGCTTAAATTATATAGATTTTAATAATGATTATTTAATTTTCACACCTGAAAACCCTGAGTTTAAAAATTTAAATAGAAACTTTAAAATTGAAAAGGTTAATGAACTGCTTAGTGAAAATTTTTGGGATGAAGTTAGAGTTCCAAATATTTTATCAAATAGTAATATTGATTTGTATCACGTTCCCCAAAATGGTGTTGGATTATCTGATAATGTAAACTGTAAAAAAGTAATTACATTGCATGATATAATTCCTCTAAAAATGCCTGAAACAGTTAGTAAAAGATATTTAAAAATTTTTAATAATGATATGCCAAATATTCTAAAACAATGTGATGGAATTATAACAGTTTCAGAATTTTCTAAAAGAGATATACACAAAGAATTTAATTTTCCAATGGAAAAAATATTTGTTACTCATTTAGCTGCCGAAAAAATTTATAAACCACTTGGAAAGCATCAATGTAAAAAAATATTAGAAAATAAATATAATATAAAATCTGATTTTATATTATATGTTGGTGGATTTAGTCCTAGAAAAAATATATTAGGACTTATAGAAGCATATTCTCTACTTCCTTTACCTTACAGAAAAAATACAAAGTTAGTTATAACAGGTAAAAAGGGAATATCATACAATCTCTATTTAAATAGAGCTAGAGAACTTAATGTACTTAATGATGTTATATTTACTGGTTTTATCCCATTAGAATATTTACCTTATTTTTATAATGCATCAGAAATGTTAGTATATCCTTCTTTTTATGAGGGATTTGGTCTTCCTCCAATAGAGGCAATGGCTTGTGGAACACCAGTTATAACTTCTAATGTAACTTCATTACCAGAAGTATGTTACGATTCTGCATTACTTATAAATCCTAATGACCCTCATGAATTAAGTCATGCTATGGAAAGAGTTTTAAGTGATAGTTTACTTGTACTTGCTATGGTTAAAAAGTCTATTATTAGAAGTAGACAGTTCTCTTGGGAAAGAACAGCTCAAAATACAATAAATGCTTATAATTCTATAATAAATAAATAAGGGTGCAAATACTGCACCCTTATTTATTTAGCTAACTCTTCTTTATAAAGCATTTTATAATCACTTAAAAACTTTCTTCTAAATATATCATTTTCTAATTTTGTTTTAAATCTATGCAAAAATATTTCTTCATCCCATTCTTTGTTTTTATGATAATATGATTTTATTATTGAATATATATCTCTTGGAAAACTCATAAATATATATATCAGCTTATATTCTTCTTCTGTAAGTTGTATCACTTTATTATAAGTATCTATAATCTTTTTGCATTTTTCAATACTAAATGTACTATTTTTTATCCATTTTAATATAAAGTCTGCAATATCTAAAGCTCTTAAATCAATTGTTGAATAATCTAAGTCTATTATATTTACACCTGAATCATTTATTATAAAGTTATGATTTGCAAGATCATTATGACAAAGTGATATAAATTTATTGTCATTTATAAGCTTATCATAATTACTAATCCAAAGCATGTCTTTAGCCTTTGATAACTCAAATATATACTCATCACAAGTTTCCATAAATAACTTATCAAAATCATTTTTATAACTATATAAACTTACCCATCTTTTTATATCTAACATATCTTCTTCAGCATTTTTATAATAGTTAAACAAATCTTCTCCATATATGCACACAGTATCTTTAGCATTTAAATAATTAATTATTCCATAAGATGCCTTATGAAATTTTGCAACAGCATCAATACACATTTCAACCTCTAATGGATTATTGATAGATGCTTCCCTTCCCTCTATTAAATCCATTAGTATATAATTCTCTCCATTCCAATTTATAAATTCTTTATCTTTATTTATTTTATTCATATTCATTATATTTTTAAAATCATCATTAATATATTCAATAGATCTTCCAATGAAATTTATCTTATCTTCATTATAATCAACTTTTTTCAAAAGTTTCTTGCCATCTTCAGTCGTTAACATAAATAATTTTCTAAGTGGTGTAACATCTAAAATACTTATTCCTATTTCATCAAAAAACTTTTTACTAAGGTCATATCTACAGAGATTTTTCCTTTCTGAGTATCTATCCTTTCCCATAATAGTCCTCCTTAAAATTCAAGTTCCTTTTCTACTATCTTCTTAATATCATCTTTACATTCATTTAAATTAAATCTATTTTTATATAAATATTTGATACCTTCATGTGGTATATTAACCATACAATTTATATAATTTAGGCTATCTTTGCTTAAATTATTTTTCTCAACATATTCTTCAGCATAATTTTTCAAGTCATCTTTACTAGACTTTTTTTTAATTTTTAAAAGGTAATTTATAAAATCATCTTCTACTATATTAAATGAAATTTTCTTAATTTTACCAACCTCAACTTTTTCCATCACTCTTAAATTTGTTTCATCAACTTTATCTATGCATATTTCATCTTTTTTCATAGCTCTTTTATATATATCTTCAAGATATATATTATCCAACTTATCAAGTTCAATTTTTGCTCTAGCAAGTATTAACCTTCCATAAAAGTTATCTCTTGAAATAATATTTTCTAACTTCTTATTACTAACAACTAATCTATCTACTCTTTTACCAATTTCACTTAATATACTATTTTTTTCTATTGAATGATATCCCATAAGAACATCTTGCAACTTAATAATTAAATCAATTTGTGATGATACATTGATTTTAGAACTATCTCTTTTAAAATAATCTCCAATTAAATGTATATCCTTCTCTAATAAATACTTTTTTAAAGCTCCCTCATTCATTATCATTTCCCCTTACCTAAAAAAATTTTCAATAAACTCATCTCTATATTTTCTATCTTCTAAATATTTATTAAGCTTACCTAAAATAAATTCCTCTCCCCAAGGTTGTTGTTCCCAATACATTTGAAGACCCCTTTGCCAAAAGTCCTGTGGAAATCTTATAAATTCTTTTATAACATTTAATTCATCTTTACTTATTTCTATATTTTCTGAATAAGCATCTAATATTACGTTTGCCTTATTTTTATCCCACCTATTATATTTCATAGCTCTTATAAGTAATGAAGCTAAATCATGAATATGACTGTCTAGTATACAATAATCAAAATCTATTATTTTAATTTCATTGTTTTTTCCTATTAAAATATTATGATTTGCATAATCATGATGGCAAAACTCTCTTTTTAACATATGCCTTTCCATTATCTCAACATAATTACTATTTATAAGTCCCTTAATACTTTTATCTGCAATTGCTATCTGCTCATCTAAATTTTTTAAAAATACTTCATCAAATTTATTTTTATGAGCTTTTTGATTTATTCTTTTTGCAAAATCATATATTTCTTCTTTTCTAGTTTTAAATATATTTATCCATGAAAACCAATATATCCTTGGTGTCATCATAGGAGTTATATTAAAATCTCTACTTGCTATATGCAATTTAGATAATGCTCTTGATACATTTTTTAGTTCACTTAAATCATTATAATTACTTACCCTAGATTCAAACCATTCTGTTAAATACCCATATCCACCTTCATTTAATTCAACATAATCTAACCCGTTCCTTGTCTTAATTATATTAAGTACAGTACTAAAACCTTTATTATTTAAATGTTTAATAGCTGAAATTATATAATATGAATGACCAAACTCATAATTTAAAACCTTAAAGCAATATCCACTATTTCCATTTATCTTAAAAGTATTTTTATGCTTTATAATACTTTTAACTTCTATACCATATTCTTTTTCTATGAGTACTTTCACATTATTTTCATTCATAAAATACACTCCCCATCTTATTTATCTTTCATTATATGAGTTCATTTAATTTAATGTGATTTTATTCACAAAATATGTTATTCATAATATTTTATAATATATAGCTAATTCGAGGTGTTTTAATGAAAATTTGTATAGATTCTAGAAGTGTTAATTTACATGGTGGTACAGGAATAGGTACCTATACTAAAAACTTAATTTCTGAAATGATAAACTTAGATAAAAATTCTTTATTCACACTTATATGGACTGGAAAAGTTGATCCAATCTTTTTAAATAATAATACTGAACTAATACATTGCTCTGGAAGACGCTCTAATTTTTTTGATAAATATTATATTCCAAACATTATTAAAGAAAGAAACTTAGAATTATATCACATACCTCAAAATGGAATAGGATCACCATTAGATGAAAATATAAATACAGTAGTTACAATTCATGATTTAATACCCTATATAATGCCTGAAACAGTTGGCCAATCATATTTAAAAAAATTCTTAAAAACTATGCCTGATATAATAGAAAACGCAAAAGGAATAATTACTGTTTCAGAATACTCAAAAAAAGATATTTTAAGATTTTTTAAAGGCTATCCAGAAGATAAAATATTCGTTACACACTTATCAACAAATTCTGAGTTTTATCCTCATGATAAAGATATATCAAGAAAAATAGTCAACAATAAATATAACTTTGATACTCCATATTTATTATATATAGGTGGATTTAGTGCTAGAAAAAATGTAAAAGGAATAATTGATTCTTTTAAAAAAACAAATAAAAACTTAACTAATAAATATAAATTAGTCTTAGTTGGATCATTAAAAGATGAGGGACTTAACTTAAAAAAATATGCTGAAGATTTAAATATTATTGATGATATAATTTTTACAGGATTTGTAGAAGACTCCTATCTACCAATTTTATATAGTGGCGCTGATTTATTTGTATATCCTTCCTATTATGAAGGTTTTGGTCTTCCACCACTTGAAGCAATGAGTTGTAAAACTGCAGTTATAACCTCTAACACAACCTCAATACCAGAAGTTACAAGTGATTGTGCTATACTTATTAACCCTTTAAATAATGATAGTTTATCTGAAAATATATTTAAAATTTTAGAAGATAAAGATTTAAGAACAAAATTAGAAGATAAAGCATATAAAAGAAGCCTCCAATTTTCTTGGAGGCAAACAGCACTTAATACACTTAACGCTTACGAAAATATATTAAATTCCTTATTTTAATAGCTCTTTTTTAACTTCTTTATATAAATTATAATTTTTTATTTTAGGAGCCTTCTTTGATATATTACTCATTACAACAAGAGGGCTCTTTCCTATAAAATTATTCATACTCTTCTCTATTTCTTTATTGTTATAAGCATAAATATATGTTGGAAACAAATCTCCATTAAGCGCATACTCTAATGCTATATCTGTATTTGTAATCATATATTCAGAAAAACTATTTATAAGTTCTCTATTTTTTTTATCATTATTAATTACAAATGCACTATATCCATCAGCTACAAAAAATCTATTTGACCCAATTTTATAGGCTGGAATATCATTTACAGTCCACTCACACTTTTTTCTTAAATCTTTAAGTATTTTCATAGTATTTATTGATGAAATTATAGCAAAAAAGTCATCACCTTCTCTAGCTAAAATTTTATTGTCTTCTAAGTTTTTATAATCCTTTTTTACTGCCTTTATAACTTCTTCTTTATTATTAAAATAATCAATATTCTGCATAATAAGTACCTTTATAAGATTTTCATAATCATCATCTATTATACTTAACCCCTTATATTTACCATTACTTTTTTTATAAATATTTTTGGATACTTTAATAAAGTCATCCCATGTATTTATATCAGAACTTTTATATCCATATTGTTTTAATATATCCTCTCTTAAATATAAAACTAAAGGATTAGTTGTTAATGGAATACCCATTTCTTTTCCGTCAATAGTTATTTGTTGAAGACTACTTTTTGTAAAATTTCTTTTATATATATTTAATAAATCTTCTTCATTTTCAAAGTTTAACTTATATTTATTCTTTAAATAATCTAACTCATAACTATTTAAAATAGCTATATTAGGAAGGTTGTCTTTTTTACCTTCTTTAAATTTATTATCTAAATCTTTAATATTATCTATTAGCTCAATATTTATTTTAGTTCTACTATGCCCATTCATATAATTCTCTGCTAATTCAGATATATATTCATTAGTATATTTATCAGTAACTACAGTTATAGTACCACTTATAACACCTTCTCTATCTTTAGTAAAAAAATTTATTATAAGTATAGAAACAATAACTGTAATTATAGTTATTATTATAGTTTTTATTCTGTTATTCATAAAATCAACCCTTCTAAACTATGACTTAACTTTCTTTTTCAAGTATATCATAGCTATAGCTAATGCTAATATTCCACAAAATAATTTTGTAAATATATAAATTCCTATAACTTCTTTTGCCTCACTTGCTACAAACCCAAGTTGTCCACCAAGTACATATGCACCACTAACAGAAAAAGCACTACATAATATTTTCCCCCTCTTATCTAATTTTTCAAATGAGGTAAATATTATTATAGCTGATGCCAAACTTCCAATAAAAGCTGTTATAGAATATTTATTTACACTAAATTTATTAGCTATATTTTGCAAGTACTTATTTAAAAATTTATTTATAACCTCTAACATTACATATGCTCCACCTAAGAATATTGCAATATTACCAACTATAGACAAAGTATCTTTAAGTGGCATTAATTCCTTAAATATTATAACTCCTGATATTTGTTGAAATCCTACAATTACAAATCCAAGTATACTTAGAAACAAAATTCCTTTTGAAAGTTTAATTAATATATTTATTGTTAAGTCTTTAAAATAAACTATACCAATAATCATAAGTATAGAAATTATAAATAAAGGAATTAAATTTAATAATATAATCTTAATAGGTATTTTTAGAAATATTCCTGCTAAAAATAAACCTAAAGGCAGAACTGCTATACCAAATATTATTCCTAATAAAAATTCCTTCAAGCTTTCTTTCTTTATAATTCCAAGAGCTAATGGCAGGGTGAAACTTAAAGTACACCCTAATATAGATGCCATTAAAACTCCTGAGAAATAAATCATATTACTATTTAATGCTATATCATTTGCTATACTAAATGCTCCCATATCTATAGCAATTATAGTTGATACAAATATAGATGGATCTATATTTATATAATTTGAAATTGGCATCAATACACTTTGAAGCCAAGATGCTATAACTGGAGTTAAAGATATAATTCCAACCATTGATATAGCTAATGCTCCCATATTTTTTATTCCTTCTTCAAAACACATTCCAAGTTTTAATTTATTTCCTAAAAAATAATCAACTGCTCCTATTACAAAAAAAACAGCAATTATATATAATATTATTTTTTCCATAAACCCCTCTTTTACCTTTATCCTTCAGATACTAAATTTTTTATCCAATTCCTTGATGATATTCTTTTAAAGCAAGCAATCCCCTTACTTATTTCCTCAAATGTACAAAGAGCATAAACCAAATAAACTGGTAATTTAAAAACAAATGCTCCTAATAATGCAAATGGTACTCCTATACACCACATAGTTATACTCTCTATAAGAAATGAAGCTTTAACATCTCCTCCACCTCTCATTACTCCTACTATTGCTATTATATTATAAACTCTTATAACCATAACAATTGATGTTGCATATATTATATACCTTGACCAAATTTTAACTTGCTCTGAAACATCATATATAGATATTATTGAACTTGCGCATAAAGATAATGCTATTGCTATAATTAGTCCAATTAAACATCCAAGTTTAATACAATTCTTTCCATACTCATCAGCCTTTTCTTCGTCTCCTCTACCAACTTGTGCTCCGACCATAACTAAAGCAGCATTTCCTATACCAAAAATAATTACCATAAATAAATTATTTATAGTTGTTGCAATCTGGACAGATGCTATAGCTTGCGTTCCTATTCTTCCATAAATAATATTATACATAACAGAACCAAATCCCCAACAAGCTTCATTTAAAACTACTGGAAGAACTGTTATATATATTTTCTTTACAAAAGATAAATCAAAAGAAAATAACTCTTTTAAATTTCCAGCTAAAATATTATTGCTATAATAAACGTAACCTATAATTATTAAAAATTCAATTATTCTTGCAATTAATGTTGCTATTGCTGCACCTTTAACACCAAGCTCTGGCATTCCAAAATAACCAAATATAAGTATATAATTAAGTACAGTGTTAATTATTAAAGCTATTGAGCTTCCTATCATAGGTATAGTTGTTTTTTCTATACATCTTAGCGCTATTCCATAATTAAACGTAATAGTAGTAAAAATATAACTTAGCGATACTATTATAAGGTATTCAACACCAAGTTTTATAACTTCAAAATCTTTATTAAATATTCCAATTATGCCCTCTGGAAATATTTGAGCTGTAATAGTAAATATGCTTCCCATAACAATTGCACATACAATTCCTATTCCAATTAACTTTTTTATATTTTCATTATCTTTTTTTCCAAAGTATTGAGATACAAAAATTCCTATACCACTAAATAATCCCATCATTAATATACTAAGTAAGAAAAAGTATTGATTTGCTATTCCAACTGCAGCAATTTCATTTTCTCCAAGCTTCCCAATCATCATAGTATCTACTATATTTAAGGATGATGTTATAAAATTTTGTATAACAATAGGTAAAGCTATAATAGCAACCTTTTTATAAAATCTTTTATCTATATTTAATATTTTATTCATAATAGCTCCTCTTACTTCTTTAACCTTTAGTATAATATGCAATTCCTATACTTCCTGGTCCAACATGTAAGCCGATAATAGGTCCTATAGGTTGTACAATAACATCTCCCTTTAATCCATTAACTCTTAACTTTTCTTCTATCTGTTCTTTTAATATAATTCCATCATCTTCACAGTTTATATGATGAACTGTTATATGACAAAAATCTTTTTCATGTATATCTTCAAACATTTGATTTATCATAGTATTTATTGCTTTTTTTCTAGTTCTAACTTTTTGAAAAACTGTTGTTTTTCCATCTGTTACCGTAAGAATAGGAATAATTTTTAATATATTTCCTAAAAGAGCAGCTGCTCCTCCAATTCTTCCACCTTTTTTTAAATACTTTAGTGTTTCAGGTATAAACAAAAATCTACTATTGCTTATAACACTTTTTGCTTTATTAGCAACTTCTAATATATCCTCTCCTGACTTAGCTGCCTTTGCAGCTTCAATTACAGCATACCCCATTTGCATACAATTACTTCTTGAATCTATAATTTCTATTTGTGCATTTTCATTTTCTTCCAATATCATATCTTTAATCATTTTAGCTGATTGATAAGTTCCACTCATATCTGATGATATAAATATCCCTACAATCTTATCACCTTGATTTATAATATTTTGAAAAGTTTCTTTCACTTCCCCTATATTTGGTTGTGATGATGTTGGTATTTCTCCACTTTCATTCATCATTTTAAAAAATTCATCATTTGTTAAATCCATTTCCCTGTACCCTTGTCCATTAAATATTACACTTAATGAAACTACTTCTATACCTAAACTTTCCCTAATATTTTTAGGTATATAACTAGTACTATCAGTTACCACTCTTACGCCCATTTCTACCTCCACAAATTTTAAATTATATAAATAAAATTATATCATAATCATATATTTAGACTAGATATTATTATTAAAGTATATTATTTTTTTCCATTATAAGTTCAATTGTAATTATAATATATAGTTATTTTTATAACAAAAAAATAATACACACTAATTTATATTTTAACTAAATTAGTGTGTATTTATTAATAAACTATGCTTCCAATGTTAAGTCTAAAGTTTCATTTTTTCCGTCTCTTTCAACTTTAACCTTTACTGTATCTCCAGCATTTTTCTTATTTTTTATTTCATTTAATTCTTGAAGGGTTTTAACTCTCTTTCCTCCAAACTCAGTGATAGTATCACCTGGTCTAATTCCAGCTTTTTCAGCTGGTGAAAATTCTTCTACTTCAACTACGTATATTCCTTCTGGTAAATTATATTGTTTTGATAATGCTTTATCTATTTCTCTAACCTTTACTCCTAAAGTTAATATTGGCTTTGATAAAACATCTAATTTTTGTTTAACTTCATTTATAGGAATTGCAAATCCTATACCTTCTGCTCCACCAGATACCTTCATAGTATTTATTCCTATAACTTGCCCTTCTGTATTTACTAATGGACCACCACTATTACCTGGATTTATAGCTGTATCTGTTTGAATCAAATTCACTTGTTTTCCAGTTTCAGTATTAACAGTTCTTCCAACTGCACTTATAACCCCTTTAGTTACTGTTTGAGCAAATTCCTTTGAAAGAGGTGTTCCAATTGCTATAACTTCCTCACCTGGTTTAAGTTTTGAAGAATCACCAAGTTCTGCTATAGCAGGAACTTTAAATTTTCCTTGCATTCTAATCATAGCTATATCTTGATTTTCATCATAATTAATAACTTTAGCTTTTATCTCTTCTCCAGTACTTAATGTTACAGTAACCTCTTGAGCTCCTTTTATAACATGATAATTAGTTAATATATCTCCTTTATCATTTATAATAAACCCTGTTCCAATCCCTTCAACCTGTTGTGGAATAATTCCATTTTGACGACTTAACCCCTTTGTTGAAACTATTACAACTGCTGGTGCAACTTTATTAAAAGCTTGCTCTGTAGTAAGTTGAGATACCTCCTTAAAATTTGAAGGAGATTCATTTTGAGTATTTATTTTTTGACTATCCTTTTTCATAATCATATATGTTATTCCACTACTAAATATTCCAGCAAGCATTGCAGTAACTATTACAACTACAACCATAATAAAAGTATTACCCTTTTTTCTCTTTGGTTTTTGACTATTAAATTCATTATTTATATTTTGATCTGTATTCATTAATTACCTCCTGCACTGTGATTTCTTAATATCAGTATAAAAAAATTTTGTGTCAACTATATGGCATATAAAAAAATTTTTAATTAATAAAAAATACTGAATGAATTTATTCATCCAGTATTATTATATCCATATATTTTTTATTAATAATATTTAATAATTTTAGTTAGTTTTTTCATTAACCTTTTTAATTTTTCTAGCTATCTCAACAACTTTTTTTATTGAGTTTTTAACGCTATCTGAGTCCATCATTGAATATACATTGCCACTATAACTGCTTTTATATTCAAATGTTAGATTATTACCACCAAGTCTTTTCAATGAATTATTATCTTGATTGCTTATTATATAATAAGGAATATCTTTAAACATACCATTTTTTTGACTATCATTTGATATATTATATATATTTTTAGTTTCATTATAAACAGCATCTCTATAATTATTTTGATTCTTTTTATAATCAAATTGTTTTTTTTCAGATTCTGATAAATTATTAGAAAAATCAGGTATACTGCTTACAAGTCCTAATTTATCCATAATTAAAGTTAAAGAAATATTAGATCCTATAGCCTCTATCTTTTTCCTTACTAAATCAGCCATTCCTGTAATACCTAAACTTTCTTCTTTTAACTTTTCTTCATCATAAGGATTTACCAAAACTACACCTGCTACAGTTTCTGGATAAAGACTTGCAAAATTAGTCATAACTAAACTACCATATCCTTCTCCAACTAATATAAATGGTGAGCTAACTGCAGCTTTTCTAAGAAGTATTTTCAAATCTTCTGCTTGTTCTTTTGGTGTCTGTAATTTACCACCATCATTTTCTCCATAACCTCTTCTATTATATACAAATGTTTTTACTCCCAAACTACTTGAAACATCTTTAGCAACTTTATTCCATTCTTCTGCTGTTGCTCCAGTAGTTCCATCAAAAATAACTGTATAATCTCCAAATCCACTTACTTTATACTCCATCTTTTTTCCATTCACTCTAGTATACGACATCCTTGAGCTTGACTTTTCATTTGTATAAAAATTATGGCCCCATTGAATTATCATCCCTGTAACTATAATAAGTAATATCACTAATACTATTCTTTTGAAAAGCATAAATTTAGGAATTTTTTCTTTCATATTTACAGTATGTAAGCTGTTAGAATTAGATAATAATTTCATATCTTTCCTCCTATAAGCCACTAAACACTAAAGTTTAAGATTAGGCTTTGCATTTAAGTCAAGTGATGATTCCTCACCATTTATAAATCTAAAGTATGCAGCACTTCCTATCATGGCAGCATTATCTGTACATAGTATAGGTGCTGGGAATAATATTTTTATTCCTTTTTTATTTCCTTCTTCTATTAGTGCTTCTCTTAATGCTGAATTTGATGCAACTCCACCAGCTATAGCTATTTTATCTAAATGTTTCTTTTTACAAGTTTCAAATACATTATCTTTTAATACCTCAACTACAGCATTTTGGAATGATGCTGCAATATCAGCTGGAACTATTTCTTCATTTTTCATTTTAGCTTTATTTATGTAATTAAGTACTGCTGATTTTAATCCACTAAAAGAAAAATCTAATGTATCATCATGAAATTTAGCTCTTGGAAATTTTATAGCATCTTTATTTCCTTCTTTAGCTAACTTATCTATTTTAGGTCCTCCTGGATATCCTAGTCCTATTGCTCTTGCTACCTTATCATAGGCTTCACCAGCTGCATCATCTCTAGTTTGCCCTATAACTTCATATTTACCATAATCTTTAACATAAACAATAAAAGTATGTCCTCCTGAAACTACTAATGAAACAAAAGGTGGTTTTAAATCTTTATGTTGTATGTAATTTGCTGAAATATGGCCTTCTATATGGTTTACTCCTATAAGTGGCTTATTTGTTGCCATAGCAAGTCCTTTAGCATACTGAAGCCCTACCAATAAAGCCCCAACAAGACCTGGTCCATATGTAACACCTATGGCATCTATATCATCCAATGTTACATTTGCTTCTTCTAAAGCTTCTTTAACAACACCATTTATAACCTCTGTATGCATTCTTGATGCAACTTCTGGAACAACTCCACCAAATTTTTTATGTGTATCTATCTGAGATGCTATGATATTTGAAAGAACTTCTCTACCATTACGTACAACAGCAGCTGAAGTCTCATCACAGCTTGATTCAATTGCTAAAATTAATTTATTTTCCATAGAAACTCCCTCTTTTTGTATAATCATATAAAATTCAACTATTTGTAATTATACTTCATTAATAAATTATTATCAATGAAACTGCTACCCTTGTTTAGCAAAATTTATTAATGTATATTAAAACTATACATTCTATAAATTAAATTTATACTAAAATCATCTTAAGATTTTATTAAAACGTAAAGGAGTTATTTTATGACATCATATGCAAAGGTTGTAGTTAAAGGATCTCCTATAACTAAATCAAACTTTAAACTTCATAATAAAGATGGAAGAGCTATACTTCCTTATAATACAGGTAAATATCACGATAGATATGCATTATATGAACAAGAAATTGCTTACGTAGCAAGAGTTCAAAATCCTAATGTAGTCTTTACGGAAAGTTTAATTGCAATACTCAAAGTTTATTATAAAAGTGAAAAGAGACATCCAGATACTATAAATATCTCAAAAAGTATATTTGATGGTATTGAAAAAAGTGGTCTTATAGTTAATGATGCTCAAATAGTTAAAATAATAGTTGAAGAATATTATGATAAAGAAGATCCAAGATTTGAACTTGAACTTTATCCATTAAGCAAATTTTCTTTATCCTTTTCAATTGAAGAAAGAAAAGACGATATAACACCTACAACATATTCTTCTTTAAAAAAATCTCCTATTAAAAAGAAAGAAAAAATTAATACTATAAATACAACTATTTCTCAAAATAACGTTTGTGAAATTTGTAATAAAAAGCTTTCTTTAAATGACTGTATAAAAGCAAATAAGGGCAAAACATTAATATGTAAGAATTGCTTTAATAAATTGTTCTAAATGGAGGTGATTTTATGAATCAAAACAATCCTGATTTAATTTTAATTGGTGATAGCCTAACATTTGGTTATGGAGTTTCCAAAAAAGATTCTTGGGTATATAAGTTACAAGAAAAATTTACGTCTAAAATTATCTTAAATAAAGGAATAAATGGAGATACAACTTCTTCTATGTTAACTAGATATTATAAAGATGTTTTAAGTAAAAACCCTAAAAAAATATTTATTATGGGTGGTACTAATGATTTATTATGCGGACGTAATGTTGACTATATAGTTAAAAATTTAGAACTAATGATTAAAGAAGGCTTGGAAAATAATTCTGAAATTATAATTGGAATTCCTCCAATTATAATAAAAGATTTGGCTGAAACTTTATTTATGCCTTCTAATTATTATAAATATTGTGATGAAAATTTATCATCTCTTAGAAGTCATATTATAAATTTACAAAAAAAATATCCTTTCAAATATGTTGATTTTTATACTCTAACTAAAAATCATACATTATCTGAAAAGATATTTTTAGATGGTATTCATTTAAATATAAAAGGAAATCTTTTATTATTTAAATGCTTCTTGGATATACTTTGATGCTGCAACTCCAGCATCATATCCATCTATATCCTTCATATTGATGCATTTATCACCATATATAATATTTCCACAAGCGAATAATCCCCTTTTAGATGTTTCATAATTATCTGTCATAGGAGTATTCATTTCTTTATTTATCTCAAGATTAAGCTTATTTACAGATCCAAGTTCAGGATAATATCCTACTGATAAAAATAATGAATCACAGTCTATTTCTTCTATACACCCTTTTATTTTATTAAATATTTTAACTTTATTTATTCTCTTATTTCCATCAATATCTATAAGTTTTGCACTTTCAATAACATTTATATCAAAACCTTCAATTATATCTCTATCTTCATCTGTAATCTTAAATCCACTTTCTTCATCAATTATAAGTGCTGCTACTTTTCCGCCTTCTATTTCTACTCTCCTAGCTACTATCAAAGCCCACTTATTTTTAGCTATAATTACTGGATTTTTTCCTGGAAGTAATCCTTCAAAATTTATAAATCTATGAGCATTTCCTATTGTAAATATACCTGTAAATTTATTAGTAGGTGTTAGAACATTTCCAGCATATCTTTCTCTACACCCTGTAGCTAAAATAACTGCATCAGCTAACACATCACATATCCCTTCTCTTTCATTAACATAAGTTATTATATTATCTTCTGATATATTTACTACTGTAGTCTTTTTTTTAATATTAAAATCAAATTTAGATA
This sequence comes from Clostridium sp. TJA020, assembly GCF_058310295.1. Classification (NCBI taxonomy): domain Bacteria; kingdom Bacillati; phylum Bacillota; class Clostridia; order Eubacteriales; family Clostridiaceae; genus Clostridium; species Clostridium sp. TJA020. Next base: position 403,452 of record NZ_JBZEFC010000003.1, read on the forward strand.
ATTTTATTTTAATAAATTCAATAAATTCAGGTCCTGTAACAGAACACTCTAAATATTTTTTTGCAAAATCATTATGAATACACTGCTTTAGTATACCGCCAAGTTCTTCTTCACGTTCTATAAGTAATACTTTTTTTATACCATTTTCCAAGGCTGCAAGAGCTGCTGTCATTCCTGCTATTCCACCACCAACAACTACTAAATCATATTTTCTCAAATTTAACTCCATCTCCTTATTTATTACTTAATCTCTTGGAACTACAACTTTTATAGCTTTATCAACTATTTCAAAATTTATTTCATTTAAAGCCACTATTTCACCATCTATATTCACTATAATATCATCTTTTGATTTTACTCTCATTTTTTTAACCTTTGTATAAATTATTTCCTCAATGCCACTAACATCTTTCCCAGTAACAACTTTAGGTAAAAATCTTATAAGTCTATGTAGCCTTGGCTTTTTTATAGCATATATATCAAGCAATCCATCATCTATTATTGCATTTGGAGCTATTTTTATTCCTCCCCCATAGCATTTACCATTGGCAACAGCAATAAGATACATATCATTTTTTATTATTTTATTATCTATTTCAAACTCTAAATTCATATGACCAAATGTAAATAGGGTCTTTATAAGAGAAATTCCATAAGCCATAGGACCTGTTATAAGCTTATGCTTTTTATATTGCCTAGCATTATTAACTACACACGCATCAAAGCCTACAGATGCTATATTTAAAAAATATCTATCATTTACTTTAGCAACATCAATGTACTTCTCTTTTCCATGTATTAGTTTTTCTAAAATCTTCTCAACTTCTAAATTTCCATACAAAGTTCTTGCAAAATCATTTCCTGACCCAGCTGGAATTATAGCAAGTGAACTCTCAGACCCAACTACACCATTTAAAACCTCATTTAAAGTTCCATCACCACCAATGGAATAAACTCTACATTTTTCCTTTTTTACTATATCTTTTACCTTTTTAGTAGCCTCGCCAGATTCTTCTGTAATTATTATTTCATATGGCTCGTCTATATTTTTAAATAAGTCTCTTATCATATATTCAAAGTATATAGCTTTTCCTTTACCCGCTATGGGATTAATAACAAAAATATGCTTCATCTATTATGTGCACTCCATTTATCTTTTATATTTTTATAACTCTTTTACTATTCATAATTTCAACTATTGTATACATATTTGAAATTTCTCCAATTAATAACTGCTCTTTTAATCCATAGAAATCTAAACATGTTCCACAACTTATTATTTTAACACCTTTTTTCTCTAGTTCTCTTACACTTTCTATAACTTCAGATCCTTCTGTAACTAATTTAACTCCAGCATTTAAAAACACAATTTCTTCTGGTATATCAGTAGCTTCTGTTAAAGCATACATATAACTCTTCATAAGAGTTTCTCCTAATCTATCATCACCATCACCCATTTTATCAGTTGTTATTATTATTGAAAATGTATCTTTTTTTTCTGAAGCTCCTTCAGCTGATTTCTTTGTTATTTTGATTTTAAAAAGATCTCCTTCTAAAGTGCTATTAACAGTAAACCCTGCATTTTCTGCAAATCTTGTTACATTGTTATTTGCAATCTCATTATCTACTGTTACAATAGCTTCACCACTTTCTATTGAATCAAAATATTTTTTTGTTTCAATTACTGGTTTAGGACATGCAAGTCCAATACAATTAATATTTTTCATAACCAAACACCTCTCTATTTTTTAATTATTATATTTTTAATAATATTATACACTATTTTTTATATTATTTTTCCCTTGTTATATTTTAACACTATTCGACACTTATTGATTAAATATATGCCTTATAATATAATTTTATATGACTATATCATGAGAGGTGAATAAATGAAAAAATTTTTCCAGAAATTAAATATTTCTTTAAATAAAGATACAGTATTTAGACTTATATTATTTTTAATACCACTATTTTCAATAGTACTAAAAGGTATATTATTTCAAGGATTTATAAATAATACAAATCCTTATTATTTAAATTTTCATTTAGGATTTTTAAATGCTAATAACTTTTTAAACTATTATTACGCTTTTGCATTAATATTTTTAAGTTTTTCATTATTATTTAAAGGTAAAGGAAGAGTTATTTATTTGTTTATTATTGATGCATTAGTAACTGTATTAATATTAACTGATATTACATATTTTAGAGGATTTTTAACAGTTCCTTCAGTACTTATATTAACTCAAACAGCAAATTTAGATAATATGTCTGGTAGTATATTTTCAATGTTTAGTGGTTATGATTTATTGTTTTTAATTGATTTTGTTGTTCTTGGAATATATGTATTCTTAACAAGAAAATCTTATGTGAGGGTTCAAAAAAGAGCTATAAAATCATTTTTACTAACATTAATACTTCCAATAATATTTATACTTTATGTTCCTTTTAATCTTTATGTTCTAGGAAATAAAGATGTTAAAAACTCATATCTTTTTGATAATTACGATCCAACCAATACAGTTAAATATTTTTCATCTGTTGGATATCATATAATGGATGCTATTAATGTTTACAAAGATTCAAAACCATACAAATTATCAGAAGAAGATAAAAATCAAATAAATAATTATTATAAATTTAAAAATGAAAATCTACCTAATAACAAATATTATGGTATGTATAAAGGTAAAAACTTAATAGTTATACAAGTTGAATCTCTTGAAAGTTTTGTTTTAGGACAAACTATTAATGGTAAAAAAATAACTCCTGTTATGGATAAATTAATAAAAGATGGTATATACTTTCCTAATATATGTGAACAAGTTAATGAAGGTACAAGTTCAGATTCAGATTTAATGGTTAATACATCAATGTTACCTCTTAGAAGAGGTTCAACATTCTTCAGATATCCTAATAGAGTTTATAATTCAATGCCTTTAATACTTGGAAACGAAGGATATACAAGCGAAGCTATACATCCAGATAAAGGTTCTTTCTGGAATTATAAAAATGGATTAACTGGAATTGGATTTAATAAATTTACTGATTTCTATTCATTTAATCCTGATGAAATTATTGGTTTAGGATTAAGTGATAAATCATATTTTAGACAAGTTGTTCCTATGCTTGAAAAATTAAAGCAACCTTTCTATGCTTTTACTGTAACACTTACAAATCATGGACCATTTGATTTGCCAGAAAGTATGAGAAAGTTCAAATTAGACCCTGAACTTGATAAGACTGAACTTGGTGGATATTTTGAAAGTGTTCACTATACAGATACGCAAATTGGTTACTTCTTAAGCTTACTTGATAAAGCAGGAATTTTAGATAATACTGTTATTGCAATAGAAGGTGATCATACTGGAGTTCATAAATATTATCAACATAGTATAGATACCTTATCTCACAAAGAAAATTGGTATTCAAATAATGGGGTTCCAACAATACCACTTATTATATATAATAAAGAAAAAACTGTAGGTAAAACCTTTGATACAATAGGAGGTCAAATCGATATAATGCCAACTTTATTATATACTCTTGGTATTCCTAGGGAAAAATATGAGAATACTGCACTTGGTAGAAATTTATTAAATACAAATAGAAATTACGCAGTTTTAAATAACGGAAAACTTATTGGTGATACTAAAAACCTTTCAAAAAAAGACATTGAACTTATTGAAGGTTCGCTAGAAATGTCTGATAAAATGATTAGAGCAGATTATTTTAATAATAAATAACAAAAGTAGTAACTACTTAATATTAAGTAGTTACTACTTTTTATATTAACTATTATCTTTTACTCTTTTTAATTTTCTTTTCTTATTTAATCTTGCCATTATAATTATAAAGCAAATAATACCCAATAAGCTTATTGCATACTTATGTATAAAATTCCATATTGAATTTTCATTTGCTCCAATATAATAACCAAATACTAACAATGCAGAGTTAGTTAATAAAATTCCAACTATAGTATATTTAATAAATAATCTTTTTTTCATTTTATTAGCCCCTGCTAATATTGATACATAAGTACGGGCAAATGGAATTAATCTAGCTATTAAAATAGCATATTTCCCATATTCAGCAAATATTCTTTCAACCTTTTCTGAAATATTTTTATTTCTTTTATTTTTATTTTTAAATTTATTTACAATTCTTTCTCCAAGCCAAATACCTAAACCATAACTAAATACTGATGAACATAGCTCTCCTAAAAATGTAAATAGTAAAGCCATCTGAAAATTATAAATTCCTTTTGATATTGATAATCCAATAAAGGGTAATAGAACTTCTGTTGGTAATAATATACTCATTATAAATACCCCTATGTAACCTAAATGACCTGCCAAATGTTCTACAATAGATATAAAATTCATTTACCCACCTCCCTATTTTAATATATCATTTATTTATTAACGTATAATAAACAAAAAAATAAAGGACTATGTCAAATTTATTTTGCATAGTCCTTTAACTTTTTTAATTATTCACCTGCTACTGATAATTCTTTTACAAACACTGATGGTGAACCAAAGCTAGACATTGGGAATTTTATATCATCACAGACTTCTTCTATATCTTTTAATAAAGTAAAGAAATTACCAGCCACAGTTATCTGCTCTACTGGATATGATTTTTTTCCGTCTTCTATCATAAATCCTTTAGCAGCTAATGAAAATTCTCCTGTTATAGCATTAGCCCCTGCGTGCAATCCTGAAAATTCTGTTATTATAAGCCCTTCTCCTAACTCACTTAAAAGCTTATCAAAGTTTTTATTACCATTTTCTATATAGAAATTTGTAGGTCCAACACTTACTGGTGATGCATATGAATTTTTAAATCCATTTCCTGTTGATTTTATTGAAGCTTTATAAGCAGTTTTTAAATTATGAAGTAATGTTTTAAGCTCTCCCTTAGATACTAACTCTTTCTTAATTGTCTTAACACCTTCATCATCAAATCCAACTGATGCTAATCCATCTTTCAATAATGGATTATCAATTATAGTGACCTTATTTGATGCTATAATTTCTCCTTCTTTATCTTTTAAAAGAGATATTCCTTTTTGTGCTGAGTCAGCATCAAACACTGACCAAAAGGCTTGTAATAAAGAAACCATTGCTTCATTTTTTATTACTATTTTATATTTACCGGATTTAATTGATTTTGCATCAACTTTTTCCATAGCCTCATCTACAGCTTGTTTAGCTATCTTTTTAGGATTTACATCTGAAACCTTTTTAGCCATTGCATAACCAAACCCGTCATACTTTCTTTCATCTATATCAACTACTGGTACAACATAAGCTGTTAATAAGTTTGATTTATCTTTAAGCTCTAGTCCTTTTGAATTCATAAGTCCATACTCAACATTTACATAACTTATTCCACATCCTAAGAAATTAACAACTTTATCAGAATAAATCTTACATTCCTTTTCCATTGAAAGTCCTAAGTCTATAAGTTCCTTAGCATCAATATTTTCTAAATCCTTGTGATAATTTTCTACCTTTTCGTAATTTTTATCACCTTCATATATAAATTGAATATCTTCATCTTCTATTGATAATGCAGAATCTTTAGCATTTTTCACTAGCATATTTATAGCATCTTCATCTATTATTTCAGTATAAGAATATCCCATCTTTCCACCTAGTTTTGCTCTAAATGAAACTCCAAATGATTTATTTAAATTATATTTTTCAACCTCTTCTTTATATATATTTATACTTAAACTTTCTTTATTAGAAAAATATATTTCAAATTCATCTAATCCTTCTTTTCTTGCTTTATCAAATAACTTATTCTTAAACTCATTAAATTCCATAATTACACCTCCCTATCTTCCGCCTACTGTTATTTCTTTTAATCTAATCATTGGTTGACCAACATTTACAGGAATACTACCTGATGATGATCCACACATACCTTGTGCTTGACATATGTTACTTCCAACCATATCTATATTCATTAATACTTCACTACCTTTGCCTATAAGGCTAGCCCCTCTAACAGGTTCTACTATTACACCATTTTTCACCAAATAACCTTCTGATACAGAGAAATTAAATTCTCCAGTTACAGGATTTACAGAACCTCCACCAAGCTTTTTAGCATAAAGACCATTATCTATTGATTTTATTATATCTTCTGGCTTATCACTTCCAGCAGCTATATAAGTATTAGTCATTCTTGAAGTTGGGGCAAATTTATAGCTTTGTCTTCTTCCATTTCCTGTTGATTCCATTCCCATTCTTCTTCCATTTAATTTATCAATCATATATCCCTTTAATATACCATTCTCAATTAATACATTTTTTCTTGACTTTGTACCTTCATCATCAATATTAATAGAACCCCATGCATTTTCTATAGTACCATCATCAATTGCTGTTACTTTAGCTGATGCTATTTGTTCACCCATCTTGCCTGCAAATTCTGAATTTCCCTTAGCAACTGAAGTAGCCTCTAATGAATGTCCACATGCCTCATGGAATAAAACTCCACCAAATCCATTATCGATTGCAACTGTCATCTTTCCAGCTGGACAATCTTTTGCATTTAACATTGTAACAGCAGTTCTTGCTGCTTCTAATGCATACATTTCAGGATCTATTTCATCTTTAAACATCTCAAAACCTCTAGACCTTCCTGGTCCTTCAAATCCCATTTGATTTTCTCCATTTTTTGATGCAACTGCACTTATACCAAGTCTTGTTCTAACTCTTCTATCTTCAAGACAAATACCATCTGTATTTGCTATTAAAATCTTTTGATCTTTATCAGCATAACTAACGCTTACTTTACTTATTTCATTACTATAATCTTTAGCTTTATTGTAAGCAAGCTTCATCACACCAATTTTTTTAGCATATTCTATTTCTTGTGGATAATATTTTATTATATGTTTATTTGGAACCCATATAGAATCATTTACAATTATATCTTTTTCTTCTTTTAAATCTCCTAGAGCAAGTGCTGCCTTATAAGCTGTATCTAATAAACTATTAAGTGAATTATCATTTGTATATGCATAAACACTTTTTAACCCCTTAAATATTCTTATTCCAACGCCATAGCTTCTTCCACCTATGGCACTTTCAACTTTATTATCTAAAATACTAAGAGAATTACTTATACTGTCTTCTACATATATTTCAGCAAAATCTCCCCCTGTTATCATACACTTTGATAACACAAGACCTATAGTTTCTTTTGATAACATTTTTTCTTTCCCTCCTTATTTAAAATAACTATGTTATTTACCTATTTTATTTACCTGTTTTATTTACTTGTTTTTGATATTCATTAAATGTATTTCCCCAATAATCTACATAATCACCTTCACACCATTGTGCCATTATTACTTTTTCACCTTTTTTAAGTTTGAATTCTTTAACTGGTGTTGATAATTTATTATTTGAGGTATTAAAAACTATTAATTTATCATCTAAAATAACAATTGCTAATTTTCCATCTGGTGAAGTATACGCATCTTTTATTAAAGGTATATCATTTTTTAAAATTTTCCAAGGTATTAATAATGAATCATATCTTACTAGATTAACTGGTGGTTGAATTGATATTTTATAATCATACTTATCACCATCTAATGAAGATGGTGATATTCTTCCTTCCATTCTCCAATTACCATTTTCTCTAACAACACCAAAATTACTGTAATCTATATATTTTTTTACCTTTTCTTGTTGATCCTTTGTTAACTTGTGATATGCGTTTGTATAATCCTTATTATAAGTTAAATTGTATTTTTTTGAAAATATATCTTGAAATGCTAATGATTTATCTGAAAATAAGTTATCTAATGGAATCATTTCATATTGAGTATATTTATTTTCAAAATTATTACCAGTATAAATTTCTGTTGATATATAATTATCACCTATATAATTTAAGCCTCTATAAACATTAGACTTTTCATTAATAAAATTCTTTTCTTTATCTTCTATTGTAATTTGACTTTTTTTATCTATTGCATTTGCAACAAAATATTCTTTATGATAACCGTTGGTATCAATACTATTTTTTGATAAAGTCCATATTCCAGATTTTCTCGGAAATATTATACCATTAACAGACTCAATTGGTTGAATCTTATCTTTCTTTGCGCTTATCCAAAGGGTTCTATATTTTTCATCTGTATATGTTCCATCTTCTTTTAATTTTCTTGGTTCCTTAAAAGTTATATAAAGACCTTTATCTGTATTATAATCATTGTAATTAACACTTTTTTTATCTGGAATATTTTTTGCATTAAATGCATCTTCTGAAACATTACTTATCCATTTAACATTTAATAAAACCCCTTGATAGTATATAAAACTTTCATTCTTATTAACATAAAAAAATTCAAAAATATTATTATTTTTATCTGATGCAGATATTACATTTAATTCACTGTTATTAATACCCAAATCCCTTACAATAAAGTTATTTTGATATGATATAACATAATCTCCTTTTACAACTTTTAATTTATATCTTACACCATCATAAGTTTTAGTATCTATATTAATATTATGTTCGCCAATATCAATATATTTATCTTCAATATCATCAACTTCTCCTAATGAATACATATTTTTATCTAACACCTTATAATCTTTTACTTGCCATCTTCCTAATATAATTAAATCTTTATTTTGAGGAGCCTTTAATTCCATCATATTATTTATATCAATACTATTACATCCAGTTAAAGAAAACATTAATATTATTATAAATATAGCTTTAATCCATCTAAATCTCATATAACTTCTCCTCATTACTTTCTTTAGGAATAACAATCTTTATTTGTGTTCCAACATATAATTCACTATTTATTATTAATGTTCCATTATGTAATTTTACTATTTCATCAGCTATTGATAATCCTATACCTGCGTTAGAATTTGCATTACTCCCTTTATAAAATTTCTCCTTAACTCTTTCTAACTCATTCTCACTTATCCCACATCCATTATCAGTAACTTCTATTATTATATTTTTAACATCTTCTGAAAATTTAACTTCTATCAATCCCTGTTCTTGAGTAAATTTAAATGAATTATCTATTATATTTATAAGAACTTGCTTCATTCTATCAATATCAATATTAATATTAGGAGTTTTTATCGAATTATATACATGAAAATTTATATTTTCTTTTTCAGCTCTTGGAGTCATATATAATTCAATATAACTTGCAAAATGAGAAATATTAACTAAAGTTTTATTAAGAGATATTTTATTATTTATAAGTCTTGAAAAATCTAATAACTCTTCAACCATTGCAGATAATCTATCTGTTTCTTTTTCAAGTATATCAAATCCCAATTTTAAAGTTTCTCTATCAGTGTTTTCATTATTTAAAGTTATTACCCATCCTTTTATAGCTGTAAGTGGTGTCCTAAGTTCATGTGATACAGATGATATAAAATCATTTTTCATTTTTTCTCTTTGGTCAAGTTCTTCTGCCATATAATCTAAAGTATTTGCAAGCTGACCAATTTCATCTTTTGAGTCAAAATTGCTTCTAGCTTTTAAATCCCCACTTGCCATTTTTTTTGCTATGTTTTTTAACTTTAATATAGGATTAACTATATTTCTAGCCATAATTATACTTATAACTACACCTATAATTAATACTAAAATTGATATACCTATAAAAAAACTCATTATAGATGCTATAGATTCATTAACCTCTTTTAAAGAAGTTACATATCTTATAGCTCCTATTACTTTTCCATTTACCTCTATTGGCTTAGTTACTGCCATAACATTATATGGAGAGTATCTTACCTTTCCAACCCAGTCGCTACTTTCTCCACTTAATGCTTTCCTTATCTGTTGTTTACTTTCATCAGATATTTCATTACTACCTATAGAATCCATAATAAGACGACCTTTATTATCAAATATTTGAACTTGTGCAGTGGTTTGATTCCAGAAAGCATCAACATTATCATATACATTAAGTTCTAGTGATGTATTAGAGTAATATCTATCATAAAAATTAATAGCTAAATCTATTTGATTAGTTAATATAGTTTGTATATTTTTATAATAATATTGTCTAACAAATACCATTAATAATATATCCAATATAACTATTGTTGAGAAAACAACTATTATAAAGTTTCTTATCATCTTATTCTTTATGCTTTTCATATATTATCCTTTCCATCTATATCCTATCCCCCAAACAGTCTCTATAAACTGTGGGTTAGATGAATCCTTTTCAATTTTTGCTCTTAATCTTCTAATATTTACATCAATTATTTTTGGATCTCCAAAATAATTATATCCCCATACACTATTTAATAACTCATCTCTTGAAAAAGCCTTATTAGGATTCTCAATAAATGTTTTCATTATTAAATATTCTTTTGGGGTAAGTTCTATCTCTACACCATCTTTTGTTATCTTTTGAGAATATAGATTTATTACAAATGGTCCATTAACCAATTCTTCTACAACTTTCCCTTCTTTGCTCTCTATTCTTCTTAAAATTGCTTTTATTCTAAGAACAACTTCTAATGGATTAAATGGCTTTACTATATAATCATCAGCACCATATTCTAGTCCCATTATTTTATCCATATCTTGCCCTTTTGCAGTTAACATTATAATCCCCATTTCTGGGAACTCCTCTCTTAATTTACTGCATACTTGAAATCCATCTATTCCTGGCAACATAACATCTAAAACAGCTACAGAAGGTTTCTCCTCAATAGCTTTTTTTATTCCATCTTCTCCATTGCTAGCTTCAATTATTTCAAATCCATTCCTAGCTAAATTTATCTTTAAAAAACCTCTTATACTCACTTCATCTTCTACTAATAATATTTTAGCCAATATTAACCACACCTCTTTCTATTTTCAAAAAAGAAGCTTAATAATTTAAGCTTCTTTTAATATTATAGTCTATATTTTTTATTCTTAATATACAATTATTTCACTTCACCTATTAAAATAAAATTAAATTATTTCATTGTTCTAAACTCATATCCTTTGCTTTTAAAATATTCTATTATTTCTGGAAGAGCTTCAACTGTTGTTTCCTTTTGATAAGTATCATGCATTAAAAATACAATACTATCAGCTTTATCACCTAACTTTTCTACTGAATCTTTTGTTTCAGCCAATAATTGTGCCTTACTTTTATGACCACCATTTGCAGCATCACCATTTAATGCATTCCAATCTACAATTTCTATACCTTTTTTATCTAATATAGGTCTTATCTTCTCTCTTCCATTCCAAGACCAATAACCACCTGGAAACCTTACAACTCTAGTTGAAAAATCCTTTCCTAAATATTCTTTTAATAAATCATTTGTTTTATTATATTCTCCCATAAAATTATTTGTATTTATTACTCTATTAGGATATAAATATCTATAATCATGACTATAACTATGATTAGCTATAGCATGTCCATTTGATGCTATTCTCTTTAAAATCTTTTTTGTTACTTCTGGATTTGAAGTAATACTTTTACCCATAACAAAAAATGTTCCTTTAATATTATATTTATCCAATATATTTAAAACATTGGGAGTATTAGTAGTTGATGGACCATCATCGAATGTTAAATATACAACTTTTTTCCCATCATCTCTAACAGGGTAATGTAGCTCACCCTTCATAATACCTTGAGTTCTATTTGCCACAATCTTTGCATCATCTGCATTAGAATCTTGTTCTAATAGTAAATATCCTGAATTATCTAAATCTACATTTTCCTCAACTCCTGAAGATAAATTTGATTTTTCACCATTACCTTTTTCTTTCCCACCACCTTGAGCAAGAGCTTGTTCATTTTTATTATTTGATGAAATTGCAGAATAAATAGCCATAGCACCAATTACTAATAAAATAGTAATTCCTAATATTAATAGACTTTGTTTTATTTGTATTTTAATTGTTTTTTTATCTGAGTTTCTCTTTATCGCCATACCTAAATTTCCCCCTAGTTTATTTACATTATAAGTATACTAACATAAAATGTAGTTTACTATTACAAAATAATTAATATCTATTACATTTTTGTAATAGTTTGTCTTATTATATATTAAACTGTATATTAGATTATACGTTATTATTTATATATTTAATATATTATTTTTAAGCAAAAAAAAATAAGCCCGTAAGCTTATTTAAATTGGCTCCGCGAAGAGGATTCGAACCTCCAACCTATCGGTTAACAGCCGAGTGCTCCACCGTTGAGCTATCGCGGATTATTAATTTTGTTCTCTGAAAATTGCACATGATTTTTGTTGATTGTTTTTATTGGTCAAGCCCTCGACCTATTAGTATCAGTCAGCTGAACATGTTACCATGCTTACACCCCTGACCTATCAACCTTGTGTT
>NZ_JBZEFC010000004.1:0-98626 GCF_058310295.1 Clostridium sp. TJA020
TTCTCCCTCATAAACGTATCCACATACTGTACATATAAATTTTTTCATATACTATCTCTCCTCTTCTTAAACACACATTTTTTTATTTTAATTTTCATTTATAAATCTTAATTCGTTTTTGTTTTTCCTGATTACATTTATTATTATATAATAATTATTATCCGTTGTAAACATCTTTTTAAAATTTTTCTATTTTTTTCTACAAAAAAATAGATAAGAGTTAAACTCTTATCTATTATAATTAATAATATAAATTTTGAGTTGCATATTCAGCATCACAAGTTATATCTATTCCAAGTTTTCTAAATGTTTGTTCATCATTATTACTTACTATTGTAGTTGAATGGGCTTGAGCTCCTTTAAGCTTATAAAGTTTCTCAACAGCAACTTGCGCCATAGGATTAGTAGCTGCACATATACTAAGTGCCATAAGAACTTCTTCACAATTAAGAGCTGGTCTTTTAGATGCTAATGTTTCTTTCTTTAATCTTATTATAGGATTTAATATAACTGGTGAAATTAAATGAATATCATCATTTATATCAGCAAAATATTTAATAGCATTAACAATAGCTGCTGCTGTGCCTTCCATAAGTTCTGATGTTTTACCTGTAACTATAGTTCCATCTTCTAATTCAATTGCAACAGATGGACATATCTCGTTACCACCTTTTAACTTCTTTAATCTCTCAGAATTTTCTCTAGCTTTAGTTACAACTTTTCTATCTTGTTCTACTAAATTTAATTCACTCATTATAAGTGATACTCTTTGAAATGTTTCTTTATCTACATAACCTTTTTTGTATTCACATGCAGTTTTAAAATATCTTCTTATAATCTCTTGTTTTGAAGCTTCTTTTACTACATCATCATCTATAATTCCAAAACCTACTCTATTAACTCCCATATCAGTAGGTGATTTATATACAGATTCTTTTCCTGTTATTTTTTCTATAATTCTTTTTAATACTGGAAAACTTTCAATATCTCTATTATAATTTACTGCTACCTTATTATAAGCATCAAAATGGAATGAATCTATCATATTTACATCTTTTAAATCTGCTGTTGCAGCTTCATATGCAATATTTAATGGATGCTTTAATGGTACATTCCATACTGGGAATGTTTCAAATTTTGAATATCCTGCAACATTTCCTCTTTTATTTTCATGATAAAGTTGACTTAAGCATGTTGCAAGTTTTCCACTTCCTGGTCCTGGAGCTGTAACAACAACTATTGGTTTTGTAGTTTCTATATATGGATTTTTTCCATATCCTTCATCACTTACTATTGTATCTACATCTGTTGGATATCCTTTAGTTGCTCTATGTTTATATACCTTTATTCCTCTTCTTTCAAGCTTATTTATAAAAATATTTGTAGAAGGTTGTTCATCATATCTTGTTATTACAACACTATTTACATCTAAATCATATGATCTAAGTTCATCAATAAGTCTTAATACATCAGCATCATATGTAATACCAAAGTCTCCTCTTATTTTATTTCTTTCAATATCACCTGCATACACACAAATAATTATTTCAGCTTTATCTCTTAACTTATGTAATAATTTTATTTTTGCATTTTCATCAAATCCAGGTAATACTCTCTTTGCATGAAGGTCTTGAAGAAGCTTACCTCCAAATTCTAAATAAAGTTTATCGTAATTATTTACTCTTTCTAAAATATATTTAGACTGTTCTTCTAAATACTTTTTATGATCAAATCCTATTTTCATAATTTCTCCTTTTGTTAATTATTTTTTATTTAAATTTTTTATTCTTGTAAACTAAACTATTTTCATAAAAATATGTGAACCATAAAATGTTTATAAAAAACAGAAAATATATTGGATTGTTAGATGTAAATCCTTTTAGCCCTATTAAAGATAAAAGTCCTAATAATCCAATATATTTATACTTATGATAGTTCATAAAATCATCTCCAAAACATGTTTAATTATATTATATACATTTTTAGAGTTATTTTCTATATTTAATTCTCTTTTATAAATTTATATTTGTATTCTGGTCTACCAACATTACCATAATCTATTGTTACTTCAGCTTCACCTATATTTTCTAAATAATCAACATATTTTTTTATAGTAACATTACTTACACCTGTTAATTTTGATATACCTCTTATAGTCCAATATTCTTCATTATTTTCATTTATAACATTGTATATCTTATTTAATGTATTTTTATTTATTCCTTTTGGAAGTTTATTTTCTTCATTAACTAAATTATCATTATTATATAATCTATCTAAATCATTTTGATCTAACTTAGTATTTTGAATTAAAAGTTCTCTCTTTTTAATATACTTATCTATAGCTTTCTTAAATCTTTCAAATTCAAATGGCTTTATTAAATAATCTACTACTCCATATGCAAAAGCAGTTTTTATTTCTTCTGATTTATCTGCTGCTGTCATCATTATAACTTCTGATAATATTCCTTTATCTCTAATATATTTTAATATTTCTATACCATTTTCTTTAGGTAAGTAAACATCTAATAATATTAAATCTATATTTTCTTTTTCCAAAACATCTATTAAATCTTCTTTATTAGATACAGTTTTAAATACTGAAAATCCATTAATCATCTCAACATATTTTTTATTTATTAAAGCTACCATAGGATCATCTTCAACAATAACTACTTTGTTCACACCTATTCCTCCTTTAATATACTTATTATAAATTTTTTATTTCTTTTGTTTTCTTTTATTTTTATACTTCCACCATAAAGATCAATTCTACCTTTTACAGTTGATAATCCAATTCCTCTCCCTGTACCTTTAGATGTTACTCCATTTTCAAAAAGATTGTCTTTTATATTTTTATTTATATTAATTCCATTGTCTGTAACTTCTATATTTATTATTTTTTCATCTTCACCTATATAAACTTCTACAACTCCACTAGAACCTTTTTCTATACATGCATCAAAAGCATTTTCTATAAGATTTCCAAGTATAGTTATTATGTCAATTGAAGTTACTCTTCCATGTGAATGCATCATATAAGAATCTTCATTTATTATAAATTTTATATTCTTTTCATTTGCAATAAGTTTTTTACTAAGAAGCATAGCACTTATTAAATTATCCTTTATTCCTGCAACAGTAGTTGTATTTTCTAAAACTTCCTTTTGACACTCACTTATATATTTTTTTGCTTCATCATATTCTTCTAGATTTATAAGTCCCAAAATAACATGTAATTTATTTTTAAATTCATGAACATTTGCTCTAATATTTTTAAGTAATCCGTCTATACCAGTTATTTCTCTTGCAAGTCTATTTATATTTTCACTTTTCATTAAAGTAACAACAGCACCTAAATACTTTTCTTTCTCTTTTATAAAACTTAAATTTACAAATACCTTTTCACCACTTAATGTTATTTCTTTCATTTTTACACTACTCTTATTATCTATATATTTAGAAATTTTTTGTATTAATTCTTCTATATTTAATGTATCTAGCATCTTAAAACAATTATCATTTATTTCTAAAATTTTATTATTTCTATCTATGGCAATTACACCTTCATCTATGGAGTCAAGTATTATTCTCTTTTCATTATATAATCTTGCTATTTCATCAGGTTCCATACCAAGCATTTCTCTTTTTATTTTTCTTGCAAATGTTTCTGATAATATTATTGTAATTGGCAATATTAAAACAAATAAGCATATTGTTATAACTATAACCTTATTAGTTACTGACTCAACATCTTTTAAGTATTTACCTACCATAACAAACCCAACTTGTTTATCATTATTATATATTGGAGCAAAGTATCTAACTGTAACACCCATAGAACCTTCCATTGTTGAATAATAACTTGTTCCATATTTAATTACATCTTTATTATCTGTATTTACAAACTTTTGTCCTATTTGATTAACATCAAGATGTGAGTATTTTTCTCCGGTCATATCTCCAACAACAATTATATCTATGTTTTTAAAGTTTTTCACAAATTTACT
The DNA here is from genome assembly GCF_058310295.1 of Clostridium sp. TJA020. Lineage (NCBI taxonomy): Bacteria > Bacillati > Bacillota > Clostridia > Eubacteriales > Clostridiaceae > Clostridium > Clostridium sp. TJA020. The sequence continues at coordinate 4,011 of NZ_JBZEFC010000004.1, forward strand.
TACATAAGATTGAATCTCAAAATTATTTTTTCTTTGCTCTAATGTATTTTGAACTATTGGGGTATTAGCTATTACATATGAAATTTCTTTTAAATCTTGTTTTATTTCATCATTAAGATCGTCAACTCTAAGCTTCATAAAAAATATACAAGCAAGGATTAATGGTATTATCGCTATTATAATACTACGTTTTCGTACACGACTTTTAAAACTCATATTCTCTCCTTTTATTCTTTTTATATTAGATTATACATAATTATTTTATTTTTTTCGACATTTTTTATTTTTTAAACCTTAATTATAAAAAGCCTTACTTATAGTTTTCTACAAGTAAGGCTTTATTATAAATATACTAAGCTATTGCATTTTTACAATTACTTTCTGTTAAATATTCATTTAAATTATCATATGAAATACTTATCATATTTGTTAAAGCTTCATCTGTATATGATCCCATGTGAGGAGTTAATAATACTTTAGGGAACATTTCTATAAGTTTTTCTATATTTTTATCATCTATTTCTTGTCCCTTAAGATCTTTAAAGAAAACTCTACTTTCTCCCTCTAATACATCAGCTCCATAACCACCAAGTTTTCCACTTTCAATTCCTCTTATAATTGCTTCTATATCTTGAAGTTCTCCTCTTGCTGTGTTTATAATTATTCCGCCATCTTTCATATTATTTATAAATTCATCATTTATTAAATGATAATTTACTCCTTTTATATATGGCATATGTACTGAAATTACATCTGAAGTTTTTATTAATTCTTCTTGACTTACAAATTCAACAATTTCTTTCGCTGCATCACTTTGAAATACATCATAACCAATAACTTTTGCTCCTAGTCCCTTAAAAAGCTTAGCAGTTGTAAGTCCTATTCTTCCAGTTCCAATTATTCCAACTGTACAATTTCTAATTTCTTTACTAAACATATTAGCATCAACAATGAAATTCTTTTCTCTTGTTCTATTTACTGTATAAGCTGTATGTCTAAGTAACATCATTGCAAGAGTTACTGCAAGTTCACTTATTGCATTTGGTGAATATCCTGGAACTCTAGCTGACTTTAATCCAAATTCCTTTACTGCTTCTAAATCAACATGATCAAATCCTACTGTTCTAGTAAGTACATACTTTAATCCATTATTTTTTAATAGCTCTAAGTTTTGTCTATCAGCCATACAGTTACCCCTAACCATTATAGCTTCTGCTCCTATAGCTTCCTTTACATTTTCATGATTTAATCCTTTTTCTACAAGTTTTAAATCATATCCATATTTATTTAATTTATTAAAAAATTCAACTTCTGTTGGTCTTACTCCAAAACAAACTAACTTAATTGACATAAAAAAACTTCCCTTCTTTTTAAATATATAAAAATATATCTATATTAAAATAAGACTTAATTCAGGAAAAAGTTTTTAAATCTAATTCCTGAATTATAGTCATTTAAAATTTAACTATACAAATAACCCTATATTTTTAATTACTTCTAAAGCAACTATCCATATTGGCATTGCTACTACTGCAACTATAGTTGATAATAATGAACAATTTGATGAAAGAACTGATTCTTTATCAAAGCTTATAGCATAAGCTGCTGCAACTGTTGCTGTTGGCGCTGCCATCATTATTACTACAGTAGCTAGTCCAATATATGATACTGGTAAAATTCCAGTTACATTTAAAACATATAATAATACTATATTTATTAATGGAACTATAATTACTTTTTGAATGCTATAGTACCAAGAATCTTTTGATCCCATAGCTTCTTTAAATGGTATTGTAGCTAAATTAGCTCCAATTGATAACCATGCAAGTGGTGAACATAAAGCACTTAAGTAAGTTAAAGGTTTATAAAGCCATGGTAATGTTTGGTCAATTCTTAAAAATGCATAGTTTTTTACCCCTTCTTTAGTAGAAACAGCTACTTGTGGTAATGACTCTTGGAATAACCATATAAATAAACCTAAAAATGTTGCTATAATAATTGGATTTAAAAACATAGTTTTAACATTTTTCTTAAAGTTTTCTTTATCCATCTTCAAACCTGACATTTTAATAAATCCATATGAATAAAGGAACACTCTATAAGCTATATTGAATATTGAAGAATACATAACTCCTACTGTTCCATAAACAGCTTGTACAATCGGAGTTCCAAAGAAAGTTGTTGATCCAAATACTGTTAATACTCTTAAAGCATCTTGTTTATCTCCCTTGTATCTTGAATAAAATAACTTAGTTATAAATATAAGAACTATATAAATTGCAAATCCCCATATTAAAAGATTTATTCCTTCATGTAAGCTTTTCTTATTAATATCTACTAAAAATGATTTTAATGCTAATGCTGGAAGTGATACTGATAAAACTACCTTACTTAATATTTTTGCAGCACTATCATTTATTATATTTTTCTTTCTTAAATAAAATCCTAAAAAAATAATTGCTATTGATGAAAATATTGCACCTATAATTGCGTTATCTGTTAATGTTTTTCCTAAAATACTTAAGATATCCATCTAATTTAATTCCTCCTCAGTTTATAAAGTTTTCTCAAATCTTTTTGTTATTAATTTCACACTTATGTTATAACATTAACAATTAACTCACAATTATATTTAAATTTCTAAATAATTATTTAAGTTTTTTAAGTTTTATTATTTAATTTATTTACTTAAATAAATTAAATAATTCATTTTTTTGTTAAGTTTTAGTCAAATTTTTATAAAAAAAAGAGCTTTACTCAGCTCCTAATATATTAATTATAAAATTATTCTTTATATTGCTTTGTATAATATTTTCAAACCTAACTTTAGAGTTTTCATTTGTATACTCTAAAAGTGGATCAAATATATAATATAAACTTTCCATATTTAATTCACTTCCACTAATAACATTAATTTTAACTTTTCTTTGATTATATAATTTATTACACTCTTTTAATGTATCATATACTCCCATTCCACAATTCTCTTTATTATATAATTTTGATACATATACATAAATATCTTTTAATTCTATACTTTTATCATAATTATTAAAGTAAAAAAATAATATTTCCTTTAATAAAATAATCATATCTATATCTTTTCTAGTTTTTATATATTTATTTTCTATAAAAATTATTTTGTTTAAATTAATAAATTTCTTTATACAATGCTCTTTTTCTTTAATATTACATATTATTATATTTACAAAACTATTATTAAATAAATTTGTTTTAGTAAAATAATTTATATCATTAAAACTTATAAAATTCACATTGTACATATCAAAACAAAAATTATAATACTTAATAAATTTTATAATTTTATCTTTTTTAAAAATATGATTATATACTTTAAAAATATCACTATTGAATTTATTCAATATATTTTCTTCATTTTCTAAAGAATAAAATATATTTACAGTTTTATTATCCCCCATTAATACTTACCCCTCTTATTTTTATGTAAAAGTAATTTAGGGCTATTTAAAATAGCCCTAAACAATTTATATATTAAATATACCTTTTATTTCTTCTTCATTATAATTAATTATAAGTTCTTTTGGGAAATTTATTTCATCTACTAAATTTATACAGTTATCAAACTTTCCTATATCATAACATATGTGAGAGTCACTACCAAATATTATTTTGGCTTTATGTTTTCTACAAAACTCTAACATTTTTTTATCATTTTCTAAGGCTCCTACTCTAAAACCATTTGGTCTTAAAGATGAATTATTTAATTCTAATAAAATATTATTTTCTTTTGCAGCAATTACAACTTCTTCATAATTAACAGGATATCTTGAATCATCTAAATGACCTATTATTTTTATGTTTGGCTTTTTCATAACATTTATAACAGCTCTTGTATTTTCTTCTTCTGTTCCAGGATTTATACAAGGTGGATGAAAACTTGCTATTGCATAATCTAGATTATTTAAATCATCATCTGTTAAATCTACATTTCCATTAAAGTCTAATATATTAACTTCTGCCCCAACAAAAACATTAACACCATCAATATGTTTAGGAATAACTCTTAAGTTATGGAAATGATATATATGTGCAGTGCCTGGCATTTTAGGAGCATGATCTGAAATTCCTAAATATTTAATTCCCTTATCTCTTGCACTATCTATGTTTTCTTTAACTGTGCTATATGCATGACCGCTAGACACAGTATGTGTATGTAAGTCTATTAATTCTCTCATTTTTTACCTCCTTAATACTACTAATATATTTTACCACAAAAAATTTTTTAATCATAATTTTATAATTATTAAATAAAAAGAACTTTATTACTAAGAATTCACTCTAAGTAAAAAGTCCTTTTTTATTTATATTAAGCTTTACTAACGTTATCAGAACCTAATGCATCTTCTGAAAGTTTTTTATTATAAAATGATACAAAACATATTACAGTAATAGTTGCTGCTATTATATCTGCAATTGGTTCTGCCATTAAAGTCCATTTAAGTTTATTTTCAAAAATCATAGGTAATATTAATGCTAATGGTATAAGAAGTATTATCTTTCTTAAAAGAGCTAATATTAATGATGTTTTAGCTTGTCCAAGAGCTAAAAATGTTTGTTGGCACGCTATTTGTGCTCCTGATGCAATAACTCCACCAAAGAATATTTTTATACTCCAAGTTGTTATATCCATAAGATTTGAATTATCATTAAATATCGATACAAAAAAACCTGGAGCCATCATTAAAGCAATCCACATAACTCCTGTATAACATAAACAATAAGTAAATAATAATCTGAATGTTTGTTTTACTCTATTTCCTTCTTTTGCTCCATAATTATAACTTATTATTGGTTGAGCACCTTGGGATAAACCTACAAGAGGTAATAACACTATCTGCATTATACTACTCATTATAGTCATAGCACTAACTGCTAAATCTCCACCATATCTTAATAATTGATTATTCATTATAATCATTACAAGACTTTCTGTTGATTGCATTATAAAAGGTGAAACTCCAAGAGCTACTACTTGAAATATAATTTTTAGTTTTGGAATCATGTACTCTTTTCTTATTTTTAATATACTTTTTTGACTAAATAAAAATTTAAGAACCCATATAGCTGAGACACATTGTCCTAAAACTGTTGCAAGAGCAGCACCTTTAACCCCCATTCCAAAACCAAATATAAATATAGGATCTAAAATTATATTAATTATAGCACCTATTATAACAGTAGCCATACCAGTCTTCGCAAATCCCTGTGTGTTAACAAAAGGATTCATTCCTAATGCTATTTGAACAAATATAGTTCCCAAAATATATAATCCTAAATAATCACTTGAGTATTTTATTGTAGCTTCACTTGCTCCAAAAGCCCAAAGCATTTGTTCTTTAAAAATAGTAAAAACTATAGTAAGTATAATTCCTAATAATATAAGAGCTGAAAAACTATTACTTAGTATTTCTTCAGCTTCATCATTATTTTTCTCTCCCATCTTTATAGCTGCAAGAGGCGCTCCACCCATACCAATAAGCGCACTGAAAGCTGATATTATCATTATTATTGGAAAAGCTACTCCAACTCCCGCCATAGCAATTTCTCCATTTGGTATTCTTCCTATAAATATTCTATCTATAATATTATATAGAACGTTAACTATTTGAGCTATAATTGCAGGAAGTGCTAATCTAAATAATAAATTATTTATCTTTCCTGTACCTAAATCTATTTTTTTATCAGTCATTTAAACCAAAACCTCCACAAATTTAATATATTATAAATTTTACATTATTTTACTTAAAATGTGAACAAAAAGCATAGTTAAAAAACTATGCTTTATATTTATTTATAAATTTATCTATCCTTTTTATAGCTTCTATTAAATCATCCATAGATGCAGCATAACATGCTCTTATAAATCCTTCACCAGATTCACCAAAGGCATTTCCTGGAACAGCTAACACCCTTTCTTCCATAAGAAGTTTTTCACAAAATTCATCTGAAGTCATACCTGTCGACTTAATACATGGGAATACATATAATGCACCTAATGGTTCAAAACATTCAAGTCCCATTTTTCTAAAACCATTTACTAAAACTCTTCTTCTTCTATTATATTCTGATGCCATTTCTCTTACACTATCATCTCCATGCTTAAGTGCTTCAATTGCTGCATATTGCGCTGTTGTTGGTGAGCACATTATTGCATATTGATGTATTTTTTTCATGGCATCTATTAATACTTTATTTCCACAAGCATATCCAAGTCTCCATCCAGTCATTGCATAAGCTTTTGAAAAACCATTTATTATAAGTGTTTTATCTTTAACCTCTTCAAATTCTGCAATTGATACATGTTTTTTATCATATGATAACTCTCCATATATCTCATCTGAAAGAATTATTATATTCTTATCTTTAACAACATCAACTATTTTTTCTAATTCTTCCTTTGTCATTATAGCTCCAGTTGGATTATTTGGAAAAGGAAGTATTAAAACTTTTGTTTTATCTGTTATAGCATCTCTTAAATCATCTGGCATAAGTTTAAATTCATCTTCAGCCTTTAAGTTTATTATTTTTGCTGTTGCTCCTGTAAAAGTTGTACATCCTTTATAAGCAACAAAGCTAGGTTCTGGAATTATAACTTCATCTCCAGGACCTACAAGCGCTCTAAGTGCTAAATCAATAGCCTCACTTCCACCAACAGTAACTAATATTTCTTCTTTTGGGTCATATGATAAATTAAACTTTCTATACAAATAATTTGCTATTTCTTCTCTAAGTTCAATAAATCCAGCATTAGAAGAATAATGTGTATGTCCTTTTTCTAATGAATATATACCAGCTTCTACAACATTCCAAGGTGTTACAAAGTCTGGCTCACCAACTCCAAGTGATATTACATCTTCCATTTCGTTTATCATATCAAAATATTTTCTTATTCCAGATGGGGGCATATTTTTTATATTATCTAAAATCATATTTTCCATTATCATATAAATATAGCCTCCCTATCACTAATCTTCTTATCTTTAAATATAGTTCCATGATCTTTATACTTTTTAAGTACAAAATGAGTTGCTGTACCTTGTACATATTCTTGAACTGCAAGTTTTTCTGATACAAACATAGCAACTTCTTTCATTGTTTTTCCTTCTACTATTACAGTTAAATCAAAACCTCCAGAACTCATTAAATAACAAGCTTTAACATTTGAAAATTTATATATTCTTTCTGCAACTTTATCAAAACCTTGACCTCTTTGAGGTGTTATTTTTACTTCAATTAATGCTGTAACTGTCTCTTTTCCTGTATTTTCCCAATTTATTAATGTAGTATACCCTGCTATTATATTTTTTTCTTCATAATCTCTAATAGCTTCTCTTACTTCTTCTACTGTCTTTCCAGTCATTATAGCTATTTTTTCATCACTATATCTACTGTTTTTCTCTAAAACCTCAAGAATTTCTTCCATATCTCTTAAATCCTCCCTAATTTATTTAAAATAAAAAAAACCTCCATCCACAATAAAGGGACGAAGGTTACTAATTCGCGGTACCACCCTAATAAATAAATATATCGCTATATTTATTCACTCTATAAGAATAAATTTATTCCTTTCCTATTTAACGTTAGGATTACGGCTTATTTTATTAAGCATTAAACTTAGTTCTCAATAAGCAATTCCAAGGCTGCTTCCATAAATACCCTTGCTAAATTCCACCAAACTTTAGCTCTCTTTAAAGGAACTATTTTATGTACTCTTCCTCTTCAAAATTTTTTACATTTATTTTTTATCTATTATATGACTATATTTTAATAAATTCAATACTTTTATTAATTAAAATTTTGTAATTTATTATTAATATTTAAATATAATTTGTTTTGCAATATAATTTATATTTAACAAATAAAATTTCCAATTAGAGTAAATTATTTTATAAAAAGGATGTGAAAATTTAAATTTTCACATCCAACATATTACTTATCTACACTTCCAGTATCCATCACAGTCAAAATCATCTTCAGCTTCTTCTTTATAGCATTCTATAGCCTTACAGAATAAAATATTTGTTTTTCTAATTATTTCTTCAAATTTTTCTAATAGACATTCAACTTCTCTTAATTTTTTGTCAGCTTTTTCTGATAGTTGATCTGCTTTTAATCTATATTTAGCTGCTTCTTCTTGTAAGCAGTTAGCTTCTCTTAATTTTTTATTTATTGCTTCTAATAATGCTCTATTTTGTGCTGCTAATTCTTCTGCACATCTTTCATACTTTTCACATTTGTTATCTTTGCATGGTATACAATAGCATTTTTCTTTTTTACATTCTCCATAACCTTTATTACATCTAGTCATTTTAATTCCTCTCTTTCTCACTCTTTAGTATAATTAAAACTCTTTAGTAATAATATATGAATGTATTTAACTATTGTTACTTTCTTTGTATAATTTTATATTATTTTAATACATATTGTCTTTTATAATTTTAACTTTTCCATCTAAAGTACCTATAACATCTTTATTATTTTCTAAATAATTTTTTACAATATTTATTGCATCTTCTGTTATTAATTCTCCTTGGCATACTAAAGGAATACCTGGTGGATATGGCACTATTGCTTCTTTAGCTATTTTTCCTATTGAATCTTCTAATCTTATAAGTTCATAATCCTTTTTAAACACTTCAAAAGGCTCAAACACCTTTTTTGTATTTATATTAAAACTTTCAATATTACCATAATATTTTATGGCTTCAAAATTTATTTTTAAAAGTGCCTCATAAATTTTCTGAAAATCTTTGTCCTTATTAAATGGTGATAATATTAAAACAACACCTCTTAAAAATCCCATTTCACATTGAATCTTTTCTTTTCTAAGAAGCTCATGAAGTTTATATCCACTATACCCTTCTTCTAATATAAGTACATATCTACTTTTATCAATTTCATAACCATTATTTAAATCTGAATTAGATAGTAACTTTACTTTATCAATACAATTAATTTTTGCTTTCCAAAACTCTGCTAAATCTATTAATTCATCATATTTCTTCTGTCCATATTCGTCTAAATAATATCTTGCATAATCTAAAGATGCCATTAAAAGATATGATGGTGATGTACTTAAAAATGCATTTTTATAAAATAAAACATCTGAATTTTTATCATTTACAATTAAATATCCACTTTGAGTTAATGACGGTAATGTTTTATGAGCACTTAGCACTACATAATCAGCTAATGAAGTTAAACTTTTAGGTAATCTTTCACTTGCAATAAAGTGAGCCCCATGTGCAGCATCTATTATTACTTTTAATCCTTTGCTTTTTAAGTCTTTAATTATATTTTCCATATCATAACTTATTCCAAAATAATTAGGATTTGTAAGAATTATTCCTTTTGCTTTTTTACATTTATTAAAAGCTTCATAAATCCTATTTTCATCTGGAGGCAAGAAAATTCCATTTATATTATCTATTACTGGTTCTATATATGTAACTTTTAATTTTCTAAGTATTAATCCATTATAAATAGACTTATGACAATTTCTTTCTACTAAAACTTCATCTCCTTCATTAAAGGCACTAAAAATAGAAATTAAATTTCCAGAAGAACTTCCATTTACAAGAAAGAATGCATTTTGGGCATTGTATGTTTTAGCTAAAAGCTCTTCACTTTCTTTAATAACACCTTCTGGATAATGTAAATTATCTAAAGGATCATTTTCTGTAATATCTAAAAAACCTAAATTATTTACAAATTCTTCTCCTAGCTTATCTCCTAAAAATCCAATACCACACTTATTTCCTGGCATGGAAAGTATAAGATTTTTTTCTTTATGATAATCTAATAAAGCTTTTAATAAAGGTATTTTTTTCATATATTTTCCTCCTTTATTATAAAAAAGTTGCCCTAATTTAAGGCAACTTTTTTATTTTAAAACCTGAATAAACTTTTTATCAAATACTTTTGTTATAGTTTTTACTATAAAATTTAAATCTATATCATCTAAGTTTTCTGTTTCATCAATATATATATTATAATCATTAAACATAGTATTAAATGTAGCAAGTTCTTTTGCTAGCACTATACTCTGTTCTTCTCTAAATAATCTTTTAAGCTTAAAGCTCTTTTTAAATTTATCTAAATCTTTATCTGTTAATCTTTCATTTAATTTTAATGAATCATTAACACATTTATCTATAATTTTTATAGCTTTTTTATAATTTTCTTTTGATGTACTTAAAGTTATTTTATAGAACTTAATTCCTTCTTCATAGCAAACTCTAGTTAATACATCATATACTAAATTATATTTTGTTCTTAATGTATCAAAAAGTTTAGAGTTTACTCCATCTCCAAAGTATTCATTAAATATTTTGAGAGCCTTAATTTCTTTATTATTTAAATTATCTATAGGATAATTAATTTGAATCTTACTTGTTTTAATATTTTGTTTTGCTTCCTCAAAATATTTTTCATCATTTTTTTCATAAACAATTTTATTAAGTTCTTCTTCTTTTTTATTCCAACTTCCAAAGTACTTTTCTAAAATATGAATAACTTTATCAAATTCTATATTAGTAATAATAGATATACTTATATTACTTGGGAAATATACTTTATTATAAAATTCCTTTATATCATCTACCTTTAAGTTTTCTAAACTTTCAAAAGTTCCTATTATGGGATATTTAATTCTTCTATTATTGAAAGAATTTATAAATAACTTATCTTCTAAATATTGTTCTATCTCTTCATCCCATTCTTTAAGTTCTTCTATTATTATCTTCTTCTCATCATTAAAACCATTTTTATCAAATACAGGATTAATTATAATGTCTGAAAACAAATCTATTCCCTTTGATAAATCTTCACTTAATAAGGTTCCATAATATATTACATAAGGATAATTAGTCATAGCATTTTGAAAACCAAAAATTTCACTTAATTCTATATTTATTTGTTCTTCAGTTCTATTTTTTGTTCCTTTATAAACCATATGTTCTGTGGCATGGGCTACCCCATACTTTTCTCCATCCATTAATGCTCCACCTTTTAATGAAACACATAAAGATGTAAGATTTGAACTATGATTTTTATATATTAATTTAATGCCATTTTTTAAAGTATATTCCTTAATCACTTAAATATCTCTCCTTTAAGTACACTTTTTAATATATTATTCCGCTTTTAAAGCTATTGCACATTCAATTCTCTTCTTTTGCATTTTACAACCAATTTCATAAGGAACATTTATATCGCCATTGAAATTAACATTGTTTGCTTGACATCCTCCACTACAATAGAATCTTGCCCAACATTCTCTACATTTTGGCTTATTGTATATGTGTGCCTTTTTAAATTTCTTTCCAAGCTCTGAATTATATGAATCATCATATATTGTTCCAAGTTTGTATTCTTCTTTACCAACAAATTGGTGACATGGATAAACCTCTCCTTGTGGAGTTATTGCTACATATTCAAAACCTGCTCCACATCCTGAAATTCTCTTGTAAACACAAGGTCCACCATTTAAATCCACATTAAAATGATAGAATCTAAATTCGTCTCCTTCTTTCTTTCTTCTAACCATTTCATCATATAACTTATCATAGTTTTCAAATATTGTATCTAAATCTTCTTCTCTAAGTGATAATGGATGCTCATCAGGTAATACAACTGGTTCTATTGAAATTTCTCTAAAACCTTCATTTGCCATAGCCATAACATCTTCATAAAAATCAGTATTAGCTCTTGTAAATGTTCCTCTTACATAGAACATTTTATTCTTATTTCTCTTTTCCACCATTTTTTTAATGTTTGGAAGTATATCATCATATGAACCTGAACCATCAACTTTTATTCTTACATTGTCATTAACTTCTTTTCTACCATCTAATGAAAGAATTATGTTTCCCATTTCCTTATCCATAAAATCCATCATTTCTTCATTTAAAAGAGTAGCATTAGTTGTCATTGTAAATCTTATATTTTTATTCCACTTAGCTTCATTTTCTCTTGCATAAGCTATTATTTCTTTAATTGTGTCCATTATAAGTGTTGGCTCACCACCAAATAAGTCAATTTCTATATTTTTTCTTGGGCCACTTCTTTTAACAACATAATCAATTGCCTTCTTTGCAGTTTCAATGTCCATAACCCCTTTATGTCCATTGTATTCTCCTTCATCTGCAAAACAATACTTACATCTTAAATTACATCCATGTATTATATTTAAGCATACAGCTTTTATATAATCTCTATCATCCATTGAACTATGAGCTATATCTTCATACATATCTTTAGTATAAAGCATGTCCTCATCTACTAATTCCTTTATCTCATCATAAGCTTCGCTAATAGCTTCAACAGGATATTTATCTTTTAATTCATTTATAATTATATCTTTATCTCTTAATGCATTATCATCAACTATATCATAAACTAAATCATCAACTATATGAACTGCTCCAGTATTTACATCTAAGACAAAACTATTGTCTCCTTGCTTAAATTTATGTATTAATGCCATTTTTAAAAATTCCTCCTCATATATCTTGCACATTAATAATTAAGCAGCAACTTAAATCTTTAAGTTACTGCTCATTTATTAGTTTTCGCACTCTAAGTTTGCAACTGTGCATGAAGTCTTACATGCTGATTGGCATGAGTTTGCACATTCTTTGCATCCAGGCTTCTTTAAACTATTTTTGATGTTTGTTTTGTTGATTGTCTTTATATGTTTCATATCCTTACTCCTCCATTATTAAAGAATAACATACAAATTATATCACAATACAAACATTTCTTCCACAGTAATTATTAATGTTATTATTAGTTTTGTTTAATTATTAATAAAATGATTAACCATCTCTTGATTCTTATAATAATATTTTATATTTTTTAAATCATCAACTTCATTGCACCCTAAACATCCCATAAATATTCTACTATCATTTTCTATCTTTCTAATATAATCACTAACCTTAGAAATTCCACCTTCTAAATATACTTTTAATATTGCTCCTGAAATACCTACTATATTTGCCCCAAGTATTAATGATTTTATTAAATGTATTGAATTACTAATTCCCCCTGAGGATATTATGTTTAAATCATCACTTACAGCTCTACAAAATAATATAGATTGTGGGGTTGGTATTTCAAGCTGCATTAGCTCTTTACATATATCACTATTATTTCTTAAAGCTTCAATTTTTATAAAGCTTGTACCACCTTTTCCTCCAACATCTATATATTTAACTCCAATATTTTTTAGCTTTTTACAAGCATCAAAACTTATTCCACTGCCTACTTCCTTAACTATAACAGGTACATCTATATTTGTTATTATATTTTCTATATTATTTAGCATACCTTTAAAATTTCTATCACCTTCAGTCATAACAAGTTCTTGAGAAACATTTAAATGTAATTGAATAGCATTAGCCTCTAATGAAGAAACTGCCCTTTTTACATTTTCAAGAGAACTCATAGCACTTAAATTAGAAATAATGATGCCATCTTTATTATTCTTTCTTGCAATTTTAAAGCTATTTTCAAAAGATTTATCTTTAAGCATTATAGATTGTGATCCAACAGCCATTGGTATATTAAATTCATTTGCTATAATACTTAAATCTCTATTTATATTAAAACTTAAGTCAGCCCCACCAGTCATAGCATTTATTATTAAAGGCATATTAATAATATTTCCTAAAAATTTTGTTTTAAGAGATATTTCATCATAATTAATTTCTGGTATAGAATTATTTAATATTATTACATCCTTAAAATAATCATCATTAGAATAGGATTCTTTTGCATACTTTATATGCTCTTCTTTTCTTAATTTTACATTTTCTAAATCTTGCATTTATTCTCCTTAATATAAAATCCTTTTACGTAAATATCTTTATCATACAGTATTATAATATCATTACAAGCTTTTTCTGAATACTCATCAAAAATAAACTTAATATTATCTATAACAACCATTTTATCATTTTCTCTTTTAAAATCCATAAATAAATCATAATAAGAAGAACCACAAGCTAAGCTTGCTTTTATTCTAACGTAATCATCAATACTATTTTTAATTAATTGTTTTAATGCTATTTTTGCCTTTTCATCAATTTTTATATTCAAATTAATCACTCCTAAATTAATATAAATTTAGGATTAACATAAAATATGAATTTTACTCTTAAAATTTTAAAACAAAATAAAAGACCTACGGCATAAAATGCTATAGGTCTTATATCAAATCCTCAAATTATACTATACTAAGATATTTTAACCTTTTTATTAAAGTGCATTAAGTGCTACTTGATTTAATAAACTCCATGGTTTATTAAAGTGTGGTTGGAAGAAAAAGTCTGTCATAGCAAGTTCTTCTACTGTCATTTTATTTTGAATAACGACTGATAAAGTATTCATAAATTGTGTTAAATCAACTTTTGACATTATTTGTCCACCTAATATTCTTCTTGTATTTTTGTCAAATACAATCTTAACCATAGCTTTTTCATAAGTTGGCATAAATTCTGGTCTATAATTATCTTCAATTGTTGAAGTTTCACATTCTATTCCTGCAAGTTTAGCTCCTTCTTCAGTTAATCCTGTTGAAGCTATACATTGTTCATATATTTTTATACCTGATGTACCTTGTGTTCCCATATATTTTATAGTTGGTTTTTTAATATTTCTAGCTACTAAAGTACCCATTCTTACTGCATTTGTTGCAAGTGGAATATATCTATCTTCTCCTGTTGGATTATATTTAACAACACAACAATCCCCAGCAGCAAATACATTTTCATCACTTGTTCTCATATATTCATCAATTATTATTGCACCATTTGGTAAAGTTTTAAGCTTATCTTTAATAAGAGTTGTATTTGGTCTAAATCCAATACATAATACAACTAAATCTCCATCATATTCACCTTTATCAGTTACAACCTTAGATACTTTTCCGCCTTCTCCTTTGAAGCAACTAACTTTTTCACCTAAAACTAATTTTACTCCATGATCTTTAAATTCCTTTTCAGCAACATCAGTAAATTCCTTATCTAAATATTTTGCCATTATTCTTTCTTCTGCATCAACTAATGTTACATTTTTGCCTAACATTTGGAATGCCTCTGCAAGCTCTACTCCAATATATCCTGCTCCAATTATAACAACATTCTTAGCTTTTTTGCCTTTTTCTGTTATAACCTTTGCTTGGTTATAATTCTTACAAAGAACTATATTTTCTAGATCTCCACCTTCAAATTTTGGTACTATTGGCCATGATCCTATAGTTAAAACTAATTTATCATAACTATCTTCAAATTCTTCTTCAGTTAATAAATTTTTAACCTTAACTTTTTTATTGTCAAAATCTATATCTAAAACATCATGTTGCATGTTTGTTTTTACACCTAATTTTGCTAAACCTTCTGGAGAATTGTAGAACATATCATTTAAATCTTTAACTACATCTCCAACATGAAGTGCTATACCACATGATAAAAATGATACATTATCATTTCTTTCATATACTGTAACTTCACATTCTGGATATAATCCTTTTAAATTTACTACTGCAGCAGTTCCTGCATGAGTACAACCTACAACTATAACTTTCATTATAAGTACCTCCTGATATTTTATATTAATTAATAAGTATTATCCAATAATCTTTATAGTTAAATGATACTTCTTTAGATAAGATTTGTAAATAGTTTTTTTGTTAAATTTTATCAGATACTATTAACAAAAAAAGAATTACACTATACAATTATTAAAATATGTGTAATTCTCCTTATATCTTATCCAAATTTTAAAATAATTATTTAAAAATAACATCACTAAATATATAACCAAAACTTATAAATGCTGTATTCCAAATAATTATCCCAATAGTTGAAAATATTGAAAATCCTAAAAAATTTATTTTAAAAACTCCTGCAGGTATTGATACTAAAGTTCTAGCTACCGGAATTAACTTACTAATAAGTACACCATAATTTCCTCTCCTTTTTACTTCTTCTGATATTTTATAAATATATTGTTTTTGATTCGGAAATTTTTTTATATACTTCTCTAATAATACTGTACCCCCATATCTACCTATTGCATATAAACATATACTACCAAGTAATCCAGCCAATACCGAAACAACTATTGCTGTAAAAAAATTAATATGTCCTTTATCAATTAAAACTCCTGCAGCTGGCATTATAATCCCTGCTGGTAATCCTGGTAAATTTAAATATTCTAAAAAAACTATAATAAACAGAAATAATAATCCATATTGAGAAAAATACTCAAAAATTACTTCTAAATTCATCTAAACTCACCTCAAAAATTTTAATAGTTATAAAATATATTAACAAATTATCTATATTTTTACTATTTATTTTTGTTTTATTTATTTAAAATCTATACTAAAGACTTTATTTTTATAAGAAATACATGATTTTTAAATATATTTTTATATTTTTTTATTAAAAGAAATATTTTCGAAATAAATTTCTTGACATTATGTATTAAAATAATATATGGAAGCATTTTATAAGGAGGAACTATGGGTAATTTTGATAAAAGGCTTAAAAAAGCCAAAGATTTATATGATAATAAAAATTATAAAGAAGTCTTAAAAATATGCGATAAAATACTTGAAAAAGAATACAATAATGAACAAGCTCTTGAACTTGAAGGAGAGGCTCTTTTAAAACTTGGTAGAATAGAAGAAGCTGTACTTAATTGGCAAATAAATGCAGAATATAATAATAACCCTACTGCTAAGATGCGCCTTCAAGATGTAGATGATGAAACTAAACAAAGAGCTTTAAATTTAACTTTAAATTTAAGTAATTTAAGTAAGTTTATTAATTCTGAAGCAAAAAAAATAGAAAAACAAAAAAAAGAAGCTAAAAAGATAGAACATAAAAAAGAAGAAGCTAAAGATAATAAAAATCCAAAAATTTTAGAACAAAAAGAACCTTTAGCAAAAAATACCATTATAAATAACGAACCTAAAGAAAAAGATTTAGAAAATAAAAATAATAAAAAACAATTTGAAACTAATATAGAAAATAAACAAGTAGTAAATGACAAGGAAGATAATAAAAAAGATTTAAGAAAAGATGAGTCTAATTCTAAAAAAATAGAAAAAGATTCTAATAGAGAAAATTCTAAAACTAAAGATTTAAATGCTTCTACTAAAGAAGAAACAGCAGATAAAAATAAAACAAAAAATGATAAACCTTCAAATAAAGGTAAAAAGTCTGCAATAATAGCTGTTTGTGCTCTTATTGTTGTAATAAGTAGTTACGTTGGAATCAAACACTTTAAAGCACCAGCTAATAATGAAACTAAACAAGAGCAAACTGAAGAAAAAGCAAAAATGTCAGCTGAGGAGCTTAATAGTAAACTTTCAGATGCAATATCAAAAAATGATTATAATGAAATTTATACTTTACTAGAAGAAAATCCACAAAATACTATTACTGATGCTACTAAAGAAAATTATGATAAGGCTCTTGAACTTATGAAAACTAAAGGAATAGAAAAATTCTATAACGAAGGACTAGAGCAATACAAATTTAAAACTTATGATAAAGCGTTAGATAGTTTTACCAAGGCTTATAAATACTGCAATGGTAGTTATTTAGAACCTCATATTTTATATTTTCTTGGATCTACATATAATTCAATTGATAAAAAAGATGATGGAGCTAAATATTTCCAAGAATATTTAGATAAATATCCTCATTCAGACTTATATACAGCTGAAATATTATATAATTTATCACTTTATTATCATAACAAAGGTGATAACAAGAAAGCTAAAGAATATGCTCAACACATTGAAAATTCATATCCAAGCTCACCTTACTATAATGATGTAACTAAAGATATTTTATATAAATAATAAAAAAGATTAACAGTTAGAAAATTTTATCTTTCTGTTAATCTTTTTATTTTAATATTATTTATTTATATTTTCATTTTCTTTACTATTTTTATTATCATTATTTTTATCAATATTATCTTTTGATTCAAAATAACTCATAGGTGCATTTTTTATTACTTTGAACTTATATCCAGCATCTTTATAAATTTTTATTACCTCTGGTAAAGCATCAACTGTAGTCTTCTTTGCTGCTGCATCATGCATTAATAAAACAATATGTTTTAAACTTCCTTTTGTAGACTTTCTTGCACCATTTATTAAAGTACTTACAGGAAGGTTATTTCCTGTAGCATCTCCAGTTTCAGCATTCCAATCTATTGATATTATACCTTCTTTTTTGAAATCCTCATTTAAAGCCTTTAAGTGTGAGTCACGATAGTATTTTCTTGACATATATCCACCTGGCATTCTTATTACTCTAGTACTAAAATCTTTTCCTAGAATTTCTTTCATCATTTCATTATTTTCATTTAACTCTTTCATAAATACTGGAACACTAACACTATTTCCTGGATATAATTTATGATAATTATGGCTTACTGTATGATTTGCTATTGCATTTCCGTCTAATAATTCTTCTTTTAAAAGTTGTTTATTTTCTTCACTTTCTTTTAATTGATTACCCATTATAAAGAAAGTAGCATGTACATCATTTTCTTTTAATATTTTTAATATTTTACTTGTATTTTCACTAGGACCATCATCAAATGTTAAAAATACTTCTTTTTCATCATTCACTTTATTTCTAGTTTCTATCATATCATAAACATCATTTGCTGGAACTGCATATTTATCTGCTGCATAAATAATATTTTGTCCTGGTATTACATCAGTTGGCTCTGGTTTTTTAACTTCTTCTTGTTTAGCTTGTACTTTTTTATTATTTTCTAAATCAGCTTCACTTTTATGATGGGCAAAAGCATAAGTTCCTGCTCCTAAAATAACAATTAAAGCTGCCACTCCTATTGTAATAATTCTTCTTCTCTTAAATGCTTTGTTTTTTCTTTTACTTCTGTTTGAATAATTCATTTTTATTTATCCACCTGTTTCTATATAAATATTTAATTTAAGTAAATTTAATGTAAAATCAATTACTATTTTATACTTTAATTCTTCATTAAAGATTACTATTTGGAAACAAAATCATTAATTCATATAAGTTTAACACTTCGTATACACCTTTGTAATTTTTGAATATATTGTTACTTATTCATACTTTATGTAATAATTTTATCGATTTTGCTATTTTCATAATTATAATTTTGAGTTATACTAATGAATAGAGAGAAATTTTTGTAATAGCAATTACTTCTCAAAATAAACAATTAAATTAAAATATTGGAGGTTTTGCACATGTTAGTTTCAGCAAAAGAAATGCTAAATAAAGCAAGAGAAGGTAAATACGCAGTTGGTCAATTCAACATCAACAACTTAGAATGGACTAAAGCTATATTATTAACTGCAGAAGAAAACAGATCACCTGTAATCCTAGGAGTATCAGAAGGTGCTGCAAAATATATGTGTGGTTACAAAACAGTAGTAGGAATGGTTAATGGAATGTTAGAAGAATTAAACATATCAGTTCCAGTTGCATTACACTTAGACCATGGTAGCTACGAAGGAGCTCACAAAGCTATTGAAGCTGGATTCTCATCAATAATGTTTGATGGATCACACTATCCATTAGCAGAAAACATAGAAAAAACTTCAGAGTTAGTTAAATTAACTAGAGGAAAAGGTTTATCATTAGAAGCTGAAGTTGGTTCAATTGGTGGAGAAGAAGACGGAGTTGTTGGAGCTGGAGAAATTGCAGATCCTCAAGAATGTAAACAAATAGCTGATTTAGGAGTTACAATGTTAGCTGCTGGAATCGGAAACATCCACGGAAAATATCCAGCAAACTGGAAAGGACTTGATTTTGATGCTTTAGCTGCTATAGAAAAAGCTACTGCTCCAATGCCATTAGTTCTTCACGGTGGTACAGGAATTCCTGATGAAATGATTAAAAAAGCTATATCACTTGGCGTTTCAAAAATCAACGTAAATACAGAATGTCAATTAGCTTTCCAAGAAGCTACTAGAAAATACATTGAAGAAGGAAAAGACCTAGAAGGAAAAGGATTCGATCCAAGAAAACTTCTTGCACCAGGATTTGAAGCAATCAAAGACATGGTTAAATCAAAAATGGAAATGTTCGGTTCAATAAACAGAGCATAATCTATATTTAAATAAAAAAGTCATCTTTATTAAAGATGACTTTTTTATTAACATTTTACTTTAATTTTTGTTTTTATTGTTTTTTTATTTATATAATCTAATATTTTATCTAAACTTTTTTTATTAGTCCAATCATGTGATTTTTCATAACAACTCAATAAAAATCTTTCTTCTTCAGTTAAAGCCCTATTTTTATTTACCAATCTATTTCTAAGTAATTTCATAGCTGTTTTATCGAAAAATTTTAACTTTTCAAAATCAAATCCACCTCTTAAATAAAATAAGGTTACATTATTTTTAAGAGCATCTTTTAAATTAAAATCTTTTATTTTATTAATTTCATTTTCGTTTCCTAATGAAAAGCCAACAGCCACTAAAATTATCTCTTTATTTATCAATTCATCAAACTTTTTTACTAAACTATCAAATCCATTTACAGAGTTTGAATATACACCACCGACATAAATTATACTATCATATTTTTTTAAATCTTTTAAAGAAACTTTGTCTTTTTCAAACATATCACACTTTAATTCATCTTTAATCCAACTAGCATACTTCTTTGAACTTCCATACTTAGATTTATATAATATAACTACATTTTCAAATACCATAAAACCCCTCCCATATACCCTCTATAAATATTATATTTTAAAAAAACATTTTTTTCCAATATTTAATTTGTACTTAAATAAAAAAAATAGCCTTAAAAACATAATATGTTTCCAAAGCTATTTTTTCCTTTAAATTAATTCAAGTATTTCTAACCCATTTTTAAAATGTGCGTATGAGGCTTCACACTCCACTATCTTATTAACTTCTACTTCTTTTTCCTGCCATCCTCTTAATGCATCAAATGTAAGCATTGTTTTTTTATACAATTCAAAAGGCTTGTGTATACAATTATTTAATTCATTTTTTCCAATATGCAAGATAACATGAATATCTTTTATAATATTTATATTTAATCCCATTAAATATTCAATAAGCTTGTCCTTTTTTCCTTCATTGTGATACTTATCAAGTTCGTTTGATGCTCTTTGTAATTCTACATAATTATCTTTTAACATATAATCACCTCATGAAAATTTGAATAACTATTTTATTATATCACTATAATTTTAAAAATAAATAGAAAAGAGCTAAACTTTTTAGTTTAGCTCTTTGAAAAATCTAACAATTAATCAAATCTTCTACATTTTTTGCACTAGTATTAATTTTAAATATTATATCATTATCAATTCTAAGTTTACATTCCTCATTATTTACTTTTATTTGATTAAGACTTAAACTTCCATCAGGAGATAATTCTTTATATCTTGTTGATGAAATATATATATTAAATTTTTTATCTTTTGCTCCTGTAATTTTAATAATAGTTCCATCAGTTGATTTACTTTTAACCTTTATGTGTATAATATTATTTCCTTTACTAGCACATCCTGATAATCCATCTACTGGAATCTTAGTAATAGATGCTTTTCCATGCATAGTAAGCCATCCACCACTTAATTCTATTTTAGTCATTAATTCTAAATCATAATTTTCATCTAACTTTTTTAGTATATTTCCTAAATCATTTATATTTAAATTATATTTCATATTCAAACCCTCTTTTCTTAAGTAATCACTATTTCTAATTAATAGTATATATTGTTGAAAAAATTTTATCAATATACACTAAAATTTATTCATCAATTAATTTTGATAACAAATATTTTTTTATAGAAACTCCATCAACGTTTGTAATTACAGTTTCTGTTGATTTATTAATTTTTTTTATATTACTCAAAATAACTTGCCCTTCTTTTTCGCCTTTATTAGTTATTACTTCTAAATTAGTATCTATAGATTTTTTTACTAAATTAGGATGAGTAAAAACTGCTATAACCAATGGGTCTGCAAATCCAACACCTTTTTTCCCTTTAAGTTTGCAAACTGTACAAATTTCTTTACATATATCAAGAACAAATTTTACAGTATTTGAATCTAATTTTTTTAAAGCATTAATTTCATCATAAGTTATAATTCCATCGCCTATCGCTACATCCCATCCTAATATTACTTGTGGAACATCTATTTCCATAACTATCTTTAATGCATCGGGATCAGCATAAGCATTAAATTCTGCAAATTCAGTAATATTTCCTCCACCCTCTATTCCATTTCCAACCATTAATGTTATCGACTTTAATTTTCTCATAATTTCAGGTGCAAGTAAATATGCATAAGCAATATTTGTAAGTGGTCCAAGAGTTACTAGCTCAATCTCATAGGGATTTTCCTGTATAATTCTCAAAATAGCTTTTACTGCATGCTCTCTCTCTGCCTTTAATTTATTTGGATGAAAGTTTGTATTACCTAAGCCATCTTTTCCATGAATATCTTTTGCTTCTACCTGTTCCTTAATTAATGGTTTACTAAGTCCCTTATAAACTGGCGGTGCATAAGTTTTAGCTTTTTCTATTGCAATTAATGCATTTTCTGTAGCTCTTTCTACATCTACATTTCCAGCTACAGTTGTTATAGCAAGCACTTTTATACTTTTTTCTCTAAGAGCTGTAATTATAGCAACAGCATCATCTGAAGCTGTATCTGTATCAATAATTATTTTTCTCATAATATCACCTAAAAATTACTTTTTATTTCATTATATTTTGCTTATATACTTTTGTTTCTGTAAATATTTTAAATATATACTCTTCAAAATAAAATATAAAAATAAGCTTAAAAATTGAAAGTACAATTCTTAAGCTTATAAAACAAAATTATTTCTTAATGTAATTTTCTAAAGCATCCATAGCAAGAATATATCCATATTCACCGAAGCCAGATATTTGCCCTATACATGCTGGTGCTGTTTTTGATTCTCTTCTAAATTCTTCTCTTGAATGTATATTAGAAAGATGAACCTCAACTGTCGGAACTTGATATATAGATTTTATAGCATCATGTATAGCATAACTATAATGTGTATATGCACCTGGATTTATTATTACTCCATCATAATTTTCAAAATATGCCTTTTGAAGAAAATCAATTATTTCTCCTTCTGAATTACTTTGATATAATACTAATTCATGATTTTTCTTTATAGCTTCTTTTTCTATAAATTCACAAATATCTTTAAAAGTTTTTATACCATATATATCTTTTTCTCTTACACCTATCATATTTAAATTAGGTCCATTAATTATCATAAATTTCATATATAAAAATCCTCCACCAAAACTGCTACATATAATCTTTAGTGTCTGTCTTTAGACCTTTTTTATCAAGTCTAGCTTCAACAATTTCTTTAATTATAGAATATAATACTGCAAAAAGTGGAACTCCTATTACCATTCCTACAAATCCTAAAAACTTCCCTGCTACTAATATTGAAAATAAAATCCAAAATGCAGATATTCCAATTGAATCACCAAGTATTTTAGGACCAATAATATTACCGTCTAGTTGTTGAATTATAAATATTATAACAATAAGCCAAAAAGCTTTTGTTGGTGAAACAAATAATACTATTATAACTGATGGTATAGCCCCTATAAATGGTCCAAAAAAAGGAATTATGTTAGTTATTCCTATTATTACTGACAATAGAAGTGTATATGGCATTTTTACTATAGTTAATATTATGAATGTTAAAATGGCAATTATAAATGAATCCAAAATTTTTCCACTTAAAAACTTTCCAAATGTTTCATTGCTTCTATGTGTTAATTCAATAGTCTTTTCGGCTGCCTTTTTATTAAATATTGCATAAGTTATTTTTTTTGCTAATGCAAAAAACTTTTCTTTTTCTATTAATAAATAAATAGATACTATAATACCTAAAACTATATTCCATATGCTTGATAAAACAGTAGTTAATCCTGCACCAAGCATTGGTAATAAATTAGTAGATGCTTTTATTACATAATCTAATATATTATTAAATTTTTCATTTATTATAGTTAAATAATGCTCTTGAAGGTCAAGACTTGCGATAGTTTGATTTATAAATTTACTAGTATTATCAATATAACTTGGTATATCATTTACTAATCCAACTATGCTATCAATAAGTTGTGGAAGTACAAATTGAATAAACAATCCTATTACTATAAACGCAGTCATATATGTAAATAATAATCCAATACCTCTTTTTGATTTAAGCTTTTTAAATACACCTTTTTTTAATATTTTATTTTCATAAAATCTTAGAACAAAATCTAAAAGATAAGCCATTGCAAATCCCCATATAAATGGTTTAAATATATTAACTACACCACTTATTTTATCTAATAAATGTCCAAGTTGAGACATAGCTAAATAAAATACTATTACTGCACATACAGAAATAACAGCATAAACTGATATAGTTGTATATTTTCTATTCCAATCTACTTTCATTGTATTACCTCTTTTTCCATTTAGTATCATTTTTTATTATAACATAAATTTAATTAAGTAATTCTAAAATAATTCTTATAATTATATTTCTAAAAATAAAGTAGTCTATATTAAGTAATTTTAACTTAATATAGACCTCCATTTAATAGCTTCTTTTAAGTAACTTTTCAGTTACTTCTTTTAATATATATTTATACTCATTTTCTGGCAATTTATCTATATTTTTAAATGCCTTATTTGAATACTTTTCAGCAAGAATTATAGATTCACTTATACCATCATTTTCCTTGACTAAATTTATTATTTTATTAACTTCCTCATTAGAATAAAATTCCTTATCTAATAAATTTTCAAATACTTCTTTATTATTTTTTAATGCTAATAATAATGGTAAAGTATATATTCCATCCTTTAAATCATTTCCTGATTTTTTTCCTATTTCCTCATCTGTACCTATGTAATCTAATATATCATCAATTATTTGAAATGCCATCCCTATATTATGTCCTATCTCCCAAAACAGTCTACAAATCTTTTTATCACATGAACTTTCAGCTGCACCTATATAAAAACTAAGCGAAAAAAGTTCTGCTGTTTTTCCTGATATTCTCTTTAAATAATCTTTTATTGATACATTTCTATTAAATCTTGAATTTAACTGCTCAACCTCTCCCAAACAAATTCTAGACATAACTTTAGCATCAACATCAATTCCCCTTTCTATTGATGATGTTGTCCCAAGTATCCTAAAACATAAACAAAATAAATAATCACCTATATATACAGCATAATTTTTACCATATTTAGATTGAACAGTTTCCTTTCCCCTTCTAAGAGGTGCATCATCTATTACATCATCATGAACTAATGTTGCCATATGAAACATCTCTACAACAGAAGCAAGTGCCCTTACTCTTTCCTCATTATAATCTCCAAATTTTGAAGCAATAATCAAAAAGGCAGGCCTTAACATTTTACCACCTGAATTTAATAAATCTAATATACTCTTTTCTATAACTTTGTCCTTACATTTTGCATTTAAACTTATTTGTTTTTTTACTTCTTCTATTTCTTTATTTATAATAGGATAATCAGTCCAAAAATTCCCCATTTTTCTCCCTCGTTTTCTATATAAATACTTTATTAATATAAAGTCTGATAATATAACTTATAAAAATACTATTATCACACACTACATTAATATTTTTATATAAAGTAGAGAATAAATCATTCTCTACTTTATAATAATTAAATACTAATTACTTACCATGTATTTCATATATTGGTTCTCTTTTTCCCATCCATAAGTTACCAACAATTTTATTAATCCAAGGCATTACATAATAGTCTAATCCAAATGTTCTTCCAGCTCCACACATTAAAGCAATACTACCAAATGTAAACCATAATATATCCCATCCTGCCATTGCAGAGAATATAAAGTTAACAGTCATAAATGCTGATGCTGCTGATGCTAAAAATGTAAATAATCCAGCTATTAAACATAACCCTATAGCAATTTCTGTTAACACAACTATCCTTTGGAACCAAACTGCCACTTCAGGATTTGGCATAAATATCTCCATTATAGATTCATAAAACTTTGGCATACTATCAAATATAGGTGTTGGCATATTTGATACAGCTGCATCAGTTGTAGCTGCTGATGCTCCAGTAACAGTATCTTGAAGCCAAGAAAATGGCATCTTTACATTCCCCATCTTCATCCAGCTATCCCATCCGATTGTCATATTATCAAATAAAGATTGGATGTAAGCACCTATACTTCCACCAGCTGCATCTGATGCACTTGATGCAGATTCAAATGCTTTCTTCCATGTTTCTTCTCCAATTAATTTTTTAAGACCTTCAATAAGCCATAAAGATCCTATATATATTCTAAGAGGAACAAGCCATAACCTATTTCCTTTTGAAGATAAATGACCTCGCATTATACATCTTCTTTCCTTCATAGCAAAGAACTCATGTTGAAGATAATTATATACGGCATGTACATTATTAACTCCGAATAAATAGACCATATTTATAAGATGTTTCATCACCATAGCAAAAAATCCTGATAACTTAATTCCCATAAGGTCTGCTACTGCATATCTTCCACCTATAGATACCATGAAACCATGATAACTTGATTTAAATTCAACTTTTTCTTTATTTTCTATTGATGCTATTATATTTTTAGCAGCTGTTGTTGCAGTTTGTTCTGCTGCTTCAACTATTTGAGGATTTGATTTTCCTCCATTTTCCTCAACATATGCTACATCTCCAACAACATATACATTTTCTTTTCCTTCAGCTTGCATATATTTATTAGCTAAGTATCTTCCTGCTTTAGCTTTCTTTACATCAACATCTTCTAAGTCTTGATTTGCTTGTACACCACACGTCCATATTAATGTTTCTGTTGGAATCACTTTTCCATCTTTTAATTTAATAGTATTTTTAGTTACTTCAACTATTGGCGAGTTTTTAAGAATAGAAACACCATGCTTAACCATATATTTTTCAGCTTTATCTGCTTGCTTTCTATCAAGCATATTTAATATTGTTGACATAGCTTCAACAACTAATATCTTTATTTCATCTTCACAAACTCTATATTCTCTAGCTAAAGTAGTTTTCCACTCTAGTAACTCTCCAGCCATTTCTATTCCAGTAAACCCAGATCCTGCCACAACAAATGTAAGCATTCTTTTTCTTTTTTCTGAATTTCTTTCAAATGAAGCTTCTTTAACTCTATTTTTAATATGCTTCTTTATTTTTAGGGCATCTTCTAAAGACCATAAAGTAAATCCATTTTCCTTTACACCTGGAACTCCAAAAAATGCAGGCTCACTACCTATTCCAACCATTAGATAATCATATTTGTATTCACCTTGCTTTGTAGTAACTACATTATTATCAGTATCTACATTTTCAATAAAATCAACAACAACTTTTACTTTCGTTCTATGAAATATTCTTGAAAGTTCTACTTTAACAGATTCCTCTGGTACTCTTCCACCAGCAACTTCATGTAATTCTGTCATTAGTGTATGATACGGATTTTTATCAATTAATGTAATTTCAACATCGTTATTCTTTTTATACTTTTTTGCTAATTTTTTAGCTGCATGAACCCCTGCATAACCTGCACCCAAAATAACAATTTTAGTTGACATATTATTCCCTCTCTTCTTTAATTTTGTTTTTAATATTTTAATTTAACTTCTTTAGCATGTTTATTCTATAAGTTAAACTTATTACTGTCTATATTTGTTTATTAATTAACAAACAATCTTTTTAAATATAAACCTTATATTTAAATTCCCCTTAACCCTTAAAAATAGCCAACTAATCCCCTACTA
The DNA here is from genome assembly GCF_058310295.1 of Clostridium sp. TJA020. Taxonomy (NCBI): domain Bacteria; kingdom Bacillati; phylum Bacillota; class Clostridia; order Eubacteriales; family Clostridiaceae; genus Clostridium; species Clostridium sp. TJA020. Next base: position 31,953 of record NZ_JBZEFC010000004.1, read on the forward strand.
ATTTCAATGAATATCATAATTTTTTTTTATATATCATAATAAATTTAAATATCTAATATATTAAAAATAACAAAATTGCCAATTAAAGCTAATATATATGCAAAATTTATAATGACAAAATTTTTTACTGCCAATACAAAAGTTTCTGATTTAATTTGCTTATTTTCAAATTCTTTTATATTCTTGTTTACGATAGGAATAGTAAAAAAAACTATAATTGATGTTATAGGTAAAATTTTTAAAATAATTGATATTAAAATTGCAAAGTATCCAAAATAATATAGTATTTTATATAATTTTATAGCAAAATCTTCTCCTATATAATATGGCAACGTGAACCTTGATACTTTTTTATCATCTTCTAAATCACATATGTTATTAGATAACATTATATTAGCTATTCCTGTTATTAAAGGTATACTTACTAAAAATATGCTAATAGTTTCAAAAATATTGATTTTTGCTATAAATTCACCATTTAATATACTTATTGAAAAATATCCTAAATCAAATATATTAATATATATAGTTAAAAATGTAATTAAGAACCCCATAAATAATCCTGAAAAAACTTCTCCAAGAGGCATTCTTGATATAGGTATTGGTCCAAAAGTATAAAATATTCCTATAAAAAAGCATATTACTCCTAAAAATAATACTAACAAACTTGTCCTAACAGTTAATATTATTCCAAATATTATAGATATAAATAGTAATGTATATATAGTTATAATCCCTTTCTTTTTAGAAATTTTATGAATAAACATTGGATTTTTACCAAAATATTTTCCATTACTATGTTTTATTTCGTTTTCATAATCACAATAATTATTTATTGCAGTTGTTACCATATCAAAACATATCATTGATATAAACATAAATATTAAATTCGCTAAGTCTACCTTTCCATATCTGTATATACTATATAAAGTTCCAAATAAAAATGGAATTAAGCTAGCTATTTTTGTCTGTATTTCAACAAAACTTAAATATCCTTTTAAAGTCATATTGCTCACCTATTTAAACCGCTATATTTTTATTATCATAATTTAAAACTTTTTCTAAATCTTTAATAAATATATTTATTTTCTTTTTAATTCTATTCTCAATATTTTTTCTATAAGTTATAAATAAGTCATATGACTTTTCATAATTTTTAAAGCCTAAATCTATAAACTCCCCTGACTCTATCTCTGACCTTACAGCTATTTTAGGAACTATTGCTAAAGTATTGCTATTATTTAAATATTCTTTTATAGTGCTTAAGCAATTACTTCTTAAGGTTATATTAATGTTATCAAAGTCTCTAATGCTATTTAAAATATTACTTCTTCCATCATCTAATATAGCTACTGATTGATTAGATATGTTTTCTTCTTTTATTTTTTCTCTGCTTATAAATATAAGGTTATCACTTCCTATATAATTTGATGATAAATCTACATCATATATCATATTGCACCCTACAACTATATCTGACTTATTATGAAGTAATAAAGATTGTTGATTACTTTCCCAATTATTATTTATATTAACATTAAAATTTTTAAATATTTTCCCTATATCTTTTGCAATTCTAGAAACTAAGAAATTTGCTGATATATTAGCATTTGTTATTTCAAGGTCGTATTTTAAAGAATTTTTTATATTTACATCTTGTACCATATTATTATGATAATTTAAAATTTTCTTTGCGTAATTATACACTATCTTCCCTTGCTCTGTTAATTCTACACCTCTATTACTTCTTTCTAATAATTTTGCTCCAAGCTCTTTTTCTAATTTTAAAAGTTGATGACTTAGTGCGGGTTGAGATATATGTGAATTATTTGCCACCTTAGATATACTTTTTAACTCCGCTACTTCATAAAAATATTTTAAACTATCTATTTGCATGTTCCTTCCCCCTTTAATTAACTAATTTATAATTTTCATTAATTATTTTAAAGTCTTCTTTTATACCGTCTGTAACATAAACCTTCTTATCATTAGTTATAAAAATTGCATCTACTCCATCAATTTTATTAACAAACTCTATTCCTTTATCTATTCCTTTGGTAAAAACTAATGTAGATAGTGCATCTCCATCTATTGATTTATCTGATATTATAGATACTCCAGCAATATTTGTTTCATATGGGTACCCCGTTTTAGGATTTAATATATGATGATATTTTTTACCATTCTTTTCTATATACCTTTCATAAATACCACTAGTTACAACAGATTTATTAGCTACAGTAACTGTACCAATTGCATTACCTCTATCAGTAAATGGATCTTGTATACCTATCTTCCATTTATTATTTTCTTTTTTGTAACCTAATGCATATATGTTTCCACCAAGATCTATAATTGCTGAATTAACACCTTCTTCTTTAAGTATTTTTGCTATTTCATCAGCTGCATATCCTTTTGCAATGCTTCCTAAGTCTAACATCATTCCTTTTTCTTTCAAAAAAATTTCTCTATTATTTTCATCTATGTAAACATTAGAGTAATCTATACTTTTAATAGCTTGTGAAATTTCTTTTTTTGTAGGAACTTTCGCCTCAGGTAATCCTATGCTCCAAAGTTTAACTAATGGTCCTATTGTAATATCATAATCCCCATTAGAAAGTTTTGAGTATTCTAGCCCTTTCTTAACTATATTAAAACTATCTTCACTTAACTTTACAGCTTTTATTCCTGAGTTTTTATTTAAATTATCTATTTCTGTATTTGATTTATTTATACTTACTAAATTTTCCAATTCTACTATTTTATCAAATACCTTGTCCAATATTTTTTCACTTCCACCATCATAAAGAGTTACCTTTATAGATGTTCCCATAAAAAGCTCAGTTCTACTTATAGGTTCATTATCATTTTTACTTTTACATCCATAAAATCCTATACTAAATACTATAAGCATTAAAAATGTTATAATTTTAGTTTTTTTCCTCATTAAATTCTTCCCCTTTATTATTAATTTTTCTTATACTGTATTAACATTTTGTTTACAGTTCGTTTATATTTTACTTTTTTTATTAAACTTTTACAATATAAATTCTTATTTTTATTTTTCATTTTAAATTCACTTTATATTTTTATAAAATTATTTTTTATAAATTAAATTATTTATTAAATAATCATTTTTATTCAATCATTTTTATAAATAATAAAAATAAGCCAATGATCTTAAATCATTGGCTTAAAAATATATAATATTATTTAACTTCAACTAATTCTTTATCAGTTTTTCCTTCTTTTGCATTATTTAAAGCTTCTTCAAATAAAGTTTTAGCTTTAGCTGATGAATTTGTAGCACCAGTTACTGCATCAAAATCTGCTGATTGAGCTTTAACTACACCTTCTTCAATTTTAACTTCATATTCTGAAGGATTAGTGCCTGCTTTTTCTTTCATCATTTTATTGTATTCTTTATCTTCTCTCTTATCACCTTTATCAGTAAACTCATTATATTTAGCTTCTGTTATTTTTCCGTCTTTTATTGTAACTGAAGCTCTAGCTTTTCCACCATTATCATCTGCATTTTTTGTTTCAACTTCGTATGTTCCATCTTTCATAGTTGCTTCTTGTTTACTATTATCAGCTGCTGGTGCATCAGTTTGTTTATCTCCTCCACAAGCAACTAATGATAATGATAATGCAGCTGCAAATAATCCTACTAATAATTTTCTTTTCATTATTATTCCTCCTAAAAATTTATAAATAAATAAAAAAATTAACTATTTTCATCAAGGATTATACACTGAAATAATAAAACTTTATTAACGTATATTTTTATATAGTATAAAAATTTTATATTACCAATTTTTCTTGTAATAAATTAAACTTTAATTACAGATTTATTAATAAAATTAATTTATCAGGAGAAAACTAATGAAAATATTCAAAAAATTAGATATTGTTATAATAATTTTTCTTATAATAATATCCTTTACGCCTTATTTTATATCAGCTAAGGCTTTAAATAAAAACTATTCTTCCACTTACGCTAATATAAAGGTGTCTGGAAAATTATATAAAACTATTAATTTATCATCTATTAAAAATGATGAAAAAATAGTTATAAACACAGATAAAGGAACTAACACCATACTTATAAATAAATCAGGTATTAAGATGATTCATGCAGATTGTAAAGATGAACTTTGTGTAAAACAAGGAACTATAAATAAAGTAACAGAAAGTTTAGTTTGCTTACCACACGAATTAATCATTGAAATTAAAGGAGATGAAAGTACTAATGATGATGATATTATACTTTCACATTAATAAATATGAAGTTAAGTAAAACTAGTAAAATGATTTATATATCTTCTTTAGTATCTATGGCTTTAATTCTTTTTACAATTGAAAATATGATACCTGTACCATTTATAACTCCAGGAGCGAAACTTGGACTAGCCAATTTAGTTATAATGATTGCAATATATACATTAGACAACTATAAGCAATCCTTTTTAGTTTTAGCTTTAAGAATAATTCTCTCAAGCTTATTAGTAGGGAATTTATCTACATTAATTTATAGTTCAGTTGGCGGAATTTTAAGCTTTTTTGTAGCAATTTTAGTTAAAGAACTTTTTAAAGATAAAGTTTCTATAATTGGGGTAAGTGCTTCTGCTGCTGTTTTTCATAATGTTGGACAGCTCCTTGTAGCATCTTTAATCTTAAATAATTTTGGTATTTTTCTTTATTTACCTATATTATCTATAGCAGGAATAGGAACTGGAATATTTGTTGGAATATCAGCAAATTACTTACTAGCTCACTTAAGAAAATTACCTTATTTTAAAAATTAACACTAACTACACTTTATATAAAAAAACACAGATATAAAATTTTATATCTGTGTTTTTCATTAAAATATTTTTGCTATAAGCTTTTCACCATCATACATATTTTTTATTTCATTATTTTTATACATCCATTCATTACAAAAATTAAAATCATCTAACTCGAAATTTTTTCCATATTCAAACTCAAATTCTTTTAATCTCTCCGCTTCTTTAGCATCATATTTTGCATATTTTAGTCCTATTTCAACCTTTTCTTTATCTGTACTTTCATTAAATATTTTTTTAGCTTCTTCTAAAGACTTATGAAAATTTTTAACTGCTTCTTTATTTTCTATATAATAATCTTCATCAAAACACCACATAACAAGGTTTCTTTTACTTTCTCTTAAACTCCATACTTTTTTAAAACCGTAATCTTCCATTTCTGTTATAAAAGGTTCTATAGCAACTAAACCGTCTATTTTTCCACTTTTTAAAGCTTCCATGCGCTCATAAGTATTATTAATCCATATAATTTCCGGTTTTTTTACTATATCTTTTAAATCATCTTTTAAAAACAACCTAAACATCCCTTTTCTATTAACACCAAATTTTATTTTTTCTTTTTTACTATCAAATCTTTTTGATACAACTAAACTTATTGTTCTAGTTAAATTTGATGTTATAATACATCTTTTCCCTCTATCTAACATATAAAAAAAGAAAGTTAAATCTCCCATCATAGCATCAGATTCATTTTCTAAAAATGGACTTTTACCATCAAAATTAAAATCATATGGAACTTTTAAATTAACATCTATATTATACTTTTTAAATATTCCAAGTTCCTTTGCAAGAATAGCTGGAATAGATAGTGGATTTTTTCTAATTAATATTAAATTCATTTTATCCATAATAGCTTTCCTTCCTTTACTTAAATACTATAAAAAATAAAAACTCTATTGATACTAAAATATGAAAAGAATATATAAGAAGAAGTGGTCTAGGACCCCATTCTCTTCCCATTTCTTTATAAACTTCCTGTATTTTATAATAATCTTTATAGAACTTTACATATCCATAATAGTAAAATGTAAATAATCCCGTAATAAAAATTATTAAATTTATACTTCCAATAAAATATAAGATTATCCAAGAAACTACCATTACTATTCCTTCTGGAATAAGTATTTTTATTGAATTTCTAAATCCAATTACATGAGGAAGCGTTATCCTTACTCCCTTGTCTTTTATATAATCTGATGTATTATTTGTAGACATCAAAAACACAGTCATTATCATTGAAATTAAAGAATATATAAAAATTTCTAATTTAAAGCTTCCTAGTTGTATATAAGCTGATACTAATGAACTTATTAACCCAACAAAAATTCCTGAAACAATTTCTCCAACTGGATAAAGTATATATGGTTTAGGTCCTAAAGAATAACATATAGCTGCAATTAAACTTAAAATTCCTATAATAAGTATTTTTATATCTTTTGTTATTAATACAATTAAAATCCCAGTTGCTCCACCTAATGCAATCATAAGCATAAGTGCTATAATCGCATCTCTAATCTTTGCGTCTCCCCTTACTAACCCTTCACTACCTTTATGACCTGTAAATGTATCTTCATTCTCTTCATGTTTTATATAGGCTCTTATTTCATTAGCAATATTAGCTACAATGTTGAAACAAAACCCTGAAATAAACATAAGTAGTAATAATAAAACCTTTATATCACCACATAAGTAAGCTCCAAAAAGTCCTCCACTTAAAACTGGAAGTCCAGTTGCAAAGCCTGTCCTTATTTCCATAACAGTATATGCTCTTTTAAAAAAATTTCTTTCTTTCATTATTTAATACTCCCTGCTGTTATTCCTCTGTATATATACTTTTGTAAAAATAAAAAAATTAAAATCATTGGTATTATACTTATTATTACTGCTGCGCATATAACATTCCACTCTATTTTATCTGGACCTATAAATTTGAATATTGTAGTTGAAACAGTATTTAAGTTTTCTCCTGGCATATATAAAAAAGGAATGTAAAAATCATTATATATTGATATAACTTTAATCATTGCAATAGTTGCAGTGGCTGGTTTAAGTAAAGGAAATATAACTTTTTTATATAATGTAAAATAATTTCCTCCTTCTAACAAAACAGCCTTATCTATGTCCTTAGGTATTTTTTCAAGCATTTGCAAATAAATATAAATCATTAAAACATCAGCACTTAAATATAAAATTATTGGAGCTAATCTAGTATTGTATATACCTATTGCATCTATTATTTTGAATGTTGCAACTTGTGATATTTCCATAGGTACTATAGATACTAAAAGATACATAAATAAAATAATTTTTTTGTATTTAAACTGGAAACGATTAATAATAAAAGCAACCATAGATCCTATAAGTATACTTCCACCTACTCCAAATAAAATTAATACAAAAGTATTAAAAAATCCTATAAACATTTTTCCATCAATAAAAGCCTTTTTATAATTTTCAAAGTTTAAAAAACTATTAGGAATATCTATTCCATTAGTTGAATTAAACTCATTTAAAGTTTTAAATGACCCAAAAAATACTGTTATAAGTGGAATTAATATAATTAAAGCCCATAAAATTAAAATTATATATTTAATTATTTTTAAAATTATATTTTTAATATTCATATTCATCATTTTTACAAACTCTTTTCTGTATAAATGTCATAACAATAATCACAATACTAATTATTACTGCCATACTTGCTGCAAGCCCTATTTTTTTATTTTCAAAAGCAGTTTTCATAGTCATTAATAAAAATGTTGTTGTTCCATTTGAACCATTTGTCATTATCATAGGTATTTCAAATGCTGATATAGCACCTATTATAAGTAATGTAAAATTAATCTTTAATACTGTATGTATATTAGGTAATATAATATATCTAACTTTTTGGAATACTGTTGCTCCTTCAATTTCTGCTATTTTTAAATATTCCTTTGGTATAGTCTGTATGGCACCAAAATACATAATAAAACTAAATCCTGTAAATCTCCATAAGGATATACTAGCTAAAGTATAATTAACAAATCTTGGGTCACCAAGCCAATAATTTATAATATTTTCAAGTCCTAAAAAAGTTAATATTTGATCAAAAGTTCCATCAGGTGTAAAAAACATTCTAAAAATCATAGAAATTGCCACTCCACTAATTAATAATGGAAATATATAAATTCCTTTAAAAAAGTTTTTTAATTTCACCTTAAAAGATAAAATTATTGCAAGAGATAATCCAATAACAATTTGAACAACTCCAGATATAAAATAATACAAACTATTTTTAAAAACTTCTATATAATTAGGATCTGTAAATATTTTTATAAAGTTATCAAAACCTATAAACTCTTTGTTACTAGATAATCCATTCCATGAGGTAAAACTATAATTTATTAAAGATATAATAGGCAAAAAACCAAATAATACTAACAATAATATAGGAAAAAAAAGAAAGAAAAAGATAATCTTTCTTTCTTTTTTTAAAAGCTTACTTTTCATTATTTTTTACTGCTTTTTCCCACTTATTTTCTAATTCTTTTATATAATCATTATAACTTTTATTTTGATTTGGATATAAGCCTATATTTATAGTATTTTGAAGAACGTCATTAAGTCTTCCAACACCAACTTCATTAGCTATATCGCTATATAATTTATCTGTTTCTGGTGTTTCCTTTGGAACTGTAAGTATTATATTATTTTCTTCAAACATTTTCTTTTGATCAGCACTTAAACTATTTTTATCTGGGCTCATTCCACCAAATTCTTTTGCATAACCACTTTCATTTGAAATAAAGAATTCTAAAAATGCTTTTGCAGTTTCTTTATTTTCACTATTTTTATTTATTCCAACAACTGCTGGCGCCCCAAATGGTATGCTTGTTTGTCCATTAAATTTTACTGGAAATGGAGCTATTTTTATTGCTTCTTTATTGTCACCTTTAGCTAACTTTTGTATATCTGGCACCTCTTGAGATCCCATCATAAACATTGCCACTTTCCCATCAGCAAGCAATTGCATTGACTTTCCGTAATCTCCAGTTATAGGATCCTTTTCTGTTAATCCTTTTGAGGATAAATTATAAAATAAATCCATAACTTCTCTTATAGGCTGTCCTTCCTTAAATGCTGTTCCTTTTTTAAGCATTTCTGATCTATATTGCTCTCCACCATATGAAGTTAATGCTCCACCCCATACACCTAAAGTATTGTTATAGTTTGTATAAAATGGTATAGCATCAGTATTCTTTTTTATTTTTTCACAAGCTTCTATCATTTCTTCTAAAGATGTAGGCATTTTTTCTACTCCAGCTTTCTTTAAAACATTTTCATTATAAATTATACCTAATGAATTTAATGCAGCTGGAAGTCCATAAGATACTCCATTATAATCAGCTTCTGTAACATCTATATATTTTTCTTCTAAATCCTTAACATTTCCTAATGGTTCAAAATAATTTTCATATTCCTCTGGAGTTGCATTCATACTAAACGGTACAAATAAGACATCACCATAGTTTTTAGTGTTCATTCTTGTTGTAATATAATTTGTGTAATCATTTGATGATTCAAATACTACATCTTCAACTTCTGGATATTTTTCTTTAAATTTTGTTTCTATATCCTCGAATAACTTATCAGCATCAGTTCTATCAGTTACAACTGTTATAGTTCCTCCAATCTTTCCTGCTGCTTCTTTTTTCTCTGTTCCACATCCAGTAAGAACAAGTGGTAATAATATTAAAATACTAAGTAATTTTTTTCTCATTTCATTCTCCCCTCATATTTCTTTTGTTATTTTTATTAAAAATATTAGCTTCATTTAAATCAAAACTAATATATAATTCATCATTTAAATTAATATTTTCTAAATTAATTACCTTACTAGTAAATTTCTTATTTAAATAATTTAAATAAACAATATATTCGCTACCTAAGTATTCTATTTTTTCAACTTTTGCTTTTATATTTCCACTATTTAAATTAATTTTTATATTTTCTGACCTAACTCCTAAGATATACTTACCCTCATCTATATTATTTAATAAATCATTCTTTTTTAGTTTTATTGTCCCTTCAATAATTAACTCATCCTTTTTAATTTCTAAATCAAACAAATTAATTTCGGGTTTTCCTATAAATTGTGCTACAAATATATTATTTGGATTTTTATAAATTTCTTTTGGACTTCCTATTTGTTGAATAACTCCATCATTTAAAATGACAATTTTGTCTGCCATAGTTAAGGCTTCCACTTGATCATGAGTTACATATATAGTTGTTGCATTTATTTTTTTATGTAATGTTGTTATTTCATTTGATGTTTGATTTCTAAGTTTTGAATCTAAATTAGATAAAGGCTCATCCATTAAAAATAATTTAGGTTCTCTAACAATGGCACGTGCTAATGCTATTCTCTGTCTTTGACCACCAGATAAGTTTTTAGGTTTAGCATTTAAGCAATCTTGAAGATTTAATATACTAGCAGCCCACATAACTTTATTATGAATTTCTTTTTTATCAACTTTTCTTATTTTCATTCCAAATGCAATATTTTCATATGCTGTTAAATGTGGTAATAAAGCATAGTTTTGAAAAACCATTGATATATTTCTATCCTTTGGTTCAATATCATTTATAACTTTGCCATCTAGTTCTATAATTCCACTTGTAACTTCTTCAAATCCACAAATTATTTCTAAAAGAGTAGACTTTCCACTACCACTTGGACCAACTATTACAACAAATTCTCCTTTACTAATTTCTAAATTGATATTTTCCAAAGTATTAAATTTTTTCCCTTTATACCTTTTAAATAGTTCCTTAAACACTACATAACTAATTTTTATCATCTCCAAATTAATCTATCTTAAAGCATTTTAAATTATACAAATATATGAAATTATTTAGAAATACTTTTATTCTATACAATATAAAAATCTTAAATAACTAAGCAATCAAAATCTTTTATTTTATATATCTTTTCTGTAATTGACTATATTAATATTTAATAATATTATTTTTATGTATAAAAAACATAAGAGGTATTTTAATGAATGAACAATATTATGAAGAATTACTAAATATAAAAACTAATAAAAAGCAAGATTTAGATGAAACATCAATACACTATAACAGATACGAACCTACTGAATATTCGGCATTAAACGAATTATTTAAACATTATAAATTAAAAGAAAGTGATTCAATAATTGATTTTGGATGTGGTATGGGAAGGCTTAATTTTTTTATAAGTTATTTATTTAATTCTAAAGTTACAGGAATTGAAATGAATCATTACTTTTATAAGCAAGCTTTAATTAATAAAGAACATTTTCTTGAAAAATATAATAAGGATCAATGTAAAATTAATTTTTCTTGTATTTTAGCTGAAGAATATAAAATTAATAAAGAAGATAATAAATTTTATTTTTTTAATCCATTTTCTATTCAAATATTTATGAAAGTTTTAGATAATATTTTAGAATCAGTTTATGAATATAAAAGAGCTATAGAACTTATATTATTTTATCCATCAGATGATTATATTTTCTTTTTAGAAAATTATACATTTTTTATGTTATATAAAGAAATACGACTTGAAAGCTTTAAAACTGATTCAAGAGAAAGATTTTTAATATATAAGCTAGCTTATATAAATTAAAATTATAAAATGGTATCTATTTTTTATAGATACCATTAATATTTTCTTATTTTTAATATTAAATTTTAAATTTACTTTTAAAATTAAAAATCATAATATTATAATCTTTCATTTTTTCTCTCCAAATATATCTCTTTTGATTTCTTTATTTAATACACAAAAAAAATTAATAGTATCATATTTATTATTAATACTTGTCTTACGCAATAATAACAGGTGTTGAATTTGGTATATTATCATATATCCATTTAGCATTTTGAGTTAAAAGCCTTATACATCCGTGACTAATTTCCATTCCAAGTCTAGAATCTATTACATACTTGCCTGTACTATCATATAAAATTGAATGATAATAATATCTTCCTATAAATCTAGTTGCATACTTAGCCCTATACTGAGTAGTTCCAAAGTAAGGTTTTCTGCCTGTTATATAAAAATATCCTTTTATTGTTGGTGTAGTCTTTTTTCCAACCGTACATCTCCATTTATAAATTTGTTCCCATTTACCACCATCCTCTTTAAATATATAAGTATACTTTGTTTTTAATGATGTTGTAATTAAATATCCAGTATCACTTTTTATATTATTTTCATTAACAAACTTTAACATATCAATATTAAAATTTTTAAAATCAAGAGAATTATATATTTCAACAGGATTTTTCATAAACTTACTCCTTAAAATATTTTTTCCTTTATATTATAATATTAACTATTTATATTTTGTGATTTTAAGGCATACTAATACTGAATTATTTGTGGAGGTGATATTATGCCAAAAGATAGTCAACCAGATAAAAAAGCTTCAAGAATGCCAAAATGTAATTGTCAAACTCCCCTTACTAGTGAAGAAGGAAAAAATCACAACAGAACTCAAAAGAAACGTTCTGTAAAACGTGAAGGCTTTCAAAGTCAACATATAAATTAAATAAAAATACGAGTGAATAAATTCACTCGTATTTTACTTACTTATAACAAACAATAGGTGTTCCTGATGTTATATTATTAAATATTGATTCTGCAACTGGAGGTGGTAAATTTACACAACCATGTGAACCTTGATTTTGATATATATTTCCACCAAACTTATTTCTCCACCACGCATCATGAAGTCCTATCCCTCCATTAAATGGCATCCAAAACTTAACTGGTGTTTTATAATCTTCACCTTTTAATGTTGCATCTTTTTCTTTATAGTTTAAATAATATACTCCTGGTGGTGTTGCCCAATTTCTACTTGCATTACCTGTAACAATATCACCTTCTGTAATAAGAGCTCCATCTTTATAATACCAAACATGTTGTTTATCTAAATTAACTTCAACATATGTATTTCCTATATCATTAGTTCCATAAGATAAAGAAGTTTGAGAGTATACTGGTTTTCTTGTAACCTTTGCACCTTCTTTTATTTCTGAAATTAATGTTTGAACTTCTTGTGGCACATTTATTTTCCATCCATAAGATCCACCACTTACTTTTACAACAGTTCCTAATGAAGTTTTAAATTCTCTTGTTTTTCCAACTGTATTATATTCATTAGCTAACCCATTTACATAATTTGAAACTGCTTGATCATCAATTACAACATTCATATCTTTATCTACATTAACCCAATTATGAATTATAGAACCATTTAAATTTATTTTATTATCTCCTATAGTGTATGTTATATCTGAAGATACATATTTATCTAATTTATCCTTAGCTTCTATAACCTTCTTTGAATCAGCTAAATATTTAGGGTTATCATAACAATTTGCTTTATCTAAGTTTACACTTTTTTGTCCATTATGAATTGCATCTACTATTACATTATACAATTTTTCTTTATTAACCTTATTACCATAGACTTCTTTTACTATTTCATACTTTCCATCAGTATATTTAAAACTAGCATTTTTAGGATTAACAATTTTATTCTTATTAAAATAAACCATCTTATTTATAGTTTTCTTTAAAAGATTTTTATCATATGATGCTAAAAGATCTATTTCAGTATCTTTATTACTAAATATTTTTATAATCCATTTAAAAGGGCTTTGTTCTTCTTTTAGCTCTTTAACTGTTTGAGCTGCATCATATTTTAATCCTATTTCTTTTGAAGTTATTACTTCATTAGCTCCATCTCTGCCTTCTAATTCTAATTTATAATTTCCGATTTTATCTTCAATTTTCTTATTAGCTTCTTCCACAGTACATCCTGATATACTTATTGAATTAACAGATGAACCAAAATAAAAATGATTAATAAAATACATGGACATTCCTAAATATATAGCAAGTAAAATAGATATAGAAATTATAATTCCTATTATAGTTTTTTTACGATTAATATCCCTTCTCATTTTTCTACTTCCTTTATCGCTATCTTTTTCCATATTAACAATTCCTCCCTATAATACTATACCAAAATTTTTCTTCAAAGGTTGTCCTTTTTTAATACAGTAACGCTATATTAAATTTTTATTTACAATTTAATCAATTTTTAAATAATAAATTTAATTATTTTAATGTTATTACTTAAAAATTGACTTAATAATATTAAAATGCATTATAATATTAAAAAATATATTTTAAACAATTTAAAATATTTTAATTTTAATATATAAAAACATATTTAATTATATTCGTATTTTCCTATTTTGCCAATTACTATTTAGTTAAAATTTCTTTATTAGTAAATTTAATAAAAATCAAAGGAAACTATTTTTAATAGCTTCCTTATAAAAGTCATAATTTTATATTAAATTTAATCGCATCAATTAAGATAGTCCAAATATAAAATAAAATGTAAATAAACCTGCTAAAGTATACATTATAGGATGAACAGATTTAAAGTTACCTTTTAAAACCATTAATACAACATAAGCACAAAATCCAAAAGCAATTCCTATAGCTATACTATATGATAAAGGCATTAATATAACTGTTAAAAATGCTGGAATTGCAATTTCTGGTTCTTTCCAATTAATATCAGCTAATGAAGCGCACATAAGTGATCCAACAATTATAAGAGCTGGTGCCGTAACTTCAGAAGTTACTACTGAAAGAAGTGGTGAGAAGAATGTTGATAATAAAAACATTCCTCCTACAACAACGCTTGAAAATCCAGTTTTAGCTCCTACAGAAGCACCTGATAATGATTCAATATATGATGTTGTATTAGTTGTTCCAAATATAGAACCAACACATGTTGCAATTGAATCAGCAACTAAAGCCCTAGAGCCATTTTCTATAGATCCATCTTCTTTAACAAGTCCAACCTTTGCTCCAACTGCTACTAAAGTCCCTGCAGTATCAAAGAAATCCATAAATAACATTGTAAAAACAACCATAAGCATTTGTGGTGTAAAAACTTCTTTTATATTTGAAAGTGCATATCCAAAAGTAGGTGCTATTGATGGTACTGATGAAATTACTCTACTTGGAGTATCTATAAGCCCTGATATTATTCCAACTATTACTGTACATATCATTCCAACAAAAATTGCAACTTTAACTTTTCTTGCCATTAATGCTCCTGTTAATAAAAGTCCAAATATAGCAAGTAATACTTTAGGACTTGTTAAATTACCTATTGAAACAAAAGTAGCATCATTTTGTACTACTATTCCTGCACCTTTAAAACCTATAAATGCTATAAATAATCCTATTCCAGCTGTAACTGCTGATTTTAAATTTTGAGGTATTGCTTTTATAATAAGCTCTCTAAGTCCTGATACTGAAATTATTACAAAAATTATTCCTGAAACTAAAATTCCTGAAAGAGCAACTTGCCATGAGATTCCCATCTCTCCACAAACAGTAAAAGCAAAGAAAGCATTTAGTCCCATGCCTGGTGCAAGTGCCATTGGAAAGTTTGCATATATCCCCATTATTAGTGTTCCAAATGCTGCGGCTAATGCTGTTGCAACAAAAACACTATTTTTATCCATTCCTGTTGTACTTAATATATCTGGTATAACAAATAAAACATATGACATTGTTATAAATGTTGTTATCCCTCCAATTAATTCCCCTTTTAAAGTAGCATTTCTTTTTTCAAACTTGAAAAATTTTGATATAAAGTTCATCTTTAATATTTCCTCCTTTAGTTTTTGAAATCTTTTTAAGCTTTGATTAATCTAAAGGATTGTCCATATAATCTTTAGAAAAATCGTAGTCAGACCATTTACGGTGATCTGGTAGAAACTATCGAACCTTATTTGCGATATTATACGATATTTTTTTATATTTTTTATATTATATTTCGTATATATACATAATATTACACTTATATTCATTAGTCAATATTCGTATTTATATATTTTTATATAATAAAAAAAGTAGAAATCTTTTTGAAATATAACCTTAATATTTAAATTAATTTAAAAAGATTTCTACCATTATTTATTTTCTATGAAGTTTAGAATACACTCCACCTTTTTCTATAAGTTCTTTATGTGTTCCTCTTTCTTCTATTCCATTCTCTGTTAAAACAACTATTTCATCTGCATTTTTTACTGTTGACAATCTATGAGCTACAACTAAATTTGTTCTATCTTTACTTAATTCCTCTAATGATTTTTGTATTTCTTTCTCTGTTACATTATCAAGAGCTGATGTAGCTTCATCTAAAATCATAATAGGTGGATTCTTCAAAAATATTCTAGCTATTGATACTCTTTGCTTTTGACCTCCAGATAGCTTAACTCCTCTTTCTCCTATATAAGTATCATATCCATTTGGAAGAGACATTATAAAATCATGTATCTTAGCTTTTTTACAAGCCTCTATAATTTCTTCATCTGTAGCATTCCTATCTCCTATCGTTATATTTTCTTTTACTGTACCTGTAAATAAAAATACATCTTGTGCTACAACTCCAATATTATTTCTAAGTGAATTTAAGCTAACATCTTTAATACTTGTTCCATCTATTTTTATATCCCCATCTTCAAATTCAAAAAATCTTGGTATAAGACTACATAAAGTTGTTTTTCCACCACCAGATGGCCCAACAAGTGCTACTGTTTTTCCTGCATCTATTTTTAAATTAATAT
The DNA here is from genome assembly GCF_058310295.1 of Clostridium sp. TJA020. Classification (NCBI taxonomy): domain Bacteria; kingdom Bacillati; phylum Bacillota; class Clostridia; order Eubacteriales; family Clostridiaceae; genus Clostridium; species Clostridium sp. TJA020. The sequence goes on from NZ_JBZEFC010000004.1 coordinate 48,506, forward strand.
TATTAAGCACTTCATTATTATCTTCATAGGTAAAAGATAAATTTTCTATTTCAATATCTCCTTTTACATCTTTAAGCTCTATTGGGTTTTCACTTTCTTTTTCTGTTTCTTGATTTATTATTTCCATAAATCTTTCAAAACCAGTCATACCATTTTGATATTGCTCTGTAAAGTTTATTAGTTTTCTAATAGGCTGCATAAACATTTTTACGTAAAGTAAATATGCTGCAAAATCTCCTAAAGTAATATAATCCATATAAGTAAAATATCCTGCAACTATTAAAACAACTAATTCTAAAAAGTCAGTTCCAAAAAACATACCTGAAAAATAACCAGCCATTACTCTATATGCTTTTTCTCTAGCTTTTTTAAATATATTATTGGATTCTTCCATCTTTTTCAATTCTTCTTCTTCATTACAAAAAGATTTAGTAACTCTAATTCCTGCTATACTATTTTCTAAAGTAGCATTTACTTCACCAATTTTAACTCTAGTTTCCTTAAAAGCTCTACTCATTCTTTTTCTTTGAGTTATTGCAAATAAAATTATAAATGGAAGTATAGAAAAAACTATTATTGTAAGTGGAATATTTATTCCTAGTAATATAAAGAAAGATCCTAATATAATTACTAAAGATATAAATAAATCTTCTGGACCATGATGTGCAAGTTCTGATATGTCCATAAGATCATTTATTATTCTAGACATTATAACACCAGTTTTGTTGTTACTAAAATATGAGTTTGGAAGTTTTTGAAGATGTATAAATACTTTTTTTCGCATATCTGCTTGCATTCTAACCCCTACAACATGACCCCAATATTGCATAAAGTAATTTAATCCTGCTTTAAGTATAAATATTAGTAATAATGCCACACCAAATATTACAAGCATTCTAAAATTTTTATTAGGAACAACATCATCCATTATGTTTCTTGTTATCATAGGATATACCAAATCACACAACGATACTGTAAATGCTGCAAATAAATCTAATATAAATAACTTCTTATAGGGCTTATAATATTTTATAAATTCTTTTAACATAATTTATCCCTCTCATTCGTATTAAATTTTAGCCGTTTAATATACATTATATCAAAAATTCAAAGTTTATATTAACAATTAATTATTTATCATAAAAAAAGCAAAGCCTATAATTTAGACTTTGCTTTTATAAATTAATTAGTTTTTTCATTATTATTAGATTTTTCTATTATAACTTTAAATGGCCACCAATTTGCTTTACCAAATATTTTAACCATAGCTGGAATAAATAATGGTAATATAATTACAACATAAAGTACTATTCCTGTTAATACAACCATTGATATTTCAACAAGTGATAATACCCCTGAAGGAATTAATGCTGCAAATGTTCCACTTAAAATAATTACTGCTGAAAGTATTACCCCTCCCATTAACCTCATTGTTGTAACTATACGGGTTTTCATATCACTATTTTCATCTTGATTAAATCTTGTCATTATAAATATAGAATAATCTATACCAAGTGCCATTAAAACTACAAATCCAAAAAATGATGTTATCCATGATATACCTGGATATCCCATTATTTTTTCAACAACAAACTGAATTATACTTATTGAGGTAAAATAAGTTAATATAAGTGATGCCATTAAATATATTGGCATTACTAATGATCTTAAAATTATAACTAATGCTATAGATACCCCAATTATTACAAAAATTAATGCTTTATCATAATCTTTTTGTGCCATCATCTTAGTTTCATAAGTCGTACTTGCTATTCCACCAACTCCAATATTTGCATTTTCAAGATGTGTTCCTTTTACACTATCTTTAACTACATTTTCAAGAATTGGGATTTCTGAAACAGCATAATTTGAATATGGATTTTTAGTTGTTATTACATTAATAACTGCAAGGTTTCCATCTTCACTCATATATTGATTTAATGATTGTTTAAATTTACTATTACTAAATATTTCTACTGGAACACAAATTCCTGAAAGATTATATGAAAGATTAGACCAATCATTAATAAATCCATTTGCATATCTAAGTCCATCTTGAATTTCTTGAATACCATTTGAACCAGTTTTTAATCCATCTGATAATTCATTTATTTGTGAACTAAATTCTTTAAATCCATTTTCAATTCGTTCTTGTCCAGCTTCTATTTTAGTTAATGCATCTGATATTTCAGGTACTTTTCCTGATATTTCTTGCCCTCCTTTTAGTGATTTTGAAAGTCCTGAATCTAATGCAGTTAACCCATTTTCAACCTTCTCTATTCCTGAATTAAAATTATTTAAATCTTTCATTATTTCAGTTTTTTTACTATTTAATTCATTTAAACAATTGTTTAAATACTTAATGTCTCCATTTAAATCTTTTACTTTATTTAATAAATCATCATTTACTTTTCCTTGAATATTATTTGCATTACCATCTAAACTATCTAAATCACCTTTAAATTTTTGAAAATTTTTATCTTTTTTAGCTTCAGGGTGTGTTTTTAAATATTCATTTAAATTATCTTTTACTGATGATATAGCATCTTTTATTTCTCTACTATCAACATTTACTAAATCTTTATCATTAATTAAATTATTAAATTTGCTTACTTTATTTAATATTTCACTTGCCTTACCTGTTATATCATTATAAGCATTTTCAATTTCTACTTTACTAAACTTTAAACTATCTAATTTATTTTTTGCACTATCTACTCCATCTTTAAGTTCTGTTGCACCGTTATGCTCCAAATTAATACTATCTACTAACTCATTTAATGCTTTTTGAAGTTCATCTACACCTTTTTTAGTTTTAAGTGTACCATCTTGCAATCTTTCTGTTCCTTCCTCTGCCCCTTTAAGCTTTGGCTTTGAACTATTTATTTTATTTCCTGCTTTATTTAGTCCATCTTTAATCTCATTTAATCCACCGTTTGCCTTATTTACTCCTTTATATACATCCCCAGCTTGATTATTAACATATATTTCATCAAGTCTAGTTCCTGTTGGTCTTGTAACACTTAGTACTGAAGTAATACCCTTATTTGAATTTTCTATATCATTTGATATTTTTTCTATTAAAGCAATATATTCTGGCTTTTTCATATTATCATCATTTTCAATATAAATTGATACAGGTGATGCTTTACCTATTCCAAAATCATCAGCTACAATATTAAATCCTTCTTTAGCTGAATACGTATCTCCTATCTCATTTAAATTATTAAAAGATTCATTCCAATTATTAAATAATATTGGTATAACAGTTATTACTAATATAACTATTAAAGTTGGCATTGGCTTACTAAAAGCAAAATTTCCAAGTTTACCCCATAATTTATTTTCTTCAACTGAAATTTTCTTTTTAACAGGCCAAAATATATTTTTACCTAAAATAATCATAACTGATGGAAATATAGTAAATAATGCAATTATTAAAAATACTATTCCAATTGCAACTGCTACAGCACTTCTATAAAGATTAAATTCAATAAAATTAAGTGATGCAAAAACTACAAATACAGGTATAGCACTTGATAATACAGTTTTTCCTGCTGTTTTATATGTAATTTTTACAGCTTCATATTTATTTTTACCCTGAGCTATTTCTGATTTAAATCTATTTAAAAGCAATATAGAGTAATCTGTTCCTATTCCAAACATAATACATATCATAAATATTTGTGTATAATTTGAAAGTGGAAAATTATATTTATTAGCTAATATTGCAACAATAGATTGAGCAACTAAATAACTTATTCCTACTGTTAATAAAGGAATAAATGGCGTAACTATTGACCTAAATAATAATATAAGAACAATAAATATAAATACTACTGTTATATTTTGAGTTTTATTAAGCCCACTTTGAGCTGCTAAATTAACATCTGATTCTATTAACTTTTCTCCTGTAAGATATGTAGAAACTCCAGGCGTATTTAACTTACTATCTATAACATTTTTTATTTCTTTTGTTTGAGCACCTTTAGGGTCTATTGTTATTAATGCCATTATAGTTTTATCATTATCTGATACTAACTGTGATTTTAATTCTGGTGTATCAAAGCTATTTACTATACTTTTTATATAAATACTATCTTTATCACGCTTTAAAGTTTCAATAGTATTTTTAATATTTTCTTTATCAACTTCATTTATGCCATTATTTGAATGAAAAATAGCTATATAACTATCATTACTATTAAACTTATCATTATTTTTTAATATACTTGAAATTTTTGAAGAATAATCGTTAGGTAATTGAATTCCCCCTTTAGCAGTAACTAACTTAGTTAGTGATGGAGAATTAAATACTAAAACTAATGCTATTACACACCATAAAATTAATATTGCAAAACTAAAAACCTTATCTAAACTTCTCTTACTGTTCCCCTCTTTCATACATCATCCACCTTTTCTCTTTAATGCATTAGTTATATAAAAAAATATACCACTTTATATTACTTTTTCAAAAATAAAAAGAACCATTTAACATAGTTCTTTTAAAAAATAATTTATAATTTAATTATTTTGTATATACATTATTAATATAGTTTAGAATAAAAACTTTATTTTTTTAATTTTAACAATTATAAAATACCATTTATATATATTTTTTCCTTTTATTTATTAAATTAAAAATAAAATAAATAATTAATATCAAAATTTATAAGAGTATTTTAGTTTAATGTAAATTTATTATTATATTTCCTTTAAACTAAAAAAAGCTGTAGTTTAAACTACAGCTTTATAACAATCTAAAATTATCTTCTATTTTGTTCTTTTTTAGCTCTTCTACAAGCTGGACATCTTACTGGCTCATTAGTGAATCCTTTTTCTTTGTAGAATTCTTGTTCTCCTACTGAAAATACGAATTCTTCGCCACAATCTCTACATTTTATTACTTTATCTGTCATAATAAATCCTCCTAAATTAAAAGATTCAAATTGATAATAACCTCTAATTAATTTAAGAGAAATTATATACCCAAGAGAAACTTTTCTTGTTGTTAGCATTTTTGCTACTCATTAATAATAACACAGTATTGTATATATAACAACCTTTATTTTTATTATTTATAATTTATACTTAATTTAGATCTATTTATTTGCAAATTGGCTATTATAAAGTTTTTCATAAAATCCTTTTTTTGACATTAGTTCTTCATGATTTCCTTGTTCTATAATATTCCCATCATTAATAACTAATATTAAATCTGCATTACGTATTGTAGACAATCTATGCGCAATAACAAAACTTGTTCTACCTTTCATTATATTTTGCATAGCTTTTTGAAGTAAAAGTTCAAGTCTTGTGTCTACTGAACTTGTAGCTTCATCTAATATAAGTATTGCTGGATCCTTTATTATAGCTCTTGCAATAGTTAAAAGTTGTTTTTCACCTTGAGATATATTTGATGCTTCTTCATTTAAAAACATATTGTATCCGTCAGGTAAAGTTTTAATAAAGTGATGTACATTTGCAATTTTACAAGCATTCACTATATCTTCTTTAGTTGCTCCAAACCTACCATACTCAATATTATCATATATTGTTCCATTAAAAAGCCATGTATCTTGAAGAACCATTCCAAATATTGAACGTAAATCTTTACGTTTCATATCTCTAATATCAACACCATCTATTTTTATTGACCCACCATTAACATCATAAAATCTCATAAGTAAATTTATTAAAGTTGTCTTTCCAGCTCCAGTTGGACCTACTATTGCAACCATTTGCCCACTCTTTACTTTAGCATTTAAATCCTTTATTAAAATTTTATCTTCGCTATATCCAAACTTAACATGCTCAAAAGTAACATCTCCACGTAAATTTTTAATTTTTGCAGAGTTTACAAGGTCAGGTGTTTCTTCTTTTTCATCTAATATTTCAAGTACACGGTCTACAGCTGCAAAAGCTGATTGTATACTTGAAGATAATTGAGTTATTTGTGAAAGTGGCTGATTTATTTGCCATATATAACGAATAAATGCTTGAAGGTTACCAACTGTAATTATGCCTTTGATTGCATAAATAGGTCCTATAAATGCCATAACTGCAATTCCTAAATAAGTTACTAATGATACTAATGGGGACATAAGTCCTGATACAAACTGTGCTTTAAATCCATTTGTACAAAGTTCCTCATTTATTTCTTTAAATTCTTTAATTGCATCATCTTGTTTTCCATATAACTTTATTTCATTAAATCCAGTATACATCTCTTGCACGCTTCCATTTAATTTTCCTAAAGCATTTTGTTGCTTTTTAAATAAACTTTGAGACTTACCTACTATAAATCTTGAAACTAAATAACTTATAGGAATAATAAGTGTTGCAAGTATTGCCATAGTAATATTGATAGTAAACATCATAACTACTGCTAAAGTTACTGCAAGTATTGAATTTACAACTTGACTAAAGCTTTGCTGAAGTGCATTTGATATTGTATCAACATCATTAGATATACGACTTAAAATGTCTCCATAACTATTTTTATCAAAATAGCTTATTGGTAATCTTTTAATTTTATTTAAAAGAGAATTTCTCAAATCTCTAATTGTATTTTGAATTGCATTTGTTAATAAAAAATTTGAAGCATAAATTAAAAGTGTATAAGAAACGTAAAATATTGCTAAAATAATTAAAATTTTAGTAATATAAGTAAAATCTACACCTGCACCTACTATTCCTTTTGAAATAGCAATTACATCTTCTGTAAGTTTAGTAATTATAAGCCCTTCAATAATTGGAGATAATGAACTTATAATTGCTGCTAAAACTATAAAAAATATAGACAATAAAAATCCTATTTTATATGGTTTTATATAAGGAGAAATTTTCTTAAAAGTAGTTTTTATATTTTTTAATCTATTCATCTTCTAATTCCTCCTTTGTAAGTTGTGATGTAGCAATCTCATAATAAATTTCACAAGATTTAAGTAATTCCTTATGAGTTCCTTCTCCTACAACTTCACCTTCATTTAATACAATTATTTTATCAGCATCAAGAATTGAACTAATTCTTTGCGCAACTATTAAAACAATTGAATCATGAGTTTCTTCTTTAAGTTTAGCTCTTAATATAGCATCTGTCTTAAAATCAAGTGCTGAAAAACTATCATCAAAAATATAAATTTCTGGTTTTCTAACTATAGCTCTTGCTATAGATAATCTTTGTTTTTGTCCACCTGACACATTTGCTCCACCTTCACTTATCTCTTCATCAAAGCTATTAGGCTTTTTAACTATAAAATCATATGCTTGTGATACTTTTGCAGAATGAATTAATTCATTCTTATTTGCATCTTTTTTACCAAACTTTATATTTTTACCTATGCTGCCTGTAAACAATAATGTTTTTTGTGGAATAAATCCAATTTTACTTCTAAGAAATTTCAAATCATAATCTCTAACATCTACTCCATCAATTTTTATATTTCCTTCAGTAACGTCATAAAATCTAGGAATTAAATTTATAAGTGTACTTTTACCGCTTCCTGTACTACCTATAAAAGCTATTGTTTCACCTTTATTAGCAGTAAATGATATATTTTTAAGTACTGGTTCTTCCCCATAAGGATATGTGAAGGTAACATTTTCAAATTCTATTTTTCCTTCATCTTTCACATTTTTTATTCCATTTATAGGATTTTTAATTAACGGTTGTTCATCTAATAATTCCTGTATTCTATTTGCTGATACCTCAGCTCTTGGATACATTACAAAAACTAAAGAAAACAACATAATTGAAAACATTGCATGAAATAAATATTCAATAAATGCAACTAATTGCCCAACTTCTAAAGACCCAGTATTAATCATCTTACTTGAAATCCAAAATATTGCAATTATAGCTAGATTAAGTAATAAGAAAAAAGTAGGTTGAGCACTTGACATAAGTTTATTTAATTTTTTTGAAACATCAGCATAATTTTCATTTGTATCTTTAAATCTTTCTGTTTCATGATCTTCATTTCCAAAGGCTCTTATAACCCTTATACCTGTTAAATTTTCTCTGGAGATTCTATTTAATTTATCCAAACCTTTTTGTTGCCTTTTTGACATAGGATGAGATACTTTGGCTATAATAACTACTCCTGCTATTATAAATGGAATTGTTATAGCTAATACTAAAGATAATGATAGACTTGTTTTTATTATCATTATTAAACTTATAGTAAACATTACTGGTGTGATTAATGCTGTTCTTAAAACAGTATTTATAAATTGTTGTAATTGAAATGCATCATTAGTAGTTCTAGTAATCATAGAAGATATTCCAAATTTATCATATTCACTATGGGAAAATTCTTGTACTTTACAAAATATATCATTTCTAATATCTCTAGTTATACTAGTTGAAATTTTTGAGGAACAATATCCTAAAATAATGGTTCCAATAGATCCTATTATTGATATGACAACAATAATAATTCCCATTTTTCTTATATAGGGAATATCATTATAAACAATACCAACATCTATAATTTTTGCCATTATAGTTGGTATCCCAAGTTCTACTAATGCAAATCCAAATACCGATAATACATTTAAAATAATTAATCCTTTATACCTTTTTAAATACTTTAAAATTAATCTCATTTAATTCTCATCTCCTCTCATAGTATTTTAATATTATTAAAAATTATAGCAATAATTTTATATTTTGTATATTTTCCATTTATATTATTTATATATCTTGTTGACTCATTTTAATTTAAATGATATGATTATCTAGCAGTTGGTACGTAAAGTGCTAATTAATTGTGGAGCTTGGTTGTCTTTCGCCGGATACCAAGCTCCATTTTTATATTTTTTATTGAAAGGATAATAATTAATGAATTTTAATAATTTAGGAATAAATAATAATATAGTTAAAACTTTAAATAAAAATGGTATTAAAAAACCAACACCAATACAATTAGAATGCATACCTTATATTTTAAACAAAAAGGATGTAATTGGTGAAGCTAAAACTGGTACTGGAAAAACTTTAGCCTTTTTATTACCATTATTTCAATCTATATCAAATAAAGATAATTTTACTCAAGTTCTTATTATATCTCCAACTAGAGAACTTGCTATACAAATAACTGAAGAAGCAAATAAACTTAATGTAAATAATACAATTAATATTCTTGCAGCTTATGGTGGAAAAGATGTTTCATCTCAAATAAAAAAACTTAAAAATACTGTTCATTTAATAGTTGCAACTCCTGGTAGATTAATAGATCATATAAAAAGAAAAACTATAAACTTAAGTAAACTTAAATCAATAGTTATAGATGAAGCAGATCAAATTCTTTTTATGGGTTTTAAAAATGAAATAGATGAAATTATGAAGTTTGTTCCAAAAAAACGTCAAACTCTTTGTTTTTCAGCAACTCTAGATTCTAAAGTAAAAAAACTTGCTTATAGATACATGAACGATCCTGTTTTAGTTGAAATTAAAGAAGAAAATATAACTGTTGATAAAATCAAACAAAATGTTGTTTTTACAACAGATAGATGGAAGCAAGATTCTTTATGTGAAGTTTTAAAAGAAGATAATCCTTTTATGGCTATAATATTTTGTAGAACTAAAAGAAGAGTTGATGATTTAGAGGAAGCTATGCATAAAAAAGGATTTAACTGCAAAAAAATACATAGTGATATTCCTCAATCTAAGCGTGAAAGAACAATAAAATCTTTTAGAAATGCTGATATTCAATATTTAATAGCAACTGATGTTGCAGCTAGAGGAATAGACATAACTGGAGTTACTCATATCTATAATTATGATGTGCCTGAAACCCCTGAAAGTTATATTCATAGAATTGGAAGAACTGGTAGAGCTGGAGAAGATGGCTATACTTGCATGTTTGTAGTTCCAAGACATGAAGGTAATTTTAAAAAAATTGAAGAACTTTTAGATTATAAAATACCTGAGCGTAACATTAATATAACAAAATAAATAGAGCAATTATATAATTGCTCTATTTATTAATTAATTTTTTATTTTTTTCTTCTTTTTATTAATCCTATTCCTGCAGCTATAGAAGTTGCAGCTAAAACTCCTGCAAATCCTAAACTATATCCTGTATTTGGCATAGGCTTGCTATTATCTACATTTTGATTTCCTTCATCATTCGGCTTATTATTCTCTGGTTTGTTTTCTGGCTTATTTTCTGGCTTATTTTCTGGTTTATTCTCTGGCTTATTCTCTGGTTTATTTTCTGGCTTATTCTCTGGTTTATTTTCTGGTTTGTTTTCTGGTTTATTTTCTGGTTTATTTTCTGGTTTATTTTCTGGTTTATTTTCTGGTTTGTTTTCTTCATTATTATTTGATGTTGGAATTGCTATTGCTTCTTGTGATGTAGTATTTTTTGAAGTTAAAGTATTCTTATACATTAAATAATATGCTGATGCTGACCAACTAAAGTTTTTAGTATGAAGACCTTCTCCTGTTTCTGGATTATAATTTTCTCTAATTGGTCCATCCCCCATTAATCCTTCTGCATTATTAAATAACTTTTTAGCCATTCTTTCAGCATCTTTGTTATATCCATAATTTTGAAGAGCCTCTACTCCATATAATGCTTGATCAAGCCATACTGGTCCTCTCCAATATTTACTTGGGTCATATTTTGAATTATCTTTTGATGCTGTTGGGAAAGGTACAAAAGTATCGAATTTTCCTGGATCGACCATATTATCTTTAACTTTTTCTGCTTCCTCTCTAGTAGCCATTTTTGCCCATAAAGGAATCCATCCTTCTGTTCCTTTTCCTCTTTCATCTAACATATTTTTCTTCTTTCCATCTTCACTTATTTGAAGATCATAGAAAAATCCTGTTTTCTCATCAAACATATTTTCACTTACATATTCTCTTACATATTTTGCTTCTTTATCATATTTATTTGCATCAGATGACTTTCCTAATTCATTTGCTATTGATTTTAAAAATCCTTTTTCTGCATAAAGATATGCATTTAAATCAACTGATTCTTGATTTATTGAATATCCAAGAAGCTTTCCATTTTTATCTTTATTCTCAAATACCTTTACACCAACATCTTCTCCGCCTGCTCCTTCTTTATCAAATCTTGTAGCATTATCCATACCACTTTCCCAAGCAGCTGCTAATATTACTTCATCTTCATTAAATTTAGGATTTCCTTTTTCATCTTTCACAATATTTCCATTTTCATCGTATAACCAATGTGCATCATGTACCATTCCACCATATTCTGCTATACCATTTTTATCATGGTCTCTATTTGTATACCACCAGTTATGATATTCAACTAATTTAGGATACATTTCTGCTAAAAATGCTTTATCATTAGTTTCTTTATAAACATTCCAAACTGCCCATGCTGCTAATGCTGGCTTTGAATTTCTTTCATTCCAGTTACCACCATCACCATTTCTTGCTTCATCTTTATTGTAGAAAATAGCGTCTATTATAGTTCCTTTATCTTGTGGTCTTAAATCATCATTTCCTTTAATTTGATAATCAAATAAAGCTTTTATATTATCTTGAGCAAGTTTACCATTAAATTTTGCTGTAGCTACAGCTTGTTTCCATGAGTCCCATGCCCACATTCCAATAAACCACTTGTATGACATTGAAGGAACTATACCATCATGTTTAATTGCTCCTGCTGCACTTCTCCAGTTTGTAATTAAAGTTTCTATTGATTTAACAGTAGCATTTTTATATTCTGGATTATTAGTACTTTCTACTCCTTCAAAAGTTTTATCTAGATATCCTTGCCAACGACTATTATTTTCTGCAAAATATTTATCTCCATTCCCTATGTATTTGTCTAAATTCTTCTTTTCATTTTTTAATTCTTCATTAGTAAAAGTATATGTTTGAGTTGAATAAGTTTTAAACTCTTTTTCAGGTTTTATTATAACTTCATCATTTAATGTAGTTACATAATTCTTTCCTTCAACTTCTGTTTTTACATTTCCATCATATTGAACTGTAAACTTAGTTTCTGGAGTTGAGAAGAAATTCCATGTATCTCTTAATTGTGAAAAGTTAACTTGAACTCCTTTGTCTGTTGCTTCTAAACTTTGTTTTAAATCTATAACTTTATTTCCTGTATTAAGCTCTCCAAATATACTTCCTGTCCATTTTAAATTTAAGTTTAATTCCTTATTTGTTTTATTTTCTATTTTTGTTTGTATAAGTGCACTTCTATTACTTGCAAAAATAAGTTCTAAAGTTAAGTTAAAATCTTTCATTTCATATATTTGAACCAATTTTCCTGGATAATAATTAAAAGTTACATTTTTTGCTTTAGTTAAATCATATTTTTCTTTTGTTTCTGTATTTTCTATAATAATTTTACTAATTGTTTTAGACATATTTGTTGGATATTCTTCTCCAATTATTACTGGACCTGCGAAACCACCATATATCTCTTTAGCATCTTTAGTTGGTAAATAGTAACCATGCCATGCTCCCATATCTGAGAAATTGTTATATTTATTTGTTGAATATGATCCATATATTTGTGATGTTGGATTTGCAGTTACATTAAGAACATTTTTAAAATCAGTAACCTTATCTCTCTTATCTTTAGCTAAAACATTTATTCCCCCTAAATTTCCAACTAATACTGCTGTTAATACAGCCGTTGTTATAATCCCTTTCTTTTTCATTCTAAAAGCCATAAATAAAATCCTCCCCTAAACGCCTTTTTATTATAATTAACTTTGTTAAAACAAAATTTTAACCTTAAATTTATATAAAAAAACACCTAAATCAAGCATTTCTTACACCATAATTAAACCAAAATATTTTTATAATATTTCAGCATTATAATATAAGAGTTTTAAAGTTAATTTAGGTATTACCTCAATAAAAAATGATAAGTATTTTCACCATTTTCTTGCATTATATAGCAAATATTAGCATGTAAATGTTTTTATGTCAACATTTTATTATATTTTTATTAATTTTTTGTAAAAATATATCTAGATTTAAAAAATCTAGATATATTTAACCAATATTTCTTATTTATATTTTTATTTATCATATATATTTAATTTATTATGTAAAATATTGTAAACTGTAAATTAATTTATTTTCTATAAATATATTATTATTTTATCCCTTAAAATTATTTTTTTTACTATTGCTTATTATTAAATTTGAATTCTGTTACTAATAAAACTACAATAATTAAAGTTGTTATTAAGTCTGTAATTGGCTGAGCTAACCATACCCCACTTAAACCAATAAATCTTGGTAATATAAATAATATTGGAATTAATACTACAATCTGCCTAAGAACTGATAAAAACATTGACTGCTTAATCTTACCTATAGCTTGGAAATACGCTGGTCCAATAAGTATAATTCCTATAAGAGGAAGCGTTAATGAATATACTCTAATTCCTATTATAGCCACATCCATAAGCTGTGAATCATTACTAAATACACTAACTAATACTTTAGGGAAAATTTCAATTAATAAAAATCCTACTATCGATATAACTGTTGAATATATAATAGATAATTTTAATGTATCCTTAACTCTTTTATATTTTTTTGCTCCATAATTATATCCTATAATAGCTTGAATACCTTGATTTATTCCAAAAATAGGCATTATAAATATTAATATTATTGAATTAATTGCAGTCATAGCACCAATTGCTAAATCCCCTCCATATATTTTCAAGTAATTATTCATTATTAAAGAAACAAAGCTTGTAGCAAGTTCCATAATAAAAGGTGAGATTCCTAAAATTATAATTTTTCTAATAATTTTAAAATCTAATTTTAAATTATATCTTCTTATTTTAATAGTAGATTTTTCACTTAAAAAATAATATATTAGTATAGCGAATATAATAACTTGAGTAAGCACAGTTGCAATAGCCGCTCCTTTTATCCCCATATTAAACTTAAATATAAATATTGGATCTAATATTATATTTATTAAACAACCTAATATCATAGTTTTTGCAGCAAATTTTGGATTACCATCTACTCTTATAATATTATTTAATGTAAATCCAGTTATGCAAGTAACTGACCCTAAAAGTATTACACTAATATATTCTCTTGCATAAATTATAGTATCATAGCTTGCCCCAAATACATTTAATATAGGATTTATAAAATTTAGTCCTATTATCATAATAAAAATTGAAATTATGACTGAAAAAAGTACTGCATTTCCTAAGTATTTTTCTGCTTCTTCATGATTTCCTTCTCCAAGTTTTATTGCAATATTTGTAGTTGCTCCCATTGATATCAAAACACCAAATGATACTATTAAAGTAAATATAGGCATTGTAACTCCAAGCCCTGCTATAGCTAATGCTCCAACACCATTAATTGATCCAATAAAAACTCTGTCTACAATGTTATAAAGAGAAGTTATTAACATACTCAAAATAGCTGGAATTGAATATTTAATAATTAATTTGCTAATCTTTTCTTCTGCTAAATTTTCTAAATTTTTCATTCTTAAACCTCTTTAATTATGTATACATAGTTTTATACCATATCATAAGTTATACAAACTGGCTTACCACTTCTTGGATCGTTAACTATCTCAGCATCAATATTAAAAAGTTCTTTAAGATTTTCTTTTGTCATAACTTCATGTGAAGTACCTGTACATATTATTTTACCTTTTCTTAATCCAATCATATAATCTGCAAATCTAGCTGCATTATTTAATTCATGTATTACCATTACTATAGTTCTATCTTCTTTTTTGTTAAGTTCCTCTAAAACCTTAAGAATCTCCAATTGATGTGCTAAATCAAGATATGTTGTAGGTTCATCAAGTAACAAAATATCAGTTTCTTGTGCCAAAGCCATTGCAATCCACGCTCTTTGTCTTTGACCTCCTGATAATGTCTCTATAGGTCTATCTCTAAACTCCAATATATTTGTTTTTTCTAATGCCCAATTAATTATCTCTTTATCTTCATCTTTTAATTTTCCAAATCCTTTTTGATATGGAAATCTACCATATGAAATTAACTCCTCAACTGTTAACCCATTTGGAGCCTTTGGACTTTGAGGTAATACAGCCATAGCCTTTGCAAGTTCTTTTGAATCTTGACTATTTATCTCTTTTCCATTTATATATATTAATCCACTCTTAGGCTTAATTATTCTACCTAATGTTTTTAAAATAGTAGATTTTCCACATCCATTGGCTCCTATAATTGTAGTTATTTTTCCTCTTGGTATTTCTAAATTCAGATTTTTTACAATATCTAAATTTCCATAAGATATATTTAAATCTTTAGTTTTTATACAATTCATCCTTATTTATTCCTCCATTATTCTGACAACATTAAATAAACAAAATACGGAACACCTATTATAGCTACTACAATTCCTACTGGAACTTCTATTGGTGCTAGTAAATTTCTTGAAATTGTATCTCCTATTAGTAAAATTAAAGTTCCAATAAGTGCTGCTATTGGTATAAGTGTATTATGATTCGGACCAACTAATTTTCTTGCAATATGTGGAGATATAAGTCCCAAAAAAGATATACTTCCTGCAACAGACGTTGCAACACCAGCCAATATAACTGCATAAATAATTAATTTTCCTCTTTCTCTTTCAACATTTATTCCAAGATTAATTGAAACTTCATCACCTAAATTTAATATATCTAAATATCTTGATTTATATATTGTAAGAGTCATAAATACAATTATTAATGGTGCTATTGCCATAACATATTTCCAATTTGAACCCCATATACTTCCCTGTGTCCATGCCATTACTCTATTGAATTCTTGTGTAGTAAATTTTAATTGAAATATAGTAAGTATTGATGAAAAAGTTATGTTAATACCTATTCCTACTAAAATCAATCTTGAAGAACTTATTCCATTTTTCCATGCTAAAATGTAAATTAAAAATGCCCCAAATAAAGCTCCTGAAAGTGCCACTATTGGCATAGTAAATATGGTAAAATTACTTACACCTTCATAAACATTACCATTCATAAAAAAAATATATACTACTACAAAAAGTGCAGCACCTGAGTTTATTCCAAGTATTCCTGAATCAGCCAAATCATTTTTAGTAACTCCTTGAAGTAACGTACCTGCTGTTGCAAGTGCTGTTCCAACTAATAATGCAATTATTATTCTAGGTAATCTAATGTCAAATATAACTATATTATGACTTTTACTTCCTTGTCCTATTAGTGTTTTTATTACTTCTAACGGATTCATAGAAAAAGATCCAAGGTTTAAGCTAATTAAAAATGTAGCAAAAATTAAAGCTATTAAAATTAACAATATAAATATATTTTTTTTATTTCTCATTAATTACCTCTCTCCTTTTCTAATTAAATATATAAATATTGGAGCTCCAATTAAAGCTGTTAATGACCCTACGGGTGTTTCATATGGTGGATTTATCATTCTTGATATAATGTCCCCATATACAAGTAATACAGCTCCAACTATTAAAGAAGTAGGTATTATATATTTAAAATCTGAACCAACTACTTTTTTGACTATTTGTGGAACTATAAGACCTACAAAAATAATATTTCCAGCTACAGCTACAGATGCTCCAGTTAATAAAATTACTATAAAAATAGAAATTAATCTTACTCTATTAGTATTTTCACCAAGACCTATTGCAACTTCTTCACCTAAACTTAAAATTGTAATCTTAGGCGAAATTATCATTGCTAATAAAACTCCAATAGTTCCAATAATGCTTAATAAATAAACACTCTCCCATTTTACCCCAATTAATCCACCTGATATCCAGAAACTTAATTGTTGTGATAAATTAAAATACATTGCTACTCCAACAGCTAAAGATATTAATAAAGTTCCTATTGCAGTTCCAGATAAGGCTAATTTTACAGGATTAACTTTTCTAGTTGTTCTTGAACTTATGAAATAAACTAAAACTCCACTTATACTTGCTCCAAAAAATGCAAATATCATAAGTCCAAAACTTCCTATAACTAATTTGGGATTTAATATTTGTAAAGCAAAAGCCATAGATATAGTAAAGGTTGCCCCTTGAGTAATTCCCATTACTGAAGGATCTGCTATTGGGTTTCTTGTTATCCCTTGTATTATAGCTCCTGAAACTGCTAAAAACCCTCCAACTAATGCAGATACAAGAGCCCTAGGTATTCTTATATCTCTTATTATTTTTATATTTACATCATCTCCATTATTGAATATGCTTTTTAAAATTGTAAATAAATCTATTTCTTTAGCTCCAAATGATATAGAAATCCAAAGCCCTAGTAACAATAAAATCGTTCCTATTACTATCAAGCTATATGTATTTATCTTCCTCTTTCTTTTTTTATTCATTTAGCCTCCTAAACTATACTTATAAACTTATAATTAAGAAGGTGGCTTCTATTATTGCCACCTTCTTAATTATTTTAATAATTCTTCTTTAATTGATTCTAAAATTAATTCTTTTCCTATAGGATTATATACTTGAGTAAAATATGGACTTGTATTAAGCATTACAACATTTCCATTTTTCACTGCTCTTATTTGTGACCAAACATTACTTTTATCTAAATCTTTTTTATTTGATTCATCTGCAATTACAACAATATTATCAGCATCTATTTTAGTTAATCCTTCCATAGTAACTTGTGGAAGCGTTATATTATCTTGCTTTGGCATATTTTCAGGTCTAGATAACTTCATATCATCATATAATATTGAACCTATACCAGCATCAGTAAATACTAAAAATGACCCTTGGCTAGCAAGTACTGGTAAATATGTTTCTTTTGCATTTTTAGCTATTACTTCTTTTCCTAATTCTTCTGCTTTTTTATCATAATTTGAAAGCCATGTATTTGCTATATCCTCCTTTTCAAATAACTTTCCAATATCAGTTAACCTACTTCTCCAATCATTTGCATAATCTTTTATCATAATTGTTGGAGCTATATCTTTTAACTGATCATAGATTTTTTCTTGTCTTTCACTCATTATAATTAAATCTGGATTGCAAGAAAGTATTGCTTCCATATCCATAGTTTCCATCATTGAGTGTCCTACAACTTTAGTTTCTTTAAATTTATCGCTCATATAACTTGGAACCTTAGTTGTGTCATACGAGTCTATATTAGCTGTTCCAACAGGAGTATATCCTAAAATTATTAAATCTTCACTACTTCCTGATATATCAACTATTCTTTGAGGGTTTGTTGGTACTTCAATATCTCCTTTTAAAGTACTCACAACCCTTTTTACTGATTCTTTATTATCTTCTTTACTTGTGTTTCCACATGCAACAAATGTAGCCATTGATATAACCGATATTGCTACCAAAATTAACGATTTTAATTTCTTCATTAATATATTCCTCCTAAATTACAATTCCTTTTTAAATGATAATGAATATCATAATCGTAAAGTAATTATATATTTATTTTATCTATCAGTCAATTATTATCACAATTTATTTTCAAAGTAATATTTTCCATATTTATTTTTTATTATTTTTTCAATTAAGCTATAATATCTTCACATAATATTCCCTATAAATATAAAATATTAAATTAATTTCATAAAAAAAAGATAGCCATTTTTAATAGCTATCTTTTTTATCACATATAAATTATAGAAATAAAATTAAAATTTATCTAATAATATTATTCTATAAATTCATTCAAAATTTATATTTAAATTCCTACTAATTTCTAAATAATACTATTATCTTTTTTCATATAAGCCTTATATTATTATAAAATTATTTTTAAACAACTATTTATATATAATATAATTTAAATTAATTAACTTAAAAATATAAATTTTAATAACACTTATAATTAAATATTTATAAAAAACTCTATAACAAAGTTATAGAGTTTCTTAAAAGCACATTATTAATAAAATATTTTGTTTTTAAATTAAATAAGATTTGCAGTTTCTTTAGCAATCATAAGTTCTTCATTAGTTGGAACAACATAAGCTTTAACTTTTGAATTCTCTGTTGAAATTTCTCTTAACTTTCCTCTTACTTTATTCTTTTCTCTATCTAATTCAATTCCTAAAAACTCTAAATCTTTTAAACATTCTTCTCTAGTTTCTGGTGAGTTTTCTCCAACACCTGCTGTAAATGCTATTGCATCTACTCCACCCATAGCAATAATATATGATCCAATAAATTCTCTAATCTTATAGTGGAATATATCTAAAGCAAGTTGAGCTCTTTCATTTCCTTCTGCTGCAGCATCTTCAATATCTCTAAAATCTGAACTTACTCCTGATATTCCTAAAACACCTGAATCTTTATTTAAAGAATTATTAACTTGTTCCATAGTATATCCACATTCATTTACTAAGAAAGGAATTATTGATGGATCTATATTACCTGATCTTGTCCCCATTGGAACTCCAGCAAGTGGTGTGAATCCCATTGAAGTTTCTATACACTTTCCATTTTTAACTGCAGCTAAACTAGCTCCATTACCTAAATGACAAGTTATAATTTTTAAGTCCTTTATATCTTTACCCATTGCATCTGCAAGTTTTTGTGATACATACTTATGTGAAGTTCCATGGAATCCATATTTTCTTATTTGATGTTTATCATATAAATTATAATCAATAGCATATATATATGCCTTCTTAGGTAATGTTTGATGGAATGCTGTATCAAAAACTCCTACCATCGGAACATTTGGCATTAATTTTTGACATGCTTTTATTCCTATAATATTAGCAGGATTATGAAGTGGTGCAAGTGGTGATATTTCTTCTAAATATTTTATAACATCTTCATCAATTACAACTGACTCTGAATATCTTTCTCCTCCATGTACAACTCTATGTCCAACAGCCTTTATTTCATCTAAACTTGATATTACTCCAATGTTTTCATCTATTAATGCTTTAAGAACTAGTTCTATAGCATCATTATGATCTTTTATTGATTCTTCTATAATACTTTTTTCACCATTTTTTTTATGAACTAATCTAGATCCTTCTAACCCAATTCTCTCTACTAGACCAGTAGCTATTGCTTCCTCATTTTCCATATTTATTAATTGGTACTTCAAAGATGAACTACCACAATTGATTACAAGTACTTTCATATTATTAACCTCCAATAAATTTACAAAATAAAATATAAGTAATCCTCCCTAAAAGCATTAAAAGCCTTATTATACACCCTAATGTAAGCCTTTACTTGTAACCTATTGTAACTTCTGACTTATTCCATGTCAACATTTTCATTAGAAATTTAATATTTTTAAAGATAATATTTTAAAAATAATTAAAAATATTATACTTTTTATTTTATTTTTAATATAGTCAAAAAATTTAATATATTCTTACTATTATTTTACATCAAAATTTAAAATTTATAAAAAAGATGCTTATATATTTATAAACATCTTTTCAAAAATATATTTTTTTAATAATATCTAAATTAGTCAAATTATATTAATTATGTCATAGTATACATATATTATTAATAATTACTTAAACAGTTTTATACTCTATTATAATTCTTTTAAATTTAACCCTTCACTAACTCTCCTACCAAATTCAGGATCAACATTTTTAAAATTTTCTATAGCCTTTAATTGTATTTCGCAATCTACTTCCCACATATCTGCTATTATATTATCAATCAATGTTTCTCTTTCTTTTTCACTCATAGTTCTAAATCTCTCACCAGCTTGTTTAAAATTATCATTTTTGTCTATTTCTTCTCTAACTACATATCCCTCAACAAACTTTGGTTTTTGATGACCTTGTGGATAATCAATAGGCTTATTATTATTTAATTTATTAGGCTTATAATTAACTTTACCTTCATTATAATAATATCTCATTTGTCCATCTTGAGTATTATTTATAACATCAACTTTAGGCCTGTTTATAGGTAACTGTTGAAAATTAGAACCTATTCTATGTCTTTGACTATCTTTATAAGAAAATCCTCTTCCTTGTAATAACTTATCTGCTGATAATTCTATACCAGGGACTAAATTTGCTGGACAAAAAGCTATTTGCTCAATTTCTCCGAAGAAATTTTTAGGATTTTCATTCAAAGTCATTTTACCTACATCAATTAATGGAAACTTATCTTCTGGCCAAGTTTTTGTTGCATCCAAAGGATTAAAATCTAATGATTGTACTTGACTTTCTTTCATAATTTGCACTTTAAATTTATATTCAACTACATTTCCTTTTTCTATATGCTCATATAAATCTCTTACTGCTACATCAGGATCTAAACCTGCAAGCATCTCTGCTTCTTTTCTATCAATAGTTTTTACACCAAGAAGCGGAACCCAATGGTATTTTATAAACACCCTTTCTCCTTTATCATTAACCCATACATAAGTATTTACACCAAATCCCCCCATTGTTCTATAGCTTTTTACAGTTCCAAGATCTGAAAAAAGAAAAGTTATCATATGAGTTGACTCTGGACTACTTGAAATAAAATCCCAAAATCTATTTTTATCCATTAAATTATTATCAGGAGATGGTTTAAATGAATGTACCATATCCGGAAATTTCATAGCATCTCTTATAAAAAATACCGGTATATGATTACCAACTATATCTAAAATACCTTCATCTGTATAAAATTTTGTTGCAAATCCCCTTGGATCCCTAAGCGTATCAGCAGAGCCTCTAGCCCCAATTACTGTTGAAAATCTTACTGCTACTGGTATCTTCTTACCTACTTCAGTAAAAACTTTTGCTATAGTATATTCTTTCATTGACCTAGTTAATTCAAAATAACCTTTAGCTCCAGCTCCTTTAGCATGAACTACCCTTTCTGGTATCCTTTCTCTATCAAAACTTGCTAACTTTTCAATTAAATTTAAATCTTCTAATAAAGCTGGTCCATTTTTTCCTACAGTTAAAGAATCCTTATCATTACTTATTGGGTTACCTACATTATTAGTCATATATTTATCTTCATTATTGTAACATCTCTTTGATCTATGTTTTCCCATATAATCCTCCTATTTATATATTTATAATTAATATATAAATAGAACTTAAACTATATTACTACTTCTGATTAAATAAACATTATTAAACTTATTGCCATTACAGCCATTCCTGCAATTAATCCATATATAGATATATGATGTTCTCCATATTTTCTAGCTGTAGGTAACAATTCATCTAATGATATAAATACCATAATACCTGCAACAGATGATAAAAGTATACCTAATGTTATATCATTTATGATATTTCTAAGTAATGTGTAACCAATTATTGCTCCTAGAGGCTCTGACATACCTGAAAGAAATGAATATAAAAATGCTTTTTTCTTATCTCCAGTAGCATAGTAAATAGGTACAGACACTGATATTCCTTCAGGAATATTATGAATAGCTATTGCTATTGTTATTGGTATAGCTAAACTTACATCATTTAATGCAGAAACAAATGTAGCAAGTCCCTCTGGAAAATTATGAATTGTAATTGCAATAGCAGTAAAAACTCCAGTTCTTAAAAGAGATTTATTTTTATTAATTTTATCTTCATTTATATCTTCAATTTTTTTAATTTCATGAGGATTTTCTTCACTAGGAACTAACTTGTCTATAATTGCAATTATAAAAATCCCACAAAAAAATGCTATTACATTAACTATACTTCCAACTTTCTCCCCTAAAGCTAATACAAGAGATTTATTTGCTTGTTGGAATATTTCTATCATAGAAACATATATCATTACACCTGCTGAAAATCCTAAACTTAAACACAAAAATCTAGTATTAGTCTTTTTTGCAAAAAAAGCTATAAAACTTCCTATCCCCGTAGCTAATCCTGCTATTAATGTTAATAAAAAAGCTGTAAATACACTATTCATTCTACCACCTCATTTCTAATTGAAAATTATTATCAATTATACTATTAGAATTGTTTTTTGTCTATATTAATATATTAAAATAAAAAAAGAGAGTAACTATAGCTACTCTCTTTTTTTATTAGTCTAACTTGTTTAATACTGATTCTCCAATAGTTCCTTCTGGCATTTTTACACCAAAGTTATCTGCTATAGTAGCACCTATTGTTGCAAAAGTATTTGCATCTTCTAATAATCCATCGCCTTTCATTGAAGGTGAATATGCTAAGAATGGTACATATTCTCTTGTATGGTCTGTTCCACTATATGTTGGATCATTTCCATGATCTGCTGTTATTATTAATAAATCATCATCTTTTAATTTATCTAATACTTTCCCTAAATTAACATCAAATTTTTCTAGTTCTTCAGCATAACCTTTTGGATTTCTTCTATGTCCCCATAGTGCATCAAAATCAACTAAATTAACAAAACATAATCCATTAAAATCTCTATCCATTATTTCTAATGTTTGTTCCATTCCATGAACTGAACTTTTTGATTTATTTCCTTCTGTAATTCCTTCACCATCAAATATATCCTTGATTTTACCTACTGAAATTACATCAAAATTATTATCTTTTAATTCATTAAGTACAGTTCTTCCATATGGCTTTAATGCGTAGTCATGTCTATTGCTAGTACGTTTAAATGATCCTTTTTTATCTCCAATGTATGGTCTTGCAATTATTCTTCCAACTTTCCATTCATCTTTAAGAGTTATTTCTCTTGCAATCTCACAACATCTATATAACTCATCTAATCCAAAAGTTTCTTCATGACCACAAATTTGAAGTACAGAATCTGCTGATGTATAAACAATCATATCTCCTGTCTTCATTTGGTGTTCTCCAAGTTCATCTAATATCTCTGTTCCACTAGCACTTTTATTTCCAACTATATTATGACCAGTTCTCTTTGATAATTCATCTAATAATTCTTTAGGAAATCCTGTATCAGTGAATGTTTTAAAAGGTTTTGTAATGTGTAAACCCATCATCTCCCAGTGTCCAGTCATTGTATCTTTACCAACACTTGCTTCACCCATTCTCATTTGATATCCTAAAGGCTTTTCTACTTTATCAACATGCTTCACTTTATGAAGATTTGATATTCCCATCTTTTGTAGATTAGGAATTTTAAAACTTTCTACTGATTCAGCTATATGTCCAAGTGTATCTACATTTACATCACCATATTTTTCTGAATCAGGCATAGCTCCAATTCCTAGTGAATCAATTACTATTGTAAAAACTCTTTTATATTTTCCCATATTGAAAATACCTTCTTCCTGCGTCTATTTGCTATTTTCTTTATCTAATTTAATTAAATTTCTTATTGCTTCTACTGCTACCTTTATAGCTCTTTCTGTATCATGAACTTGAACATTTTCAAGTCCTCTCTTTTCTCTTTCTTGGTTTGCTACAGTTAGGAAAACAGCTCCTGTTCTAACTCTTAAGTAACTTCCTACTATAAATAATGCTGCACCTTCCATTTCTGAAGCTAAGCATCCACATTTAACCCAAGCATCCCATTTATTTAATAAATCATATCCTATTGGTTTTGTTTCTGGTGAATGTTGTCCATAAAATGAATCTTTTGATTGCGCTACTCCAACATGATAAGGAGCTTTTAATGTTTTAGCTGCTGAAACTAAAGAATTAACTACATCTAAGTTAGCTACTGCTGGGAATTCTATTGGAACATATTCTCTTGTTGTTCCTTCTGCTCTAATTGAACCTGTTGCTATTACAAGATCTCCACCTTTTACATCAAGGTCCATACCACCACATGTACCTACTCTTATGAAAGTATCAGCTCCACAATTAACTAATTCTTCTAAAGCTATTGCAGCTGATGGACCACCAATACCTGTTGATGTAACACTTACTTTAACACCATCTAAATATCCAGTGTAAGTTACATATTCTCTGTTATCTGCAACAAGTTCAGCATTATCAAAGTATTTAGCAATTTTTGCACATCTTTTTGGATCTCCTGGCATAATTACATATCTTCCAACTTCTCCTGGTGCTACTGCTATATGATATTGTCTATCAGAACCTTCTGTATAAATTAACTTTTTATTAGAATTTTGTTCATTGCTCATTTTTATTGCCTCCTAAAACTTAAAACTTTAACTTGTCTATTTTCTTGTATGATTTATATATAAATAATATCATGCACTATAACCCTTGTCAATCGTTTACACTTTTTTTCATTTTTTATATTTGCTATTTTTTTAAAATATTTTATAATTTATATTATAGAAAACAAATACTTAAAACAAACTTGTATGCAACTTGTCCGATTATTAGAAAGGTTGATTTAATGGATACTATTAATATAAATGTAATAGACACTGCAAAAGAACTACGCTATGTAACTGTTTATAATAAACTTTTTAAAATGATAACAGAAGGTTCCTTTTCTGAACATAGTAGACTTCCATCTGAGCCTGATCTTGCTAAAACTTTAGGTGTAAGTAGAAGTACACTTCGTCAAGCATTATCATTGCTTCAAGATGATGGTCTTATAAAAAACATACGTGGAAAAGGTAATTTTATAACAAAAAAATCATCAGCTCCTAAAATAGGTCTTGAAAAAATAGGACATGTTATATATAAATGTTTAGACCATGAAATTGATAATATTGAATTTGATTTAAAAATACAACCACCTTCAGATTATTTTGCAAAAATACTTGGAAAAGAATCTGTAGCTACTGTTGGAATAGATAGATGGTATATTCATAAAGGAACCACTATAGCTTATATCTTTACAATAATGCCAATTGAAGCAATATCTTCTTTTAATCTTAATTTAAATAATAAAAAAGAGCTTTTAAATTTTGTTGAAGAAAGAGTTTATAATGAATGCACCGATGCCTTAGTTGATATAAAATTTTCAACAGCCGGTAGCTTCGTAACAAAAAGTCACCCTATTTCTTGTGAAAAACAATTTTATTTAATAGAAGAAGCTATTTATAAAAACAATAAATACCCAATAGTATTTAATAAAAATTATATTCCTATGCAGTATGCAGATATAAAATTTCATCCAATAAAATAATAATTATTAATAATGAAGAAGATACTATCATAAACAGATTTAATTATTTAATGACAGTATCTTTTTATTTATCTTTTAATTATTTTCAAAATTCTTCTTATTTTAAACTTTAATAAACTATTCTTTTAAATTTATTGCGTATTTCATTTTAAAATAATATATTTATATTTTTATCTTTTTTCTACCTTAAATCCATCTTTTTTATTGACTACTTTTATTTTTAACTCATTAATAAGTTTTTCCATACTTTTAACCTGATTTACATATTTTATATTATTTTTGCTTACTAATTTTTCTATCATGGTTATTATATCTTTCTTTTCTTCTTGAGATAACTTTATATTATTTTTTATTAATTCTCTATTTATATAAGTTAAAGTAGTCCATATTTGATCACTTTTTATATTATTTATATCCATAAGAACCCACGTAAAGTTTTTTCTTCTTTCTTTTGCAGGATATGCTTTTTTAAAAAACTTAATAAAGCTATTTTCCTTTTTTGGATCTTTATCTTTAACTAACTTTCCAAGTTTTCCTTTAAGTGTATTTTTTAAATACATCATAGTATTTGGCTTTATTGCATTTCCCATCGCTTCTATACATTCATAAATATAGTTATAAGTTTCTTGTATCTTTTCTGAATCTACATCTTCTTGCTTAAAAACACTTGTAAGTTCTATATATTCTAATATAGTCTTTTTAGAATTTAATTTTTCTCCATATAACTCATTTAAAAGTTCTTCTGCTCCTAAATTATTTATAAGTACTACATCTATTAATTCTTTATCCATAGTTTTCTCACTTTCTTTTTTAATATTAAACATAAAATAGATTATAACATTTTATAATTATTTATAATATATAAATTTTAAATAACTTAATTTTAAATAAAAAATAGAAAGTACAATTAATTATACTTTCTATCTTTATTATTTAAAGGTTAAAGAAATTATAAGCAGCGCCAATTAAACCTGCATCATTTTCATGCTTACACTTTTCTATTTTACATTCAACAAAGTGCCACCATGGTATTTCATTAAGTGCTTTATTTAACTCATCTATTAAGTCTTCTCTAGCACTTACCCCTCCACCTATTAAAATTTTTTCAGGATTTAATATTGAAGAAACATTATATATCATTCTTGCAATATTTCCATACCACTCTTTAATAATAGCTTTTATATTTTCATCATACTCAGCTTCCTCAAATATCTTATCTCCAAGTATCTTTTCTTTGCTATCTATATTTTTGTATTCCTTATACATATTAATTAGTGCTGTCATAGATGAATTTTCATTTAATCTTTGATAATTTTTCTTATCTTTTGTTATCATATAACAAAACTCACCGCCCTTAAACTGCTTACCTCTAATCAAATTATCATTTAAATAAATTCCTCCACCTATTCCAGTACCTATAGTTATACATATAAAATCTTCACATTCTGATGCATTTCCATTAAACTTTTCCGCTAAAGCAACACAGTTTGCATCATTTTCTACCTTTACAGTAAAACCACTTTTCCATTCTAAAACATCTTTTAATCTATAATTTTCTATAAATCTTAATGCACTACAAGCTAATGGAATACCTTCTTTATTATTTATAAAACCAGGCATGCTAATAGATACACCAAAAATATCTTTATTGCTTTTATATGAATCTATTATTTCACATAACTCATTTACAAAACTTTCTATACCACTTTTATTAGTTGGCTTTTTTCCACTATCTATAATATTTCCTAAATGGTCAACTAATCCATATTTAATAAAAGTTCCTCCAATATCTATAGAAATTATTTTTTTCATAAATGTTTCCCCATTTCTTAATAACTTATTTCCACCATTTGATGTCCATTTATTTTATTAACAGTAAATTCTAACTTTCCATCTATAATATTAAAATCTACATTTTCATTTTGTGGAACTAATTTAACTGACTTAATATTTTTATCTAATACCATATTTAAATTTAAATTATATATAGGAATTATATCCTCTATAACATCAATTCTTTGACATCTTCTTTCTGGAACATAATGAAGAAGATGAAGTATATATCTACTTTCTTTTTCTTGCTCATTTAAAGTACTTATTATTGTACTTGGCCCGTCATGTTTAACTAATCTATTATCAAGTAGCATATCAATAGCATTTATAAATAACTTTTTACACCATACTGAACCATAACTTTGATATTGTGAGAAGATTTTATGAGCAAAATAAATTGAGTTATCTCCTTTAATTATAGCTGGACCATAAACTTTTCCACTACTTGGTGCATGTTGATGCGAACAGAAATGTTCTGGTGTTCTATTAAAATATGGCTCTATTGAATATGATAAAACTTCAGCACCATCTTGTGCAGAAACCTTTAATGATTCTTCATACATAACATACTCTGTATTATATAAATCTTTAGATAAATTTCCTTCAGGAACTATAAATGTTGGTGCAAATTCTCCTTGTGATTCATAATTAACTTTTAAAAATGGAAGATTAAACTTATTTACTTCTTCATTTAATCCACCTT
Source organism: Clostridium sp. TJA020 (assembly GCF_058310295.1). Taxonomy (NCBI): domain Bacteria; kingdom Bacillati; phylum Bacillota; class Clostridia; order Eubacteriales; family Clostridiaceae; genus Clostridium; species Clostridium sp. TJA020. The sequence continues at coordinate 77,002 of NZ_JBZEFC010000004.1, forward strand.
CATTAACGGCTATTACTTTACCACCATTTCTTACAAATGATTCTAATTTTTCTTTAAATTCATCATTTACTATAGTTCTTTCTGGTAAAACTAATAATTTGTACTTATTAAAATCCATTTTACTATCAATAATATCAAATTGAAGAGATGCTTCTTGTAACATTCTAGTTGCGCCAGTTATTGCAGGTTTTAGCCCAAATGGACTAACTGCATTATAATCTATAAACTCTTCTGGAGTAAATACAGCAATTTCGCAAACTTGCTTAGCATCTTCACACCATGGTTCTTTTTGTTCTACTTCACTATAAACTTTTCCAATTAAATCATAAACTTCTTTTGAAATTTTTCCACTTGGGTCTAATTGATCTCCAATTGAACATTTTGTATTTTGAGCTAACATATTAAAACATTCATATTGAAGTGCCGCTAAATTTTTGAATGAATGAAAATCTCCCCAATAAGTATGGAATTTACCTGTCATTCCTAAACAATCTTTACCTAAATTTCTAGCATATCTAACTGTTATAGGGAAATGCATATATCCCCATCCACCACTTGGTAATGATTCAATTTCAATATGACTATAAGAATCTATTGAATCCTTAAGTGCTGGACTTATATGAGAACCATTATAAAATATAGTTACATTTTCATTTATTTCTTTTACAAACTCAGTCATTTCATGTTTAAATTCATTTAACATCTTTTCTGAGAATTTTAATCTTTCACCTTTTATTGTATAATCTATTCCAAGCTCTTCCATACTCTTTTTACAATTTTCACAAGCACAAGGAACAACCATAACTATATCAAAGAATAATCCATCTGCCTCTGGAAACATTTCTAATATTTCTCTCACATGATTTTTAAGAAAATCTCTGTAAGGTGTATTAACACATAAAAATTCATAAAATCCTGGTTTTCCACCTTCACCTTTAATTATATTGCCGTCTAAATCTTTTGAAACCCACTCTGGATGTTCATCATAAGTAAACTTATCCCATTGAACTGGTAAATATATTGGCGCCTTTATGTTTCTTTCATGACAAGCTTCTATTTGCTCCTTTAATAAGTTTTTGTTTACTAAATTAGGATGAATTCTCTCTTTATTTATTTTTGAATCATAATACAAATAACCATGATGACATCTTGCAAAGCATGTTATTGAATTAACTCTAGCTTTTTCTAAAACTTCCCCAAACTCTTCTTTATTAAAATCTTTACCTATTCCTTCAATTAATGGACTTGTATGAAAATCTAAATGAACTTGTCTACTTCTTGTTTTATAACTCATAAATTCTTCTCCCCCAATTTTAAAATAATTATTCTTTTATCCCTTAACTGCTCCTGCTGTAATTCCTTTTTCAACATGTTTTTGACATGCTATATAAATTATTATTATTGGAATTATAAACATACATATAGCTGCAAATATTGCTCCCTTATCAGATGAATATCTTCCATTTAAACTCATAAGAGCTACTGAAATTGTATACTTTGCTTTATCAGTTAAGAACATAAGACCAAAAATAAATTCGTTATATACTCCTAAAAATGAGAATATAGAAATTGTTGCTGCTGCAGGTTTACTTAAAGGAAGTAATATTCCAAATAATAATCTTAAACGTCCACATCCATCAATAATTGCTGCTTCATCTATTTCCTTACTTATTCCTTTCATATAACCTGACATCATAAATATCGCAAAAGGTAATTGGAATGTTGCATATAAAAATATAAGTGGTATAAATTGATTTTTAAATCCATATCTATTTATAATATCTGCAATTGGAATTATTGTTGTATGCATTGGAATAGTTAATCCCATTACAAAATAAATTAATACTAAATTTCTAAGCTTAAACTTTGTTCTTGTTATTACATAAGCAACTAAAGTAGCTAAAATTACTACTAATATAGTTGTTGAAATAGCTAATAAAAATGAATTAAACACAGCCTTTGCAATATCTGCTTTATTTATTGCAGTTTGATAATTAGTAAAATCTAAACTTTCTGGAAGTGCAAAAGCATCACCGTATATTTGATTTGTACTTTTAAAAGATGACATAAGTGTAAATATTAATGGAGCAATACTAAATACAGCCCATAATATTGCACAAATATACATACCATATTTCATTAATTTATTTTCTTTATTATTTAACATATAATCCCTCCTATTCTAATCATCTTTTGACTTAAATACTCCATTTAATATTAATGTACATATAATTGCAGCCACTAATATTAACATACCTATTGAACTACCATATCCAAAATTATTGTATTTAAATGCTTGATCATATAATAAAGTTACTGGTACATCTGTAGCACCTCCTGGGCCTCCTCCAGTCATAATATAAATAATATCAAACACCTTAAATGACCCTACTATAGCTAATACAGAGAATATTTTGAAACTTTCCTTCATAAGAGGTAACACTATGTGTATTTGTTCTTTAAATCCATTAGCCCCATCAATTTTTGCAGCCTCAATTAACTCATCTGGTATATTAGTAAGTCCAGCTACAAATATTAACATGTTATATCCAATAAATACCCAAGCATTTACTAATGCAACTGTAAAAATAGCAAATTTAGGATTTCCAAGCCAATCTTGTGCTGCATTATTCATTCCTAAATTTATTAATAATGTATTTAAAGCTCCTCCTGATTTATAAAGTATTAATGTCCACATTAAACCTGTTGCTGCTGTTGGTAAAATTGAAGGTAAAAAATATACTGTTTTGAAAAATCTTTTTCCTTTAATATATCTGCTACTAACTAAAAGAGCTAACAGATACGCAAAAGGCATTATTACAAGAAAACTAACAGCTATAAAAATACCTACATTTTTTAAAGCATTATAAAAAGCTGGATCTTGGAATATATTAAAAAAGTTATCTAACCCAACGAACTTTTTAGGAACTGCTGGAATACCGTTCCACTTTACAAATGATAAATATAATGACTTAATAACAGGTGATATATAAAAGAAAGTATATAGACAAATTGCAGGAAGTATAAATAATATACATGCAGAATTATCCTTTAAACTCTTTTTAAATTTTGATTTCTTCATTTTATTATTTTTTTTATGTTCAACAATTTTATAATTACCTTCTTTAGGTTGTAAATTAAATTTTTCTTTAGCATTTTCTTTTGTCATTGTGTTATTTTCTAACCTTCCCATCCTTTACCTCCTAAACTTATTAATATTCTTTATTAGGTAAAACGGGTCGCAATATATACGACCCATAATATTTTTGCCTAATTAATATAGATTATTTTTTCATATCAGTTACTTTTTGTATTCTACTTAAAGTGTCATCAACACTTGTACCAGCAAACATACCTTGAATTGCATCTCTTATTTCTTCTCTTAATTGTGGATTTTTTGCATAATCTCCTGGCTCAAGTTTTGTATCTTTAACATCTACAAAAACTTCATTAAAAGATTTAGCAATTGGTGTAATATCATCAATTTTTTCCATTGTTGTTACTGGGAATATTCCACCCTTAGATAATTTTTGAGATTCATTATATGCTTGTTCATCAGTTAAATATTTTAATAATTTTATTGATGCTTCTAATTTTTCTTCTCCATTATTTGCTGCTAAGCTTATACCTTCTGAAGTACCTGAATGCCAATTATTTTTATATTCTGGGTGCTTCTCAAAATATGGGAAAGGAATAAAACCTATTTTATCTGGAATATCTGAATCATTTATTTGATTCATAAACCATGATCCATTTAAATGCATTGGTGTGTCACCATTTAAAAATAATGATTGTTCTGCACTTGAATCCATAGTTGTTACATTTTCTCCTAAATAACCTTTCTTTTGCCACTTTTGCATTAATTCAAACATTTCTTTCATAACAGGATCATTCCATTTAACTTTTCCATCAATAACATCTTTTGTATATTTAAAATCTGCTCTCTTTAATGCTAAGTTTGCTAAAAGATGTGCACCTCTGAAATTGTCTTTATCACCTAAAACAAATGGTGTTATACCCTTTGATAAAAATGAATCACAAACCTTTTCAAATTCCTCAATTGTTTTAGGTGGTTTTAAACCATTCTTTTCAAATAATTCTTTATTATAATAAATTCCTGTTGCGAAACATGAAACTGGAACACCATAAAATCCATCAACACCTTCAAATTTCCATGCTTCTAACATTGTTGGTATATATTTATCAGCCCATTTCTTATCCTCACTTGCAACAGTGCTTAAATCTAAAAATAATCCATTTTCAACATATTCTTGAAATTGTGTTCCACCATAATTTACAAATAAGTCCGGTGCATCTCCTGTTGCAATAGATGTTTTAAACATATTATTATAAGTTGCTTCATCACCTATAGCTTCATGCTCAACCTTTATATTAGGATTTTCTTCCATAAATTTTTCAATTCTGCTGTTAATCATTATGTCATCAGGACCTTGATCACTACTATACCTTGATAACATTTTTATAGTTACTGTATCTCCTCCACCTTCTGCAGTAGTCTGTTTACTTCCGCATGCAACTAATGATGTCATAGTCATTGCAGCTAATATGCAAGCAATAATCTTTTTCCTCATAAAATATCCCCCCACACTTTTATTTTGGTTAATTTTATGATAACATTTACAATAATAGGTTTAAATGTATTATTTTTCATTTAGTTGTATTATTTTTAGAGTTTACATATTTTGTAAAATTTTAAGGAGGTTTTATGAATCAGTATAAAATTAAAGAAAAGATTATAAATAAATTAAATAATATTAAGTTTAAATCTATTAAAGATAAAGTATTTTACTTTTCTTTCTTTGTTTCTATTTCAATTATATTTTTAATTATTTTTACTTCTTATTTTTTTACATACAGGACACTAAAAAACACTTCAATTTCTAGAGAAAAAACTACTTTAGAATTAATTTCAAATCAAACAGAAATAACTTTAAATTTTGCAGAATCTAACTCCACAAATCTTATGGTTGATAATGATGTACAAACTATACTGAAAAAATGCTCATTAAATAATATATATCCTACTAAAGAAGAAATCTTAAAATTACAAAGAGAAATAGATAAAATTATGTATAAAGATTCTGTTATTTCTGGTGCTATCCTTCATTCTACAAACGGATTTAAAATGCAATCAAATAGCAAATTCATAAGTCTAATACATTCAAATCATATAACTATTGATTTTAATAAATGGTATGGTGGAATATTAGATATACAAGGAAAGCCAAATCTATATATATCAAGACAAATTTTTGATATGAATACAGGAAAACTAATTGGATATTTAGAGCTTTTCATTAAAGAAACCTTTCTTTCAGAAAATTATACAAACAATAAAGGCAAAAGTAATTATATAAATTTCTTTTTAATAAATGATGATGGATTTATAACTTCCTCTTCTAATAGTGAAGACATTACAAATAATATATATAAAAAAATACCTAACATTAAATTTGCTAATAAGGATAATCCATTTTTAATTATTGAAGATAAATCGAAAGATAAATTAACTCTTATGTTATATAATAATAAACTTAATTGGAATATAGTTGCTGATATATATTTAGAAGATATAATCCATGAAAAAGAATCTCTTATAATTTCATTAATAATTTTAATATTTATAGGACTTCTATGTTCTTATATACTATCAAAATTAATTTCAAAATCAATAATAAAACCTATTCATAACTTATATTATGCTATTGCTGAAGTAGAGAAAGGTAATTGGTCTACTGAAATAAAAATTACATCATCAGACGAAATTGGGATTTTATCTAAAAAATTTAATCATCTAATTGTATATATTAAAAATCTTTTAGATAAAATCAAATACGAACAAAATAAGAAAAAGGAATTTGAATTTGAATTAATACAACTTCAAATAAAACCCCACTTTTTATATAATTCACTTGAAAATATATCTGCTCTTATAGAGCTAGAAAAGAATGATGAAGCTGTTAATATGCTAGAAAATCTTTCAACATTTTATAGAAGTATATTAAATAAAGGCAATACATTCATTACAATTAAAGAAGAAATATCTTTAACTGAAAATTACTTAAAAATTATGAAGTACAGATATTATGATATTTTTGATTACAAAATAAACTATGATAAATCTATTGAAAATTTTACTTGTCTTAAATTACTTTTACAGCCCCTAGTTGAAAACTCTATATATCACGGAATTAAAAATAGTAAAACAAAAGGGCTTATAAATATTGATATAGAAAAATTTAAGAATAATATTAAAATAATTATAAAAGATACCGGAATTGGAATGACAGAAAGTGAGTTAAAAAGAGTTATTGAAGGTAAAATAGCCTCCTCTTCAAAAGGTGGATTTGCTGTTAAAAATACTATAGAAAGATTAAATTTATTTTATGATAAAAATTGTACCTTTAATATTATAAGTAAAAAGAACATAGGAACTACTATAATTATAACTATTCCTGCAATTTATAAAAAATAGAAAGGAGACCTTTTTATGATAAATATACTTTTAGTTGATGATGAATATTTAATACGAGCTAAAATAAATAAATACTTAAAGGATAGTATATTTAAATTTGATAATATTTATGAAGCATCAAACGGGTTAGATGCTTTAGAAATAATTAAAAGCAATAATGTAGATATTGCAATAGTAGATATTCAAATGCCATTAATTAATGGAATTGAATTCGTAAAAATTTTAAGAGAAGAATACTATGAAACTAAAATTATATTTTTAACTGGCTTTGAAAAATTTGAATATGCAAGACAAGCTATTCAATACAACATTATTGAATATTTATTAAAACCAATAAAAAAAGATGAACTTTATAATTCAATTGAAAAATGCTTTTCAATTATATATTCTGAACAAAAAAACTTAATAGCTTTAAATGAAATAAATGAAAAAAAGAAATATCAATTTATTATTGATTCTTTATGTGAAGACTTGAATTTAAATTACTCTCCATTAACTATTAAAGATAATTTAAACTTAGTTGTTTCAGTAGAATTAAGTAAAACATCTTATATAATAGACTTGTATAAATTTTTAGATAATAATTTTAAAAGTTATGATGTAATATATGGTCTTTCAAAATATAATAAAATATTAATTTTAGATTGCACTTATTCTGAAAATATTAAAAATTTATTTTTATCCCTTATAAATACTAAATTAGTAGATTACTGCTATTTTAGTGCATCAACTAATAAAATAAAAGATAAAGTATTTGAGTGTTTAACAGTATTTCCATCCAAAATATTTTTTAATAAAAATTGCATATTTTTATTTGAAGAAATAAAATATAAATCATTATCTCTTCCTAATAATTTAAAGTTAGATTTTGAATTATTAGCTAGAACAAATTCAAAAGATAAACTTATATCTAAGCTTATATATTATATGTATGAAATAGAAAAATTTAAAGATATAAATGCTTTAAAAACATTAGTATCATATTTCCTTACAGCCTTAGATATTGTAATTTTAAAAGATGAAAGTAGTTTATCATTAATAGATATGGACTACATAATAAATAATTTATTATATTCTAGTAAAAGTCTAGAAGATATAAAAGTATATTGTATTAGTTATTACAATAAAATAATATCAATAAATAAGCCAACTAAACTTAATGACTCTACTAAAATTATAACAAAAGTTAAAAATTATATAGATAAAAATTATACATCTGAAAACCTAAACTTAGAATATTTATCTAATAAATTTTTTATAAATTCATCTCATCTAAGCTCTACATTTAAAAAAATTACTGGAGAAAGCTTAATTGAATATATAACAAAAAGACGTATAGATAAAGCTAAGTCATTAATCAAAAATAATGAAATAAAAATTTCCGAAATAGCTGAAAAAGTTGGATATAAAGACTATTATTATTTTAGCAAAATATTTAAAAAATATGTTGGTATACCTCCACTTAAATATAAACAGCTATCTTATGATACTATAAAAAATCAGTAAAACAACCTTATATGTTTTACTGATTTCTTTATATTTAAAATAATTTTTCAAAAGCTATTCTTTTACTATTATCTTCTAAATAAATGATACCACAATATTTAAAGCCATTTTTCTTAAGTAATTTTTGCATAGCTATATTGTCCTCATGAGTATCTATTTTTATACTATTTACTCCTCTATTTAAAGAAGTACTTTCTACATATTTTATAATATCAGAAGCTAATCCACTTCCCTTATAATTTTCATCTATAGCAATCCTATGTATAACACAAAATTCTCCATTACTAATCCATTTACCATCATGAATTTCATCATAAGTTTTTTCACCATCGAATGAAATAGCAAGTGTTGCTGCAATTTGATTATTTTTTATTACAACATAGCTTATATCATTTGAAATATCACTTTTTATAGATTTTTCATTTGGATATCCATTTTGCCATTGATCTACATTTTGCATTTTTAAACTTTTCTGTGCTGACTTTATAATTTTCATTATAACTTTCACATCTTCATAAGCTGATTTTCTTATTAACATAAACATCTCCCTTAATTTTTAAATGAATGTATTGGTGCTGGAATTCTTCCTCCTCTTTTAATAAATAATGAAGATGAATATTTATTAACCGGCATAACAAGTGCTCTACCTAAAAGTCCTCCAAATTCAACCATATCACCAACTTTACATCCTGGTGCAGGTATAACCCTAACTGCTGTTGTTTTATTATTTATCATCCCAATTGCTGACTCATCTACAATCATTGCAGACAATGTTTCAGCACTTGTATCTCCTGGAACTGCTATCATATCTAATCCAACATAACATATAGCTGTCATAGCTTCAAGCTTTTCTAAATTTAATGAACCATTTAATACTGCATCTATCATACCAGCATCTTCTGAAACTGGTATAAATGCTCCACTTAATCCTCCAACATGACTACTTGCCATTACTCCACCTTTTTTTACCGCATCATTTAAAAGTGCAAGTGCTGCTGTAGTTCCGTGTGTTCCTACAACTTCTAGTCCCATTTCTTCTAAAATATGTGCAACTGAGTTACCAACAGCTGGAGTTGAAACTAATGATAAATCAACTATTCCAAATGGAACATCTAATCTTTTTGACGCTTCTTTTGCTACTAATTGACCCATTCTTGTTCTTTTAAATGCAGTCTTATTTATAGTTTCTGAAACAACATCAAATTTTTATTATAATTTTATACTCATGAAATAAATTTGTCAATTTATACAATATTGATATAAATTTATATTTTTAATAGTATTATTTAATAATTATATATTCATTTTAATAAATAAAAAGTGGCACAAATTCTTGTACCACCTTTTTTATTTATTACTTATTTTTCTTTTTATTCTCTATATTCTCTTTCCATAATGGCTCTGCTCTTTTTGCCCAAGTTTTACCGTATTCTATTGTCTTTTCACATAAAGAATCAACATCTTCTGGATCAATAAATTCTGTTGATTTTGCTCCTGAATTCTTTACCATTTCTGCAATCTTAGGTGCATTATCTAATATTGGACATGGTCTAAATTGATTTTCATTAAATGGTTGATTCTTTTGATATTCTAAGAACAAAGGTTGTCCTAAAGCTTCTATTAATGATACATCTTTAATATTTGCACTTGAATAATGACAGAAAACACATGGTTCAACATCACCATTTGCGTTGATATGACAATACCTTCTTCCTCCTGCTATACATCCGCCTACATATTCTGCATCATGCCAGAAATCCATGTTAAATATTGGCTTAGTATTACGCCAAGCTCTTATAGTTCTATATAACTTTTCTCTTTGGTCTGGATTTGCCATTAATGATGTATCTGTTTTACATCCTATTGGCATAAATGTAAAATACCATGAAAAATATGCTCCCTTATCTATCATCAAATCTATAAACTCATCTGATAACACACTATCACAATTTGCTGTAGTAAAGCATGTTGAGAAACCAAAAGGTACATGATTTGATTTCATAAGATCCATAGCTCTCATAATATCATCCCATGAACCTTTTCCTCTTCTTCCGTCTGTTGCATCATCAAATCCTTCAACACTTATTGTTGGAACTATATTTCCAACTTTACATAAATCATCACAGAATTTTTGATCTATAAGTGTTCCATTTGTAAATATCATAAAAACACAGTCATTATGCTTTTTAGCTAACTTTAATATATCATCTTTTCTTACTAAAGGTTCGCCACCTGTCATAATATAAAAATAAATTCCAAGTTCCTTTCCTTCAGTAAATAACTTATCTAACTGATCATAACTTAAATTTAATGCATTATTATAATCAGCAGCCCAACAACCTATACATTTTTTATTACAAGCTGTAGTTGGATCTACTAATATAGTAAAAGGTATACTATAACCATACTTTTCTATATTTTTATCTATTTCTTCACATCCTCTAATAGCCGCATTTAATAAAAAGTTTGTAAAGACTGTTTCTACTATATGTGGATTTACTTCAGTTGCTATTTTGCTCATAAGCTTAACCCAGTTATTATTTTCTTCTTTTATAAATCCTTCTATAACATCATACTGTTCTTTATAAAGACCCTTGTTATCAAACTTTCTTACTAAGGAAACAATATTACCTAGATTTTTTTCTGGATTTTTTCTTAAATAATTAAGTAGTTGCTTTATTACTAATTGCTCTGCTTTGTATTTTGGACTTAACATAGACCTTTTCCCCCTTTTTAAAAAAGTAAAAACTCTCCTTATTTTATAAATTTATAATTCAATTTTACCTAATTATTTAACATTTTAAATGTACAATCTTACTTTTATGCTTATAAACATATACAAAAAGACAGCTTTGTAGCTGTCTTTTTACAAATTATATAAATTGTATAAATTTAATATAATTATATAAAATTTTCTATTATATTATCTAATGGTTGAGTTAATATAATTTCATATTTTTCTGCTAATTCTTTTGCTGGTATACTCATTCCATTTTCAATCCATTTATTTATTAAATATGTTAAGCCCCTAGCATAATATTCTGCTACATAACTTGGATTAAATATTTCATTTAAATTGCTATAATTTTTTTTACATTTTTTAAACAACTCCAAAAATACTTTTGTTGAATATTTAATCATAATTTCTTCAAAGGAATTTTGTCCTGTTACTTTTACAGCTTGAAAATAAAATTCTTTATTATTCTCAATTCTTGTAAACATATAAGAAATTGCTTCTTTTGGCATATTATTTTCAATAAGCATTTCAATTCCACTAAATATATCATTATGACAAATCTCTTCTAATAACTCATATTTGTCTGAGTAATGATTATAAAAGGTTGGTCTAATAAGAGACGCCCCATCAGTAATCATTTTTACTGTTATTTTTTCAAAGTTGTGTGTTAATATTAATTTTTTGAAGCTTTCTTGTAATGCTAAATGAACTTCCTCTCTCTTAATATTCATAATTCACCTACATCCATTATTTGCTTTTATTATATAATAAGTCCTTTATTACTTTTTAATCCCATTTATTATAATGTATCATATATGCTTTTTTTAGTAAAACAACCTTATTTAAGCTTAAATATATTCTTCTCAATAATACTTCTAATTAAATAAATTACTAACATTTTTCAGAAAGTATCTTTATTATAATTCTACAATAAACTTTAACTGCATTTATCATATCTAATTCATTAAAATCAAATTTTTCTGAATGATGTTCTCCTCTAAGTTCACTACCAAACATAATATATGATGCTTTTCCTCCATTTTCTTGAACCTTTTTCATCATATAACATATATCTTCGCTAGCCCCAAAATCTTCTTTTTCAATTATACTTTCATAATAATTTATTTCCTTTGCTATATTTTCAATTATTTTTATTAATTCATAATCACTTTCTCCACTTATTGATTTCCCTACACATTTAATATCAACATGTGTATCATGCATATCTGCTGAAGATTTTAAAATTCTTTCTGCATATTCTTGCATATATTCATTTAGATCAGTTGTTTCACCTCTAGTTTCTATTTCCATAAACGCTCGTCCTGGTATTACATTTCTTCCACTTCCAGCAACTAATTTTCCAACATTTATTCTAGTAGTTCCTTCACTATTTCTTGGTATTGCATCTAAATTTAAAACTGCTGTTGAAGCTGAAAGTAATGCATTATGTCCCTTTTCTGGAGCTACACCAGCATGTGAAGTCTTTCCTTTAAATTCTGCATTAATTTTAGTAGTCGCTAAAAAACCATCTGTCCCACATACTATTTCTTTAGATTTTCTTGCTTTTATTCCAATATGACCACCAATTAAATAATCTACATCATCTAAAACTTTTGATTCTGATACAGCAAGTGCTCCACTAACCCCTTCTTCTGCTGGTTGAAATATAAGTTTTATTTTTCCTTTAAATTTATCTTTAAGCTTTGAAATAACTTCTGCAACTCCTAATCCAATAGCAATGTGCCCATCATGTCCACATGCATGCATTACTCCATTATTTACAGATGAAAAACTATACTTAAAAGGTATATGAGAATCATCATTACTTTCACTTACTTTAACTGCATCGATATCAAATCTTAAGGCTATTGTAGGGCCTTCTCCATTTTCTAAAACTCCTACTACTGCTGTATACCCTCCTTTCATCCTTTTGGAAAGCTCTTTATATGCACCTTGTTTTATGGCCCTATTATAACCTTCATCTAAAGATTCTAAATTAGGAATATTCATTCTATACCTATCATTTATAAGTTCTTTTCCTATATAAACATCATATCCCATATCTATTAAGGCTTTACCTATTAAAGAAGCTGTTCTAAATTCCATCCATGCAATCTCAGGAAACTTATGAAAATCCCTTCTATAATTTATTATTTTATCTTTTATATCATTAACTAATTCTTCTATTAATTCATTCACTAAAAACACATCCTTAGTTTAATATTACATTTATTATTATGAATATAAGTAAAATTTTATTTATCTTTCTTTTAAATAAATATTTGTTATGTTTGATTACATTAAAAAGAAGATAATTTATATTTCTAAAATTATCTTCTACTATATTATTTTATTTTTATATGACTCCACGCTAATCCTAATTTTATTTTTCTAACTTGTTCTGGACTAATATTAAAATGTTCTGCTATTTCTGTTGATGTCATTTTCCCTTGAGTTGCTAAAACCTTTATTTTTCTAGCCTCCTTTTCAGTAAGTTTTGCTCTATTATGTTTTTCTCCTCTTTTACATTTTGATAACTTTTTTTTATGTTCTTCTGTAAATCCCTCTTTAGTTCTTTGATAATTAAGAGTTGGATCAAACTTTTCTATATATTCTTTAGACTTTTCTTTAAGTTTATCAGATTCTAATATTTCTAATATATCTACACTAACTCCTGAATCGCCTATATCATTATATAATTTTTTTAATTTTCTATTCATTCCATTATTATGCTCTAATTGTACTAATGTAGTTATAAAAGCCTTTGCTATAGAATTACCATAAGTTATATATGAATCTTCTTGTCCAATATTTATTTTTATTATTCCACTTGTATTTATTAAGTCAATATCTTTATACTTTTGTAAATCATTTATGTAGCTCTTATAATTTCTCATTTTTATCCCCCTAAATAATTACCTACAATATACCAATTACAATTTTACCATATTAACCTATTTTTTATAAAGCTTTGCTAAAATGTAATTTTAATTTTAAAATAAAAACAGACAACTTAAAATTGTCTGTTTTTTAGTATCAGCTTTAAATATATTATTTAAAACACTTTCCTATATTTAATACTTTTTCAACTTCTAAACAAATATATTTTGCTAATTCATCTTTAGATTTTTTTAGCATTTTATTATTATATTTAAAATATTTTTTTATTATACATATCATTGAATCTTTACTTTTAGATTTAAGTTCTTTTTCCATTAATTCTTTACTAGAATTATTGTATAAAATAAATGGATTTATCATCTCATTTTCATCTGTTATTTTTTTTAAATCCTTCATATTTTTTTTACTTATAGATATATCTATTTTATATTCTTCTCCATCATTAATTAAATTTAAAGCTTCTTTAAGTAGATTTAAAATATCCTTTTCTTTATTATTATAAAAACTTTCTTCTTCTCCTATTTTTAATAAACCTTCTTTTTCTAATTTATTATATACCCTTGAAACTGTAGACTTATTATATTCATTATTTAAATCTTCTCTTTTTTCTCCATTTAATAATCTTTCTTTTATCTCATATAATATACCTTTTCTACTCATATTTTAACACCTTTCCATTATTTCTCTAACAAAACTGTTTATTGTATTAAATTCACGCTCATATTTACCCTTTATTGTATTTTTACTTTCATCAAAATTAGATAAATTTGATATAATTGACCTATTTCCTATAACTGTATTAAATAACTTTGGTATATCACCATTATTACTTTGTATACTTAACGCTTCTTTTATAGTTGTATAAGGTTTATTATTTCTAAATCTGTTTATTATAACTCCAAGACCTTCTATAGAATAATCTTTATCTATCCTCTTAATTTCTCTAGACTTTTTATTAATCTTTTTTATTACTTGACTTAAACCATATGTTGATAATCTATCAGCAATTACAGGAATAATATAATACTGACTAAGATATATTCCACACATAGTTATTGCCCCTAAATTTGGAGGACAATCTACTAATATATAATCATATTCTTTCTTTAAATTTTTAAGTTCATTTTTTAGTATTGAAATTGAATTTTTTTCTTTATTTAACCATGAAACATCATCACAAATATCAATTAAATCTATACTAGATGGTAATATATCTAAATTTTCTATTCCTCCACCTATATTACTTACATTTTTTATTATTGATTCATTAATATCAAATGCTTTAGTATTTTCAATATTATCTAAAAATAATTGATGTATTGTTTTATTATTTTCATTAGCCTTACTCCATCTATCTTGACTAATAAGTAGTACAGTTGCATTTGTTTGTGGATCTAAATCTATAACTAAAACTTTTTTCTTATACTGTGATGCTAAAACTTCTGCTGTTGCTACTAATAGTGTTGTTTTTCCAACTCCCCCTTTAAGATTAATGAAACTAATTACTTTTGACATATTTATCTCCTAAAAATTGCTTAATTTAAATATTATTCATTAAAATATATTCTAAATAGTATAAATTATTTATTAATTTAAAAAAGTTTTTAATATGCTATATGAAGTTTATTTGTCTTCTTTTATTTTCTTATATATACTATTAGTATTGACATAAATTATTTTGGAGGTTTAAAACTTTATGAATAATAAACTAACAGCGGAAAATATAAAAAAATTAAGAGATGAATTAGAATATAGAATGACTGTAAAAAGAGCTGAAATTGCTAAAGAAAAATTAGTTGCAGCTGCCCATGGTGACAGATCTGAAAATGCTGAATATAAAGAGGCTTGTGCAAACTATAGAGAAAACGATAATAGAATTCAATATTTAATGACTATGATTTCAACTGCGACTTTAATAGATGAAGACGAAATTGATAAGTCAACTCTTGGAATTAATAGTAAAGCTAAAATTAAATTTGTTGAAGATGGTGATGAAGTTACAATAACACTTGTAACAACAATGGATTTAGACCCTGAGAATATGCTTATAAGTATTGAATCTGACTTAGGTAAAGCATTATCAGGTAAAAAAGCAGGAGACATAGTTGAAGTTAATGCTCCTGGAGAAAATTATACAGTTGAAGTATTAGAAATATTATAATAAAAACTATATAAAAATAGAATTCATTTATTTTATAGAACTATTTTTAATACTATTTATCTAATTTAAACTTATAAAAATATTTAAACTAAATAAAAATTATAAAGGGACTGTTTTAACAGCCCCTTTTATTTAACATTTAAACTAAATATAATTAGATAATATATTAAGAATAACTATACATAATATTATTCCAATAAATCCTGCCAAAGTTACTTTTGTCTTAAAGTATTTGCTCTCCTTTTTTCCTTTTAATATTTTAATTAAATTCCTAACAAATACAAAAACTACTAATGCAAATAATATCAAAAGTATTGGCATTTCTAAAATAATTGCAAGTCTAATGTATGTTACTGATATTATTGTATAACATACAAAACAAAGTATAATACCAATAATATATAGAACCTCCATTATTACTCCTTAAAAATTATTTCTTTCTATATATTATTATTTTAAAACTAAATTTATTAATTTACATAAGAGTAAACTTACTTTATTTTTTTAAATTTATAATATATTTTATTTTTACAAATTTTATTAAAATAAAGAGATAAAACATAAATATCCTACTTCTAAAATAACATCACCAAATCCATCAAATAAAAACTCTTTAACTGCTTCTTCATTATTTTCAATAATTCTTGAAAAAACAACTATATAATCTTTTACATCTTCAATATATATTTTCTCTTTATTATCAATACAATATTTTAAAAATACAACATATCTTATAAATAAATAATTAAGAATAATCATTTGAAAAGATATTGACGTATCTTCAACATTATCTTTTGCACAATTACTAATAATTTTAGATAATATACAATTTTCAATTAAATTATTATATTTATCAAATAAAATCTTAAATTCTTTCCATTTTGATGCAAGTACATTAATTTCAACTTCTTCGGAAAAGTATGAAATATGTTGTAAAAATTTATTAAACATAGGTACTTCTTTATAATTTTGTATAATATCTAAAAATAAATAATTAATTTCTTCAATTGACTCATCTATATTTAAAGTAATTTCTTTATATTTATAAAAAACATTCTCTATATAGTCTTTATCTTTATATTTTTCTATTTCTTCTAATATAATATTATCTAAATTTGAAACTTCTAAAATAGATGATAACATTTCAAAACATATAATTAGCTTATATTCTAAACTAAAATCTTCTTGTTTTATAATATTAATTAAAGTTTCTCTAATTTTAAATTCTAATAAATTATTTTCAAATTTAATAGCATTATCTGAATATAAATCTATTTTTCCCCTCATATCACTTATTATTTCTACTACTTCAGGACAAGAACAAGATAATGAAAGTTCTTTTCTATCATCAAAAACATTCTCTATTCTAGGAAACATATGACATGTTGAAGATAAATATCCTTCCCCATAATTTTTAACTATATAACATAACCCCTTTTTATCTAAAAAAGGACATGCTTCATAAGTAGATTTTTTTATTAAATAAGTATTTTTATTATCAATTTTCTTTACATTTTTTAAAATATACGTTGAATCACCTTTTACATTTTTCCATTTATCATAAGTAATACTATCTATACTTATATCCCAACCTTCGCAACATGTAAATTTACATTTATTAGCTACACACTTAAATTTATTATAATTTGAAATTTTAAATATATTATTTTCTTTATTCATATAACCTAACTCCATTTTTCTCTACTTAAATAAAACTATATTTTACTTATCATATAATATTTAAGTGAATTTATAAAAATAAGCTCACAATTAACTGTGAGCTTTAGTAATGCTTTAATTAAAATTAAAATTATATTTTTAACCTTGATTAGTAAATAATCCAGCTCCTTTTATAATTTCTTGTTCCTCAAATAAACTTGAAACAGCATCATTATAAGCATCTAACTTTTGTGCTTTTTTTATTTTTTTAGCGTATTTTTTATTATCTGAAAATATATGAACCATATATCCCCATAATTCCTTCATTCTAAATATAGCATTTCTATCTTCATTAAATAATTCCCTATATTCATTAAAAACTTCATCATGAAAATTCTTTAATATTTTTTTATCTATAAACACATTATTTTTAATTTCATTCATCAATCCTGGATTAGCAAGTATTCCTCTTCCTAACATAAATTTATTAACTTGATTAAATTCTTTAATTAATTTATCATTATCTTCTTTTGTAAAAATATCTCCATTATAACATATATCATTTTTACTTAATTTCAAAGCATCTCTAAATACTTCTAAATTAGGCTTGTTCCCATAAAAATCTTTTTGCGTTCTAGGATGAATAATTAATTCCTCCATAGGATATTTATTATAAATTTCTATAAGTTTATAAAATTCATCTGGAGTATCTTTTCCTATTCTAGTTTTTATAGAAATTTTCATATCATCTATTTTAAATATTTCCTCTAAAAATTTATCTAGTTCATCTCTTTTTGCTAAAAATCCTGAACCTCTATTTTTCGCAACAACAGTTCCTGATGGACACCCTAAATTTAAATTAATTTCATCATATCCTAATTGCTTTAATTTATTTGCAGTAAAAATAAATCCTTCTGAATCATTAGTAAGTATTTGCGGTACTATATTTATACCTTTATTATTTTCAGGTAATATATCTCTAAGTTCTTTGGTTTTAAGACTTCTACTATTATTTGGAACAATAAAAGGTGTAAAATATTTATCAATATTATCAAAAAACTTTTTGTAAGCATTCCTATATATATAACCTGTTATTCCTTCCATTGGTGCAAAATAATATTTCATTTATTTTCTCCTTTGTTGTTAATATAAACTATTATATCAACCTTCTTTTTTCTTATCCACATTATTTAATTCTTTTCTTTTCAATTTTATAAAATTATATTTTTAAATTATTAACTCTATTATTTAAACTTTTCTTTTTTTAAAGTAACTAATATAAATAAAACAGCAATAATATTTAAAATATCATTGCTGTTTCTATGTACTATTATTTTTATATGTATAATAAAATATAAATTTTTAATATGTTTTATTTTATATAATTAATCCAACAATAGTTGCTGTTAATATACTTACTAAGGTTGCACCATATAATAATTTTAATCCAAAACGTGCAACTACAGTTCCTTGCTCTTCATGAAGACCTCTTACTGCTCCTGAAATAATTCCAATTGATGAAAAGTTTGCAAAAGAGATTAAGAATACAGAAACAATACCAATTGATCTTGCTGATAAATGTATGCTTCCACTTTTTAATAAATTCATCGCAACAAACTCATTAGATACTAACTTAGTTGCCATTACACTAGCAGCTTGTATTGATTCATTAAAAGGTACACCCATTAAAAATGCAATTGGAGAAAATAAATATCCAAGTATTTCTTGGAAGCTAATACCAAAAATCCATTTGAATATCATATTAATCATAGCAATTATTGCTACAAATCCAACTAACATAGCAGCTACTATAACAGCTACTTTAAACCCATCTAAAATGTATTCTCCAAGAACTTCAAAAAATGTTTGTTTATTTTCTTCATTTACTACTAAAATATCTTCTTCTTCTGTTACAGTATAAGGATTTATAATTGATGCTATAATAAATCCACCAAATAAGTTTAAAACAAGTGCTGTTACAACATATCTAGGCTCTAAAAGAACCATATAAGAACCAACTATTGACATTGATACTGTTGACATAGCTGACGCACAAAGAGTGTACAATCTATGTTTAGGTAATAAGCCAAGTTGCTTTTTTACTGAGATAAATACTTCTGATTGTCCAAGTATAGCTGATGCTACAGCATTATAAGATTCTAATTTACCCATTCCATTAATTTTACTTAAAACTACACCTATTCCCCTTACTACAAAAGGAAGTATTTTTAAGTATTGTAAAATACCTATTAAAGCAGAAATAAAAATTATTGGTAAAAGAACACTAATAAAAAATGAGAATTGATCATTATTTACTAAGCCACCAAATACAAAATTTACTCCATCTCCTGCACATGTAAGCAATGATTCAAACCCATTTGCTATACCACCTATTAAATAATTTCCTAATTGAGTATTTAGTAATCCAAAACCAAATATAAATTGTAAAATAAGCATTATAATAACAGGCTTGTATTTTACATTTTTCTTATCACTACTAGCAACCCACGCAAGTGCCAAAACAACAAATAATCCTACGATTCCAATGATATATTTCATTTTTATCCTCCTTTTAAGTGCGACAACTTTAATATTACTATGTTCATCTATGTTAAAATAAATACACTTCACTTTTAGTAGATTGCTCTTTATTCTTTTATGATTTTTAACTTAAATTTAAGTATAATTTTCTTATTAATCAAAAATTAATCACAAACATTCTTATTATAAATTTATTATCAATATTTGTAAAGTATTGTTTTAAATTATATCAAAATTATTTTAATATAATTATATTTTATAAATAAATTAAATGTGTTTTTTAATATAAAAAAGAACTCTATTATTGCAGTAGAGTTCTTTTTACTATATATTTTTATTAAAATTTATTAACTTATATGAAATTATAAAATTACTTTTTTAATATACTAGTTGCTAATTAAAAATATATAATTGTTTGAAAATAAAAATAATGGAAAACCTCAATAAAAAGTTTCCCATTATATTATAAATTATTTGGTGGAGATGACGGGTGTCGAACCCGTGTCCGAAAGTAGTTTAATTCAGCTTTCTACGAGCGTAGTCTATATATTAAAATTCGCTTACATGAACGCCTACAGACAGGCATCATGTTCGCTAGCTTCATAAGTTCCGTTCCTAGCTCAAAGCTTTGCCAAGCTCGGTTCCCCACTAATAATGACACCAGACATCCCAAGTCGTGGGCAACCCGGGGCTGATGAGCAGCGTTTATTAAGCTGCTAGTGCAAAATTGTCTTCTGCGTTTATATTTAATGCATACTTTATTATCGAGGCACCATGCTTCCCTCGGCCCGCTTACCAAATCTCACTTACCCCCGTCGAAGCCAAAACATCCCCATGTTGTAAGTTTAATTTGTAAAACGCTATATTCAGTTTTGCTTTATGAAATAATTATATAGTACATAAACTTAACTGTCAACTTAGCATTCTTTTAAAAATTCTGCATATTAAACCAAAAATTTTTAATCATTTTTATTATTTCCTTTTTGTTTTATTTTTAAAGACTTATTGAAAAATTTTACATACTTAATTTTAAAAAGCTATTAAAACTATTATTTTAAATATAGTTTTAATAGCTGTAATTTATATTATTAAATTTTTACGTAATCTGCTGATACATATCCATATGAGCCTTTATATTTTATTTTGTGCCATCCTTTTGATGTTGATACTATTTCTACTTTACTTCCTCTACTTAAACTTCCTTTTATTGATGAGCTTGTTGATGCTCCACTTCTTACATTTAATGCACTTGCTGTTACTGTTCCTGTCTTTACTGTACTCTCTGGTTTATTATTGCTACTATTGTTATTTGATGAACTATTGTTACTATTTGAGGATGAATCATTTATTTTTACATAATCTGCTGATACATATCCATATGAGCCTTTATATTTTATTTTGTGCCATCCTTTTGATGTTGATACTATTTCTACTTTGCTTCCTCTGCTTAAGCTTCCTTTTATTGATGAGCTTGTTGATGCTTCACTTCTTACATTTAATGCACTTGCTGTTACTGTTCCTGTCTTTACTGTACTCTCTGGTTTATTATTGCTACTATTGTTATTTGATGAACTATTGTTACTACTTGAGGATGAATCATTTATTTTTACATAATCTGCTGATA
>NZ_JBZEFC010000004.1:98691-187897 GCF_058310295.1 Clostridium sp. TJA020
GGATGAATCATTTATTTTTACATAATCTGCTGATATATATCCATATGAGCCTTTATATTTTATTTTGTGCCATCCTTTTGATGTTGATACTATTTCTACTTTGCTTCCCCTGCTTAAACTTCCTTTTATTGACGAGCTTGTTGATGCTTCACTTCTTACATTTAACGCACTTGCTGTTACTGTTCCTGTTTTTATTGAGGTATCAGGCTTTTCAGTTGGTTTTTCTATAGGCTTGTCCTCTGGTTTAACTTCTGGAGTTGAATTATTTCCATTTAATTTTATATTATCTTTTAAATATTTTTCTACTCCATCTGCAACTGCCTTTGCTAGTTTTTCTTGATATTTTTCATCCCTTAACTTATTAGATTCTTCTTTATTTGAAATAAATCCAGCTTCAAAAAGTGATGATGGCATTTCACTTTCTCTTAAAACTGCAAAATTAGCATTTTTAACACCTCTATTAAATGCTCCAGTTTCCTTTATTCCATTATCTTGTATATCATCACTTAATGGTTTATGAGCTATTTTATCTTTATGATAATATGTTTCCATTCCATAAGCTGATTCTTTCTCAAATGAGTTTATATGATTTGATACAAATATATCTGCTCCATATTGATTTGCCATTTCTGCTCTTTCATCTAATGAAAGATATATATCAGAAGTTCTACTCATTTTAACTTCTATACCTTTCTCTTCTAATTTCTTTTGTATCTTTAATCCTATTTTTAAATTTAACTCATCTTCTTTTAGTCCAAAAGCAGAGCTTCCATCATCATGCCCACCATGTCCTGGATCTATAAATACTTTGTAATAACTTCTATCCACTTCTTTTGGAGAATTAGAAGAATAAAACGATTTACTATTAGAAACATAAATTTCTATTACATGAACTTTATTTCCAATCTTTTTACTTAAATAAACAGTTCCTTCTTTTTTAGGTGTAACAACCCCTGTGTTGCTAATTGATACTATGTCTGAATTTGACATTTTAGCATTTTTATATTTTGATAAATTTAAAGTTTCACCAAATTTTAATGAAACTCCATTTTCTACAACTACTTCTTCACTTCCATACCCTTCAGTTACTGATAAAAATTGCTCTTCTAAGTTTGATATACTATCTGCAGTTGTTGTATTTTCGAAAAATGGTGCAGATGATATAGCAAACATAATTAAAGCCGCTTTTATTATCATTTTTAATTTTTTACTTTTCAAAAAAACACCTCTCATTTATCTCAATTTTATTTGTTAACAATTTTAATAATTTAGCAACAATTTTATTATAATATAAACATTTTATTCATTCAACTTCTTCCAATTTTCTCCTAAAATTTTCACAAAATCATAAAAAAACTGATATTAAACTAAAAACTAATTATTATAGACTAAATATATTAAACAATTTAATCTATAACAATAAAATTTAATATAATATCAGTTTTAACTTTATAAATTATTTATTTTAATTGTTTTATATTTAATTTTCTTTTAAACTTATAGCTTTCATAGAACTTTTTATAATTCTAAATAAGAAAAATCCTACTACTAAATTTATTGCTATTGCTGGAATTACAACTACAACAAATAATGAAGTAAAGCCTGCTGGCAACCCAACTAAAATACTTGCTGATAATAAAAATGTTAATCCACTAACTAAAGTTCCAATTGGAAATATTATTAAACTTTCAATAACTTTTTTCTTATTTTCTGAAATATTTTTTATTAATTTCATTTTATTTATTATCATAATAAGGATAAACATTAAATTAACTGTAACTAACTTATCTATCATATTAGGGAGTTGTCCACCCGGAAACTTAGTTGTCATTGCTGTAAATATTCCTGTAATTATTCCTGATATTAAGCATGTTTTATAATTATTTTTATTTATCATCATAATTATAAATAACATAATAAGAGCAAAATCTGGTTGCATAGGTAATCCAAGTGCTGGCGTAACTTGATGAAGTATAGCACCTATTCCTAGTAATAATGCATTAATTATCATTTTTTTTGTTTTTTCAATATTTCTCATATATATTTCTCCTTTTCTACTTAATTTTTTATTTTTCATTCATTCTCCTAGTTCTTCATCATTTCATAACACTTAAATCACCTCCTTTAATTTTTATTAATAAAAAAACGCCCCATGAACTAAATCATAGGACGAATAAACTTTCCGCGTTGCCACCTAAATTGTGATTAATTATGTATTAATCACCACTCTAAAATTCAAGTACTATCATACTCTATCTGCTATAAGGTGCAGCCCACCATAAATGCTACTCTCTAAAAATAGATTTCGTTTTATTCCTAAAAGGTCCATTCAATAAATTTCTTCTTGCTAGTATCTCACCATCACTAACTCTCTTTAATAAAGCTTAACTTACCTACTCTTCCTTCTAAAACGGATTATCAATATTAAATTTTCTTTTACTATATAATATCATTTTTTTAAGTTTTTGCAACCAATTTAATTAAATTTTTGTATAATTTATTATACTTATAATAGATTCATAATAAAAGGTTACATAATCATAATGCTTTTCTTCTCTCATTTCTTTTTCTGTATCTTTAATGAGTTTTACATTATCAGTAATTATATTATCTACACCTAACCTTAACATCTTTTCTGCACTTTCTTTGTCATTTATAGTAAATGCATGAACCTCTTTCCCTATTGCATGAAGAGCATAAACAGTCTTTGAATTTATTAAAGATTGTTCCATACTAAAAAAATCTACATTTAAGTTTTCAAAATCTCCAAACGCTGCAAGAACAATGTATCCAACTTTTATTTTAGGATTAATTTTTTTCATCTCTTGAAGAGAATTAAAGTTATTTGAAGATATTATAACATCATTATCCATATGATTTTCTTCTATTATTTTATTAACATTTTCAACTAACTTATCATCTTTTCCTTTTGGCTTAAGTTCAATATTAAGCTTTATTTTCCCTTTTGACTTTTTTAAAACTTCATCTAATGTTGGTACTTTTTCTCCTTTATATTTAGATGAAAAAAATGACCCATTATCTAACTCTTTTATTTGAGCTAAAGTTAAATCTTTTGGAGCTTTGTGTACTCCTGAAGTTCTTTTAAATGTATTATCATGAAGTAATATAGTTTTTCCATCTTTTGTAGTTTGTACATCAATCTCCGCAAAATTAGCTCCTTGCTTTATAGCTTCATTTATTGCTGATAAAGTATTTTCTGGTGCATCTTTACTTGCTCCTCTATGTGCAGTTATTTGAGCTTTATCATTAATTACTCTATTAAATACTGTTCCATAAGCAATTGTTCCACTATAAATAGTAAAGCAAATTATAAGTACAAATACGAACCAAGTTGATCCTATTTTTGAAAAATTATATAAGGAATTTTTTTTGTAATCCTCAAATGTTTTAAATACTCTCTCTTCTACATTATCTTTTTGAATATTATAGTAAAGTTCAACTAAAAAACTTACAAAAAGAGGAGTTATTAGAATAGTTATTATTACAAAAATAATAAAAAATAAAATTAATAAAAATCCAAGAACCATTTTGCTAGCATAAGATTCTGGTCCTAATATATATTCTCCAATTGAAATTCCACCAAATAAAAATATTGAAACTATTATTATTGAAACCAATATTAAAACTATTTCAAATAAAAGAATAGATTTTAATATTAACCATTTATTTTTCTTATATAATTTATTACTTCTTTTTATTGCATCTTTTCCTTTTACCTTTTCAATAACAACTATTGGAATTGAAAGTATCCACCTTAATAATAAAAATATTAAAGTTAAACCTATTAAGACTAATAACCCCTTTCCTAATAAAGTTTTTTTAAGTTCTATAGTTATAAATGGAGGTATTGAATAATCTCTAATAAGTGAACTACAAAGTCCAACTCCTGTTAAGGGCCCTATAACACCTGTAATTAATATAAGTGGGATTATACCTACATCAATTATATTTTTTAATATACCAAATACATTAAATATACTATCTATAACCTTAACCTTATTTCCTCTATGAGATTCTACCCCAATATATGTAAGTGTACCTATCTCAATAAAAATCATACCAAAAGCCATAATAAGTAATAAAAAGATACATATTAATCCCTTAATACTTAACCCAAATGTTATAAAATCCTTGTTAGTCAAAGAGAAAAATCCTTCTATTTTCATAAAATACTTAAGTATAAAATAAATAATTGGTGCAAATATAAAAGCAGTTAAAATTCGATAACACATTTCAAAATATGTACACGCCCAAAAATTTATTTTAAAATTTTTATATGTATTATTTATTAAGCTTAATACATTTATTTTTTCTTTAGTATTTTTAGACTTCATAGCTAAAAGCCTCCCTATTTAAATATTTCCCCTTAAATGTACTTAAAACATTCTATATATTTAATATATACTAAAAGCTACTAGATACCAAACTTATCTAGTAGCTTTTTAAAATTTTTATTTAATCTGAAATTCGTGATAACCATATTGCAGCTGCTATTATAAATAAACCGCCAAGTAACTGGAATGCAGTTAATGTTTCACCATATACTAAGTAAGCAAAAAAACTACCTAATACCGGCTCTAACGCGACAAGTACTGATGCTACTCCTGTTTCTATATAATCAGTTGCTTTTACATATGCTATATTAGCTATAAATGTGCTTAATACACCTATTGATAATATGTTAGCTATAACAAATGCAGGTGATGCATTATTTGTTACGGCTGTTCCTATTGCATCAAAGTTTGTAAAGAATGCTAATGCTATTGTACTAAATATAAATCCATATATAAGCATACTATCCTTTGAATATGTACCGACAAAAAATCTAGGTATTACAAGTTGTAGTGCAAATAATATTCCAGTTGAAAGTCCTATTAAAAGACCTACTATGTCAAGATTTTCAAGTCCAACACCAAATATGTTTGAAATTAATATACAACCAGTTATTGCAAGTAATATTATTATTGCTTTTCTTGCAGTTATTTTTTCTTTAAAAAATATTGCATTAAATATAGTTACCCATATTGGATTAGTAAACATAAGTACTGTTGCAACAGCAATTGGTACTCTTTCCACTGCAATATTAAACGTAGTGAATGATAATCCAAAGGTAACTATTCCATAAATACCACTAATTATAATTCCTTTTAAATCAATACTAAATGCTTTTCTGTTAAAAATTAATAAAAATATTGAAAATCCTATTGATGCTATTAAGCATCTGAAAAATGAAATACTCATTGAATCTATTCCTGAATTTGCAAGTGTTCTACTTGTAACACCCATCATACCCCAAAAAAGAGTTGCAATCAACACAAGAGAGATTCCTTTTTTCTTATTATTCATTTCAAGCCTTCCTTTCTGTCCAATTTAGTAAAATATTATGTAAATTCAATGTGTTTAATGTTTACATTGAACAAATAACATTGTACTATATATTTTAAAAAATTTCTTATTTTAAACTTATTGTTTACATTTTAGACATATAAAAATCTATTAATTAAATTAAATTAATAAATTTATTGTAAAATTTAATTTATATTCTAATAAACAAAAAATCCTTAATTGTATTTAATAATACAATTAAGGATTTATACTTACTTATTTACTTAAATATTCATCTATTGCATTTGCAGCATCTTTACCTGCACCCATTGCAAGAATTACTGTTGCTGCACCTGTTACTGCATCTCCTCCAGCATAAACTCCCTCTCTTGAAGTTTTACCTGTGTGTTCCTCTGCAACAATACATTTTCTTTTATTTATATCAAGTCCTTTTGTTGTTGATGAAATTAATGGATTAGGTGATGTTCCAAGAGACATTATTACAGTATCAACATCCATAATAAATTCTGATCCCTTAACTTCTACTGGTCTTCTTCTACCTGATTCATCAGGTTCTCCAAGTTCCATCTTTACACATTTCATTCCACTAACCCATCCATTTTCATCTATTAATATTTCAGTTGGATTAGTTAAAACATCAAATATTATTCCTTCTTCTTTTGCATGATGAACTTCTTCTATTCTTGCTGGAAGTTCTGCTTCACTTCTTCTGTATACAATGTGTGTCTCAGCGCCAAGTCTAAGTGCTGTTCTTGCAGCATCCATAGCAACATTACCACCGCCTACAACAGCTACTTTTTTACCTACTCTTACTGGAGTTTCATATTCATCTTTAAATGCTTTCATTAAGTTTACTCTTGTTAAAAATTCATTTGCTGAAAATACTCCATTTGCATTTTCGCCCTTAATTCCCATAAATCTTGGAAGTCCAGCTCCTGAACCTATAAATACTGCATCAAAATCTTCTTCATTTAAAAGCTCATCAATAGTTATAGTTCTTCCTATAATAACATTTGTTTCAATTTTAACACCTAATTTTTTTATATTCTCAATTTCACTCTTTACTACTTTTTCTTTTGGTAGTCTAAATTCTGGAATACCATATACTAAAACTCCACCTGGTTCATGAAGTGCTTCAAATATAGTTACGTCATAACCTTTTTTTGCTAAATCTCCAGCACATGTAAGTCCAGCTGGACCACTTCCTATAACCGCTACCTTTTTACCTTTTGACTCTTCTTTTTCTGAAAGGTCTATATTATGTTCTCTAGCCCAATCAGCTACAAATCTCTCAAGTTTACCTATTGAAACAGCATCTCCCTTTACACCTAGAACACATTTACCTTCACATTGTGTTTCTTGTGGGCATACTCTACCACAAACTGCTGGAAGTGCACTATATTTAGAAATTATTTTTGCTGCTTCTTCAAAATTTCCTTCTGAAACTTCTTTAACAAAACCTGGTATATCTATTGATACAGGACAACCTTTTCTACACATTGGATTTTTACATTGAAGGCATCTTTTAGCATCTTTAATAGCCTCTTCTTCATTATATCCTAAGCAAACTTCTTCAAAATTAGTTGCACGAATCTTTGGATCTTGTTCTCTTACTGGTATTTTAATCATTCTTTCTTTCATATCCATTAGTCCTCACCTCCACAATGACCACATCCACCATGGTGTGTATCTCCTTCTATTTCCTTTAATATAGCTCTTCCTTCTTCTGTTTTATACATAGCTTGTCTTCTCATTGCTTCATCGAAATTAACTAAATGTCCATCAAATTCTGGACCATCAACACATGCAAACTTAACCTCATCTCCAACAGTTACTCTACATGCACCACACATTCCAGTTCCATCAACCATAATAGGATTTAAACTTACTATTGTAGGAATATTTAACTCTTTAGTTAACATACATGTAAATTTCATCATTATCATTGGACCTATAACTATAGCTTCATCATACTTTTTACCTAAGTCCTTAACTAAATGATTTAACATATCAGTAACTCTTCCATTAAATCCATATGACCCATCATCAGTAGCTATATATAAATTATTAGCTACCTTTTTCATTTCATCTTCTAATATTAATATGTCTTTACTTCTAGCACCTATAATAACATCAACATCTATACCATGTTCTTTCATCCACTTAACTTGAGGATATACTGGAGCTGCTCCTACTCCACCTGCAATAAATATAATATTTTTTTTCTTTAAATCTTCTATATTTTCTGACACGAAGTCACTAGGCCTTCCAAGAGGTCCTACAAAATCACTTATGTAATCATTGACTTCTAAGTTTTCTAAATCTTTAGTTCCTTTACCAACTACTTGGAATACTATACTAACAGTTCCTTTTTCCTTATCGAAGTCTGCTATTGTTAGAGGAATTCTTTCCCCGTGTTCATCTATTTTTATAATTATAAATTGTCCTGGTTTTGCTGATTTTGCAATTCTCTTAGCTTCTATATCCATTAAATATATATTGTCTGTAAGTTTTCTTTTTGAAACTATTTTATACATAAATTTTATACACCTCTTTATTCACATTAATAGAAGGATTATTTTCAAAAAGAAAAGTCTTAAAATACAAGACTAACACTAGAAATTTCAAGAAAAATCTTATGCTTAGCTAGTATTCTAAGGCTTTTCTCACCATGAAACTAAATACTAAAAATTAACTTCTTCTCCATAGAAAGCAGCTTTATAAAGTCTAGCCATTTGATCATTGTCTATCTTTCTTGGATTTGTAGCTGTACATGCATCTAAAACTGCATTTTCTGCCATGTATGTTAAATATGATATGAATTCAGCTTCATCTACTCCATAATCTTTAAATGTTTTTGGAATATTTAGCTCTTCATTTAATTTTCTTATTAATTTAACTAATGATTTTGTTAACTCTTTATTGTTCTTTCCTTCAAGTTCAAGCATTTTTGCTATTTTTGCATATCTTTCTTCACATTCTACTGAGTTAAATTCTATAACTGATGGAAGTAATATAGCATTAGCACATCCATGTGGTACATGGAATACTCCTCCTATTTTATGAGCCATTGAATGAACAATTCCAAGTGAAACATTACTAAATGCCATTCCTGCTAAACATTGAGCATCATGCATTTCACTTCTTGCTTCCATATCTCCATCATATGATTTCTTTATATTATCTCTAACCATTTCAATAGCTTTAAGAGCTAATGGATCTGTAAAGTTATCTGCAATTGTTGATACATATGCTTCAATTGCATGAGTCATTGCATCCATACCTGTATGTGCAACTAATTTAGCTGGCATTGTTTCTGCAAGTTCTGGGTCTACTATAGCAATATCAGGTGTTATATTAAAATCAGCTAATGGATATTTAATTTTAGCTTTATAGTCAGTAATTACTGAAAATGCAGTAACTTCTGTTGCTGTACCACTTGTTGAAGCTATAGCTATAAATTTAGCTTTTTTTCTTAACTCTGGTAATCCAAATGGAACTATAGCTTGTTCAAAAGTAAAATCTGGGTATTCATAGAATATCCACATAGCTTTAGCAGCATCTATTGGTGAACCTCCACCAAGGCCTATAATCCAATCTGGTTCAAAGCTTCTCATAGCTTCTGCACCTTTCATAACTGTTTCAACTGATGGATCTGATTCAACACCATCAAAAACTTGAACTTCAAGACCAGCTTCTTTTAAATTGTCTTCTATTCTTTGTAAGAAGCCAAATCTTCTCATTGATCCTCCACCCATTACTATCATGGCTTTCTTACCTTTTATTTCTTTTAATACATCTATTGAACCTTTTCCATGATAAATGTCTCTTGGTAATGTAAATCTTGCCATATAAAAAACTCCCCTCAATTCATAATATTCAAAATTCTAATTTTTATTATCAACACTTAAATATATTAGCAACTTCCATGCCAATATTCCTATTTTAAAATAAATTCTCAAAAAACCTTGTAAGTATGTCATTTTTTTAACAAATTAAACTCAAATAAAAAAGTATATTTTTGTAATATATTATTACATGTATACTTTTGTACTGTATTTTTTTAGGACATTGTAATATTAATTAACATATTTTATTTTAATATATTCTATACTTGTTTATCTTATAATACAAAGTATTTCTGCTTATCCCTAAAGACTTTGCGGTTTTACTCATATTATAATCATTAAATTTTATTGCTCTTTCAATTAAAGTTTTTTCTATATCTTTTATATTAAATCCATTTCCTATTTTTATATATATTCCTTTATCATCATTTTCATTATCATAATTAATATCTTTTTCTTTTTTACATTTTCTTTTGCTTGTATCTACAGAAATTGCATTGCTCAATATATCTCCTGTAAATTCGTAGGACATATCACCATCTAAGTTAACTATATTTTCTATACAATTTTCAAGTTCCCTTATATTTCCTGGCCATGAATAATTTATTAACTTGTTATATAAACTTTCGCTTATTTTAGGAACTTCTTTATTAAGTTTAAAAGCTTTCACTCTTAAGAAATGCTTTATTAATTTCTCTACATCTCCACTTCTTTCTCTAAGAGGCGGCAAATGTATTGGAATAACACTTAATCTATAAAATAAATCTTCTCTAAAGTTACCTTTGTTAACCTCTGACTTTAAATCCTTATTTGTAGCTGCAATTATTCTAACATCAATTGGAATTTCCTTATCACTTCCAACTCTACAAATCCTACCTTCTTGTATTACCCTAAGCAGATGTACTTGCATTTCAAGTGGCATTTCTCCAATCTCATCTAAAAATATTGTTCCTCCATTTGCAAGTTCAAATTTTCCTATTTTCCCACCTTTTTTAGCTCCTGTAAAAGCTCCTTCTTCATATCCAAAAAGTTCACTTTCTATTAAATTTTTTGGTATTGCACCGCAGTTTATAGCAACAAATTTATTTTCTCGTCTATAACTATAATTATGTATTGCTTGTGCCAAAATTTCCTTTCCTGTACCACTTTCCCCTTGAATTAATATTGTAGAAGGACTGTTGGCTACTATCTTACAGTTTGTTATTACATTTAATATAGCATCGCTCTCCCCTAATATATCATCAAAAGTTTTATAAGCACCTAAATCTTTATTAATTGTTCTTTCACCTTCATTAGTAATTATAATAACTGCGCCAACAATTTTATTATTTAATCTTATAGCTTTTATTTTTAAAGCTATTTTTTTATTAAATAATTTCATTTCTTTTATATATGCATTGTAGTTTTTGCTTTTAAAACTCATATATATATTATTCCATCCTGGAATAATGCTCTCAATTCTCTTTCCTATCAAATCTCCTTGTACAATATCTAATAATTCTATAGCTAAATTATTTACATTATTAATATTCCCATCAGAATCAACAGTAATTATTCCTTTTCCAACATTGTTTATTACACTTCCTACATAATTATAGGTTTCTTTTAAAACATCACTAATATGACTTCTTTCCAATTCATTTTCTATTGCTTTAACACCAAATAACACTAATCCTAATGTATGTGGATGCTTATTAGTCCAATCAGATGTTAAGTTAAGTGTTCCTATTATGTTTCCATCTATTCCATGTATAGGTGCTGCAGAACATGTTAAACTTTTAAATATATCTATATAATGTTCATCTGCAGTTACTTGAACAGGTCTATCCTCCTCAAGAGCTATTGCCATTGCATTTGTTCCTATATTCTTTTCATCCATATACATTCCATTTTTTATATTAACTTTTTCATATTCTTTTATTACTTTATCTTGTCCACTCACATGTAATATACATCCTTCTTTATCTGTAAGTACTATTATGAAATTTTCATCTCTTAGTACATCTTTAAATATATCCATATAAATTTTTGATGTCTTTATAAGTTCACAGTTTTCTTTAAGAAGCTTTTCTAATATATCATTTCTAATGCTTTTATTTGATGTTTTTATATCCTCTTTTATTCCATACTTTTTACTTCTTTCATGTGAGTTAATAATTAAATTTCTATTATTAAATTCCATATAAGCTCCCCCTAGCGATATGCTTATTCAATATTTTCCACATTTACTATTATAATACTAAATCTAGCGTTGTATAAACATATTTATACAATATTTACATTAATTTATCTTGTAAATCAATAAAACAAAAAGAGTACTCTAGAATTACTAAAATACTCTTTAAAATTAATATCTATTCTTGTTTTTAAGTTCTCTTTGCATTTCTCTATTATGAGCTTTTTCAAGTAAAGAATCTCTTTTATCATAATTCTTTTTACCCTTACAAACTCCAAGAGCAACTTTTACTCTTCCATTTTTTAAATACAATGATAAAGGTACAAGAGTTAATCCTTCTCTTGATACAAGACCTGCTAATCTACCAATTTCTGATTTATGAAGAAGTAATTTTCTATCTCTTAATGGATCTTCATTAAATATATTACCTTGTTCATAAGGACTTATATGCATTCCTCTTATAAAAATTTCCCCATTTCTAACTTCCGCATAACAATCTTTAAGATTAGCTCTACCATTTCTTATTGATTTTACTTCTGTTCCTACTAAAACTAATCCAGCTTCAATAGTTTCTTGTATAAAATAATCATGTCTCGCTTTTCTATTTTCTACTAAAGAATTTGAATTTTTCTTTCTTGCCATCTTGTTCACCTACTTCTAAATACAAAGTTATACATTAATAAAATTATATTATATATTTTATTTATTATCAATTCTGCAATTTAATAGTTTACTTATATATATTTTTTAACATAATATAAAAACATCTTAAAATAAGGGGCATATAGCCCCTTATTTTAATTTAAATATTCTATTCTTCTTCTAATTCCTTTTCAATAAGCAATTCTTCAATTTCACCATTAGCTAAAGCCTCTTTTACTTTTCCTTTAACATATGGTATTTTTTCTTGAAGCTCTTTTAAAGTATTTTCGTCTTCATCATTTTCATTATCTTCTAATAAATCAAAATAAATTTCTCTATTTTCTATATCAACTCTGCTACATTTAACTTTTACTTCATCACCAAGTCTATAAATTTTCTTTGTTCTTTCTCCAATTAATGCTAGATGATTTTCATCATATACATAATAATCATCTTCTAATGAATTTATATGAACTAAACCTTCGATTGTGCTTGGAAGTTCTACAAACATACCAAATGAAGTAACTGAAGATACAATTCCGTCGAATTCTTCTCCAATTCTTTCTTCCATGTATTCTGCTTTCTTTAAATCATCAACTTCTCTTTCTGCTTCTTGTGCAACTCTTTCTGTTTCTGATGATTGTTTTGATGCATAATCAACTATTCCTATAAGCTTCTTAGCTCTTCCACCATCAATTTTACCATTTAATTGTTCTTTTATTATTCTGTGTATTTGAAGATCTGGATATCTTCTAATTGGTGATGTAAAATGACAATAATATCTTGCAGCTAATCCAAAATGACCAAGGCTTTCTGGAGAGTATCTAGCTTTCATCATTGATCTTAAAAGTAATGTACTAACTACTGTTTCTTCTTTTTTACCCTTAACTTTTTCAAGTACTTCTTGAAGACATCTTGGATGTATATCTTGACTCATCTTCATTGTATATCCAAGATTATAAATAAATTCTCTAAATTTCATAAGTTTTTCTTCATCTGGATTTTCGTGAACTCTATATACAAACGGTAAATTAGTCCAATACATATATTCTGCTATAGTTTCATTACAAGCAAGCATAAATTCTTCTATTATTCTATTTGCAATTTCTCTTGGATATGGTTTAATTTCTATTGGTTTTCCAAGTTCATTTAAAGTTATTTTTGCTTCTTCAAAATCAAAATCTATAGCTCCTCTTCTCATTCTTTTTTTGTTTAATATATTAGCTAACTCTTCCATAGCTAAAAAATCATCATAAAGATAATCATATTTTTTTATTAACTCTTCATCTTTATCCTTTAAAATTTTAGTTACATCAGTATATGTCATTCTCTCATTTGTCCTTATTATACCTTCATGTATCTCATGATCAACTACCTTACCATTTTTATCTATAATCATTATGCAACTAAGAGTTAATCTATCTACCTTTGGATTAAGAGAACATAACCCATTTGAAAGTTTTTTAGGTAACATTGGAATTACTCTATCTATAAGATATACCGATGTTCCTCTCTTTAAAGCTTCTTTATCTAAAGGATTGTTTTCTTTAACATAGTGAGTAACATCGGCTATATGAACTCCAAGTTTAAATTTGCCATCTGGTAATCTTTCTATTGATACAGCATCATCTAAATCTTTAGCATCTTCTCCATCAATAGTTACCATTTTTACATCTCTAAAATCAGTTCTTCTTTCATATTCTTTTTTATCTATTTCTTCTGGTATTGAATCTGCAAATGTTAATACTTTAGTTGGAAAATCTTCTGGTAATCCAAACTTTTTAATTATTGTAAGTATATCAAGGCCTTTATCACCTTTTTTTCCTAATACTTCTTTAACTACCCCTTCAGGGCTTCTTCTTTTTTCAGGCCACTTAATAACTTCTACCAATACTACATCACCATCAGTAGCATTATTTTTATCTTTTTTAGAAATAAATATATCTTGATGTAATCTTGTATCTTCAGGAACTACAAATCCAAAGTTTCTACTGCTTTCATAAACTCCAATAATTGTTTTATTAGCTCTTTCTATTACATCAACAACTTCCCCTTCTCTTTTCTTACCATTTCTATCATCTCTAGTTATTTTAACTAAAACTCTATCACCATTCATGGCACTATTCATAGATGATGCAGAGATAAATACATCCTTTTCCCCTTCTACTTCAGATATTAAAAAACCAAAACCTCTTGGATGTCCTTGAAGTCTTCCTGTTATTAAACCTGACCTCTCCGGAGTTGAGTATTTTTCTTTTTGGTTTCTAACTATTAACCCTTCTCTTTCCATTGTTTTAAGTACTTTTTTAAAAGCTTTATATTCATTAGACTTTATATCAAAAACTGCTGTTAATTCACTAAGGTCCATTGGTTTATATGCATCTTCTTGCATAAATTGTAATAATGTATCTTTTATTCCCATCGTGTTCCTCCATTTTATATTTATATTATTCTTAGTATATATTCTCCATTCCAACAATATATTATTCTACCTATATAGTACCATATTATATACTATAATTCCTTAATTAGAAAATTATATTAAAAGCTTTTTTAAATATTAATTTTCATTATAAAATTAGAGCTAAATAATATAAAGTTTAAATATTACTTAGCTCTTTTATTTTAAATACTAATTATAAGTTTATAAAATCTAAAATAATATTCCTCCAAATTCAACTATAAGTGGAGCAAATACAACTGCAACTATTGTCATAAGTTTAATTAATATATTCATACTTGGTCCTGAAGTATCTTTAAAAGGATCTCCTACAGTATCTCCAACTACTCCAGCCTTATGAGAGTCGCTTCCTTTTCCTCCACAAGCTCCTCCTTCAATATATTTTTTAGCATTATCCCATGCTCCACCTGCATTTGACATTAATATAGCCATCATCACTCCAGTTATAACTCCTCCTGCAATCAATCCAGCAAGGGCCTCTTTACCTAATAATAATCCAACAACTATTGGAGATAAAACAGCTATTATTCCTGGTATTATCATTTCTCTAAGAGCTGCTCTTGTTGATATTTCAACACAAGTTGAATAATCAGGCTTTTCTATTCCTTTTAATAGACCTGGCTTTTCCTTAAATTGTCTCCTTACTTCTTCAACCATTTCACCAGCCGCTTTACCAACTGATTGCATTATTAAAGCTCCAAATAAAAAAGGAAGCATACCACCAATTAAAACACCAACTAAGGTTAATGGATTTAATAAATTTATTGTTTCTAAATTAACAGCTTGGGTATATGATGCAAAAAGAGCTAATGCTGTAAGAGCAGCTGAACCTATTGCAAATCCCTTTCCAATGGCAGCTGTTGTATTACCAACTGAATCTAATTTATCTGTAATTTCTCTAACACTTTCATCTAATTCACTCATTTCAGCTATTCCACCTGCATTATCAGCAATCGGTCCATAAGCATCAACTGCAACAGTTATAGCCGTTGTTGAAAGCATTCCTACAGCAGAAATAGCTATAGAGTATAACCCTAATATTGAATTTTCTGAACCTCCTGTAAAGAAATAAGATATTAATATTCCAATAACAATTAAAAGTATTGGTATAACTGTTGATTTCATCCCAACTGCTAATCCTGCTATTATATTAGTTGCAGCTCCTGTTTCACTTTCTTTAGCTATAAACTTAACTGATTTATAATCTGAAGATGTATAAACTTCTGTAATTTTTCCAATTAAAAGTCCAACACATACTCCAACTAAAACAGGTATAAATAACTTTAAGCTAGAAAACAAATATAAAGAAGTTATTAAACTTAATATAAGTGCTATAAATCCTGATAAAAAACTACCTAAATTAAGAGCTTTTTGCGGCTCATTTCCTTTATAAGATTTTACTATATACATTCCTATAAGTGATGATAAAATTCCAACTCCAGCAAGTACTAATGGATATAATATAGCTTCCTTTCCTAACGAAACAGAAAGTACAGAACCTAAAGTTATTGCAGATATTATAGAACCTACATAAGATTCAAAAAGATCTGCTCCCATTCCACACACATCACCAACATTATCACCAACATTATCAGCTATTACAGCTGGATTTCTTGGGTCATCCTCTGGTATTCCCGCCTCAACTTTACCAACCAAATCTGCACCAACATCTGCGGCTTTTGTATATATTCCTCCACCAACTCTTGCAAAAAGAGCTATTGATGAAGCTCCAAGACCAAAACCAGTTATATATTCTGCATTTAAATCAAATATATATGCAAATACTGTTAACCCCAAAATCCCAAGTCCAACAACAGAAAGCCCCATAACAGCACCACCTGAAAATGCTATTCCTAACGCCTCCTTCATTCCATGTGTTGCTGCACTTGCTGTTCTTACATTTGCTTTAACAGCTGTCCTCATACCAATATATCCAGCTATCATAGAAAATATTGCTCCAACTAAAAATGATATAGCTGTTTTATAATTTAAAAAAATAAAAATGAGTATAAAAATGCATACAACAAATATTGAAAGATACTTATACTCTTTTTTTATAAATGCCATAGCACCTTCTTCGATATGTGATGCAATTTCCCTCATCTTTTCATTTCCATCATCTTTTTTTATAATCCTACTTTTCATAATGAATAATACTATTAATGATATAATTCCACAGAGCAATGGTAATATTAAAATATTCATATTTACACCTCACTTAAGTATGTTTTAGCATAAATTATACTAATATATACCTATGAGTTTTGTATGATTATTAGAATTTAATACTTATATTTTTTAAAATTTTTATATAATAAAAAAATCTGATACAAACTTAAGTTTGTATCAGATTAAAGTTTAACTTGTGATTCCCACACATGTTATATCATATTTAAAACCATTGTGTTTATAGCAAATAGTAACATACTTACTATTGTTACTCTCTCTAACATAACTTCTTTTGTTCTTGATTTATTTCTTGAGAAGAAAGTATCGTTGTTACTTCCTTGAATAAGTCCGCTTAATGCATCAGACTTACTTGGTTGCATAAGTACTGATACAACAACAATAATTCCAAGTATAACCTCAAGTACTAATAAAGCTGTTTGCATGGGAACACCTCCTAATATCTAAACGCTAATTTTATACTATTTAACTTAATAAGTATATCATAAAGAAAAATTTATTTCTATACTCATCTTGAAAATTTATACAAAAATACGTTTATACTATTTTTTTATATTAAAGAAAGCATCCATTCCTCTATATTGAGCTACATCATCAAGTTCTTCTGCTATTCTTAATAATTGGTTATACTTAGCAACTCTTTCTGATCTTCCTGGTGCACCAGTCTTAATTTGACCTGCATTTACAGCTACAACTAAATCTGAAATTGTTGTATCTTCTGTTTCTCCTGATCTATGTGAAATTACTGCTGTATATCCAGCTCTATTTGCCATTTCAATAGCATCTAATGTTTCTGTTAATGTACCAATTTGGTTAAGTTTTATAAGTATTGAGTTTGCAATTCCTTTTTCAATACCCATTTTTAATCTTTCAGTATTTGTTACGAATAAATCATCACCAACTAATTGTATCTTATTTCCTAATCTTTCAGTCATGATTTTCCAACCTTCGTAATCTTCTTCTGCCATACCATCTTCTATTGATATAATTGGATATTTATTTACTAAGTTTTCATAAAATCCAACCATTTCTTCTGGTGTTAGTGTTTTTCCTTCATGTTTTAATACATATTTACCATCTTCAAAGAATTCTGATGAAGCTGGGTCTAAAGCAATAAATATATCTTTTCCTGGTTTAAATCCAGCTTTTTCGATTGCTTCAATTATAACTTCAATTGCTTCTTCATTTGATTTTAAGTTTGGTGCAAATCCACCTTCGTCACCCACACCTGTTGAATATCCTTTTTCATTTAATAACTTTTTAAGAGCATGATATACTTCTGAACACATTCTTAATGCTTCTCTAAAATCACATGCTCCAGCTGGCATAATCATAAATTCTTGAAGGTCTACTGAGTTATCAGCATGTTCTCCACCATTTATAATATTCATCATTGGTACTGGTAAAACTTTTGCATTTACTCCACCAACATATTGATATAAAGGTAATCCTAAATATTCAGCTGCTGCTCTTGCTACTGCAAGTGATACTCCAAGTATAGCATTAGCTCCAAGTTTTCCTTTATTTTTAGTTCCATCTAACTCTATTAAAGTTTTATCTATAAATGTTTGATCTAATGCATTAAGGCCAATAAGTTCATCTGCAATTGTGTCATTTACATTTTTAACTGCATTTAAAACACCTTTACCATTAAATCTTTCTTTATCTCCATCTCTAAGTTCTACAGCTTCAAATATACCTGTTGATGCACCTGATGGCACTGCTGCCCTTCCTATTGTTCCATCTTCTAAATATACTTCAACTTCAACTGTTGGAAATGATCTTGAGTCTAAAATTTCTCTTGCTACTATATCTACTATTTCTACATATTGTTTCATATGTAATCTCCTCCTTTAAATCTATTACCCTAAATATTATTTACAAGTTTGATATCTTTTATTTATATATATATTATAACTCTTTTATTGATAATGTCAATCAACTGATATTTTATTTCATTTTTATTAACATTATATCTATTTTTATAATACAATATTAGTTTATTTTTTATTTATAAAGTATAAAAAGCCCTAATAGGACTTTTTATACTTTATAAATATTCTATATTTTCCTTCTTAAAATATTTATCAAGTTGAATTTTCCAATACTTTGCTGATTTAGAGTCTATCTCATTAATATTATCTAAAAAAGTATTTAATACTCCAAGTTTATTAAGTTTTTTCATTAAATGTCTTGGAAAATCTACTTTCCTACTGTAACATCCTTTTGGATCTATCATCATAAGTTTAAAATCTTTTGTTACATATACATCTCTACATCTTGTATCTAATTTAGTAAATTTAAGCTTTTTAAATTCTTTTAATAGTTTATATATTTCTTTTGTTAATTCTTTACTTAAACCATTTCTCTTTATGTACTTATCTAAACGTACACCGTTTACTTTTTCTCTTATAATATACAATGAACCTGATGAATAAATTTTAGGAAAGTATTTTGATTTTTTACATTTAATTAATGTATTAGCCTCTGCTTTACATATTTTTTCCTTTTGGAATATTTTTATTATCTTATTTTCTGGAAGTTCAAATACTATTCCGTTATTTCCTTGACCTAAATAGGTTGACTTTTTAAATAATTCTTCTGTTTTCTTATCAAAACAAACTGAATAATCATAATTTTTTCTCATTTTAGTATCCTAATTATATTATTTCTTACTATCATAATATTAAAGTTATTTTTTATTGTGATAATTTATAAAATTATTTAAATATATGTACATTTATTTATCTTTTAATTAAATTAAATAATAATATTATTATAATTATTATTTAAAAATTTAATATTAAAAAATAACTATATAAAAATTAATTTATCATTTTTATAATTATTTTTTATGTTTTAAAGCATATAAAAATATTAATTTAGAAATATATAAAAATTCTAAATTATATATTAGAAGGTAGATATACAAAATAAGACAACTAGAAAATATAAAGTTTAAATTTGAAATAATTTATTTTAAAAATATATAAAATACTTTTATATATTTAGCTATTATTTTTATAATATTAAAATTTAAGATATTTAATTTATGTTATCATAAACATATATAGCTAATTTAAAGGAGACTTGATATTATGTCAAAAAATAAAAGCAAAGTTATTTTAATACCTATTATAATATTAATTGTAATAATACTTGGAGCTTTTTCTTTATATCAATTTTCATTTAAACCAAAGGTTCCAGTTACACCTATAACTTCAGAGATAAAAGTTGACCCATTAGAAGTAGCACTAAAGCTTATTCCAAATGACTTAAATTTTTCTTTAAAAGAAATTGTAACAAAATCAAATATAGAACTTTCTGATGTTGATTTAACTAATTTAGCCATACTTGCTATACAAAATGATCCTAACATAAATGATAAAATAGAAGGATTAAAAGTTTTAATTGATGGAAAATATTTAAATCTTTATATACAATTTAAATATTTAAACATACCTTTAGAAGCAAAACTTACTTTTTCTTGTTTTTCTAAAAATGGTAATGGAATACTTCATTATGAAGGTGGTAAACTTGGATTTATAAATATTAATAAAAACATTATATTTAATAATTTAACAAGTAATAATGCAATAGATGTTGATAAAGCTAATTCTGATATAATACTTAAATTAAAAGATAATTACAATATAACTTTAAATTTTTTTGAGATAGTAAATGATACTTTAAAACTTGGAGTTCAAACTAAATTTAAATTATTTTAAATTAAATTTAGTTTAAACATAAAAAAAACAACGATAGATTTAAAATCGTTGTTTTTTATTTATTTAATATATTATTTTTCTTTTACTACTTCTTTTTTTAGAAGAATAAACATCATTATAATTCCAATAGAAAATAATATGTGAGAAAGACCAGCTATTCCTGAAATCATAGCCCCTCCATTTAATAATAAAACTTGATCTATTCCTCTCCAAATAAACATTATAAACATGAAAGCTAGTCCAATATTGTATGTTAGAAAGAACTTATTAAAAAATCTATTTTCAGTTATTTTAAATTGTTTTTCAAATAATACAAGCAACAAAAATACCAAACTTCCCATTACAAATAAATGTACATGCATAACTGATAATGTAGTTTTTCCTACATAATCAAACATTCTTGTAAATTCACGATAAAAAACCCCAGATGCTAAAGCTAATATTGCATAAATAAATGATGTATTTATTAACTTCTTCATAACTCCTCCTAAATATTAATTATTATTTAATATATTTTATTTTACTATATTTTTATATTAAATAATATATAAAAGATTTATTTTTAATATTTAAAACTAAAATATAATATAAAATATATTTATATAAAAATAGAACCCACAATAAATATTGTGAGTTCCATAATTTTATTTATAATTATTTATTACTAAACATTATTTTATTAATGAATGTCCAGTCATTTCTTCTGGTTTATCTATACCCATTTCTTTAAGCATAGTTGGTGCTATATCTGATAATTTACCATCTTCTAAAGATTTTCCTTTTGAATGATTTGAAACCCAAACAAATGGAACTGGATCAGTTGTATGAGCTGTAAATGGATTTCCTGTTGAGAAATCTATCATTGTTTCTGCATTTCCGTGGTCTGCAGTTATAAATAATGATCCGTCTTTTTCTAATATCTTATCTGCAACTTTACCTAAACATTCATCTACAGTTTCAATAGCTTTAACAGCAGCTGGAATTACTCCTGTGTGTCCTACCATATCAGGATTAGCATAGTTTAATATAATCATATCATATTTATCACTATCTATTCTCTTAATTAACTCTTCTGTTACTTCATATGCACTCATTTCTGGTTTTAAATCATATGTAGCAACCTTTGGTGAAGCTATTAATGCTCTATCTTCATTTTCATTTGGCTTTTCTACTCCACCATTAAAGAAGAATGTTACGTGAGCATATTTTTCTGTTTCTGCTATTCTTAATTGATTTAATCCTTTATTTGCAACAAACTCTCCTAAAGTATTAGTTAATGTTTGAGCTTTAAATGCTACATTAACTCCTTCAAAAGTTTTATCATATTGAGTCATTGTAACAAAAGTTAATTGTAACTTTTCAGCATTAAATCCATCAAAATCTTTTTGAGTTAAAGCTCTTGTAAGTTCTCTAGCTCTATCAGGTCTAAAGTTAAAGAATATTACTGAATCTCCACTTTTAACTGTTGTAGTTGGGTGTCCATCTTCTAATATTACTGTTGGTAATACAAATTCATCAGTTTTATTATCATGGTATGATTTTTCTATAGCTTCTACTGCACTGTTTGCAGTTTCACCAGTACCTTTAACTATTGCATTATATGCAAGTTCAACTCTTTCCCATCTATTATCTCTATCCATTGCGTAGTATCTACCACTAATTGTAGCTATTTGACCTACTCCAACTTCCTTCATCATAGCTTCAGTTTTTTCTATAAATTCTTTACCTGATGAAGGTGCAACATCTCTACCATCCATAAATGCATGAACATAAACTTTTTGAAGTCCTTCTTTTTTAGCAAACTCTAAAAGTCCTTTTAAGTGATCTATATGTGAATGAACTCCACCATTTGATAATAATCCCATTAAGTGTAATGCTGAATTATTTTCTTTAGCATTTTTCATAGCTTTTAATAATTCTTCATTTTTAAAGAATTCACCATCAGCTATTGCCTTAGTTATTCTTGTAAGCTCTTGGTATACTATTCTACCTGCACCTATATTTAAATGCCCAACTTCTGAGTTACCCATTTGTCCTTCTGGAAGACCTACCGCCATTCCTGAAGCTTGTAACATTGAATGTGGGTATTCCTTCACTAATCTATCAAAATTTGGTTTTTTAGCTAATGAAACAGCATTACCTTCTGAAGCTTCTGCTATTCCAAAACCATCTAGTATCATTAACATTACTGGTTTCTTTGCCATTACTCTACCTCCATTTATTTACTTTAATAAATAATAAAAATATTACTATTATACTCTACTTTTTTCATTTATATTATACTACAATATAATAATACAAACAATAAAAAGCAATAGTATGAAAGAATTGCTATTATTCAATCATGACTATTGCCTTTTATGTTAATTCTAAATATTAATAAGTTAATTAATATTAGTAGTTAACGATTTGAGCAAAGTCTGAAGCTACTAAGCTAGCTCCTCCAACTAAAGCTCCATCGATATCTGATTGAGCCATTTGCTCTTTTATTGTAGCTGGCTTAACTGATCCACCATATTGAATTCTTACTTTATCAGCAACTTCTTGTCCGAACATTTCAGCTACAACTTTTCTGATTGAAGCTATAGTTTCGTTTGCTTGTTCTGATG
Source organism: Clostridium sp. TJA020 (assembly GCF_058310295.1). Taxonomy (NCBI): domain Bacteria; kingdom Bacillati; phylum Bacillota; class Clostridia; order Eubacteriales; family Clostridiaceae; genus Clostridium; species Clostridium sp. TJA020. The sequence goes on from NZ_JBZEFC010000004.1 coordinate 121,710, forward strand.
TAGCAGTTTTTCCAGTTCCGATAGCCCAAATTGGTTCATAAGCTATAACAACTTTTTCTGCTTCTTCTTTAGTTAATCCTTCTAAATCAGCTTTGATTTGTCCTGCTAAAACTTCTACATATTTTCCTGATTCTCTTTGCTCTAAAGTTTCTCCACAGCAAAGGATTGGAGTTATGTTGTGCTTAAGTGCAGCTTTAACTTTTTTGTTACAAGTTTCATCAGTTTCGTTGAAGTATTCTCTTCTTTCACTGTGTCCGATTACTACGTATTCAACACCCATAGCTTCAAGCATTCCTGGAGCAACTTCTCCTGTGAAAGCTCCACTTTCTTCAAAGTGCATGTTTTGTGCAGCTATTTTAACATTTGATCCTTTAGCAGCATTTACAGCAGCTTCTAAACATACGAATGTTGGGCAAAGAACTACATCACAAGTAGCATCCTTTACTAATGGTTTAAATTCGTTAATGAACTCTACAGCTTCTGCTGGAGTTTTGTGCATTTTCCAGTTTCCTGCGATTATTGCTTTTCTCATTAAAATCACCTCTAAATTTATTTAATGTTTTTAACCAAATTTAATAAAACATAGAGCCACTCTTTTTTTTCTCTATAAAGAGTGGCAATATTTATTTATAAAAACTATTTAGGCAGCTTATTAGCTATTTAAAGCATCTATTCCTGGTAATACCTTACCTTCTAAGAATTCAAGTGATGCTCCACCACCAGTTGAGATATGAGTCATCTTATCTCCAAATCCTAATATATTTACAGCTGCAGCTGAATCTCCACCACCAATTATAGTTGTAGCATTTGAATCAGCCATAGCCTTAGCTACTGCAATTGTACCTTTGTTGAAGTTTTCGAATTCGAATACTCCCATTGGTCCATTCCAAATAACTGTTTTAGCATCTTTAATTGCATCAGCATATAATTTTTCTGTTTTTGGTCCAATATCTAATCCCATGCTTCCAGCTGGAATGTTTTGATCTTCAGTAATAGTAGCTTCTACATCTTTAAATTCTGTAGCTACTCTGTGATCTACTGGTAATAAGAAATTAACTCCCTTAGCTTTAGCTTTTTCAATCATTTCTTTAGCATATTCAATTCTGTCTTCTTCAACTAATGAAGTTCCAACTTCAAATCCTTGAGCTTTTAAGAATGTATAAGCCATTCCTCCACCTATTATTAAAGTATCAACTTTATCTAAAAGGTTATTTATAACTGCAATTTTATCTGAAACTTTAGCTCCTCCTAAGATTGCTACAAATGGTCTTTCTGGATTTTCAACAGCATCTCCTAAGAATTTTAATTCTTTTTGGATTAAGTATCCACATACAGCTGTATCTATGAAATCAGTAACACCAACTGTTGAACAGTGAGCTCTGTGTGCTGTTCCGAAAGCATCATTTACAAAAATTTCAGCAAGTGAAGCTAATTCTTTTGAGAATTCTTCTCCATTTTTAGTTTCTTCTTTTCTATATCTAGTGTTTTCTAATAAAACAACGTCTCCGTCTTTCATTTCAGCTACTGCTTTTTTAGCATTTTCTCCAACAACATTGTTGTCAGCTGCAAAAACAACTTCTTTTCCAAGCATTTCACTTAATCTCTTAGCAACTGGTGCTAATGATAATTCTGGCTTTGGTTCTCCCTTTGGTTTACCCATATGTGAACAAAGAATAACTTTAGCACCATTGTCAACTAAATATTTGATAGTTGGAAGTGCTCCGTTTAATCTATTTTCATCAGTTATAACACCATCTTTTAGTGGTACGTTAAAGTCACATCTTACTAAAACTTTTTTACCTTTTACATTGATATCTTCTATAGTCTTTTTATTGAAGTTCATTCTTTTCACCTCTTAAAATAAATTATACCTATATTTTAAAATAGTCTGGCCTTATAGCCTTATACTACAAAACCAGACTTATAAAACTTTATGTTTACTATCTAATTAATAGACTACTTTAAGTTAGCGAAGTATCCTAAAGTTCTGATTAATTGGTTAGTGTATGACATTTCGTTGTCGTACCATGAAGCAACTTTAACTAATTGTTCTCCGTTAACTTCCATGATTTTTGTTTGAGTTGCATCGAATAATGATCCGAAGCTAATTCCGATAACGTCAGCTGATACTATTGGATCTTCAGTGTATCCGAATGATTCATTTGCAGCAGCTTTCATTGCAGCGTTTATTTCTTCAGCAGTTACTTTCTTGTCAAGTACACATACTAATTCAGTTAATGAACCAGTGATTACTGGAACTCTTTGAGCGTTTCCGTCTAATTTTCCAGCTAATTCTGGGATAACTAATCCGATTGCTTTAGCAGCTCCTGTTGAGTTAGGAATGATTGATCCTGCAGCAGCTCTAGCTCTTCTTAAATCTCCTTTTCTGTGTGGAGCATCTAAAGTGTTTTGGTCATTTGTGTAAGCGTGGATTGTAGTCATGAATCCTTCTTTTAATCCAAATGAATCATTTAATACTTTAGCCATTGGAGCTAAACAGTTAGTTGTACATGAAGCACCTGAAATAACTGTGTCTTCTGCTTTTAATATTTCGTTGTTTACGTTGAATACAACTGTTGGAAGGTCGTTTCCAGCTGGAGCTGATATAACAACTTTCTTAGCACCTGCTTCGATATGAGCTGAAGCTTTTTCTTTTGAAGCGAAGAATCCAGTACATTCTAATACGATGTCTACTCCTAATTCTCCCCATGGTAATTCAGCTGGGTTAGCATTTGCAGTAACTTTGATTTCTTTTCCGTTTACTACGAAAGCTCCTTCTTTAACTTCGATTTCTCCATCAAATCTTCCTTGTGCTGAGTCATACTTGAATAAGTGAGCTAACATTTTAGCATCTGTTAAGTCATTGATTGCAACAACGTTAAATTCTGGGTTGTTGATCATTAATCTTAACGCTAATCTTCCTATTCTTCCAAATCCATTAATTGCTACATTTACCATAATGTAAATACCTCCTAAAAATAGCTTTTATAAAAAATTTTTTTATAAACAAATTAATTGTTACAACTGCTTAAAATATCTAAGATAGATCTTGCAGTAGCTTCATCGGTGATTAAAACACCATTTTCATTATTTTTTTGAGTCGCTATAATCGGCTCAACTTTATTTTTTCCACCAGCCACGACAATATGCGTGTTAATTTTTCTGGCTTCATCTATATTTATTCCAATAGCGGTTGTACTTGAAACCACTGTTGAATTTTTATCAAAATAACATCCAAATGCTTCTCCTACAGCATTGAGTTCTGTTAGTTTTTTTACACTTTCTTCAGTAAGACCTCTTTTTTTAGCCATTTCAAAAGCATCACCAACACCATATATAAATATATCAGCATTGTGTATACTATCTACTACATCTTTTATAGAGTCTTCTTCTTTTAAAGAATTTAAAACCTTTAAACTAACACTTTCTGGTACATGAAGCATCTTATAAGTTCCATTAGTTTTCTTAGCAAGTAATGCTACTAATGTATTAGCTTGTGTTTCTACATTTCTACCAAGTCCACCTCTTGCTGGAACTACTAAAACATTTGGAACATTTCTTATACTTCCAAAAGCTTCAACAACTTCCTTAACTGAAGTTCCTCCAGTTAGCGCAATAATTGAATTGGCTTTTATTATCTTTCTTAAGTAATTAGACGCTGCTTTACCAATATCTTTAAGTACTGATTGATTAACATTTATATCCCCAGGTACTACTATAACATCTTTTAAATTTAGAGCTGTCTTAATTCCTTTTTCTATTTCTGATAATCCTCTAACTTCATGAATAAATTCACTTAGTTTATCAACTATCTCTTCACCAGCACTTGTTACATTCATACCTGCTGTGTTAATTTGTATTAATCCTTGACCTTTAAGAAAACTTACTTCTGTTCTAACTACCCTTTCACTAAGTAAAAGTTCATTAGCTAAAACTCTTCTTCCTATAGGCTGATTTAAAAATATAGTCCTTAATATATTGTACCTTTTCTCGAGTACCTCTATAAGTTCAGGAACTATCTTTTTCTGTAGCTTTAATATTTCCTGCAACTTCAACACTCCTTTGGTCATAAAGCGTCCCATACTTAATGTTTTTGTCCCACAATCTTATTATAAGTTATATTAACTAATTTTTAAAGTATAAATTTTATTTTTTTTCATTTTTATCCCTAATTTAACGTTTTGTTTTATATTTAATTAAATATTTTATTTTATATTTATAATCTTTTTCTCTTGCTTGAGGACCTTATTTGCATTTCCTCTCTGTATTTTGCCACAGTTCTTCTTGATATATTCATACCATTTTCTTTTAATTTATCACTTATATTTTGATCTGAATAAGGCTTCTTTTTATCTTCTGATTCTATAATTTCTTTTATTTTATTTTTTATTTTTATAACTCCTGTATCCTCACTATTTAATGAAGAAATGCTTGTTGTAAATAAATCCTTTATTCTAACTGTTCCTCTATCAGTTAATACGTATTTATCTTTAACTGCTCTACTTATTGTTGATTCATGAACTTGCAATTCTTCTGCAATTTCTTTTAAAGTCATAGGCTTTAAAAAATTATATCCTTTTTCAAAGTATTCTCTTTGTTTTCTTATTATTATTTCTAAAACTTTATATAAGGTGCTTCTTCTTTGTTCTATACTCTTTATTAAAAATAGAGCTTTATTAAGCCTATCCTTTACATAATTTGATGCAATTTCATCATTATCAGTTAATACATCTTTATAAGTTTTATTTATTGATAACTTAGGTACAACACTATCATTCATTATTATTATAAATTCACCATCTAATTCTCTTATAGCTGCATCTGGAATGATAAATTTCACTTCTTCCCCAGTATAAAATCCTCTTGATGGTTTTGGTTCTAACCTTTTTATTATATCTCCATATCTTTGTGCTTCTCTAGGTGATATATTTAACTTTTTAGCAATAACTCCGTATCTATTTTCAGCTATATCTTCAAGATTTTCTTCAACCATTTTTACTATAATGTCATCATCTAAAGCTAATTTGTTTAATTGAATAAGTAAACACTCTTTTATATTTCTAGCTCCTATACCGTAAGGCTCAAGATCTTGCACTATTTTTAAGACTTCTTCACCTTTTTCTTCACTTATTTTAAGTTCATTGCATATTTGCTTTAAATCACATTCTAAATATCCCCTATGATCTAAATTTTCTATTATATAATCTCCGATTTCTAGTGTATATTCATCTATATAAACTTCCATTAGTTGTTCATGTAAATATTCTTTTAGTGATTTTTTTTCAGATATAAAATTAAATGGGGATAATTCATCATTATCATAATTTCCATAACTTTGAGCTCCATAATTATCAAACTCAAAGTATTTTATCATTTCTTTATAATCATACTTGTCCATAAATTTTTCTTCACTTATTGAAGACTTTTCCTGACTTGTATCTTTTATGTCCAATATTGGATTTTCCTCAAATTCTTTATCTATGTATTCTCTTAAATCATTTACTGACATTTGAAGCATTTTTATAGACATTTGCATTTCTTGTGTCATAACTAATCTTTGCTCTTGCGTAAGATTCATAGAATACTCCATCTTCATAATATCACCCTTCTCTACACACATTTATTACTATAAAAAATTACAATCTAACTCTTCTTAATATGTAAAAATTTAATATGATTTAATATAAACTAATTTAGATGGAGTTATTCTCCATCTAAATTAACTCTAAGCAATATTCTTTTTAAATTATTATATCATATACTAATTTACTTACAAACTAAATTGTAATTGTTTTCTGACATATCTACTTATTTATATATTATTACGCTTTAAATTCTATAACTTCATATAATTTTTTTGGTATTTGTAATTCTCCATTTTTTATCATCTCTTTATATTTTTTTAAGTTTTCCATAGTTTTGTTAGATACACTTTGTTCTGTTGAAGGCGCATAATCTATTATTTCTTCTTTTACTCCGTATTCTTCAAGATTATCTATACCACTTTTAAAACTTCCCTCTTTAATTTCTTTACAAGCTTTTAATACGGATTTATCAACTTTTTTAATCATTGATGATATTATTTGGTCTTTATATTCTGGAAGTTCTATCTTTTGATCTACGTCTATACCGATAGCCAACTTTCCTCTTTCTTTAGCAGCTTTAAACACTCCCAATCCTGCTTTTCCACATGCTTGAAATAATATATCACAACCTTGATCATACAATTCTATAGCTTTCTCATATCCTTTTTTTTCATCTGAATAAGTTTGAATAAATCTAGTATTTATTCCGTCTATTAATCCTTCTGCAGCCTTTTCATTTACAGTTTTTACACCCGCTATATAACCATTGCAAAATTCTAATCCCTTCTCATCATTTAAAGCCCCTACAAACCCTACATTATTAGCTTTTGTTTCTCCTCCGGCGACTATCCCCATTAAAAATGCTCCTTCTTGATGCTTAAATAATATAGATTTAACATTAGCTTCTTCAACTTTAGAATCTATTATTGCAAAGCTTTTATCTCTTCTTTCTCTTGCAACCTTCTCTACAGCCCCTTTTGTTTCCCTTCCCATACATATTACCATTGCTGTATCTCCTATTGTTTTTCTAAGTAAATTATCAATTCCCTCATTGCTTCCTTCAACTTGAGATGAAAACTCTACATATTCTGTTGCTATATCATATTTCTCCTTTGCTTCATCAGCACCCTTCTTAGCAAGGAATCCAAATGATTTATCATTAAAATCTTGAGCCATAAGGGCAACATTTATCTTTCCTCTATGCACCAATCCTGCTCCATTTTTACATCCCCCTACTAACATAATTAAATATAAACTTATCAATAATAACAGTAATACTGAGATTTCTCTATTTTTATTTATTTTATCCATAAATTTCTCACCTCTATAAAATTTATCAATTTTATCTTTTCCTAAAAATATTTTTTAATACAAAATAAAAGAAGCATCAAAATTGATGCTTCTTTTATTTAAATATATTTTATTTATTTAATTTTTCACTTATAAAAAATAATCCACCTGCTTTATTTCCTGAATGTATTCCTACTGAACATCCAACAGGTCCTTCTATATAATCAATATTATTGCTTTCTAAATATTCTTTAAGAGGCTGAGTTATTTCATCATAATTAACATCTACTAAAAGTACTGGCATATCTTTTCTTGGAACAAGTTCTTCCATATCACTTATAATTCTCTTAACCGCTTTTTTAGGTCCTCTTACTTTACCTTTTACATCCATAACTCCATCTTTAACTTCAAGTATAAGTTTTATTCCAAGCATTCCTGTAACAACACTTACAGCTTTTGGAAGTCTTCCACCTTTAACTAAATTATCTAAAGAGTCAAAACTTAATGAACTATTTATATATGGTTTTACTTCTTCTAATTCATTTACTATTTCCTCTATTTTTAATCCACTATCTCTAAGCTTTGCTGCTTTTAAAACTAAAATACCAAGTCCAGCTGTTATTGTTTGCGAATCTACAATATATACATCATCTGTCTCTAACATTTGTTTTGCAACACATGCTGATTGATATGTTCCACTCATACCTGATGACATTAACACAGCTAAAACTTTGTAACCTTCATCAATATATTTTTTATATGTTTCCACAAATCTATTTGGAGTAATCTGACCTGTTGTTGGAAATACATCACCTTCATCTATTCTTTTGAATACCTCATCTAATGTTATTTCAACACCATCTAGATAACTTTCTTCTCCAAAATTTATAAGAACTGGTAATACCTCAATATCCAATTCACTCAAAAGCTCTTTTGGTAAATCAACGGTACTATCTGTTATAATTTTAATCTTTTCCATTCACTCAGTCCCCCTTTATTTTATTTCATATTAGGAAATCCCATCTGTCTTAATGCTTCATATGCAACAATAGCAACTGTATTTGAAAGATTTAAACTTCTAGTACTTGTCTTAATCATAGGTACTCTTAATCCTTCATGAGCATTATGAACATCTTCCGGCACTCCACAAGTTTCCCTTCCAAACATAATAAAATCCCCTTCATTAAACTTAATTTCATCATAATGTTCTCCACCATGAGTTGTTGCTAAATATATTTTTTTATCCCCATACTTTTTCATGAACTCTTCATAACTTTCATGTACCTCAAGTTGTAATTCATCCCAGTAATCAAGACCTGCTCTTTTTACTTGTTTTGAACTTATATCAAATCCTAAAGGCTTTATTAAATGTAACTTAGATCCAGTTAAAACACAAGTTCTTGCTATATTTCCAGTATTTTGTGGTATCTCTGGTTGATACATAACTATATTTAAATTCAAAAAAATCACCTTCCATAATCATATAAACAGAAAAAAGAAGATGAATTCACATTCATCTTAAGCTTTCAAAAGTTTATCTTTAAACTTATAATAAAAATAATACTACATCCATTCTCTTTAGTCAAAGAATTTAAACCTCTCTATAATATTAATATTTTAATTTAAATGCTATAAAATTATTTTTTAAATAATATACTTTATTATACAATTACTAATATATTTTTTTAAATTTTCTTCAAAAAAGCTTTTAACTTCTTCTAATGTTTCCTTGTTATAAACATACTTTGTATAACCAAATTGACCATATTTTAAAGTTCTATTTTCTTTATCCATTGGAAGTTTTGATTTTGGATAAACACTTAATATTTGATTTTTAGCTCTCTCTGTATACCTATGAGTTATTACTTCTATTTCAATTTTTCTTTCTTTATCATTAAACTCATTTCCAATTCTTTTTATTAAATCTAAATATTCATCTTTATAATTATCATATAAAAATACAGGAGCTATTATAAAACCAATTTTATATCCGTCATTGTACAACTTTTTAGCTCCTTTTATTCTTTCTTCAAAGCAGTCGGTTCCTCTTTCAAATTCATTTATAATTTTATTTGTATTTAGACTAAATCTTATTGTTGTTCTTCCATTATGCTTAGCACCAATTAATGAATCTATATCTTTAAATTTAGTTACAAATCTAAATAAACTATATTCATTTTCTCCAAAAAATTCTATGGCACGTTTCATAGAACCAGTATATTCTTCAACAGGTATTGGATCTGATGTTGCAGCACCTTCAAATACAGTTATAGCAGGCTTTCTTTCTTCTATATATTTTAATGCTTTATTTAAAATCTCATCTATATTTACATATATTCTACTTGATGGTCTCTTTCCAAGCTGAGTATTTAAATAACAATATTCACACATACCACTACATCCACTTAATAATGGTAATTGATAGTGAGCAGATGGCTTACAACTTTGAAATTCAGTTATTTTTCTAACTGCTATAACTAAAGTTTTCTTCCCAGATACAAAACTTTGTATCGGTGTTTCTCCTTTTTTACCAGTAACTCTGCCACCTTTATTTATTACTATATTTTTATTTTCTTTTTTAAATTTCTCTAATAATTTTTTGCCTAAAGGATATTGTAATGATTTCTCATCAAATACTATTTTAGATGGATTAAACATAAAATCACCTCTATAATAGTATTTCTCTATCTCTTATTTAATATAAATTTTTCTAATGCTTTTCTAACTCCATCATTTATATTTGTATCTGTTATATAATTTGCTTTCTCTTTAAGCTCTGGAATTCCATTTCCCATAGCTATACCAAGTCCAGCATATTCTATCATTGATATATCATTTTCATTATCACCTATACAAATTATTTCTTCTCTTCTAATGCCATAATATTTAGCTAACATTTTTACAGCATTTCCTTTTGAAACACCTATTTTATTTATTTCTATACTTCTTCCCCCTGAACAGTAATATGTTATTCCTTGAATTTTATCTATTTCTCGTCTAAATAATTCTGTTCTTTCTTTTAAAGGTGAAAACATTATACATTTAGTTACTTTACCTTTATATGCTTTTATACTATCGTCAATATTTTTTAAATCTTTAAGAACTTTAATATTTACAGGAAAGTCTCTATTTCTTATATCTGGTAAAACTATTTTTGCAATTAAACTGCTTAAAACACTATTTGTTATTACTTCATCAATTGTATGTAAATGCAATACAACCTTGCACTTTTTAGCTGCTATAAGCAATTTCTTTATAATATCTATATCTAATTCGCTTTTAAATATAGGTTTATCTTTATATTTTTCCTTTATAACAGCTCCATTTCCAGCAATTACAAAATCTGATGCACCAATAAGATTAGAATAATATGCTGCATTATTGTAAAGCCTTCCTGTTGTAACAACTACTTTAATTCCTCTTTTACTAACCTCTTTTACAGCCATTTTATTTTCTTCTGATATAGATTTTCTCTTTCCAAGCATAGTTCCATCCATATCTATACATACCATTTTATAAATCATATATACATCTCCAATATCTTTCTATAACAAAAGCAAGTTATATATTATAACTTGCTTCATTTAATAATACATTATTTATATTTTATGAAAAACTCTTATATTTTTCCATAAAAATTTATTCAATTAAAAGTTTAATAATTTAAAAAATTAATTTTTCTTAGTACCAACTCTAACCTTTCTCGGTACCATAGCGTAACTATCCGTAGATATTAATTCTTTCTTTATGACTTTACCATTTTCATAAGTTAATTGATATCCCTTTGAAACATATCCTGTTTGCCCATTAGACTCAACAATTCTTGTTCCTTCTTTAAGATTTGGATCTTTTATTATCTCCTCTTTTGGATTTATAACATTAAGTATTTCATTTGTCATATCATAACTTCTTCCTTTTAATCCATCAACATTACCATATATTTTAAAGGTTACATTTTTGTTATGAGTTATTCCTTTTATATATATTGGAAAATCATATGGATTTTTAAACTTATAATCTAAATATCCCCATGCAACAGTTGCATCAAGACTTGGATTTGAATATCCAACTGTTAATGAGTGATTATGTCTTTCTGTTGACCTAATATTTGCTCTCATTACAGCTCTATATAAAGTAGTTGAAACTTGACATATTCCACCACCAATATCTTTTACTATTTGATTATTTATATATGCATTTCCTTCTTTATAAAGACTTTTATCTTTTTGGCTAGTTTTACTATAACTAAATTCTTCTCCTGGCATTAAAACTGTTCCATCAACAAATTCTGTTACAACTCGAATATTTGTTGACCTATTAGAATCTGATGATTTATATGATGTTGTAAATTCTCCAATAACACCATCAATTTTTGAAAGGTCTTTTTTAGTTATTTTTGGCTTTACTTCTTTTTTCTCTACTATTATTTTAGTTTGATTTTCTATATCACCATTTAATTCTTTTTTTAATTTATTATCCAAATCCTTTTTATCTATTCCATAACCAATTTGTTCTGGAGTTATTGAAATATCTCCATTTATAGCTATACTAGCATTTTTAGGTAATGTAGTAAATTTGTCAACTATTTTGTTTTCTAATAATTCTAGTTTTTTATTGTTATAACTAAAGTTAAGTTGAACTTCTTGTTTTGAATTATTTTTATTTTTTATTAAAGAATTTTTCTTAAAAAAACTTGAATCTTTCCCATAATTAAATGCTTCATCTACTGCCTTATCAATATCATATTTAGGTGATATTTCAGAATACTTTGCTTTATACTCTTTATCTTTTCCTTTAATATTTACTACTATATCTTTATCATCTATTTTTTTTGTATAATTATTTTTTATTACAGATTTTGCTTCTTCTTTTGTCATACCACCAACATTTACTTCTTCAATAAATACATTTGGATAAATTTTATTATTCCATTCATTTATTATTTTATTGGCTGATACTCCATATGAAACTCCACCTATAATTGCAATTGAAGATATAACAATAGTTCCTATAATTAATTTTTTTCTCATATTATCATTTTTATTTAATTTCCCATCTTCACCTGTACCCATTATATACTCCCTTCGTTCATTTTAATTCCCTTCTAATCATTTACATTATATAACATATCATATTTATTTTTAATACTTTTTTTATTTATTAAAGAGTCTTTCAAATTTTTTTATCTTGAAAGACTCTTATTAATTTAATAATTATTATTTTATATTAATCTACCATCCAACTTATATAAAGTTCTAATTTGTGATGTTTCTCCATCATAATCAAAAGCTTCTATGGTAATATTTAAAACTCTATTATTAGGTTTATAAATTTTACTTAAAGGTATTCTAAAAGATGTATCATCTCTATCAACTGTTCCAACCCAATAATTATCTATAAATATATTATATCCTAATAAATCTATATCATTATTTCTATTCCATGACACATAAATATACTCATTATCTCTCCAAGCTTTTAAACCATTAACTTGCTTTGGTTGCATTAAAATATCTAAATTATTTGGTCCCCAATTCGCATCAAGAGGATTATTAACTCCTTGAACTTTTTGACTTTCACTAAATTGCCAAATTCTCCATCTAGTCCAACCTCCTATATTAGGTGGAACTTTTGGATTACTTGGTATATTTGTATACATAGCAATCCAAAGAGGCATATTTTTTAAAGGATATGTTCCGTCACTATATTTAAAGTCATTATAAAGCTGTATAAAAAATAATCCTGTGTAAAGCATAAGTCTTCTTCTAGTTTTTTTCTCAAATCTTTGTCTAAATCTATCAACCCAATTAATTAAAGCATCTGTACTCATTTTAGGATCTATTGGTGCTTCAACATCTAATACGGGAAATAAATCTCCGTAATTTTTATTTCCAAATCCTCTTTGAAGAGTATCAATAAAATCATCACATTGTGAATCTGCAGTTAAAAGATTATAAGAAGGCATAGCATAATGGTATGCTCCTACTGGTATAGAAAATTTTCTACTTTCTACTGCATATTCTAAAAACTTTTTATCAACTCTAAAATATCCACTACCTGATCCAGAAGCTCTTAAATATAGAAAATCAACAGTTCTTGATAATACTGTAAAATCAACACCTTGGCTATATTCATTTATATCTATTCCAAAGGTACTTTTAGGATTTTTATCTTGCATAACTCCTCCAAAAGTAAAAATACTTATTCTTTATTAAGATATTAAATTAAACAGCTTAAGGTTACATGATTAAAAAAATTACTAAAATCTTATAATTTACTTAATTCGTAGTCTTATATAAAAACTTATATCATTTCCATAACATTCTCCCCAAATTTCACCTTTATGCATTTCTACTATATTTTTTGAAATGGCTAGCCCCAAACCTGATCCACCAAGACTTGCATTTCTTGATTCTTCCATTCTATAAAATCTATCAAATAATTTATCCATCTTTTCTTTTGGAATATTTTCTCCTCTATTTTTTACAGCTATTGTTGCATATCCATCCTTTGCATAAACCCCAATTATTACAGCGCCGGGCTTATAAGAATATTTAACAGCATTAGTTAAAAGATTTTCTAAAACTCTAACCATTTTATCAGGATCTATATTTACTATTATTTTTTCATCAGCTAAAGTTTTTATTTGGTCTATACTTGAGCTCTCAAAATAAGGCTTTAATTCTTCTGAAACTTGCGCTACAAATTCACATAAGTTAACATCAACCTTATTAAGCTTTATTCCTTTATTATTATATTTTGTATACTCAAATAAATCTTCTATAAGAATTCTAAGTTTTTCAGCCTTATTATAAGCAATATCTAAGTACTCATTCATTGATTTTTCATCTGTATATCTTTTATCTTTTAATAAACCTATATATCCCATTATAGATGTTAAAGGAGTTCTTAAATCATGAGAAACATTTGTTATTAAATCTGCTTTAGTTTTCTCAGCTTCTTCTTGTGCCTCTATTCTACTACTTATTTCCTTAGCCATATTATTAACATTTATAGCTATATTTGCAATTTCATCATTACCATTTTCACTTATACTATGAGATAAATCACCATCAGCTATATTCTTAATTCCCTTTGCAATTTCATCTAAATATTTTGTTTTCTTATTAGTTAAAATTAGAAATGTTACTATAAATATTATTATAGATAAAGTTAATGCTAAATAAGAATTTGAAACAAAATAATCAACATATTCTATTCTTGCACTAGGAATTCCAGTATATATTATGTAATATTTCCCATTACCTATATCAATTGGATATATAATAGTATATTCTCTTGAATCATATTCATCTTTAGGATTTTTTGAAACATTTTTAAGTACTGTATAAATATCTATTTTTTCTTCAGATGCATTTTGATTTCTATACAAAACTTTTCCATCTATATCTGTTATATAAATTTTATCATTCCCATTAGAATAAGTATCCATTAACCTATTAAAGAAATTTTTATTATTTATTTTTACATCGCTATTTATACTTTCATGTTCTATTTTATTAACTATATCTTGAGCATTATGTTCCATATTACTATATTCATACCTAATTTCTGCTTTAGTATGAACATTTTTAAACATATCATTTAAAATTCCATATGATATTGTTGCAATTATAAAACATAAAGCAAATATAATCATAAGCTCAAATCTAATACTTTGTTTTATTTTAGTATCAAATTTTTGAATTAATTCTTTAAGCATAATTCCTATTTTTGTTTTTTTAAAGTCTTCATATTTTCTTTTTAATTTATCCCTTTTTCTTTCTTTTGGCTCCTTCTCTTTTTTATTTTTTCTATTTATCAATTTTATATCCTACCCCCCAAACTGTTTTTAAAAATCTAGGACTTCTTGGATTTTCTTCTATCTTTTCTCTTATTTTTCTAATATGAACCATAACAGTATTATCTGATTCCATATATTCTTGATCCCATACACTTTCATAAATATTTCTCATTGAAAATACTTTTCCGCGATTTTTAGCAAGTAAAACTAATATATCAAATTCCGTTGGAGTAAATCTTATACTCTTTTCTCCCAAAAACACTTCGTGAGTATCTAACTTTATACATAAATCATCTATAACTATCATTAATTCAGATTCTTCTTTTGGTTTATTATTAAACTTTTTATATCTTCTAAGCTGAGATTTTACTCTAGCTATTAATTCCAATGTATTAAAGGGCTTACTTAAGTAATCATCCGCTCCCATGTTAAGACCTAATATTTTATCTATATCCTCTGATTTTGCTGAAAGCATTATAATTGGTATTTCACTTTCTTCTCTTATTTTAAGACAAGTTTCTATACCATTTAATTTTGGCATCATAACATCTAATATTACTAAATCTATTTCATTTTCCTTAAGTAAATATAATGCTTCTTCTCCATCTTGGGCTTTAATTGTTTCATATCCTTCACCCTTTAAATATATCTCAACTAAATCTCTTATCTCTTTTTCATCATCAACAATTAAAATTCTCTCTCTTCTCAAATTAATTCCTCCAAACTATTTTACTAGTATATTTAAGATTATAAATTTGACTTCTTAAATAATTAAATAACATTTCCTTAATAAATTCTTAAAAGTTTTAAGGTTAAATTAAAAGGCTAAACTATTAAAGCTTAGCCTTTTTTATTATAAAGTTTATTATCTTTTTTCTTTTAATGAAGTTTCAATTATATCATCTATTAATCCACTATATGAAATATTTATTCCAGCTGCACTTTTTGGGAATAAGCTGTTTTTAGTCATACCTGGTAAAGTATTAACTTCTAATATATATGGAACCTTATCTTCTGTTACTATCATATCAACTCTTGCATATACTGAACATTTTAATGCTCTATAAGTTAAAAGAGCCATTTTTTCAACTTCTTCATGTAAATCTTCTTCTAAATTTATTATAAACTCATCAGCTCCACCATCTTGATATTTTGATTCAAAATCAAAAAACTCTGATTTTGGTTTTATAGCAAGTACCGGATACATTTTATCATTAAATATAGGACAAGTTATTTCTTCTCCTTTTATAAACTTTTCAATCATAACTTCTGTATCCCATTTAAATCCTTCTTCTACTGCATGTAAAACTTCACTTTTATCTTTTATAATAAATGTTGCAACACTTGATCCACCGTGTGTTGGTTTTATTACTACTGGATAACCAAGTTCTTCTATTTTATCATAATCTATTTCTTCTACACTTCTTACATTTATCCAAGGTGCTGTTCTAACCCCCGCTGCTTTTAAAAGACTTTTTGTCATATCTTTATCCATACAAGCTGCGCTACTTAATGGGCCACAACCTGAGTAAGGTATATTTAAACATTGTAAAACTGATTGAACAGTTCCATCTTCACCAAATTGACCATGAAGTGCAAGTAATGCAAAATCTATTTTTTCATCTCTAACTTTATTTATTATATCTTCTTTTTTATCTATAACAATTTTACAAACATCATATTTACTAGTATCTATATTTTCTAATATTGATTCTCCACTGTTTAATGATATCTCTCTTTCTGATGAGATACCCCCCATTATAACTCCAACTTTCATAATGTACCTCCAAAAGCATATAAATTTTCAACTTATAATATTATATCACTATATTTTATAAAATGCATAAATTTAATATGAAATTTGCATTTATTTGTAGAATAGTATATTGTTATCATAGTAAAATTTTATAGGAGGATTTTCATATGAATAATAAAAATAAAGCTATTATACTTATGATAATATCAGCTCTTTCATTTGCTGTTATGAGTACATTTGTAAAGCTTGCTGGCGATTTGCCATCAATAGAAAAAAGTCTTTTTAGAAATCTTGTAAGTTGTATAGTTGCTTTTTATGTTATAAGAAAAAGCGGTGATAGTTTATTTGGTAAAAAAGAAAATAGAAAATTTCTAATTGGTAGAGCTCTTCTTGGAACTCTTGGAATTATAGCTAACTATTATGCAATAGAACATTTAATATTAGCTGATGCTAATATGTTAAATCAACTTTCACCATTTTTTGTAATAATATTTTCTAGCCTTTTCTTGAAAGAAAAAATTACAAAAAATCAATTTATAATTTTAATAACTGCATTTCTTGGAAGTTTATTTATAATAAGACCTTCCTTTAGTTTAGAAATAATTCCTGCTTTAGTTGGATTATCTTCAGCTATATTTGCTGGGGCAGCTTATACTTTTGTTAGATTTTTAGGTAATCGTGAAAAAGGTCCTACTATAGTATTCTTTTTCTCATTATTTTCAATATTATTTACATTACCTTTTGTAATCATAACATTTAAGCCTTTTAGTATAATTCAATTATTTTATTTATTAATGGCTGGAGTAGCTGCATCTGTTGCTCAATTCTCATTAACTTCAGCATACAAATATGCACCAGCAAAAGAAATTTCAATATATTCATATACACAAATAATATTTACTGCCTTTATAGGTTTTATTTTATTCGGACAAGTGCCAACTAAATTTAGTTTTATTGGTTATGCAATTGTAATTATTGCTTCAATAGCTATGTTTATATATAACAATAAATTATCTAAAAAAGCATAAAAATATAAAAAAGCTAAGGTAAATAGCCTTAGCTTTTTTTTACATATATTGTTTTTTATCCTTCCATTTACAAATATGATTAAGAGGACATTCAAAACATTTTGGTCTTTGTGATGAACAGCATCTTCTTCCATGAAAGATTAAAAGATGATGCGTTAAAGACCATTCTTTCTTAGGTAATTCTTTTTGAAGTTGCTTTTCTACTTCTAAAACATTTTCTGAATTAGCTAATCCTAGTCTATTAGAAACTCTAAATACATGTGTATCAACAGCTATAGATGGAATATTAAATGCATTTGATAAAACCACATTTGCAGTCTTTCTTCCAGCTCCAGCAAGTGATGTTATTCCTTCCATTGTATTTGGAACTTCACCATTAAAATTTTCTTTAAGTTGTCTTGCCATAAGAACTAAGTTTTTTGCTTTATTTCTATATAAACCAATTTGTTTTATTCTTTTTTCAAGATCTTCATTAGTTAAAGTTAAAAATGAATCTAAATCTCCATAATCTCTAAAAAGACTTTCTGTTACTTCATTAACTTTTTTATCAGTAGTTTGAGCTGATAAAATAGTTGCCACTAATAATTGAAAAGGTGTTTTATAATTTAATTCACATTTTGCATCTGGATAAGTTTCTTTTAATATATCAAGTATTTCTTTTGTTCTCTTCTTCATAATTCACACCCCACTTTTTCTTTTAAATAAACTCGCCCTAAAAATATTAGAGCGAGTCTTAAAATATTATTTGTATACACCTCTATAACTTTCTGGCAATTCTTTAGCTATAGATTTCATTAAAAATTCCATACATCTATCATCATATTCATGCTTTGTTTCTTCTTTTTCTTTTTTAGGTAAAGTTACTGGATCACCAAAATTTAAATATACATCAGCATCTTGCCAAACCTCTCCACCCATATCTCCATCTTTGCATATAGGTAAAAGTTTTTCTGTTCCTGACATACCTATTGGAATAACAGTTACATTTTTTACCTTAGCAAGAAGTAGTATTCCTTTTTTCCCCTCAATCATAGCACCTGTTCTACTTCTTGTTCCTTCAGGGAATATTAAAAGATTTTCTCCACCTCTTAATACTTTAACCATTTTTGTCATAGCTTCCTTATCAGCTGTGTTTGGTTTTATTGGAATATTTTTAACCATTTTTATACCTATATTAGTTATAGGATCTCCTGATAACTTAACTCCAGCTACAAAATATGGGTCAAAGTCTTCTTTTAAAATTTTATTTAAAAGTAATCCATCAGAATTACTCAAGTGATTACATATAAAGACTATAGGGCCTTTTATATCTTTTATTTTTTCATATCCACTGATATGTAAATTTGCATGTTTTTTTATGTACCCGTCAGTAATTTTCTTTCCAACGTACACCACTAAGCTTTCTGGTAACATTCCTATAATCTTCGCCATAAATGGTGATAACATAAAATCCCCACCCACTTCCTATAATATTAATCAATCTATATTATATTCTAGATGCTTATAAAAGTCTATCTATATAATTATTTATATAAGGAGATTCACTTTTTATATTATCTATACTTTCTTTTTTTAATTTAAACTTTCTTATTATAGCATTTCTTATTAAAATATTTTTTCCTCTCCATCCACAAGATGTAGTTTTATAAAATTCTTTAAATATTTTATTGTTTAAATTTATTATAAAATCCTCATTATCATTTTTCATAAATTCTTTTACTTTAAAACTTTCTATATTTGAGAACTCTATATGTTCATTATATGGACATTTTAATTGACAGCTATCACAACCAAATATTCTTCCATTTAATAAATTCAATTCATTATCATTTAAGTCCTTCTTTTGAGTTAAATATGAAACACAAATATTAGTATTTTTTCTAAATTTATTAATAGCTTTAGTTGGACATTCCTTAAAGCAAATAGTACAATCACCACATTTTTTATATTCCATAGATTCTTGTAATGTAATTTTATCCTCTTCAAATATTTCCAAATCAGTTATTATTTCTCCTAAAAAAACATAAGAACCATATTTTTCTGTTATTATCATATTATTTTTACCAATAAAGCCTATACCTGCTAAACTTGCAATATATCTCTCAGGAAGAGAGTTACTATCTACTAACGCTATGCTATTTCCACCTAAACTATTAATAAATCCACATATTTTTTCTAAGTATTCATGTAAAACTTTATGATAATCTTCTCCTTTTGTATAAATAGAAAAACCATTATTTTCAAAGTTTTCTAAATTAGCATAAGGGAAAGCTATTGATATAATAGTCTTCCCCTCTTCCATATATATATTAGGATTTATTCTTTTTTCTATATCCTCTTCTTCAAATTCATTTTGAAGATTTAAATCCTGTCTTTCTTTTAAGAAGCCTTTTAGTTCTTCAAATTTTCTGCACTTTATAAATCCAACTAAATCTAAATTTAGACTGCTGCAAAATTTTAAAATTTCATTTTTTATATCCATTTTCAAACACACTTTCTAAAACCTATATTTAAATTATCATTTCATTATATATATCTTTATATTTTCCTTCAACATCTTTAATAGTTATAATTTTAGAATTTACTTTTTTAACTACCTTTGCTGGTATTCCAACTGCTGTTTTATCATCTTCTATATCTTTTAAAACAACTGAGTTAGCTCCTATTTTAACATTATCTCCAATATTTATAGGTCCTAAAACTTTAGCACCACTCCCTATTATAACATTATTCCCAATAGTAGGATGTCTCTTTCCTTTATGCTTACCTGTTCCACCTAATGTTACTCCATGATATATAGTAACGTTATCACCAACTTCTGCTGTTTCTCCAATTACTACTCCCATTCCATGATCTATGAATAAACCTTTTCCTATAGTAGCACCAGGATGAATTTCGATTCCAGTAAAAAACCTACTTATTTGAGATACTAATCTAGCTAAAAAAAATAATTTATGCTTATATAATTTATTTGATATTCTATATGCAATTAATGCATGAACAGATGGATACAATAATAATACTTCTATTTTACCTCTTGCTGCTGGGTCTTCTTTTAATATTCTTTCCAAATCATAATTTAAATTTTTAAACATAACAGCAGTTCCTCCTTTAGATTTTAAAATTTTCTAATAAAGTCCCATTGATAAATATTTTTCTCCACCGTCTGGTGCTATCGCTAAAACTTTTTTACCTTTACCTAATCTTTTTGCTATCTTTTTAGCTGCAGCTATAGCACTTCCAGAAGATATTCCAACTAATACTCCCTCTTCTTTTGCAAATTCTCTAGCAGCTTCAAATGCTTCTTCATCTGTTATTGAAATTATTTCATCAACATATTTACTTTCATATATTGCAGGAATAAATCCAGCTCCTATCCCTTGTATTTTATGCGGCCCTGGTTTTCCTCCACTTAATACTTTAGAATTTTCTGGCTCAACTGCTACAGTTTTTAATTCTTTTATTTCTTCTTTTAATTTTTTTGATATACCTGTAACTGTTCCTCCTGTTCCAACACTTGCAATAAAAACATCTAAATCCTTTATATCGTTTAATATTTCAATAGCTGTAGTTTCATAATGTTTCTCTTTATTAGCGCTATTCTCAAATTGTTGTGGCATAAAATATCCATCTTTATTTGAAAGTTCTGTTGCTTTTTCTATTGCTCCTTTCATACCTTTGCTTCCATCTGTTAATATAAGTTCAGCTCCATAAGCTCTTATTAAAGCTCTTCTCTCTTCACTCATAGTATCTGGCATAACTATAATTACTTTATATCCTTTAAGTCTTCCTATCATTGCAAGAGCTATTCCTGTATTTCCACTTGTTGGCTCTACAATAACATCACCTTTTTTTAATAAACCATCTCTTTCTGCCTTTTCTATCATTCCAAGAGCAGCTCTATCTTTTACACTTCCACCTACATTAAATTTTTCAAGTTTTACGTATATGTCTGCACTATTTTCGTCTATACTATTCATTTTTAATATTGGTGTACTTCCTATCATTTCTAAACTATTTTTGTAAATCATATTAATACCTCCCAAAAACTTTTAATTTTATGTATAAAAAAAACTCCCTCTCTAAATATAGAGACGAAGTAACTTCCGCGGTTCCACTCTAATTGAATTAAAATAATTCCCCTTAAAAATTCAAGTACATAAAAATACTTTATCGCTATAACGGGCGAATCCGGAAAATCTTACTAAACTTTCAGATTACAACTCCAAAGGGCACTTCATATAAATTCTTGATAAAAAGCTCTCAGCAACACTTTTCTCTCTGTAATCTTCCTTTATACTACTTTCCTTTTTCACAGTTTTTAATTCAGAGTATTTTGATATGTTTTATAATATTATTATATTCTCTTTTATTTTATTGTCAACAACTTTTATAAAATTTTAAATTAAATTAAAAAGTGTAGTAATATTGTTTAAATAAAAATTTAAACAATATTACTACACATATATTCTAATACTTTTCTTTTGGTTTTCTATTCTTCTTTTTCCATAATGGATATAAATACTCATCTACTATATCATGAATTATAACTATACCAATAAGTTTTTCATCCTCATCAATTACCGGAACAGATAAAAGGTCATATTTATTCGCTATTTCTACAGCTTCATCAATATAATCTTCATGTTTTAAATAATTGATATTTGTCTCCATTATTTCACTTAATTTATTACTTCCATCACTTAATATTAATTCTCTTAAAGAAACTGATCCTTGTAATTTATCCTCATTATCAGTTATATAAATATAATACATAACTTCTTCGTCAGGTTGCATCTCTTTTAATATATCAACTGTTTCTTTAACAGTTATATCTAAATTTAAAGATATAAAGTCTTTAGCCATTATACTACCAACAGTTTCATCTTCATATTCTAAAAGTTCTTTTACTTCTTCAGCATCCTCTTTTTCAAGATTTACTAATATTTTTTCTCTTTCTTCTTCATCTAGTTCATCTAAAAGGTCTGCTATTTCATCACTTGGCATATTTTCTAAAAGTTCAGCTGCTTTACTTTCTGATAATTCCTTAATAATTTTCCCCTTATATTCCTGATCTAATTCTTCTAATGTATTTGCAGCTAAATCATCATCAAGTGATTCAAATACTTGTTTTCTTGATTTAGTATCTAGTTCTTCTAATATATCAGCAAGGTCTGCTGGATGTAGTTTAGAAAGCTTCTTATATGGTACTTGTAACTTTAAATTATTATTTATCATTTCTAATGATTCAACATCATCCCACATTAAAACTGTTTCTTCAAAACTTTTTCCAAGTAATTTATATATTGGCTTAACTAAAAAGCTTATCCCCATTCTCTTGTATCTAACAAGCGGTCCAGTTTCAACAGCTACTACTCTATATTCTCCTGCAATTTTAGCTATTCTTAAATCATCAACTCTAACTACCTTTTTTCCATTTATATCAACAATCTTTTTATCTAAAAGATGTCTTGATAAAAGGTAACTATAAGTTCTTGGCAAGATTTCTTTACTTCCCTTTGTATCTATTATTACTTTTCCATCAGCCTTATAAAAATTTATATCTCTAAATTCATAGTGATATATAGAACCATCTCTCTTTACTTTATAACCAATTATTTTTGGATATCCTTCTTCTGTTGTTACATATACATCCTTTAATACTCCCATAGTATCATTAAATTCATCATATATTTTTTTACCTAATATATCTGTATAAGAAAATACTGTCATTTGCTTCATTATAGCTCTCCTCCTTATTGCCTATAAGGGAAACCTTTAAACTATTAAATCATGACAGTACAAAAAGTTTGTAAATTAAATAGAAGTCTCCCTTAAGACATTATTGAGTTTTGGGTTGTCATTTAAATTGGGTCCAACCTCCATTTATTAATTCACCATCCTTTTTATTAAAATTTATAAAAATAAAAAATGGCTTTGTTATACCACAAAACCGCCTAAAGTTTTAAATAATAATTTTATATTATAAACTTATTCTATACTTACATTATATTATATTAAGATTAAAAGGCAACTACTTTTATAACATTTATTATTATTTAAACGTTTTTACACAACTATTTAAGCTAATTAATATTAAAGATTCGCCAAATATAGAATATGGAATAGGATTTATTCCTATCATTATAAGTATAATATCTATTAATATAAAGACTATTATTATCATTAATTCAATTAATTTATCTTTTAAAACATTTTTCTTATTTAAGAATAAGGTTCCCAAAATAAGTAATGATACTAAAATTATAATAAATGATAAATTTATATATATATTATTATTTAACTTTATCATATATCCAAACATATTATTTAGTATTATTTTTCCTTGACTAAATTTAATAAATATTACATATAAACATATACATATTAAACTTAATAAATATATTTTATTAAATGAAAAATTATCTATTCTAAAATAAACATAATAAATGCAAATTATAACTAATGGAACTATTAAATAATCTAAATATACTATTCCCTTCAAATTATATGCTAAAGATGAGTCTTTTACTATACTCATAAATAATATAGATAAATTTCTAATAAATATTCCAATCATACAAGGTATAAAAAATATTTTTATTTTTATAGGTGAATTTTTATAAAATTTATTTATTGCTATTAAAAATAAAAAAAGTATAAGTAAAATCTGTACATAATATATAATACTTATCATATTAAACACTCCTAAATACAAACTATGTTACTTATACTTATTAAATATTATTTTATTTTATTCCTTTAATCCTAAAACTTGTATTCCACCCTTTATACATTTTATATCAAGAGGGAAGTCAGGACCCTTTTCTCCATCTATATCAGTTACTATATCTTCATCACATTCTACTATAACTTCATCAGTTTTAAAGTGAATTACTTTATCTGATTCTAAATGATCTCCTCTTAATACTTTTAAAAAAAGAGGTAATAATTCTATAACAGGAACTGCTTTAAATAAAATTAAATCTAACTTTCCATCTTGTATATCAGCTTTAGTAGCTAAATTAAGATTTCCAGCTGTTCTACCATTAAAGACTAATAACAAATACATTTCCCCATTATAATTAACTTCTTTTGATTTTAAAGTTACATTTAATTTTCTAAAATTAGGTAACTCCTCAATTCCTTTTATATAGTAAGCAAGCTTTCCAATAGCATTTTTAAGATGTACATCAGTCTTCTGTGATACATCTGTAAAAAGTCCCGTACTTGCAACATTTATAAAATATTTATTATTTATTTTACCTATATCAACTTTTTGAGGTATTGAAGTAAGAATTCTAACACAAGCATCTTTTACAACTTGAGGCATATCAATAAATTTACCAAAGTCATTTGCAGTACCAACAGGAAGTATAGCTATAGGTATATTAACACCTTTTTTCATCATAGCATTTAAAACTGAATCTACAGTTCCATCTCCTCCAGCTATTAGTATATGTGCATAATTATTATCAATACAATCTAAAGCTTCACTTATATCTCTTCCTCGTTCTATTCTATAAGGAATTATTGTGTAACCATATTCTTGATATATTTTTATTATATTATCTAATTCATTTATTATTGCGTTCTCTCCAGAGTAAGGATTATAAATGAAACGTACCCTTTTCATTATTATTCCCCCTTTAGTCAAAGTTAACTAATATTATACATTTTTAAGAAAATATTGTCTACTTATATTTAACTTAAATACAATTAATAATTATTTCTAAAGTCTATCTAAAGATTTTATTAAAATTTAATTTTTTCTTATATTTAAGTAATTTGTATGCTATAATTACTAACTGTAAGTTATTTATGATTTTTAGGAGTGGTTATATGAAAAAAAGTTGTATTCCTAACGTATTTACTTTTATAAATTTATCATGTGGAGTTCTTTCTCTACTTTCAACATTTGAAGGCAAATACGTTCAAGCATCAATATTAGTGTTGCTTGCAGGATTAGTAGATAGGTATGACGGAAGAGTTGCTAGATACTTAAATGTGTCAAGTGAACTTGGAAAAGAATTAGACTCATTAGCAGACCTTGTATCATTTGGAGTTGCTCCTTCTATTTTAATCTATACTTTATTTAATTTTAAATATCTAGGACCATTTGGAATAATAGGTTATGCTATTCTTTTAGCATTCCCAATCTGTGGTGCATTTAGATTAGCTAGATACAACGCATCTACATTTACTGGTGTATTTACTGGAGTTCCTATTACAATAGTAGGTTGTTTTATGTCATTATTCGCAATTATATCATTTTATATCAAAATAGAAAATATAAACGTATTTATTCCAGTAATACTTATGATTTTAGGATCTTATTTAATGGTAAGCACATTAAAACTTAAGAAATTATAGTATTTTAATATCTCAGATATTTTTAAGTATCTGGGATATTTTTTATTCATCTTCATCTCTTATTGTATTTGCTGTATCATTAAATAAATTTAGCTCTGTATCTATTTCTGTCTGTATTATGCTCTTTATTCCGTTTTTTGCTTTTCCATTTGTATAACTATCAAATACAACATCATTTTTTATCTTACTATATTTTAAATAATTGTGTTGATGCTTATTTATAACATCCATTATTTCATCAATCTTCTCTCCAACTGCATCAACCCTATTAATTGCACTTTTAACTTCCTTATCTTTTCTTCCATATATATTATTAAGTTCTGCCGCACCAGCAACTAATAACCTATATGAATCAACATAGGACTTTAATAAATCAGATAATCTTCTAAGTTCTTCATATTGTACATCCATTGCTTTTTTTGGCATAAAGTACTCCTTCAAAATAGTTCTATATTTTTATATTATTTTTTTTTAAAATTTTTATTCCATTAATTTAAATACAAATTATTATACAAATTAATTTTATATAAAATAAAAATAGGGCTGCTAAAAACAGCCCATATATTACTTATTTAAAGTAATTTCATCTGAAAATTCTACATCAGTGTTTATCCATTTTAAAAAATCATCTTGTAATTTTTTATTATTTTTCATTTCTGTTTCACAGCTTATTTTATCTTTATATTTTAAGCATCCATTTGCATCTTTATTTCTATAATCAAATTCAATATCATTAAAATCTTCTAATTCATCATTTAATACATCTACTTTAAAAAAGAATTCATTTCCATCAGGATATCTACAATACATAAAGCTTCCTCCTATTTATTTACCTTACAATAATGCTTAAAATATGCTCTCTCATATTTACATAATGGACAAACAGCAGGCGCTTCAGTTCCTTCATGTATATAGCCACAATTCATACACTGCCAATAAGTGATTTCATCAGACTTAAACATTTTACCTGTCCTTATTCTTTCACAAAGAGCTAAAAACCTTTCTTTATGTTTTTCTTCAACTTCTCTAAGCTCTCTATAAAACTCAGCAATTTCTTCAAAACCTTCTTCTTCTGCTATTTTTTCAAATTCTTTATAAATATTTTTATCCTCTTCATTTTCAAAATAAGCCGCATCTATTAAATTATCTTCTGTTGAACCAATTTTGCTTAAATATTTTTCAAAAACCTCTCTTGAATGAGCATATTCATTTCCTGCAGTTTCATCAAATATTTCTGCAACCCATCTAAATCCTTCTTCTCTAGCTTTTTCTGCATATAAATTATATTTACCTCTAGCTCTTGATTCTCCAGAAAAAGTTTTATAAAGATTTTTTTCTGTTTTACTTCCCTTTAACTTCACGGTAAACTCCTAATAATATTATTTTCTATTTATTTTATTCTTATCTTTTAAATTTGTTCCCTTCTGATATGGCTACCTTGCCATTCTCACATATAAGAATAAACTCTTCTCCATTTCTATCTTTAGTATTAAGTCTTACTCTATATCCCCAAAGCTTTCCTAAATACCTTAATGTTTCTTTAGCATAAGATAATTCTAGTTCTCTGCCGTCAAAAACATGTTCTAAAGTTAAAGTATAATCTCTCTTATTTAAGTCTATAACCCTAATATGAGGTATACTTCCTATTCCAGAAGAAAATGCTAAATTATCTCTTATACTTTCCCATCCTATATCATCTGAAACTTCTTCAACAACAAAATCAAAACTCCTTCTTCCATATTGAAAAAGATTAAGTTCCTCACATAATTCCTTTGTAAGATATCTTCTTATAAAAGAAGCATCTCTTTCAAGAGCTCTAACTTCAAATACCTTTTCTCTTCCATATCTTTTTTCTAAATCCATAAATATTTTAAAACCTATATAATAAGGATTTAATCCACCAGGTATTGGAGATACTACATCATTATGCCTTTTTAAAAACTCAAGATATAAATCTTCTGATAATCCTAAATTTTTTAATATATTATAATGACAAAAACATGCAAAGCCTTCATTCATAGTTTTAGTTTCTATTTGTGGTAAGAAGTATTCTGTTTCTCTTTTCACTATTCTTAAAATATTTTTTTCCCACTCCTCAAGTTTTCCATATTCTATTATAAAGCCAACTACATCATCTCTTGGCTCTAATGGAATCTTATCAACTTCTGGTTCTTCAATTTTAATATCACTATCAAGAAAATCTCTATTTACTATTTTATCTTTATAATCCTTTATTCTTCTATCTCTTATTTCACTATCACTTAATTCTTTTACACCTATAGATCTTTTTATGCTATATTTTACAGCATGAGCTGCATCTAATATTTTTTCTACTTTATCATATCCTATATTAGGATTATTTATATATCCTCTAATTATATCAGCATCTAATTTAAACATTTCTAATGCTCTATCAGCATTTGTTCCTTCTTTAAATAATCTATTATTTTTAAAAAAGTCATTATGTCCATAAACATGTGCCATAGTTAATATTTGAAGTAATAAAGTATTATCTTTCATAAGATAAGCAAGACAAGGATTTGAATTTATCACCATTTCATAAGGTAAACCAGTAAGATTTAATGAATATAAAGTTTTATTTTTCTCGTAAGCTTTTCCATAACTCCAGTGTGGATATTTAGAAGGCATACCAATATATGCTTCATATCCTATCATTTCATTAAAACCTATTACTTCAAACTCTTGAGGATAGTAGTCTAATCCTAAAGCTTTAGCTTCTTTTTCTATTTTCTCATTCCACATTTCTAAATCTTTTAAATTATATTCCAAGAAAATCTACTCCTCCCCCATCTCCTTACTTAGCATTTGTCTAAGTGCTTCCCATAAATCCTTTTTCTCTTTTACTATAACTGTAACAAAATTATCTTCTTTTATTTCTTTATTAAATCTATAATACATAGTTGTTGAATAGGTTGATGGTAAAAGTTCTGCATATCCAAACATATTACTAATACTACAAAGCTCTTTTACAGATTCCATAGCATTTTCATTATCTTCAGTCCAGTTATCTCCATCACTTGCGTAAACAGGATAAATGTTCCACATCTCTTTAGGATATTTCTCTTTTATAACATCTAAAGCTAAATTAAGTCCACTTGATATATAAGTTCCACCTGATTCTGCTTTATGGAAAAACTCATATTCATTAACTCTTTTAGCAACTGTAGTATGTGATATAAACTCAAATGCTAAATTATTATATTTTCTCCTTAAAAATCTAGATAATACAAAGAAAAATGACCTTGCTAAATATTTTTTTGTACTATCCATTGAACCAGATACATCCATTATAAACACCATAACAGCATTGCTTTCTCTCTTTGGCTTTTGTTTAACTCTGTAATACCTTAAATCATCTTCTCTAAATGGAAATCTTCCAATATCAACTGGTTCATTATTATTCCTTAATTCTTTAATAGCTCTTTTTTTCCCCTGCTTTCTAGCTATTTTAGACATTACAGTTTTCTTTTTTGCAAGTCTAGGTCTTATACCATATCTTTGATAACCACTTCTTCTACCTGCACTTTCACTTATTATTTCTGAATATTTCTTCTTATCTAAATTAGGAAGATTTAAATCTTCTGCTATATAATCTAATAATTCATCTAAAGTAACTTCTGTTTCATATATATCATCACCTTCTGAATTACCAGCACCTTTATTGCCTTGACCTTTACCTTGTCTTCCTTGACCTATTTTATCTCCACGCTTTTCTTCACCAGTACCAGTTGCAACACCTTTTGAATTTTTACCATAAACAAACTGATATTCTTTAATTCCTCTTATAGGAATTTTAAATTTTTTATTTTTACTTTCTCCAATAATGCTTTCTTCAGATAAAATATCACCTAAATTCTCTTTAATGGATTTTTCTACTAATTGCCTATGCCTTCTTCTATCTTCAATAGATCTATCATGGTCTATTGGATTTATAGTATTATCTCTAAATATAGCCATAATTTTTATCTAATCTTTCCATAAATTATTAGCAGCATATTTTAAGATTACATCACAGCAATGTAGACAGTAACCATTTTTTTGCATTTCTTCTACCATAGCATTATATTTTTCAGTTTGCTCTTTATCTCTTACTCTTGATTTTGTTATTATTCTTGAAAGATCCTTGACTGATGCCATAAGTTTCTTTTCTATAGCCTCTTTAATTGGCTCATAAGATGTATATTCCATCTTTCCACCATTTCTAACTAAATAGAACATATATGATGTTACATCAGCTCTAAATCCTTTAGCTGATGATTCAGATACTCCTATTTGTTCTTCTATACTTCTCATAAATTCTTCATCTGGATTTAATTCTTCTCCAGTTGATAAATCTTTTATTTTACTCTTATTTACAAATGCTTCTGCATTATCTATATAATTATTAAAAAGGCTTTCTGCTTGTTCTCTAAACGAATGTATAAACGCCTTTGTAATTTCTTTTTCTAAAATTTTATTGTATTCTTTTCTAATTGTGTCTTGAATAAATCCTAAATATTTTTTCTTGTCATCAGATCCAATATCCATTTCTTTAACTGATTTAATTATGCTTTCCATTATACTAAGTGGATTTATACAATTATGCTCTGAGTTTGAAAGAGCATTATCTATTGATTTAATTATAAATCTTGTTGAAATTCCCTTCATTCCTTCATAAGAACCTGCTTCTTCTCTAAGTTCTCCTATATCAATTCTCTTAGTTGATCCTTTTTCAACTATTTCTTCACCATTATATATTTTAAGTTTAGTTATAGGATCTACTTTATTTGAACCTGTAAGTCTTGAAAGAATCGCAAACATAGCAGCTATTTCAATTGTATGAGGTGCTATATGAGCATTAAAACTACTCTTTCCTAAAATCTTTTTATAAATTTTAACTTCCTCATCAAGTTCTAAACAATACGGAACTTCTATTTTTACTATTCTATCTAATATAGCTTCATTTGTATGGTCTGCTTTAAACTTGTTCCATTCAGCTTCATTTGAATGAGCTACAATTACCCCATCAAAGTAAATCATTGAACCTTTACCAGGTGAAGGAACTGATTTTTCCTGAGTGGCAGTAATTATTGTGTGAAGATATTCAACATCATTTTTAAATACTTCTATAAATTCAACCATTCCTCTATTACCAACATTAAAAGCACCATTTAATGAGAAAATTCTTGGATCATCTTCTGGATACATGTCCATTTTAGAAATATCAATTGAACCTGTTAAAATTGAAGTATCTTGGTTATTAGGATCAACTGGTGGAACTACACCGATTCCTTTTCTTGACCTTATAGAGAAATTTTTTTTCTCTATAAGCATATCTTCATATTTACCTCCATACTCATGTGTAAGTCTATATTTACATACTGGACATAAATCTCCTTCTATTTTCACACCAAGTAATTCTTCAAACTCTGGCCTTAAATGATTAGGAATTAAATGCAGAGGTTCCTCATGCATTGGACATCCCTTTATACTATAAATAGGCTCACAATGTTCAAGAGCTTTTTTTAATGATTCAACTAAAGATGATTTACCAGCTCCAACAGGACCTACTAAATATAGAACTTGTCTTGATTCTTCACCTCTCATTGCAGCTGAATGAAAGTAATTAACAAGTTTCATTAAAACTTTATCAATTCCAAAAAAGTCATCTTTAAAAAATCCATATTTTCTTATTACTTCATTTCCATAAATTCTTTTTACTTTATAATTATCTTCTCCCTTTAAAACTTCTACTCCATCTTTTAAAATAATGTCATAAAGCCTTTTATGAGATAACTTTGCAATTTCTGGATTCTTCTTAACTATTTCTAAATAATCAAGAAATGTACCATTAAATTTTTCTTTTTCTCGGCTTTCTCTATCACTTTTAATAAACTCTTTAAAATCCATATAGCGTCCCCTCCCTTTGTTAAAATATATTCATTAAGTAATATAATCTATACCAAAAATAATTAGAATTTATAACTTTTAACAATACCCATCTATTTACATTCTAAAAATTCTCATATATAATTTAAATATATTTTAATAAAATTAAATAAAATCAAAAACTTTGATTAGAAAAATATGGTCTATTTAACTTATACAGAGAATTGTCTTTTTAGCTGAGAGAGACTTTAAAGTAATTTACCAATACAAAGTGCCTCTATGAGTTCTTTAATTGAAATTTATTTAAAGTAGATTAAAGCGTGAACGCACGTTATAGCGTTATATAATTTTGAGTTATATGTTTTTACATATAAACAGAGTGGGACCGTGGAAGCTATTACTTCTGCCTCTGTATTTTGGAGGCAGAAGTTTTTTTATGCTTATAAAAAATTTATAAAAAGGGGGAATTTTTTTGAAAAAATTATTTAACAATTTAATTTTTAAGCTTCTTTTAGGAGTTGTCATAGGTATTATAATTGGTAATATCGCCTCTACTTCAGTAATTGGTGTAATAGTTACCATAAAATATATACTAGGACAAATTATATTTTTCTCAGTTCCATTAATAATTTTAGGATTTATTACTCCATCTATTGCAAAACTTAGAGAAAATGCAGGTAAACTTGTAATGTATACAGTTCTTATTGCTTACCTTTCATCAGTGTTTGCAGCACTTTTATCTATGATTGCTGGATATAATTTAATTCCTAAGCTTTCAATAGCTTCAAATGCATCTGGTCTAAAAAAACTTCCAGATTTATTATTTAAGCTAGATATACCACCTATTATGAGTGTTATGAGCGCCTTAGCTTTAGCATTACTTTTAGGATTAGCTACTGGTTGGACAAAATCAGATTTATTTGAAAAACTATTAGATCAATTTCAAAATATTATATTAAGCATTGTAAATAAAGTAATTATACCAATACTTCCATTTTTTATAGCAACAAATTTTGCTGCTTTAACATATGAAGGTGGAATAAAAACTCAATTACCAATTTTCTTTGTTGTAATTTTAATAGTTTTATTTGGACACTTTATTTGGCTTTCTGTTTTATACATAATAGGAGGAATTATTTCAAAAGAAAATCCTTGGGAAGTTGTTAAATATTATGGCCCTGCATATCTTACAGCTGTTGGTACTATGTCCAGTGCAGCTACATTACCAGTGGCCTTAGAGTGTGCTAGAAAATCCAAATCACTTAGAGAAGATATAGTTGATTTCGCAATACCACTTTGTTCTAATATACATTTATGTGGTTCTGTTCTTACTGAAGTTTTCTTTTTAATGACAGTATCACAAATATTATATGGAAAACTTCCTAGTCTTCCAACAATGATATTATTTATATTTTTACTTGGAATTTTTGCAATAGGTGCACCTGGTGTTCCAGGAGGAACTGTTATGGCATCATTAGGATTAATTATAAGTATATTAGCTTTTGATGAGGCTGGAACTGCTCTTATTTTGACTATATTTGCACTTCAAGATAGTTTTGGAACAGCTTGTAATGTTACAGGAGATGGGGCAATTGCTCTTATGCTTACAGGTATCGCTAAAAAGAAAAATTTATAATTTTAAAACTTTAAAGTATAAATTTATTTAAATTATATTTAAATAAAAATAAACTAATAGAATATTATATAGATATAGGATAATTCGTATAAATTATTATAAATCCTATATCTATTTTTAATTTCTATCAGTTTACTTTTTTAAAAGTTATTAAAATTTTTTTACTTTATATTTATTGTATTTTCAAAATAATATAACCATAAATATAATCTCTATGTCATACTTTTTATTAAATTTATTATTTCTTCTCCATATTTTAAAAGTTTTTTTTCACCCATACCTCTAACTTTCATAAGTTCATCTTTATCTTCTGGCTTTTTATTTGCAAGCTCTATAAGGGTAGAATCTGAAAATATTATATAAGGTCTAATATTCTCTTTTACTGCTTTAATTCTTCTCCATGATTTTAAAGCATTATATAGTTCCTTATTTAATATCTTTTCACTATCTTTTTCAATTTTCATAAAAACTTTTTCTTCTGACTTTAATACTTTAATTGATTTATTATTTAATATAAGCATAGAATATGTTCCTGGCTTTAAATTTACATATCCAAATTGTATTAAACCTTTTATTATTTCTCTTATAAATTTATTACTATATTCTTTCATAAGTCCAAAAGTTGTAATACTATCTAATTTATTTTGTATTATTTTTGGTCCCTTTATTCCCCTTAATATATCAACTAAAACAGATATTCCAAATTTTTCTCTTGTTCTAAATATAGTTGATAAAATAATTTGACTTTCTCTTGTAAAATCCTGAATTTCATCGCTATTTATGCAATTTGTGCAATTATTACAAAAATCGGTAATATATTTATTATCAAAATACTTTAGTATAAATTCTCTATAACATCCCTCATATTCAGCATAATTAACTATAGATTGTAGTTTTCTAAGAGCTACTTCACGTCTATCAATTACACTACTTTTATTTATTAGAAACTCAACTCGCCTTATATCTTCTCTTGAATAAAAAAGATAGCAATCACATTCTTCTCCATCTCTTCCGCCTCTCCCAATCTCTTGATAATAGCTTTCTAAATTTTTAGGCAATGTTACATGAACTATATATCTTACATTGGATTTATCAATTCCCATTCCAAAAGCATTAGTTGCAATCATTACTAACTTTCTTTCATACAGAAAATCTTCTTGTGACTCATGCTTTAATTCATCAGACATTCCTGCATGATATTTTAAAACACTATATCCTAAATCTTTAAGATTTTCATATATAATTTCCACTTCTTTTCTTGAATTACAATATACTATTCCTGATTCATCTTCATGACTCTTTATTATACTTTTAAGTTCTTCTTCTTTATAAGCTTCCTTAAGTATATGTATATTTAAATTACTTCTATTTATATCTCCTAAGTATATGTAAGGTTTTTTTAATCCTAAAAGCCTTATTGAATCTTTTCTAACTTCATCTGTTGCTGTAGCTGTAAATGCAGAAACAACTGGTTTACTTTTTAAATTATCACAAAATTTATTTATATATCTATAACTCCGTCTAAAATCATGTCCCCATTCTGAAACACAATGTGCTTCATCTATAGCAACTTGAGATATATTTAAATCATTCATCATATTTTTAAAATAATTTGACTCTAGTCTTTCTGGAGATATATATATAATCTTATAAAGACCTAATGAACAATCTTTAAGTATCTCTTTTATTTCATCATTATTTAATGTGCTATTTATATAAACTCCATTTATGCCTATTTCTTTTAAATTATCCACTTGATCTTTCATAAGTGAAATTAAAGGGGATATTACAATAGTAATTCCTTCAAATAATATTGCTGGAATCTGATAACATATAGATTTACCACCACCTGTTGGCATAAGACAAAAAACATCTCTCTTATTTAATATAGTATTTATTATTTCAAGTTGTCCTTCTCTAAATGTTTTATATCCATAGAACTTATATAAAGCATGATAAACCTTCTCTAAATTATTCATTTTAGTCTATCCTCCTCATATATTTCATATAATTAGTTATACCATCTTACTTTAACAAATTCCACTTAAATATAATATTATTTTTACAAATTTAGTTAATTAAATTAACCATATGATAACATTTACATGATATAATATATATATAAATAAAAAACATTTCTCGTACTAAAAGGAGGAGATTTTATGAGTCCATTAAGTCATTTCGTTGATTTTTTATTACCAGTTGCAATGATAATCTTCGGGGTATTATTTGCTATCAATCCCCCAAGTGATATAAATGAAAATTATGGCTTTAGAACAAAGCGCTCTATGAAATCTAAAGAAGCTTGGAGATTTGCAAATACTCAATTAGGTAAACTCTGGATTATTCTTGGTATTGTTTCAATTATTTTTATTGGTATAATTAAATCAACATTAAATCTTACAGATGATTTAGTATCAATGATTGGTTTATTTGGAACATTATTCTCTATATTTATATCACTTGGTATTGTTGAAGAAGAATTAAAATTAAATTTTGATAAAAAAAATAAACTTAAATAAATTTAAAGTGGCGAAATATTTCGCCACTTTTTGTATTTATACAATCTTCCATTTTATAATTATAGAAATTATACTTAAATCTTCATCTTTTTCAGCCCATATCTCATGTCCTTGTTTTTCAACTAAAATTTTAGTTATAGCAAGCCCAAGTCCAGTATTTTGTCCTGTTCTCATTCTATCAACAGTAAAAAATCTCTCAAAAATTCTATCTACATCTATTTCTTCTATTTCATCTGTTCTATTAGAAAATTTAGTTATTATATAATCATTTTCTTTTTTTAATGATATGCTTACACAGTCTTTTGCATATTTTAATATATTATTAATTAAATTTGTAAATATTCTATTTATAGCTTTTTTATCGCCATATACTTTGTATGAGTTTTCATCTATATCTATACTAGGTTCTATTCCCTTACTTGATATTTCTTCATAAAAGGCTGCTATTATTTCACACAATATATTGTTTAAATTAACTTTTTCTATATCTAAGTCATACTCATTAGCTTGAAGTCTTGATAAATCATAAAAACTTGATATTAAGTTTTTAAGAACTATAGACCTTTTTTCTATTATATTTAAATATTCTTCTTTTACATCCTTATCAATACTTTCATCTTTAAGTAACTGAACATATCCAATAATTGATGTTAATGGCGTTCTTAAATCATGTGATATATTTGCTATAGCCTGCCTAAGTTCTAAATCCATACATCTATATTTTTCTTCTGTCTCTTTTCTTAAAATTATACTTTTATTTATTTCTATTATTAATTTTTCAATTTCTATACTAGGATATTTAATCTTAAGTAATTCATTTGTTTTTCTATTATTTAATTTTTGAACATCAAACCTTAGCGCTTTTATATTTCTTATTAGTAAAATTAAAAATATTATTAAAATAATAATTATAAATAATAAGAATACTATTATTATTCCTTGCAAATTAATCACCAACATCTATTTTCATAATTTATTTTATTTCCTGTCTATTAAATATAAATATTCCTATTGAAGTAAATATCACTGTATATATAATTCCACCTAAAACAGAAAATAATAAAGTTATATTACTTGTATTTATTGAGCCTACATTAGATAATAATGTAGTTAGCAAAATATTATTAAGAATATTAAACTTTTTCCATACAAAAGTCTCCATAATCCAAACTATACCACCTATATTTCCAATGACTAAATAATATATTAAATAAATTATTCCTCTTTTTATAGTTATAGCTAATAAATTTGCAATGGAAATTCCAGCTATATATAAAGGTATTGAACACAAAAATCTATTTATAATGTTGCTTAGCAAACTTATAGACATTCCATCAGATGGCAAAAACATTAATGCTATAATTAATGCTATTATACAAATAATCATACATATGAAAGCTAATATTATTTGAGCTATAAATTTTCCTAAATATATTTCAGTTCTAGTTAAATTTGACACTATAATATTTTTATATGTACCTTCTCTATAATCATCTAAAAAAACAACTGCAAATACCATAACAATCATAAGAATAAAATTAAAGGTCATTCCAAAGCTTCCTATAATAATTTCTCTTGTTATACCTTGACCATCAAAAAAATCAATTCCTAACATCATTAAAGCAATCAATCCTATAAGTGCAATAAGTAACTTATATATAAATGATCTTTTACTATACTTATAAAGCTCTGCTTTAACTAGATTAAGCATTTTTATCACCTCCAACTAATTGTAAAAAATAATCTTCTAAATTACTTCCAATCCTTTGGAGTTGATATACCTTTATACCTTCTTTTACTAACATAGAATTAACTATATAAGGTTCATTTATAAAATCATAAATTCTTAAATTATTTCCATTTAATACATCATAAGATTTACAGCCTAATTTTTCTAATACAACTGATGCCTTTTCAGAGTCGTCCACTTTTATAGATATATGATGTCTACATTTTTCCTCTAATTCTTCCGCTGATAATTCTTCTATAAGTACTCCATTATCTATAAATCCATAACATGTTGCAAGTTGAGAAAGTTCACTTAATATATGGCTTGAAATTAAAATAGTAGTTCTTTTTACTCTATTAAGTTCTATTAAAATATCTCTAATCTCTTTAATTCCCATTGGATCTAATCCATTTATTGGTTCATCTAATATTAAAAAATCTGGATTACCAAGTATTGCAAGAGCTAAACCTAATCTCTGCTTCATACCAAGAGAAAAATCTCTAAACTTTTTATTTCCTGTTTTATCAAGGCCAACAATTTTTAATGTCTTATCAACTGAATCCTTCTCTACAATTCCCTTTTGAATTCTATAATATTCTAAATTATCTTTAGCACTTAATTTCGGAAAAAACATTGGAGTTTCTATTATTGCCCCAATTCTCGAGTGTTCTTTTATTCTTTCTTTTTTATTTACTTTTCCAAATAACTCTATTTCACCTGATGTTTCATCTGTTAATGATGTAATCATCTTAATTATGGTTGTTTTTCCGGCACCATTTCTACCTACTAAACCATAAATATCTCCTTCTTTTATAGTCATATTAATATTATTTACTGCAAATTTATTTATATATTTCTTTGTTACATTTCTTGTAATAACTATATTTTCTCTCAAAATTTTTTCACCTTCTTATTAATGTTTATATATAGAGTCTAATGTAAATTTTAAAAGATATATTAAATTAAACATTAAGAAAGTCTTAATTAAATATTATTAGCATGTATTATTGTAACTTAAATCCAATTCCCCATATTGTTTTTATATAATCATTTTCTTTATCTATCTTATTTATTTTAGAACGTATATTACTTATATGTACATTTATAGTATTATCATCACCTAAAAATTCTTCATTCCATACTGATTCAAAAAGATTTGCCTTTGTAAACACTTTATTAGGATTTTCTAATAATAATTTTAATATTGATAATTCCTTTGCTGTTAAAGGTATTAACTCACCCTTAACTTTAACTTCTAATTTTTCCTTATCTAATTCAATTTCCTTATATCTTAAAACAACTTCTTCTTCAAACTTTTCTTGTGGAAATTTTTTGTACCTTCTAAGTTGAGCTTCAAGTCTTGCAAGTAATTCTTCTATATTAAATGGTTTTGATATAAAATCATCCGCACCTATTTTTAATGCATTTACCTTATCTATTTGTGACGTCTTAGCTGATATAACTATAATAGGCATAAATTTTTCTTCTCTTATTTTTTTTATTATATCTTCTCCGCTTATTCCAGGTAACATTAAATCTATAAGCACAGCATCATAATCATAAAGTTCTATGCATAATCTTCCTTCACTGCCTGAAAAAGCTTGAGTAACATTATATCCTTCTTTAGTTAAAATTCTATATATTAATCCATTTATATCTTGATCATCTTCAATTATTAAAATTCTTTCTTCCCCTATGTTTTTCATCTTATCCCTCTTCTTTCAACCTTTTTATAAATAATTATAAACTTTTAAAAAAGACCTTTCTTATATTATAAATTATAACAATTATAATTATAACTACCAAATAATTAAATATTAAACTTAAGTTATACCTGTGCCACAATACTGTGTCCATAATTCTTATATGTTTTCCAATTGGATACCAATCATACACATTTAATGTTAAAGTATCAATATTATTTATATCATCAACAAAACTGCCCTTAACTAAAAAATCTACATACTTAGGTTTACCTAAATTAAATGTAGATAATTCTTTATATGGAGTATTTCCAATGGCATTAACTTCTGAATAATTTATATCATTTAAATTATTTACACTTGCATATGCTTTTATATAAGAAGAACCTTTTATAACTAATGGTTCCTCTTTATTTATATTGTATTGAACTATTAAATTAACTCCATTTCCATCAAAACATGTATAATCTGCTGCTTTCTTGTATGGTAAATATGGTATGCCAAATAAAATTATTAATAAAACTATATTTATTATAATTTTTTTCACTGTAACACTCCTTTGTTTAGTAGTCATTTGTATAATTATATAAAGTAGCATTAAAATTTATTAATCTTTATAAATTCTATTTACATCTATATCTTATTTAATATTAATCAAAACATTTAAAAACTAATATTAATAATTTAAATATTATCTTTTTTCATAACTAATATTTTATTTATTAATGATATTTTCAAGAAGGCATATGCAAAAATTGCTCCAACTATACAGCTTAATGAAAATGGTATTACATATAAAAATAATGATGCTTCTTTTCCAAGCAATAAAGATGCTATTGGATATGCAAGCATAGCACCTATGATTCCTGTCCCTATAAATTCTCCTATAACTGCAGAAAACATATTTTTAAACCATTTATAAAATAAACCTGCAAATAATGCACCAATCATACTTCCTGGAAAAGCTAACAAACTTCCAGTTCCTAATATATTCCTAATAAATGATGAAGAAAATGCATTTAAAATTGCAAACCAAGGACCTAAAGTTATTCCTGAAATAACATTTACAAAATGTTGAATTGGAGATATTTTTGCTCCAAACATAGGTATTGAAAATGTTCCAAAAAGTACAGATATTCCAATAAGCAATCCACTTAATAATAATTTGTAAGTTAAGTTTTTTTCTTTATTCATTATAAAATCCCTCCAAAATAAAAATTGAGTATAACCTTAAGGTTATACTCAATTTATTAAATATATTTATATTCATAAATAAGCACTCCCTACGTTGGTACTAACCATATCAGGTAATAAGGGTTTAGAAATTTTTAATTTCAATCTCAGCAAAACTTATGGCTCCCCTAGCTTTAAATTTATCTTTTTCTTACATCTTGTAATTCTCTTTTTAATAATTCTACTTCACAAACAAGATTATTTATATCAGACTTTAGTTTTTTTATTTCTTCTTCATATTTTATATTCTTATTAGTTGTAGTAGATTCTGTTGTGTTTATTGAACTTGTAGTTCCATCATTTGCATTATCTGGAGTTGGGTTTTGTTCACAAAAAGGATTTCCTACATTTTTATATTTTCTATTATAATATCTTCCTGGTCCATTTTGAAAATATTGTTGTTGTGCACTATATGTTAAAATAACTTGTCCTATTAACTCAAACCAGTTTCCTATAGAGTTTTGAATATTAAATGGCATATTTCCTGACATTACTTGACCAATTATATCTCCAATAAGCACAAACATTTGTGGATGTAAATCTTGAAATCCTCCTGGAACATCACTACACTGTTCATTTGGATCTGAACTTGCACTATTGTTAGAAGTTCCACTATTATTACAGTTTGAATTATTTTTATTATTAAAATTATTTTCAAATAATGATGAAAATTCATTTATAAATTCATTAAAATCATTCATTTCGTATAATCCAATTTAAATCCCTTAAATAGTACTTTCAGTTATTATAGTATTCTAAATAACCATTCTTATTACTATATATTTATTCTTCTCCAAAAACTTTTTTTCTAAGTTCAATTCCTGTCTTTGTTATTGCAACTCCCCCCATTGCAGTTTCTCTTAATGATGGTGGTAATTGTCTTCCTACTTTATACATAGCTGAAACTGTATCATCAAATGGAATTTTTGATTCTACTCCAGCCATAACTAAATCTGCTGTACAAAGTGCACTAACAGCTCCTGCTGCATTTCTTTTAGCGCAAGGAATTTCAACAAGACCTGCAACTGGGTCACACACAAGTCCTAATATATTTTTAAGAACTATTGCAGCAGCATCTAAACTTTGCTTTGTGCTTCCTCCCATCATATATACAGTAGCTGCTGATGCCATTGCAGCTGCTGAACCACATTCTGCTTGACAACCTCCTTCTGCTCCTGATACTGTTGCATTCATTGCTATAATAGTTCCTATAGCTGCTGATGCAAAAAGCCCCATAATAAGTTCATCTTCTGTTTTATTTAACTTACCACCAGCTGCCAATATAACTGCTGGAAGTATTCCACATGAACCAGCTGTAGGACAAGCAACTATTCTTCCCATTGATGCATTAACCTCTGATGATGATAATGCCATTGCCATTGCAAGTACTGTTGTTGTACCAGTTAATGTTTTATTTGATTTTAAATATTCATGTATTTTATATCCATCTCCTCCAATAAGTCCACTTACTGAATAAACTTCCTTTTCCATTCCTTCTGTAGCAGAATCAATCATAACTTTTATAGTTTTTCTCATTCTTTCTATAACAGTTTCTCTTGAATCGCCTGACTTTTCCATCTCCATCTCAATAGCATATTCTGCTAAAGAAATATTTCGTTCCTCACATATTTGTAAAAGTTCTTCTCCACTTCTTGCTTGCATTATTCTTCACCTTCCTTAACAGGATTTATCATTATTACTCTGCTTATATGTTCTATATTCTTTATTTTATTTATTGTTTCATCATCAATTCCATGATCTAATTCAAAAACCATATTTGCTCCTTGTCCCTTTTGCTTTCTAAACACACTCATAAATGCAATATTTATTCCTTTATCATAAAGAAGTGTAGTTACTTTAGATACAACTCCTGGGACATCTTTTTGAGCTATTATAAGTGTTGGATAATCTCCAGTAAATTCAACTTTATTTCCATTTACTTCACTTATTTTTATTCCACCACCACCAATTGATGAACCAATAACTTCTCTTCTTTCTCCTGATTTAGTTATCATATCAAATTTAACTGTATTTGGATGCACATCTCCTAAATCAACTTCTTCAAAAGAAAAATCTAATCCCTTTTCTCTTGCAATATTTAAAGAATCTCTAAGTCTTTTGTCACTTGGTTCCATTCCAAGTATTCCTGCAACTAATGCTCTATCAGTTCCATGTCCTTTATATGTTTTGGCAAATGATCCATGAAGATAAAATATTACCTTTATAACTTCGTCTCCTGCTACCGCTCTTGCAACTTTTCCAAGTCTTGCAGCACCTGCTGTATGAGAACTTGAAGGACCAATCATTATTGGACCTAAAATATCAAAAACACCTACATTGTTCATATTTATCACCTTATCCTATGAATAAATTTTATAAACTAAAATATTTTTTATTATTTAATGAAATACTATTATTTAGTTATAGTTTAATCCATTATTATAA
Organism: Clostridium sp. TJA020; assembly: GCF_058310295.1. Lineage (NCBI taxonomy): Bacteria > Bacillati > Bacillota > Clostridia > Eubacteriales > Clostridiaceae > Clostridium > Clostridium sp. TJA020. The sequence goes on from NZ_JBZEFC010000004.1 coordinate 164,703, forward strand.
CTTTTATCAATACTATTAAATACAGTCATTAAATTTTATTTTAAAAGCTGTTAATTTATTGTTCATACAATGATGTTATATTTAACTTACTGTTAATGCAATTTAAAATTAAGGGGTGAATTCTTATGGATTTATTTGTAATTATAGAATTAGCTTTTATAATTATCTATTCATTTGCTATTTTAAAGAATTATTTTAAAAGAAATGCACTAAAAAAAGAAGGACCTTTTGTAGTCCTTAAAAATTATAATTTATCATCAATTATATATATAATTATACTTGCTGTAATAGCTTGTATTTATATGATGTGTGTTGATCAAAGTTCAATGATTGAGAAGGTATTATCATTTATAATAATATTACTTTTAATATTAAATATATTTATAAATTCTAAATTATTACTTACACATGGTTCACTTTATTATATGTATTACAATGTTCCTTATAAATCAATAAACTTAGTTAAATATAAGGAAAAATCAAAAGAAAGTTACTTAATTAAATTAGAGTTTGAAAAAACAGTTTTTAATTTTTCTATGAAAAAAGCATCTTTTGACGATTTTTATGAAGTATTAAAATATAAAAAAGTAAAAGTAGAAAAAGCATAACAGATTTAAAGGAGATTATATAAAAATATATAATCTCCTTTTTATTTAACTATTTTTTTAATTTTAATCCACTATTTTTATTATTTCCAGGATTAAATAAACTTTCAAAGAAATTATCAAATCCATCATCTTTTAATTCCACTACTGAATCATCATTTACATAAAATTTACTCATTGTTGATGTTATTAAATCAAATTTCTGTATATTATTTTCTTCTAATAATACATTATAAAGATAAGCTAAATGATTTTGAAGATACTCTTGCATTTCTTTTATTTCCTCATCAGTTAACTTTCCTTCCTCATAAAGTTTTTTTACTGGTCCATTTCTAAATATAAAATATGCTGATGACTTTGATATTGTTTTTATGTAATCTTTAACTTCTTTAGTTTCCATTCCTTACACCTCATTTATTTTTTCTATAATAATTTAACTACATTTGTACTAAATTAACAAGTTTCTCTCTTATCTTCAATTTATTATTTTTTAATATTTATAGCACTACTACCTTTTTTAATTATATTACTATATAAAAATTCTAAAATAAAAAGAGGCTTAAAGCCCCTTTCATTTTAATATTTATAAAAACAACTACCTCCAATAAATTCACGTAGTATTGAATTTTCTGGAACTTTATCTATTGCTACTTCTTTAAAGAAATTTAATAATGATATAAGCCTTTGAGCCTCATTATATACACTACTTTCTTTTGTTATTTTTTTTAGTTCATTTAAAGCATATGGTTTTAAAACTGAAATCTCATAAACAAGTGTTGAATTAAACATATCATCGGCTTCTTCTTGATATATAAAAATATTTTTCTTTTCTCCATTTTTTATTGAAGGCCACATCATTAATGTTTCTTCTCCACCATATCCTCTTGATAAAAAGTCTCTAACTATTCTTCTTATTTTTCTTACATCAGTTGTTGGTATTCTATTATGATTATCTAAATTTAATTGAGTTAAAGCAGAAATATATACTTTATGCTTATATTCATTTCCTATTGATTGAGTTAATACAGGATTCAAAGCATGTATACCTTCCAAAACAAGTATTCCATTTTGAGGTAACTTAACTTTATGTCCACACCACTCTCTCTTTCCTTTTTTAAAGTTATATGTTGGTATTTCTACTTCCTCACCATTTAACAACCTTTCTAAGTGCTCATTTAAAGTTTTAAGATCTACTGAATATATTGATTCAAAATCATAATCTCCATTTTCATCTCTTGGACTATCTTCTCTATTTACAAAATAATCATCTATACTAAGAGGAACTGGCATAAATCCATTTACTCTAAGCTGTATACTAAGTCTATTTGCGAAAGTAGTCTTACCAGAAGATGATGGTCCTGCAATTAATACCATTTTAACCCCGCTTTTATCTGATATTCTATCTGCTATTTCTGCTATCTTTTTTTCATGAAGTGCTTCAGAAACTAATATTAAATCTTTAAGACCATTATACAGTATCTTTTCGTTTAAGCTTCCAACTTCCCCAACCTCTAATATTGATAACCATTTTTCTGTTTCATAAAATATATTAGATAGTCTTTTTTGTTCCTTATATGGTGGTAAACTATTTAAATTGTCCTCAGTAGGTCTTCTCAATATAAAGCCTGGCTCATAAAACATTAAATCCCAAGCTTTTATTACTCCAGTTGAGTATGCCATTTCTCCATAAAAATAGTCATATCTTCCTTCTAATTCATATAAATTTACATTTTCAAAATCTACACTTTCTAAAAGTTTAACTTTATCATCCATCTTATAATTTTTAAATATATCTATTGCTTTTTTTCTTGATACCTTTATTTTATTTATAGGTATATCCTTTTCTATAATATTCTTCATATTTTCTTTTATTTTTATAATGTCATCGTAACATAAAGCTTTTTCTTTATGAATTTCTCCAAAAATGCCTTTGCTTATTGAATGCTCTATTGTTATTTTTGAATCTTTAAATAAATCTAATGCTGCTTTTATAAAAATAAATTGTAATGTTCTTGTGTACACATTCATTCCTTCTACAGTATTAAAATAAACTTTTTCTAATGTTCCACTAGAAGGTATTTCCTTCATTAGTTCATAATACTCACCATTAAATTTACATAATGCTATATCTTTTTCTTCATCTTTATAATATTTATCTATAAAATCTTTAAACCTCAATCCCTCATCTACTGATACAGAACTTTTATCTTCTAATGTTATATATAATTTTGTCATATATACTCCTCCTGTAGCTATACCTAGTTTTAATATAATTATATTACTTTTTATTCCCTGATAAAACTTATTATATTTATATTTTGAATAAAACACTTAAATTTACAAATATTATTTATGAGGTGTTATTTATGTTTAATATTTTTTTTAGAACAACTATTTTATATATAATAGTTGTAATAACAATGAGACTTATGGGAAAGCGTCAAATTGGCGAACTTCAGCCTTATGAGTTTGTAATAACTATAATGATTTCAGATTTAGCTTCTATACCTATGCAAGATGCTAGGCTTCCTCTCATATTAGGTATAGTACCGATAATAACTTTATTGCTTTTAAAGGGACTATTATCCCAAATACAATTAAAATGTCAATTTGCAAGAAGATTAATAGAGGGTGAACCTGCTATACTTATTTATAAAAGCAAAATAATGTATTCTGCTCTTAAAAGTCAACAAATTAATATAGATGAACTTATGGAGGAAATTCGTTTACTTGGTTATTTTGATTTGGAAGAAATACAATATGCAATATTAGAAACAAATGGTCACATATCAATATTGCCTAATACCGTTAGTGGTACTTCTAATTCCCAAACTTCTCAAACTCAAAATCAATCTAAAGGTAATAAGGAAAATAGTAAATCTAATCAAACAAGTCCTAAACTTCCTAAAATATTAATCTCAGATGGTAAGATTAATAAAAATCCTTTAACTAAGGTCAATAAGGATGATGAATGGATAAAAAAAGAATTAAAAAAATATGGACTACACGATATTAAGAAAATTTTAATTGCGCTTTATGATACAGAAGGAAACTTTAAATATCAATTGTTTGATAAATACACAAAAGGAGGGAATTAAATGAAAAATATAATAGTATCTTTAATATTATTTTTAACAGTTACTACTTTCATTGTTTTCTCTGACTCAAAAATTCAAACACTTTGTTCAGATATAATTTCTAGAAGTAATAAATTAGAACAAACAATAGATAACAATGATTTTGAAACTGCTTATAATTATAGTGTAGAATTACTCGATTTATTAAAATCAAATGCTTTTATCTACACAATATACCTTAATCATCTAGATATAGATTCTATAATTGATGAATCAGTTAAACTTACTGTTCTTGTAAAATCAAAAGACCTTAGTAATTCTCTCGTGAGTCTTCATTTGATTAAATATAATGCTGAAAGATTAATGAAATTACAAAATATAACTATAGAAAATATATTGTAAAAAAATCTTCTACCAATTTAATTGGTAGAAGACTTTTTTTATTCTTGAGTAAATGATGAACATTGTGTAGTATTTCCATAAGTTGATACACTTGAAGATATATCAACATAATTTGATACACATCTTTGATTTTCATTATGTATGCAATTAGATACATTACAACTAATTGCCATATTAGGATTTGGTGATTGTTCAATTGAGCTAGTCATTTCATTGCCTTTTTCATCAAAGCTCTCACATGCTGTATGTGCAGCAATATTTGCATGAACTCCACCAACTTTTATTGATTGATTACAACAAAAGTTTTCTTTATTATGAGCACATTCATTAACTCCACATCTTAATGTAGCCATTATAAAACCACTCCTTTGTTTTATTTACTACATTATTATTTGCAAGTAAGATAATTTTAATCCCTATTTAATAAAAATTATATTTTCTAAATTTTATTTTAATTATTTAAATATAATAATAAACTTTCTTATTTTTCTATATAATTTTTAACCCTTTTTATTACCATATTTATACTTCCATCACCATTTCTTACTATTTCAAACTTATCTTGATCATTATAAACTTCTTCATCTATATAAAGATCTATTTCTTTATCAATTTTAAGCCTTACCCTTTTTAACTTTTTCTCAACCCAAGTTTTATCTACTTCTACATTTTCAATTCCTTGCGATTTAACAAAACTTGAAAATTCATTTTTCATTGTACTTTCATTGTTAAATAATTCATCCGAAAGATTATCAATATTTATAATTTCTTCCTCTTTAAGTTTATTTTTTACTGTTGATCTAACTCTTTCTGCTCTATCTGCATCTTCTTGAAATTTTTCTCTTGTCCAAGTTTCTGTAGCTTTTAAAAATGTTTTTGTCATATCTCTTTCATTAGTTATTATAGAGCATCCTAAAAAATTATTTATAAAATAATTTGCGCCATATTCATCTTCGTTTTTACTTTTCTTTTGCTTATCAAGCACCATAAGATTATATTTGTCATCTTCCCTTATAGGCTTTATAAAAGCTGCCTTTTGAATCTTTTGAGAACTTCCTGGAAGTCCTGCTGCTTGAGGTACTATTCCAATTCCTATTTTATTATCTATAAAATCTACTTTATGTGTAAAATTCTTTATATAATCCATTTTTAATATTGCAATCATAGGTCCCTTATCTGTTACTACAGATGCTATAATTAAATCACAAGAAGGTATATTAGTATTTCCATTCATTATTGCAAACATCTGTCTTGCAAGTTCTTTTGAAAGGCTTATTAAATCATTATCTATACCATTTAAAAAATCTTGTGTTACTTCTTTTACAATACTTCTTCCTTCATTAAATTTAGCATACTTTAATTCCTCATCTTTAAAACACTTTTCTATATGTTTAAATATAAATTTATATATATCTTCATTTAAATCCAATGAATATTCATTTAATATAGGTTCTCCCCCATTACTATCTAAAATATGTATAACAGCTTCATTTATATTAATATCATTTATATACTCCATAAAATAAAAATCCTCCAACCAAAATTTCAATAACATTTTATATTTTAACATAAAAATTTTGAAATTTATTCTTTTAAATTAGCTCTTATAAAAGTCAAAAAAATAAATATTCTATATTTTTATAGAAATTTTTGTAAATTTTGTTATAATGTAAATATATTTATTAAATAAGGGGTATTTTATGGGAAAGTTTTCTAAAGAGTTTAATCCGTCAAGAATCAAATTAAAAAAAATATTATTAAGTTTAATTGGTGTGTTTGCATTACTACTTATAGTATTTCATACAACTCCCGAACTATCTATTAGATCTAAATTATTTTTAACTGGCTATCCTATTGAAGCTATTAAATATAATTTTGAAATTAATGAATTTCAAACTAATTTAGATGCTGAAATTTTAGAAAAAGAAAATTCAAAAATTTATAAGATTACAAACTTTAAACCTAATGATAAAAGTGATTTTTTTAATTTTAAAGTTAAAAAATCGGGAATTCTTTACTTTTCCTCTACTTATGGTGAAGCATAAATTTTAAAAATTTTATTAACACTTTTAGGAGGGACTAACTAATTAATATGAAAAAAACAACTATAATAACATATATATTTATTGTTATTGCTTTTGTAATTGTGTTGTTTGTAAAATATGATTCTAATAAATTTAATTCAATATTTTTTACTAATAATAATTCAAATTACTATTTTACACTTTCAACATCAAACGGAAATACTAATGATATAAATGAAAAAAACTATTTAATTCTTACAACTTATAATAAAAATAATAATAACAAAAAGGAAATTTTTAATTTAAAAGACTTAAATAAAGATAATAATAAATCTATTTATATTACAACTGCTAAAAGTAATAATAACTTTATTTTTATACATGACTTAATATCTGAAGAAATCATATCTATCAATATAAATAACAAAAAAACTCAATTACTATTAAGTGGAGTAGAAAATTCTAATAATCTTTTTACTATAAAAGATTTTGAAGTAACTGATAATAAACTTATATATTCAGGTATTAACAAAGAAGGTTCTTTTATAAATATACTTGACTTAAATACTAATAAATCAACTAATATTTTTAAATCTAATATTCGTGCTGAAATACCTGTTACTATTGATTTAAATAAAGCCGCATTTCTTTTTGAAAACAAAATTTATTTATATTCTATAGATAATAATAAAATATTAAATAAAACAGCTCCTTTATATAAAGATAATTTATTACTTTATAAAAATACAATATACACAATAAAAAATACTGATGAAAATCTTAAAACTTTTGTATCTTTACCATTAGATTTTAATAATAATTTATCCATAGAAAAACCTATTTTAAAATACGTAAATAAAACATCTGATATTTATAGGTCTAATGATAATATAGTGATTGAAAATTACTTTTTCAATACAAAATCACAAAAATTATATACAACAATTTTAAATAATAAATCACAACCTTATAATACAACTATAATTGGTGATTATATTATTTCTAAAAAAGGTAAATTTAAAAAATTAGAATATGACAAAAATTACAAAGAATATAATTTAGACTTTGATATTAATTATGCTCCAAATACTTTAGATATTGATGAAGATAGAACAATAAAAGTTTCTTATGATGGTGCTGTTGTTTTACTAAAAAAAGGAACTAATGAAATAATAGATAGTTTTAATGGATTTATGCCTGAAACCCCATCTTTATTACTTAGAGACTTTTACTACAAAGATAATCATCTATATGGTATAGTTGAGCAAAAAAATTCACCACCACAAATTATATCTTTAAATATTAAAACTGGAAACTTAAGAGTTATTAAGCAAATACTTAAAAATATGGATAATATACTTCAATTTTACATCTTCAATGATACTATTGGTTACTTAAGTTATTCTGATAATAATTATATAGCTAGTATTTATAATAATTCAGAACATAAATATTATAATTATAAGTTAAATTGCTCTGATACTATAAATGAAATGTTATTTAACGATAAATATATAGTTTACCAAAGTTATAATAATTTAAGTATTATTAATACTTCTACTGGAGAAAGTAAAAATTTTAAACCTGAAGTTAATTATAATCTTTATAATATAACCTCTGATTCTATTATAATGAAATCAAATAATAAATTTATTATTATGGACTTTAATTTTAATAAAATAAAAACATTTTCAAATAGTAATAAATTAAATAATCATTTAAACAAAAATAAGGACTAAATAGTCCTTATTTTTTAAATACTTTCTGCAATATTAGCTGCATGATCTCCTATTCTTTCTAAATTACTTATAACATCTAAGAATATTACACTTGCATATGCAGTTGTTTTACCATTATTAAGTCTTCTAATATGACTAATTCTAAGTTCTTTTTCCATAGCATCAATTGCATCTTCTAATTTATCTATTTTACAAACCTTTTTAACGTCTTTTTCGCCGTAAGTCCTTATTGCCATTTCCATTGATTCTAATGTAGTATTAAACATAACTTTTAAATCATGTTTATCTTCATCATTGTAAGTAACTTTTTCATATATTTTTTCTCTTGCTAAGTCTGCTATATTTTTAGCATGATCTCCAATTCTTTCTATATCATTTATTACATTAAATGCTGATGTAACTTCATTAGATAAATCATCTGATAATTCTTGTTGAGAAATTTTAACTAAATAATCAGCAATTTCTCTCTCTAATGTATTTATTAATACTTCATTTTTAATAACTTGATCTATGTATGATTCATTGTCTTCAGAAAAAGCTTTCATGGCAAGTTCAAAGTTTTCCATAGCTTTATTAGCCATTCTTATAGTTTCTTTTTCTGCTTGAACTGCAGCAATAACTGGAGTTTCAAGTAACTTTTCATCTAAATATAATGCTCCATTTCTTTCTATCTCTCCGTCACCTGGTAATATTTTATTTGCAATAAATACTAATACATTTGCAAATGGTAATAAAACAAGAGTAACTATAATATTGAATATTGTATGAGCATTAGCTATTTGTCTTGTTATATCAGTTCCACTTATAGCCTGAACTGTTTCTATTAATATTCCTATAAAAGGTAAGAAAATTAATGTACCTATACTATTAAATAAAAGATGTATTATAGCTGCCTTTTTAGCAGTTCTATTAGCACCAACAGATGAAAGTAGAGCTGTTACACATGTCCCTATATTACATCCTAAAATTATTGGTATAGCAACATAAAGATCTATTGCTCCAGTTGTTGCAAGTGCTATAAGTATACCAGTTGTTGCTGATGAACTTTGAACTATAGCAGTCATAACAACACCAGTTAATAATCCTAATATTCTATTATTTCCAACTAAAAATACGAATTCTTTAAACATATTTGATTCTGCAATTGGTTTCATAGCATCTGACATTAATCCCATTCCTAAGAATAATAACCCAAATCCTAAAAGTATACTTGCAACATCTCTATGCTTTTTACTTTTTGCTATAAATGTTATAAATACACCTATACCAATTACTAATGGTGCTATGCTTTCTAAATCAAGTGAAACCATTTGAGCTGTTATTGTTGTCCCAACATTAGCTCCCATTATTACACCAGTTGCTTGAATTAAATTCATTATACCTGCATTTACAAAACTAACTACCATAACAGTTGTTGCACTAGAACTTTGAATTATGGCAGTAACTAATGCTCCTATTAGAACACCTATAAACCTATTACTAGTGACTTTTTCAACTATTCCCTTTAGTCTATCCCCTGCAGCGTTTTCAAGACCATCTCCCATTAATTTCATTCCAAAAAGAAATAAACCTAATCCACCTATAAGTCCTGAGAATATTCCTAATATCTCCAAAATAAATTCCTCCAAATCTTTGTTTTTATAAAAATTTGTTTTATACAAATCAATTCTATCTATTATTTAAAATAAAGTTAATACTCATTACTATTTATTTATCATTTATTCACAAATATCAATGTTTTCTAACCTAGTTTTAACATAACTTAAATAAATTATTATATTTAATATAATTTAATATGTATCTGATATAATATTATAAATAAATAAATTTAGGAGGAATCTTTTATGGCAAAAGAATTAGAAACTAGAATTATAAATATAAATGTAGACCATATGAGAAGTAAACTTAAAGATTTAAATGCTAAACTTGTAAAGTCTGAGGATCAAATTAATGATATTTATGATTTTGAAGATGGAAGATTACTTAAAAATAAAGGTTATGCAAGAATTAGAACTATAAATGACAAACTAAATAATAAAGAAATTATATTTATGACAACAAAAAAAATGTTATCTCAAGGAAAATTTAAAGAAATGGAAGAAAATGAAGTTATAGTTGATAATAAAATTATGGCAGAAGGAATATTTAAAGCCCTTGGTCTTAAACTTCATCAATCTATAAAAAAATATAGAGAAAGTTATAAGCTTTTAGATGGATTAGTTGAAATAGACATAAATGATAAAGATTTTTGTCCATTTCCTTACATAGAAATAGAGACATCATCAGAAGAATCTCTAGATAATATGCTTAAACTACTTGGATATTCAATGAAAGATACTACTTCAAAAACTATATATGAATTAATTGATGAGTATAATAAAAATAAATAAAAAATGGCTGGGCAAAGTCTATCACTAAGTCCAGCCATAATTTCTTATACTTAATATATTATATTCATACAATTATAAATTTGCTAAATCCTTTGAAGGACCAAACATTTCATAATGTATAGAATCATCTTTGACTCCCATTCCTTTTAATGTATCATATATGTGCTTCATAAATCCTAGCGGTCCACAAAAATAAAAATCTCCATCTTTAGGTAAGTTTTCTTCTATCCATTCCTTTGTTATAAATCCAACTTCATCATAATCTTCACCTAATATATCAGAATCTAATGGTGTTTGATAAAATACACCTGTTTTCATATTTTTATTATTTTTCTTTAATTCTTTAATTTCACCCTTAAATGTATGAGCAGTTGAATTTAAAACAGCTTGTACAAATGTTACATCTCTCTTATCCTCCAAAGATTTATATAACATTGACATCATTGGTGTAACTCCAATACCACCACTTAATAAAACTACTGGTCTATTATCTTCTTTTAGGATGAAATCGCCAAGTGGTTCAGTTATGAATATTGTATCTCCAATATTTACTTTGTCATGCATATATCTTGATACTAATCCATGTTCTTCTCTTTTTATGCTTATTCTATAAAAATTTGAACCAGGCTTCATTGACAAACTATATTGTCTTATTTCTTCTTTATCTTTTCCCTCTTTAATAGGGCTTATTGATATAAATTGACCTGGCATATTTTTCTTTAACTCACCTTTATCAACCGGTCTCATATAAAACGAAGTAACTACATCATTTTCTTTTACTTTATTAAATATTTCAACCTCTCTCATATTGTTAATCATAATAAATTCTCCTCCTTAAGTTATAACCTTTATCCATTAAATATATTATATACCATTTTTAATTATTATTAAATAATAATTATTAAATAACATTAAAGAAATTTTATTTATTCTTTTTAAGTAAGTATTTTTCAATATTTTTATCTATACTTGCTATTAATATCATAAATAATAATGATATTGTTAATGTATTTTCTATAACAGATTTTTGGTCTAATATAAGAATAATTATAAGACCTGACCATAACAAAAATTTTATTATTTTTAATTTTTTAAGCTTATCCATATTATCCCCTAAATAACACTTAATTTATCTGATTTTTTATTTAGTTTTTTTATTATAATTGAATAAGACATAAGGGCAATTAAAATCATATTAAGTGAGAATCCGTAGATATTCATATTCATTATTTCTTTTGTTGGTGAATTTATTGAAGTCATAAGCCATCCCATAGCCATTACTATAGTTATTATTATGTTTATTAATAAATACTTTGAAAATACTAAGGGTATAATAGCTATAATAGCAAGTACTATTACAATTTTAAAGAAATATAAAAACTCACTAATAGGAATAGAGATTCCCTCTATTGAAAATGTAAAAGTTGTTAACCAAAGCATAGTTGAAAAATAACTATAAATTAAAAACAAAATATTAGAAATAATTATTAATGTAAATTTCCCAATCTTCTTATAATCAATACCCATTTACTCCCCCTCCTTATAAAACATAATAACAAATTTCGCTCTATATTAATACATATTTTTATATTTTTTCTATATAATTACATGAAATAAAATAGAGAAACTTAAAGTTTCTCTATTTTACTCTACCTTATAAGTTCCCAATCAATTTCTTCTTTCTTTAAATTTCTTTTTCTATTTGTATGTTCCTTAACTACTTCTCTTTTCTTTTCCTTTTCTTCACCCTTTGCTTTAATCATAAAAACCTCCTATTTAAATTTATTTATTTTACATTTAAATACTATATATTTTATAAATTTAATTTACTTAAATTTAGTTTTACCTAGTAACAAAAAAATATTTAATAAAAATCTATTATATTTTGAAGCAAAAAAATAGAGAGAATAAACTCTCTCTACTTTAACAATTAAATTATTTTTCCTTCAAACTCTGCAATTCTTTTAATTTTTTTCATAAGATTATCAAAGTTTTCAGGTTTTATTGATTGTTGTCCATCACTTAAAGCATTTTTTGGATCATTATGTACTTCTATCATAAGCCCATCAGCTCCCGCCATTATAGCCGCCTTTGCAAGAGGTTCTACTAAATACCAGTATCCTGCTGCATGACTTGGATCAACTATTACTGGTAAATGACTTAATCTTTTTATAACTGGTATAGCGCTTAAATCTAATGTATTTCTTGTTGCTGTTTCAAAGGTTCTAATTCCTCTTTCGCAAAGAATTACATTTTCATTTCCACCTGCCATTATATATTCTGCTGACATAAGCCATTCCTCTATTGTTGCTGATAATCCTCTCTTTAAAAGTACTGGTGTTCTTGTTTTACCAACTTGCTTTAAAAGATCAAAGTTTTGCATATTTCTAGCACCAATTTGAATTACATCTACATTTTCAACAAATTCATCTAAGTAATCAGTTGACATAAGTTCTGTAACTATTGGTAAACCAGTTACTTCTTTAGCCTTTTTTAAAAGTTTAAGTCCATCAAGTTCTAAACCTTGAAAACTATATGGGGAAGTTCTTGGTTTAAATGCTCCACCTCTTAAAAAATTTGCTCCTGAATTTTTAACACTTTTTGCAATTTCAATAATTTGTTCTTCACTTTCTACAGAACAAGGCCCAGCCATAATTCCAAGATTTCCTCCACCTATTTTATTACCTAAAACATCTACTATTGTATCATCTGGTTTAAATATTCTATTTGCTTTTTTAAAAGGTTCTTCAATTTTAATTACTTTATCTACACCATCAAATCTTAATAATTTCTTTTCATCTAATATTGCAGTTTCCCCCATTGCTCCAACTATAGTATAATTATCTCCTATTGATAAATATGTACTAAGACCTAATTTTTCTACACATTCTCTAACTTTTTTTATATCATCATCTGTTGCATTTTTATTCATTGCAATAATCATATGTACTTCCCTCCAAAACTTATTATAAGCTATAATTAACCCCTAAATTCTGTTATTTATCACATATATAATAAACATTTATTTAATTTTTCCCTTTAAACTACGTTTTATTGAATTAATAACATCTCTTATAAATCCTTCATTTAAAATTTCAATATCACAAGAGTTTTTATATTTGTGAAATCTTTCATTATATAATTTATAAAGTTTTTCTTTTCCATCTTTTAATAATGGTCTTTTCGATATATCAATATCTCCAATTATTTTTTCATTTGGTCTATTTATAAATATAATAATTCCTGACTTTAGTATATCAATATTAATATCTTTTTTTATTACGCCACCACCTGATGCTATAATACATCTTTTCTTCTTTATAAGTTCCGTGCAAGCTTTAGTTTCAGCTTCTCTAAATCTTTCTTCTGAATGACTAAATAATTCTTTAATAGATTTACCTTCCATTTTTTCAATATAATCGTCCATGTCATAAAAGTTATACGAAAGCTCTTTCGCTAAAATTTTACCTATTGTAGTTTTGCCACAGCCTGGCATTCCAATAAGAATTATTTTATCTTTCTTTTCCATAACTTCGCCTCAATTCAAAAGTTTTAAAAGTTTATTATATATCTCTAATGCAATTTGTTTATCAATACTTTTCTCTTGCCATATTTCTTCTGCTTTTATAGCTTGTAATACAAGCATCATAAGTCCATCACAAGTTACTTTGCCTTTTTCCATACCAATTTTTAAAAACTTTGTTTTAAGTGGATTATATATTAGATCAATTAATACATCAAATTTTTCAATTACCTCAAAAGAAACAGGAGAATTATGAATATTTGGATACATCCCAACAGGAGTTGTATTTATAAGTGCATATCCTTCTATATCATTTATTTCATCATAAGTTAAAACTTTTATATTTTTAATATCCTTGTATAGTTGGTTTTTATTTCTGCTTACTATAATTATTTCTTTAGCACCATTATCTAATAAATAGATAACTACTGCCTTGCTAGCACCACCAGTTCCTAAAACCATAACTTTTTTATCAAAAACATTAATGCCTTTATATTCTAACATATATTTAAATCCATAATAATCAGTATTATAACCTAAAAGTTTATTATTTTTATTAAATATTGTATTAACTGCACCAATTTTTTTAGCTTCTTCTGAAACAAAGTCTAAATCTTTAATAACTGTTTCTTTATATGGTATTGTTACATTAACTCCTTTAATATCTAATTTCTTTAATGTTTCTTTTATATTTTTTATTTCATCTTTTGGTATTTCAATTAAATTATACTCTCCTTCAATATTAAGCTTATTAAATATAAATTTATGAATTTCAGGAGAAAATGAATGAGAAAGTTTTTCCCCAATTAATCCATAACTTTCTCTATTTAACTTTCTTTTTTGGAGTGATTTAGATATTTCCATCATTTCAATAAAGAATTTCTTCAATTCTTCTTTATAATCTTTATTTTTTAATCTATGTATATTTTTATTAATTACATCTTCTTCTCTTCCCTTATGAAATATTTCTAAGTTATTTTTCTTTTTATATTCTGCAACTTTAAGGACAACATCCATTCTTTCTTCAAATAATCTTGTAATTTCTTTATCTATATTATCAATCTCTTTTCTGAAATCTTCCAAATCCATCATTGCTATCGTCCTTTCAAAAGTTCTAAAATCCCTATAGCTGCTACACTTTCAATAACAGGTAAGGCTCTTTGTACTATACAAGGGTCATGTCTTCCTTCTATATTTAATTCTTCTTCTGTTTTTTCTTCTATATTTATAGTATGTTGTGGCTTTAATATAGAAGCAGTAGGTTTTATTGCAACTTTAAATACTATTGGCATACCATTTGTTATTCCACCCAATATTCCACCATTATTATTAGTTTTAGTCTTTACTTTATTTTCTTCATAGTAAAATTCATCATTAGCTTTTGAACCCATAAGCTTTGTAATATTAAAACCTTCTCCAAATTCAACACCTTTAACAGCGGGTACTGAAAATAAAAGATGTGCTAAAACTGATTCTACTGAATCAAAAAATGGATCACCTATTCCTGGATTTACATTTATTATTGCACATTCAATAACTCCTCCAACAGAATCTCCTGATCTTTTGGCATTTAATATTTTTTCTCTTATCTTTTCTTCTAATGATTTATTTATTAAAGGTAATTCTTCTTTTGGAAGATTATTTATTAATTCATCACTTATATTTGTATAATCAAAACTATCATCTTCTATATTATAAATACTCTTTATGTGAGATACAATTTTTATTCCTTTTTCTTCTAATATTTGTTTGCATATTGAACCTGCAAAAACAATTGGTGCTGTTATTCTTCCTGAAAAATGGCCTCCACCTCTATAATCATTAAATCCACTATATTTAACAAAACCTGTATAATCTGCATGACCAGGTCTCATTAAATTTTTAAGCTTACTATAATCTTTAGATCTTTTATCACTATTTTTTATTATTCCACAAAGAGGTGTACCTGTAGTTTTTTCATTAAATATTCCACTTAATATTTCTACTTTGTCTCCTTCTTTTCTAGCAGTTGATAAGTTATTTCTTCCTGGAGCTCTTCTTTCCATTTCAAAATTAATTTTATCTAAATCTATATTAAAACCAGAAGGAAGTCCATCTATAGTTATACCAATAGCATTTCCATGAGATTCTCCAAATATAGATAACTTTATATTATTTCCAAAAACTCCGCTCATTCAACTTTTCCTCCTAGCCTTTTAAAATCTTCAAAAAATCTTGGATAAGACTTTGATACACATTCAAAATCCTTAAGTATTATACTTTCTTTACATCTAGTTGCAGCAATGGAAAGCATCATAGCAATTCTATGGTCTTTATGACTCCAAACCTCAACATTTCCATTAAAGTTTTCTATTCCATATATAATTAATGAATCTTCTTTTTCAACTATTTTAGCTCCAAGCTTTGAAAGTTCTAAATTTATTGCATGAAGTCTATCACACTCTTTTATTCTAAGTCTTCTTGCATTTATTATTTCTGTTTTCCCATTAGATAAGGCTGCTACTACTGATAATATAGGTATAATATCAGGACAACCTGATGCATCAATAATTGTACCAAAAGTTTCATTTGAATAACCAATTATCTTATCTAACTTTATTTCAAATTTAACTCCCATTCTTTCTAATATATCTATAACCTCTTTATCACCTTGGAGAGAATTAATATTTAATCCATCACATAAAACCTTATTTCCTATTGCATCAGCACATAAAAAGAATGCTCCTTGCGAATAATCCCCTTCAACTTTATATTCTCTTCCTTTATATTTTTGATTTCCTTTTATAAAAAACTCTTTATAATTTTTATTTTCTATAATAATTCCAAAATCATTAAGTGCTTTTAATGTTAAATCTATATATCCTTTTGATTCTAAATTTCCTTCTATAATAATTTTTGAATCTCCATTTAATAAAGGTAGTGTAAACATAAGTCCTGTTATAAATTGTGAACTTACATCACCTCTTACATTAAAATCTCCACATTTTAATTTTCCAGAAAACACAAAATCAAGTTCATTTTCTTTATATGTATAATTAATATTATTATTTTCAAATATATTATAATAAATATTCAATGGTCTTTTTCCTAAATTTCCTCTGCCTATAAATCTATTAGTTCCATTTACTAATGTAGCAATTGGAATTAAAAATCTTAAAGTTGAACCTGATTCATTACAATCTATTATTCTATCTTCTTTAAAGGATTTATTATTTAAGTTTATTCCTTTTATTCTTAATGAGTTTTGTAAAATTTCTATTTGAGCTCCAAGAGCCCTCATTCCATTTATTGTTGCTATTATATCATCTGATAAATCTATATTTTTAATTAAGCTTTCCTCACTACTTAAAGATGCACAAATTACCGCTCTATGGGCCATACTTTTTGAAGGAGGAATTAAAAGTTCACCGCTTAACTTATTATTTCCAATTTTAATACTAGCCATAAAATAGTTCTCCCTTCTATTTAAAGAAATCTATTGTTGTATTATAAACTTCTGCATTTCCTATCTCTTTCATAATTACAACCTTTAAAACACTTCCCATATTCTTTTTATCTAGTGATATAGTTTCTATTATTTCATCTTTATCACCTAAATCTATATTAAATGGAAGACCATGTCTTACTAATATTTCTTTAACATTTTCAGAATAATTATTTAAAACTAAACCTTTTTTTTCTGAAAGCTTTGTAATTAAATACATACCAATTCCAACAGCCTCTCCATGAGTAAACTCTTTAAATCCATATTTTTTCTCTATTGCATGACCTAAAGTATGACCAAAATTTAAAATCATTCTTTCTCCTAAATCTTTTTCATCTCTTTCTACTATTTCTCTTTTAATATTACAGCAAGTATAAATTATATGTTCTATATTCTCCATAACTTCTTCTCTGCTATTTAAACTATTTAAAAGTTTATACAGCTCAAAATCTTTTATGAATCCATACTTTATAACTTCTCCCATTCCATCTTTAAAAAACTTTTCTTCTAATGTATTTAAAACACATGGATCAATTAAAACAAGTTTTGGTTGACAAAAACTTCCAACTAAGTTTTTTCCTCTTTCTAAATCAACTCCAACCTTTCCTCCAACACTACTATCAACTTGTGAAAGTAAACTTGTTGGAATTTGTACAAAAGGTATACCCCTTAAAAATGTTGATGCAATAAATCCACCAAGATCTCCAACAACACCTCCACCTAAAGTTATTATTAAATCTTTTCTAGTTAACCTAAAGTCTAATAATTTATTATATATAGGTAAAAGAGAGTGGAATGACTTACTTTCTTCTCCTGGAATAATTACATATTTTGATGTTTCAAACCCAGCTTCTTCTAATGACTTTTCTACTATATCACCATAATATTTATCTACATTTTTATCAGTTAAAATAAACACTTTATTACAATTAAATAATTCTTTTATTTTGTTTCCTACATTTTTTATTAATCCTTTTTCTATTTCTATGTTATAAGAGTTATCTCCTAAATTAACTAAAAGTTTTTTCATAAAGCACCTCTTTTAATTTTCATGAATTTTTTAATAAATAGCCTAATTTTATTTATTAATCATAGTAAATTACTATTAATTCTTATAATAGTTTACCATAAACATAATATTTTATGGACTATTACATCTTATAAAATAAAAAAGAGCCCTTAAGCTCATTTTTATTTTATAAGATACTAACTAATTATGTTGTTTAATTTATAATAAAAATAATATCAAAAAATTTTTAAAATAACTATTTTAAAGTATCGGAGCCAGTAATCTTACTATAGATTCCATAATTCTTCTACCTCTTGACCTATTTACAAATTTCTCAAGTTTTATTTCTGTAGAATCTTTTAAATCCATCATAAAGTCATTTTCACATTCTTTTGCTTTATTTTCATCAAAAATAAATGCATTAACTTCAAAATTAAGATAAAAACTTCTCATATCCATATTTGCAGTTCCTATACTAGAAACAGCTGTATCTACAACTAAAGTTTTTGAATGAATAAAACCCTTTTGATAATAATAAACCCTTGCCCCTGCTTTTAAAAGCTCACCTATATAAGAATCAGCTGCCCATTTCATAAACATATGGTCTGGTTTCCCTGGTATTAAAATTCTAACATCTACTCCAGATAATGCTGATAATCTTATAGATTCAAACATTGGCTCATCTGGAACAAAATAAGGTGATGTTATATATACACTTTCTTTTGCATTATTTATCATCTTTATATATGCATTTTTAATATATTCTTCATTATGGTCTGGACCGCTTGTTACTATTTGAACTCCCACATCTCCACCTGTATATTCATGCTTTGGCATAAATGTACTAAAATCTTCTATATTTTCTTCTGATGCATAACACCAATCTAATAAAAATCTTTCATTTAAATCATTAACTGCTTTTCCTTTTATTCTTACGTGAGTGTCTCTCCAGTATCCAATTTTTTTGTCACGGCTTACATATTCATCTCCAACATTAAAACCACCTACATATCCATACTCTCCATCAATTACAACAATTTTTCTGTGATTTCTATAATTTATACGTGTATTAATATGTGGAAGAATTCCCGGAAAAAATATAGCAAATTTTCCTCCAAGCTCTAAAAATATTTTTAATTTTCTTTTAGTTATAGTGTAAGATCCCATACTATCTACTAATAGCCTTACTTCTACACCATGAGCTAACCTTTCTTCTAGAGCTTTTATTATTTTTGCACCTAATAAATCTTTTCTAAATATATAATATTGAATATGAATATATTTTTTGGCATTCTTTATATCTTCTAATAATTTTTCAAATTTTACTTCACCGTCTATAAATATATCTACTTCATTTCCAATAGTATATCTTGCACCATTGTTATTGTAGTTCATTCTTCTTAAATCTAAAAATCTTTTTCCACCATCATGTCCGCTTTCATCATTTAATATTTCATTTAATTGCTTTTTCTTATTTACATCCTTTACTATCTTTTCTCTAAATAATTTTTGCCTACTAAAATTTTGTCCTAATAGTATGTAAATTACAAATCCTAAACCAGGTAATAATATAAATATTAAAAGCCAAGCCCATGTTGTTGTTGGATCTTTTCTTTCTATAAAAATTAAAGAAAAAGCTAAAATAATATTTAATGTTATTAATGAAATTGCTACTACCACAAATATACTCATATATTTACACCTCCTATTTAATTTTTCTTTATTTTTAGTATATTATATTATCTTTAAAATTTGTATTCAATTATTACACTTTTCATTTTATTAATATAAAATTAATTATAATTATACTGTTTAATTTAAATTATATTAAAATAAGGTATAAGAATAAATCTTATACCTTATCTAATAATTATATTATTTTTACTATATTTATACGTGTTAAGAAATAATTTAAAGGAAGTTTACTTCCATTTACTAATTTCAGAAAAGCTTTATTATCACAATCGCAAACATTGATTATTGCACTACTTGATATATTAATAAGCATACCTTTTTTAATTATTTCACTAGCTGCTATACCAACTGACTTTCCATTTAAAATTAATCTTACCTCAGCAATTGAGCAAACTTCTCCTGAAACAGATGTTGAAAAGTTCACTAAATAACTTCCATTCTCTAAGCATATATTGCTTGCTCCTTCAACATGTTGTATTGATGTTCCTGATATAATTATATTTTCAAAAAGCTTTATTTCATCGTGCCCTTGAACTAATTGACACTTATCACTAGAAATATATGCATATTCATCAGTTACTGGAGTTCCTGGATCTCCTTTTGGACCTCTTGGTCCTTCTTTACCTTCTGGTCCCTGTGGTCCTCTTAATCCTATTGGGCCTTTTTCTCCTTCTGGACCTCTTTCTCCTTGAGCTCCTTTTGCTCCCTCTGGTCCCCTTGGTCCTTCTGGTCCCTGTGGTCCTACTGGGCCTTGCTCTCCTTGATCTCCCTTTGGCCCTTCTGGTCCCCTTGGTCCTTCTGGCCCTATTGGTCCCCTTGGTCCTTCCTTACCTTCTGGGCCCTGCTCTCCTCTAGGTCCCATAACTCCTATTGGACCTACTGGTCCTTCTTCTCCTCTATCTCCTTTATCTCCTTTTAATCCTTGTGGTCCTCTTGGTCCTATTGGTCCCATTGGTCCTTCTTCTCCTCTATCTCCCTTAGCTCCTTTTGGCCCCTCTGGTCCCCTTGGTCCTTCCTTACCTTCTGGGCCTTCTGGTCCTTCCGGGCCTATTGGTCCTTCTTCTCCTCTTGGTCCTGCTAATCCCATTGGTCCTATTGGCCCTATGTCTCCTTTTTCTCCTTTTAATCCCTGTGGTCCTCTTGGTCCTTCTGGGCCAACTGGGCCAACTGGGCCAACATCTCCTTTTGGTCCTTCTGGGCCAATTTTACCTCTTGGTCCTTCTGATCCTTTTGCTCCTTCTGGACCTTGCTCTCCTTGATCTCCCTTTGGTCCTCTTTCACCTTGAATACCTTGTGGTCCTCTTGGTCCTTCTGGACCTCTTAATCCCTGTTCTCCTGGATCTCCTTTTTCTCCTTTTTCTCCTCTTAGTCCTCTTGCTCCTACTGGTCCTTGAATTCCCTGTGGTCCTTCTGGCCCTTCTGGGCCTTGTTCCCCTTTTTCTCCTTTAGGCCCTTGTATTCCTTCTGGCCCTCTAGCTCCTTGCTCTCCTTTATCACCTTTATCTCCTTTTGGTCCCATTGGTCCTACTGGTCCTCTTGGACCCCTTTCACCTTTTAATCCTTGAATACCTTGAGGTCCTTCTGGCCCCTCTTCTCCTTGTTCTCCTTGTGGCCCCTCTGGTCCTTCTATTCCTTGAGGTCCTTGTGGCCCTTCTATACCCATTGGTCCTTCTGGTCCTTCTGGTCCTCTTGGCCCCTCTGGTCCTATTTTTCCAATAGGTCCTTGAATCCCCTGAGGTCCCTCAGGTCCTTCCTCTCCTTTTTCTCCTTCTGGTCCTTGCTCTCCCATTGGACCTTCTGGTCCTCTTAATCCTTCTGGTCCTTGTTCTCCTCTTGGACCTTCTGGTCCCCTTGGTCCCTCACTACCATCTGGACCTATCGGACCTTCTTCTCCCCTTGGTCCTTCTGGTCCTTCTGGTCCCTCTTTACCAACTGGCCCTTCTGGTCCTTCTGGGCCTTCTTCTCCTTGTTCTCCTTTTTCTCCTTTAGGTCCTTCTGGTCCTCTTGGCCCCTCTGGTCCAATTAATCCAATTTCACCAGTATATCCTCTTGGACCTTGTGCACCTTCCGGTCCTTCTTTACCAACGGGCCCTATTGGTCCTTCTTCTCCCCTTGGACCTTCTGGTCCTCTTGGACCCTCTGATCCCATTTCGCCTTTTGGTCCTCTTGGCCCTTCTTCTCCTCTCGGACCTTCTGGTCCTCTTGGTCCTTCTATACCATCACAACAACAATTTTCCTTATATAAAATACTTAAAATAGGTCCATTAATACCCCTAGATGAATCAAGTATAACCTCACCATTATAATTATCTGATGATTTTATCGTTATACTTATATTTTCTAGGTCAAGTTCAGAAAATTCTTCAAAAAGTTCAGTTATATCTATACTTATATAATTTCCTTGTGACTTTCCTGATATGAATAAATTTTTCTTAAATAAATTGCCCTTAGGAGCTGTATCATAATCGACACATTCAAAATCATAATCTTCTAAATTATATAATATATCAATATACATTCCATTACAGCTAATCTTTCTTACAAAAAGTTTAAGCTCTACTTTACATATATCTGAACAAGGTATATTTTCTTCAATATTAAACTTTATAAGTGAATTAATTAAATTTTCATCACACTCAAAGTTTTCTCTTTTCAATACTACTAATACATTTTCATTTGAAAAATTTTTATTAGGATAACTTGATGAAACAAAAGTATCATCAAATATCTTTATATTTTGGACTTTCAAAAAACCACCGCCTTTAAGTAATCATTACATTATATTCCTATTAAATTACTTTGTTATTAAAAATAACTATTTTTAAAAATCCAATTATACTTTCTAAAAATGAAGACTTTATCCTGTAGTATTCATAATCATTTTAATTATAAAACATATAAAATTTAAAACATTAAATGATATATTGTTAAACAATTACATTATTAAAATATTTTAATATAAAGAAAAAAAGCCTTTAGTAAAACTAAAGACTTTTTCGACAATAATTTAAAGTGTTATATATTAATTATGAGAAATATCTATCTAATACTCCTTTGAATGCTTGACCATGTCTTGCTTCATCTTTACACATTTCGTGTACTGTGTCATGGATTGCATCTAAGTTTAATTGTTTAGCTAAAGTTGCTAATTCTTTCTTTCCTTCACATGCTCCAAATTCTGCATCTACTCTTGCTTGTAAGTTTTTCTTTGTATCTGCTTCTAATACTTCACCTAAAAGCTCAGCGA
>NZ_JBZEFC010000005.1:0-172132 GCF_058310295.1 Clostridium sp. TJA020
TTCTATACCTTTTTCTTCTTTTAGTTTATTAAATGCATTTTTTATTTTTTCTTTAGTATCTCCTAATAAAATTAGAGTTTTTATAAATTTATAGCCTTCTTCAGCTAATGGTTTAAATGGAATATGTTTATCATAGCCTCCAGCTATTAATATTACTTCTTCATCAAAAGCCTTTAAACCTGCTAATGTTCTTGTAGGGCTTGATGCTATTGAATCATTATAATACTTAACGCCATCAATCTCTCTAACTAACTCACATCTATGTTCTACTCCACCAAATGTTTTACAAACTTCTTTCATTGTATTTATCTCTACATCATCTTTAGTAGCTATAAATGAAGCTAAGTAATTCTCAACATTATGCATTCCTTTTAACAATATTTCATTTCTACTTATTACTTCTTGTCCTTCTAAATAAAGTTTGCCATCATTATAGTAAGCTCCATTTTTTAATATTCTTTTTGAGCTAAACTCTCTAACTTCACCTTTAGCTTCTTTTTCGAATGAATATGTTATTTCATTTTCTCTATTTACAACTAATACTCCATCCTTTTCTCCATATAAAAATATATTTTTCTTTGCATCTATATATTCTTGCATGTCTTTATGCATATCTAAATGATTAGGTGCTAAATTTGTACATATAGCTACATCTATAGGTAAATCCATAGTCATAAGTTGAAAACTTGATAACTCTAAAACTACCATATCATCTTTTTTTATATCTTCTATTTGAGAAAAAAGAGGTGTACCTATATTTCCTCCAACCCAAGTTTTATATCCTTGCTTTTCTAATAATTTTGATATTATAGTTGTTGTTGTTGTTTTTCCGTCACTACCTGTTACTCCATAAATTTTTCCTTTACAATATCTAACGAACTCTTCCATCTCTGATGTTATGTATGCCCCTTCTTCTTTAGCTCTAACCAAAGCATCACAATCAATTCTCATAGAAGGAGTTTTGAATACAACATCAAATCCACTTAAATTGTCTAAATAATTTTCTCCAAGTGAAAGTTTTACACCTTTATTTTTAAATTCTTCAGCTATCATGCCAAGCTTATCTTCAGTTTTTATATCAAAAGCTGTTACTTTTGCATCTAATTTAACCAAAAAATTTATAAGAGGAATGTTACTAACCCCTATACCTACTACAGCTACTTTCTTATCTCTTATAAAATCTTTAAATTCTTTAAAATCTTTTCTCATACTTTGCCTCCAAGTCTTCCTTGCCCTCAACTTATATTATGAGTCGTCTTTAATTTTGTCCCATTTGCTTTTAATTATAACACTATATATTATTATTTTTAACTACTGTAAAATATCATATATACTAATTTAAATAAATCTAAATAATTTTATTTTATTTTTTATTAAATATCTATTATTTAAAGAAATAAAAAAGGTACTTAAAGATAGTACCTTTTATTTTATTACATATTCATCTATTACTTTAAAAACTTTAAATAATAAGTCATTCATATTTTTGTCCTTTAAAAATTGAAGTTCTATTTCAAGCCCTCCAGACAAAGTTAATTTAATTTCAGAATCTAAATCGAATCTTCCTGATGTCTCAATAGAATAAGTAACTATTTTGCTATAGGGTATTACAAAATACTCTACTTTCTTGCCTGTTAATCCTTGCTTATCACATATCAATATCTTTTTATCAGTAATTATTGCGGCATCTCTAAATGTCTTTATTGCAAATAAAGTTTTTTCATTATTATTTATAAACTTATTCAACTCTTCCGGCGCTTGTATCTCTCCATAAAAATTAAACACTCTCTTATTTAATATCTCAGCCATATTTATACCTCCCAAAACCAATAAAATATTGTATATTTATATATTAATAATATTATAATTTTAAAATTTAAACTACAATTTATAATATTATTTTCATAATAATTATTTTTAAACATTTATATATAAAAATAAAAGGAGCATTTTAAAAATGCTCCCTTTATTTATTTAAAATTATATAATTAAAATTCTAAACTCTTTGCTATATAAGCTTCTAAATCTTCTATTTTTATTCTTTCTTGTTCCATTGAATCTCTATCTCTAACAGTTACTGCTCCATCTTCTAATGTATCAAAGTCTACTGTTATACAGAATGGAGTACCAATTTCATCTTGTCTTCTGTATCTCTTACCAATACTTCCTGTTTCATCAAAATCTATATTGAATTTCTTTGCTAACTCACCATAAACTTCTAGAGCTTTATCTGATAATTTCTTTGATAAAGGTAATATAGCCGCCTTAAATGGTGCAAGTGCTGGATGAAGGTGCATTACAACTCTTGAATCTTGCTTTGTTTCTGTTGATAAATCTTCTTCATCATAAGCATCAACTAAAAATGCTAAAGCAACTCTATCAGCTCCTAATGATGGTTCTATACAATATGGTACATATCTTTCATTATTTGAAGGGTCTAAGTAGCTCATATCTTGACCTGAATGTTCTTCATGTTTCTTTAAGTCATAGTCTGTTCTATCAGCTATTCCCCAAAGTTCACCCCAACCAAATGGGAATAGGTATTCTATATCTGATGTTGCTTTTGAATAGAATGATAATTCTTCAGCTTCATGATCTCTTAATCTTAAACACTCTTTATTCATTCCTAAATTTAATAGGAAATTCCAACAATAATCTCTCCAGTATCCAAACCACTCTAAGTCTGTTCCTGGCTTACAGAAGAATTCTAATTCCATTTGTTCAAATTCTCTTGTTCTAAATGTAAAGTTACCTGGTGTAATTTCATTTCTAAATGATTTACCTATTTGAGCTATACCAAATGGTACTTTCTTTCTTGAACTTCTTTGAACTTGCTTAAAGTTTACAAATATACCTTGAGCTGTTTCTGGTCTTAAGTATATTTCATTTTTAGCATCTTCAGTTACTCCTTGGAAAGTCTTAAACATTAAGTTGAATTGTCTTATTTCAGTATAGTTCATCTTTCCACATTTAGGACATACTATATTATGTTCTTCTATGTATGCTTTTAATTGTTCATTTGACATACCATCTGCTGAAGCAACTTCTACTCCACTCTCAGTCATATGATCCTCAACTAATTTATCAGCTCTAAATCTTGATTTACATTCTTTACAATCCATTAATGGATCTGAGAATCCACCTAAGTGACCTGAAGCTACCCAAACTTCTTTATTCATTAAGATAGCACAATCAACTCCTACATTATATGGGCTTTCTTGAACAAATTTCTTCCACCATGCTTTTTTTACGTTATTTTTAAATTCTACTCCTAAAGGACCATAATCCCATGAGTTTGCAAGTCCACCGTATATATCTGAACCTGGGAATATAAATCCTCTATTTTTACATAGTGCAACTATTTTTTCCATAGTTTTTTCTACTGCCATTGTTAATCCCTCCAAAAATTTTTATAATAAAAAAAGCCTTAAGCACAATAAAGGGACGAAAAACTTTCCGCGGTTCCACCCTTCTTGGCTAAAGCCCAACTTTCTAATTAAAATGCTCAAAAGTTCCCTTCAATTTAATCTATTAATGATTTGCACCTACCATCATCTCTCTTTAAATAAATATAAATTTACTCTTCTTTATCAACGCATCTATTAAATTTTAAATCATAAATTTATTTTACCAAAAGGTTTTTATATGTCAAGGTATATAGCTTGATTTAATAAAAAAAGCAGTGATTAAAATCACTGCATAAATTCTAAATTAAAAATGGCTCCGCAGAGAGGATTCGAACCTCCAACCTATCGGTTAACAGCCGAGTGCTCCACCATTGAGCTACTGCGGAATATTTTTAAAATGGCTCCACGGAGAGGACTCGAACCTCCAGCCTATCGGTTAACAGCCGAGTGCTCCACCATTGAGCTACCGTGGAATATTATTTTAAAAGTGGCTCCGCGAAGAGGATTCGAACCTCCAACCTATCGGTTAACAGCCGAGTGCTCCACCGTTGAGCTATCGCGGAATATTTGCTACATTTGATATTATATCATCTTTTATATAAAATGCAACTATTTTTTAAAACTTTTTTATTTTATATTTAAATTAATTTATTTTAATAAAACTATATTATGTTTAAAAGAGCTTTTTATTTTAAATAATATTACATACAAAAAAGGATACCTCTAATGAGATATCCTTAATATATGCAATTATTTTGCTGGTTTCATTGTTGGGAATAGAATAACGTCTCTTATTGATGATGAATCAGTTAAGAACATTATCATTCTATCAATACCAATTCCAAGTCCACCTGTTGGAGGCATACCTGTTTCTAAAGCACTCATGAATTCTTCATCTAACATATATGCTTCATCATCTCCGTATTCTCTTTCCTTAGCTTGTTGTTCAAATCTTTGTCTTTGAACTATTGGATCATTAAGTTCTGAATATGCATTACATACTTCTCTTCCATATACAAATCCTTCAAATCTTTCAGTAAATTCTTCATTTCCTCTCTTTTTCTTAGTAAGAGGTGATATTTCTACTGGATAATCAATTAAGAATGTTGGTTGAATTAAGTTTGATTCACCGTATTCTTCGAATAACATATTAAGAACTTCTCCCTTAGTTACCTTATCAAGTGGTTTAGGGAATTCTAAATGTTTTTCTTTAGCTATTGCTTGAGCTTCTTCATCTGATTTTATTTCATTAAAGTCAACTCCTGCATATTCTTTAACAGCATCAACCATAGTAATTCTTCTCCATGGTGGCTTAAAGTCTATTTCTGTTCCTTCGTACATTACTTTAGTTGTTCCATTTACTTTTTCACATACATAAGCAATCATATTTTCCATAATTTCCATCATATCATTATAATCAGCATATGCTTGATATAATTCTATAGCAGTAAACTCTGGATTATGTCTTACTGAAACTCCTTCATTTCTAAAGTTTTTACCCATTTCATAAACTTTTTCAAATCCTGCTACTATTAATCTCTTTAAGTATAACTCTGTAGCAATTCTTAAATACATATCTATATCTAATGCATTGTGGTGAGTTATAAATGGTCTAGCAGCTGCACCACCAGCTATTGGTGAAAGTATTGGTGTATCAACTTCTAAGAATCCTTTTTCATCTAAAAATTCTCTTATAGCTTTTATTATTTTTGATCTCTTTATGAAAGTATCTTTTACTTCTGGATTAGTTATTATATCCACTTCTCTTTGTCTATATCTTAAATCAGGATCTTTTAATCCGTGGAATTTTTCTGGAAGTGGCTTTAATGATTTACAAGTTAATTCAAAATCTGTAACTTTAACTGAAACTTCACCAGTTTTAGTTTTAAATACTTCTCCTGTTGCTGCAACCCAGTCACCTAAGTCAAAACTCTTATATGCTTTTAAGTTTTCCTCTCCAACTGCATCAATCTTTATGAATAATTGGATTTTTCCGTCTCTATCATGGATATCTGAGAATACAACTTTCCCTTGTCCTCTCTTTGACATTATTCTTCCTGCTACAGTTACAACTTGACCTTCTAATTCTTCAAAGTTTGATTTAACTTCTTCTGAACTATGAGTTCTTTCCACTTTATATACATCAAATGGATCTTTTCCAGCTGCTTGTAATTCAGCTAGTTTTTCTCTTCTAAGTGCCTCTTGTTCACTTAACTGAGCTTCTAATTCTTGTACATTAATTTCCTCAGTTGACATTAATTATCCCTCCGTTATTGTCTACTTATCTCTAAGACTTCATATTTATTAACTCCATCAGGTACTGTTATTTCAACGATATCTCCAACTTTTTTACCAATAAGTCCAGCTCCAACTGGTGACTCATTTGATATTTTAAATTCCATTGGATCTGCTTCTGCTGAACCTACTATTGTATATTCAACTTCTTCGTCAAATTCATAATCTTTAACTTTAACCTTAGCACCAACTGAAACAACATCTGATGGTATTTCTGATTCATCTACAACTTCAGCATTCTTAAGCATATTTTCTAATTGAAGTATTCTTCCTTCTGTAAAAGCTTGCTCATTTTTAGCTTCATCATATTCTGAGTTTTCACTTAAATCTCCGTATCCTAATGCTACTTTTATCTTTTCAGTTATTTCTTTTCTTTTAACTGTTTTTAAGTATTCTAGTTCGTTTTCAAGTTTCTTTACGCCTTCGTAAGTCATTACAAATTTCTTCTTTTCACTCATATTTAACTCCCCTTTAATAACCTAAATCGGTCTATATTTTACTATAATATTTTCAAACTATTAGAGCCCTACAAATATTGAAATTCATTTAAAATATTATAAAGCAGGGCATATAATATGTCAACAAATCTAGTGTCTTTAAACAATTACATACTATATATTATATATCCAAATACATATATACTTTATTCATATATAGTATTAATTAATTGTTTTTATGTTTAAAAATAATACAACTTTTGAATAAAGCAAAAACTTTATTCAAAAGTTAATATTTTATCTTAATTTTAAATGCTTTAATTCATTTTTATAATCAACTAAAAGTTTCATTACTTCTTTGCTATCATTTAATGTATTCATTACATTTCTTATCTCAGTACATTTAGGTAATCCTTTTATATACCATGATGCATGTTTTCTCATTTCTCTTATAGCTTTATGCTCACCATCATACTTTATAGCAAGCTCATAATGTCTAATGCACATATTGATTTTATCTTCAGGACTTATTTCTATAGGTTCCTCTCCATTTAAAACCCTTTCAATTTGTTTAAATAACCACGGATTACCCATACTTCCTCTTGCAATCATAATACCATCGCAATTAGTAAGTCTTTTCATATCTAATGCATCTTCTGGTGTAAATACATCACCATTTCCTATAACAGGTATATTTACACGCTCTTTAACTTCTTTAATTATATTCCAATCAGCTTTACCTTCATACATCTGCTTTCTAGTTCTACCATGTATAGCAATAGCATCAGCTCCTGCCTTCTCTAAAGCAAGCGCAAATTCAACTGCATTTATATTATCTTCATCAAAGCCTTTTCTAAATTTAACAGTTACAGGTTTGTTAGAAACACTTTTTACTTTTCTAACTATTTCAGCAGCTAACTCTGGATTTTTCATAAGAGCTGAACCATCACCATTTTTAACTATCTTAGGTGCTGGACACCCCATATTTATATCTATTATACAAATATCTTCTCTCTTATTAAAATGCTCCTCAACCATCTTTGCCATAATATCTGGTTCATGACCAAATATTTGAACAGCAACCGGTCTCTCTTCATCTGCTATCCTTAAAAGCTTATTAGTATTTTCACTCCCATAAAAAAGTGCTTTTGCACTAACCATTTCCGTATATACTAATCCGCATCCTTGTTCTTTACAAAGTCCTCTAAACGCAATATCAGTTACTCCTGCCATAGGTGCTAGAAATACATTATTCTTAAATTCTAGATTTCCTATTTTCATACGAGTACTACTCCTTATTTTTATTGTATATTAATCTTAATCCTTCTAGTGTTAATTCTCCGTCAACTATATCTATAACATCTGTTTCTTTTGCTATTAAATTAGCTAAACCTCCAGTAGCTATAACTATCGGTTCTTCTGAACATTTATTTCTCATTTCTTTTTTCATTTTATTTACTATATATTCAACTTGCCCAATATATCCATATAAAATACCAGCCTGCATACTTACAGTAGTATTTTTACATATAATATTTTTTGGTACTTCTAGCTCTATTCTTGGTAGCTTTGCCGCTCTTTCAAATAATGCATCTGATGATATACCTATCCCCGGAACAATACATCCCCCTAAATAATCACCCTTTTCTGTTATTGCACAAAATGTTGTTGCTGTACCAAAATCAATTACTATATTTGGTTTTTTATATAATTCAAAAGCTGCAACAGCATTTACTATTCTATCTGCTCCAACTTCTTTAGGATTATCATATTTTATATTTATTCCTGTTTTTATTCCAGGACCTACAATAATAGGCTCTTTACAAAAACATTTTCTTATCATATTTTCTAAGGAATGCATTATATTAGGCACAACCGATGATATTATTATACCTTTAACTTCCTTTGGATTTAAACCACTTTGTGAGAATAACTGCATTACTTGAATACTATATTCATCAGAAGTTTTCTTTGCATCTGTTGATATTCTCCAACTTGCTATATAGCTATCATCTTTGTTTACCCCTAACACTATGTTAGTATTCCCTACATCGACAAGCAAAATCATAAAAGCACCACCTTAATATAGTTAAAAGCAGCTATAATCAAAGCTGCTTTTATTACAATAAACTAACTTAATTTTAACAATATAATTTTAACAATTCGGCAGTATTTGTCAAGAGTTTAACAGATTATTAGAATAATCCAATAATTTCTCCATTATCTAATATATCCATTTTATTTGCAGCAGGAACTTTAGGAAGCCCAGGCATAGTCATTATATCTCCTGTTAATGCTACAATGAATCCAGCTCCATTTGACACTCTAACCTCTTTTACAGTTATATCAAAATTTTCTGGTTTTCCAAGTAAATTAGGATTATCTGATAATGAATACTGTGTTTTAGCCATACATATAGGTAATTTATCTAGATTAAATTTCTCAAGTTCTGCTATTTGTTTTTTAGCTGCTGGCGTATAATTAACATGATTAGCTCCATATATTTCCTCAGCTATTTTTAAAATTTTATTTTCTATACTATCCTTTTCATCATATAAAACTTTAAAATCAGCTTCATTGCTATTTAATACATCTAGAACTTCTGAAGCTAATTCAGTTCCACCTTCTCCACCTTTTGCCCAAACATCTGAAAGTGCAACTCTCACACCTTTTGATTTACAAAAATCTTTAATAAATTCAATTTCTTCATCACTATCTGTAACAAATCTATTTATAGCAACAACAACTGGAACATTATATTTTTCTATATTTTCAATTTGCTTTTCTAAATTTGATATACCAAGTTTTAAAGCTTCAATGTTTGGTGTATTCAATTCAGCTTTAACAACACATCCATGATGCTTTAAAGCTCTTATTGTAGCTACTATTACAACACACTCTGGATTTAAATTCCCATATCTACATTTTATATCTAAGAACTTTTCAGCTCCAAGATCAGCTCCAAATCCAGCTTCCGTAATAACTATCTCACCTAAATTTAAAGCAAGTTTAGTTGCTAGTATTGAGTTACATCCATGTGCAATATTAGCAAAAGGTCCTCCATGAATTATTGCTGGAGTGTTTTCTAACGTTTGTACTAGATTAGGCTTTATAGCATCTTTCATAAGTAATGTCATAGCACCTTGAATATTTAATTCTTTTGCGTAAACTGGCTCACCATCTAAATTATAAGCAATTAATATATTACCCATTCTTTCTTTAAGATCATTTAAATCAGTAGCTAAACAAAGTATTGCCATTATTTCTGATGCTACTGTTATCATAAATCCATCTTCTCTTAAAAATCCATTTACCTTTCCACCCATTCCAACTACTATATTTCTAAGAGCTCTATCATTCATATCCATAACTCTTTTAAATAATATTCTTCTTGAGTCTATTCTCAAATCATTTCCTTGATGTATATGATTATCTATAGCTGCAGCTAATAAATTATTAGCTGATGTTATTGCATGCATATCACCTGTAAAATGTAGATTTATATCTTCCATAGGAACAACTTGTGCATATCCACCACCAGCTGCTCCACCTTTAATTCCGAATACAGGTCCAAGTGAAGGTTCTCTTAACGCTATAACACTTCTTTTTCCCATTATACTTAAAGCATCTCCAAGTCCAACAGTTACTGTTGATTTTCCTTCTCCAGCAGGAGTTGGATTTATTGCTGTTACAAGTACTAGCTTACCTTTATTAT
This sequence comes from Clostridium sp. TJA020, assembly GCF_058310295.1. Lineage (NCBI taxonomy): Bacteria > Bacillati > Bacillota > Clostridia > Eubacteriales > Clostridiaceae > Clostridium > Clostridium sp. TJA020. The sequence goes on from NZ_JBZEFC010000005.1 coordinate 9,855, forward strand.
TATTTTCATTATTTTTTAAAATATCTAATGATATTTTACATTTATATTTTCCGTATAACTCTATATCATCATCTTTTAAATTTAATTTTTCAGCAATTTTTATTATTGGTTCCATTTTAGCTTCTTGAGCTATTTTTATATCACTTTTCAATACCATAACCTCTTTTCCATTAAATAATATTCGTTATTTTTAAATAAATATATTTTATTATACATTACTTTTCTAAAGTATACCATCAAAAATATTATAACCAAAGATTTTTTCGAATTATTTTTATAAAATAAATAAAATTATTCGTGTTATTGCAATGATTATCATATTATTTTTGTTATTTCCCAGAAAATAAAAGAGAGTCTTTAATAGACTCTCTTTATACTTATTTAAATTTATGCTTCTTCAAAAATTCTTTCAAATTCTTCTCTTTCTAATTTCTCTTTTTCAAGTAACGCTCCTGCTACAGCATGTAACTTAGCTATATTATCTTTAAGAATTTTCTCAGCTCTTCTATAAGCTTCATCAACAAGACTTTTAACTTCCTTATCAATTTCAGCACCGATTTCTTCTGAGAAGTTTCTTCCTCTTCCTAAATCTCTACCTAAGAATACTTCATTTTGATCTGCACCATATGATATTGTTCCAAGCTTTTCGCTCATACCATATTCCATAACCATACTTCTAGCTATAGCACTTGTTCTATCTATATCATTTTTAGCTCCTGTACTTATATCACCTAATATAAGTTTTTCAGCTACTCTACCTCCAAGAAGTCCAACCATATCATCTTTCAATCTTAATTTTGATGTATATGCTCTATCTTCATCAGGTAAATGCATAGTGTACCCACCAGCTCTACCTCTTGGTATTATACTTATTTCATGAACTGGATCAGAGAATTTAAGAGATTTCATAACTACTGCGTGACCAGCTTCATGATAAGCAGTAAGCTTTCTATCTTTTTCACTAATAACTCTGCTTTTCTTTTCAGGACCAGCTATCACTCTTGTTATAGCCTCTTCCATATCCTGCATTGTTATAGACTTATCTCCTCTTCTAACAGCAAGTAAAGCTGCCTCATTAGTAAGGTTTTCTAAATCTGCTCCTGCAAAACCAGGAGTTCTCTTAGCTAAAACATCAAGCTTAACATCTTCTGCTAAAGGTTTTTTTCTAGTATGAACCTTAAGTATTTCTTCTCTTCCTTTTACATCAGGAGCTCCAACTACTATTTGTCTATCAAATCTACCTGGTCTTAAAAGAGCAGGATCTAATATATCTGGTCTATTAGTAGCTGCAATCATTATGATTCCTTCATTCATACCAAAACCATCCATCTCAACAAGTAGCTGATTAAGTGTTTGCTCTCTTTCATCATGTCCTCCGCCAAGACCTGCTCCCCTTTGTCTACCAACAGCATCTATTTCATCTATAAATACTATACAAGGAGCATTCTTTTTAGCATCTGCGAAAAGATCTCTTACCCTTGATGCACCTACGCCTACAAACATTTCTACAAAGTCAGAACCTGAAATTGAGAAAAATGGAACTCCAGCTTCTCCAGCTATAGCTTTAGCAAGCAATGTTTTACCTGTTCCAGGAGGTCCAACCAAAAGAACTCCTTTTGGAATTCTAGCCCCCATTTCTGTATATTTAGTTGGCTCTTTTAAGAAATCAACTATTTCTTCTAATTCTTGTTTTTCTTCGTCAGCTCCAGCAACATCATTAAATGTTACTTTCTTAGAATCTGGTGTTGCAACTTTAGCTCTGTTTTTACCAAAGTTCATAACACCTCTTCCTCCACCTCCACCTTGTGATTGTTGAGTCATAACAAATAATAACACTAAGAATAATACTATAGTTAAAACTGTAGGTATTATTGATAGCCAAGCACTTGTGTTTGATGGTTTTTCAAAATCAACTTTAACATCCCCTTTAGGACTATCAGTTATCAATTTATTTACTAATTCTTTAGGTGCATATGTTATAAATTTCTTATTATCATTTAAAACACCTTCAATAGTCATATTATCTTCACGAACATATATCTTAGTTATTTGATTTGAGTTCCATTTCTGCTGGAACGAACTATATGAAATAGTATCCGCTTTACTTCCTGTTTCCCACATAGCTACTGATGCAAAAATCAGAACAGCTAATGCAACAATCCATACAGCTGCACTTGAATATTTCTTCATTCAAGGTCCCCCTCTCTTTTTTAATTATTTTTTACATATTAACATAGATGTATTCTTTATACAATTTATCCAAATCTATTTATTATATACTTCCTCTTTTAATATAGCTATATAAGGTAGATTTCTGTACTTCTCTGCATAGTCTATTCCATATCCAACTATAAACTCATTTGGAACTTCAAAGCCGATATATTTAACTTCTAAATCAGCAGTTCTTCTTTCTGGTTTATTTAATAATGATACTATTTCAATACTTTCAGCTCTTCTAGCCTTTAAATATTTTAAAAGATAACTTAATGTTATTCCACTATCTACAATATCTTCAACTAAAAGAACATGCTTACCTTCTATACTATGGTCTAAATCCTTTAATATTCTAACAACACCTGAAGTTTCTGTTGAATTACCATAACTTGAAACAGCCATAAAATCTATTTCACAAGGTATAGTTATATTCTTTATAAGGTCTGCAGCAAATAAAACTGATCCTTTTAAAACTCCAACTACAAGTAAATCTTTACCCTTGTAATCCTTGCTAATTCTACTACCTAACTCTTTAACTTTTTCAGCTAATTGATTTTCATCAAATAATATTTCTTTAACGTCTTCTCTCATGTTTATAATTCCTCTCTTTTAATCTCTATTTTAATAATTTTTTTTGTATTACTTGTTACCTTAAATGTGTTTGATGTTTTAAGCCCTACAAGCCAAGCAATTTCATCATCAAACTGAATAACCGGAATTTCGTCTCTATAGTCCTTAGGTATTTTCATATCTATAAATATATCTTTAATTTTTTTACTTCCATTCATACCTAAAGGAATTATTCTATCTCCATTCTTCCTTTTTCTGATAGTAACATACCTATTAATTTTATCATAATCAAAATACTTAATTAAGTCATTATTTTGAAATTTTAAACTTTTTTCTTTAGTTTTAACTTCAAATTCAATTAGACACCCTAAAAAATTAATTTTAAAATTATTTAAGTCTTCTTTTTTTATTATTTCGTCTTCTATTTTATTAGCTATTTTATTTAATCTATCCTTTTTTCTTATATATACTTTACCATATATATTTTCAGCAAAGATATTGTTAGGTAAATCTATTCTTTTATGTGTTCCAATACTTTCAAGATTTATAACTTCTTTTATGTGCTTTAACTCAAAATCATATTCGCTCTTTGAAAGTTTAGTTAATGATTTTCTTATTACCCTAGTAATTATTGCCCTTTCTTCTAAAAATAATTCTTCAGAAATTATTATTTCATCATCTTTAACTTCGCAATATTTATTAAAAGATTTTTCTGCTTCATTATCTATAAATTCATTATCATCTTGAAGCAGCAAACTCATTCTATTAATAGCTTTTATAACATCATTATTAAAATTTTTCTGCATATAAGGCAATATATCTAACCTTATTTTGTTTCTGCTATATATATTTTCTAAATTTGTTCTATCTATTCTTGGATTTAAATTATTATCTTCACAATATTTTTCTATATACTCTCTCTCTAAAAACAATATTGGCCTTATATATAAATTATCTCTAAATACCGGAATTCCTCCTAAACCTTCAAGACCTGTTCCTCTCATTATTCTCATAATAATAGTTTCAGCTTGATCATTTGCATTATGTGCTGTAGCTATCTTAGTATACCCATATTTATCTTTTATTGAGTTAAAGAAATTATATCTACAGTCTCTTCCAGCAGTTTCTGTTGATACCCCTCTATCTTTTGCTATCTTATCAACATCTAATCTGATACTATAAAAATCAATACCTAACGATTCACAAAAACTTTTTGAATATTGTTCATCCTTTATTGCTTCTTCACCTCTTAACATATGATTTATATGAGCAGCTCCAAGTTTTAATTCATATTTATTCTTTACACTATTTAATAAATGTAATAAGCATATAGAATCCGGTCCCCCAGATAAACCTATTAACACCTTGTCTCCTTTATTTATAAGATTATTTTCATCAATATATCTAATAAAATCTTTAACCATATTATCACTTCCTACGTAAACTTTGCTAAATCATAATTTTGTCTTATTTATATGATACATTATATTATGTTTTTTGTAATATTAAAATTATATGTACTAAACTATATAAATCTATAAAATTAATGAAACTTACAATAAAAAAGCTGACAATAAGCCAGCTTTTTATTGTAATATACTAGATTCATAAAAACTTATTTATCTTAAGCTTTAGCTAATTTACATAAACCAAATATTTTTAACTAACCTAATAAAATTGAATATTTAATTTATATTCATTAATACACTGAATAAACCTTTGAAACTATAATAGTCATATCATCTTTTATTTTTCCACCATTAATATCTCTTGAATATTCTAATATGTCCATAGCAAGATCTTTTGGATCACTATCATTTTTAATTAAATAATCCTCAAGCCATTTAGAATCTCCAACACCATCTTTATCTACATCCAAAACTCCATCACTTAATGTTATTATTAAATCCCCACCATTAATCATTTCCTCAACACTTTCAACTTCTATCTTATCAACCAAACCAAAAGGTGGCATATTTGATGATATTTTATTTATTTTATTTCCTCTCTTTATAAAACTTGCAGCAGCTCCAACCTTATAAAAATGGGCTTTTCCTGTATACAAATCTATTGTATTTAAATCTAATGTAGCAAATTTTTCATCTTCCTCAAATTTCATACTCATTATAGAATTTACAGTTTCTAAAGCTGTATTTATCCCTAAACCCTCTTCTATAAACTTTTCAACTAAATCAACAGTTATTTTACTTTCTTTACCTGCTTCTGGACCTGATCCCATACCATCACTTAATATAGTTACATATTTTCCACCTGGATAATTTCCAAAAGTACATGTATCTCCAGTATACTGCTCTCCCTCTTTAACTCTAACTCCTGCATAAGATTTTATTTTATACTTAGGCATTTCTTTTAAAAGTATTGAACATTCTTTGTTATTTGGTTTTATCCTACACCCTTCATCACTTATCATCATAGGATTTTTCATTACTTTATTTACTACTGGAAGAACATTTTTTATGCAATAATCACATCTTGAACATTTTTCCATATTTATTTTTATGTTAACCTTTCCACCCTTATCATTAAAACAGAAAACTTCTTTATATTTTATAGAGTTTTTGTTTAACTCTCTCCTAACAATTCTTTCAACATCTAAACACCAATCTATATCTCTTTTTATATCTCCAACCATGTTATATAAATTATTTGACATGTTATTTAAATGATTTGATATAAGAATTCTACCTTCTGATAATTTTCTTTTTGTTATTTCATTTGCATTTAATATATTTAATACATCTTCTGAATTCCTTATTAAATCATACTTATTTATACATTTCTTTTCTAATTCCATAGGAAAATAATCTCTTCCCTCTTCTCTTCCCTTTAATAATAATTGAAAAGCATTATATGTTTGAGTGAACTCTCTATCCCAACATCTATTACAATTTTCACAATTTTCACAAACTCTATCAGCTAAATTTTCAATTAAAGCCGTACTTCTATTTTTGTATGAAAGCTTATCATTATCAGATATATTTCTTAATGATTTTGATACAACCCCTAACGTATTCTCAAATCCTTGAACTTTTCTTGTAAATTCATCTTTTATTTGATTTAAATGTTCTTCTTGCATTGCATCAATTTTAACTTCTTTACAAAGTTCAAGTTCTAAAGTTTTTAATATTTTCTTTGGTATTAATAGGAATATAAAACCTCCAATTAATATTTCAAAAATCCCTTGAACATATAACCCTTTAGAATATAAAGATAAAATTAAAAATACTATCATTGATGATAAAAATGAAAATATTTTACCAGTATCCTTAAATAAACCTACAATTAAACCAACGCTGCCATAAATACCTATACCACTAATCATATCTCCTGATGTGATTCCAAGTATTACCCCCATAGTTATACCGATAGCTGCACCATTAGCTGACCCACCAATATAAGCTATAGAAATTACAATAGCTAATGATATTATATTTTTTATTGAAACTCCTACTATTGAAATTTCACCTATTCCAGCAGCCATTAAGCATATTATTATTGCTATACTTATTATTTCTTCTGTATTAAAGAAATAATTTGTGTTATATTCTCCAATACATCTTAAACTGTATTTTACAACAAAATATACTGGAACAATTAAAACTGTATTAAGTATAGAGATAGTTACACTAACGCCAAAATCATATTTTACTATCATTAAATTATATATTGTATAACTTAAAAATATTAATAAAAATAAACTTAACACGCTAATATTCTTTTTAAATTTATTTACTAAAAATGTATATCCTAAAATAGTTAAAACTGTTGTTAAGTATATCCATCCATCACTTAACGTAGCATTAACTGTAAAATACCCAATAATAGCTCCAGTTGCTGATGACAATATTTTATTTTGTGTTTTTGTCATAATTATGCTTATTAAAAAAGCCAATCCAAAAGGTGATACTCCAGATATATCACCTTCACCAAACATTATTGTTACTCTACTCAATAATAAAGATGTTATAAATATGATACATAAAATAAAGGAATCTTCCCCTAATTCTATTTTTTTACTATTTTTTTTACTTAATCCTTTTATTCTTCCCCCACTTAGTCCGTATTGCATATATCCCCCTCCGTTAATTACCAAAAATTGTAATTAAATTATAGCAACTTATCTTTTCGATATATGTCATTTTATGTTATACATTCAAACTTTCGTAAGACAATTTTCTTTAATAAATTCAACTTTCTATATTTAATCTTATTTTTCGATATTTTAATAAATTTCTAATAATTATGAACAAACTAAAGAATTAAAAGGATTGATATTAAATTTCTCAATATTTATATAATGTCAATATATATATTTTTTTGTTATTTCTTAATATATATTTTTATACATAAAATAAAAATTTACCACAAAATACTTTTGAAAATAAAAAAAGGATCTAAGAAAAATCTTAGATCCTTGGTGCCGAAGACCGGAATCGAACCGGTACGGTGTTTAACCACCGCAGGATTTTAAGTCCTGTGCGTCTGCCAGTTCCGCCACTTCGGCAAGGCATTGGTAGCGGAAATAGGACTTGAACCTACGACACTTCGGGTATGAACCGAATGCTCTAGCCAGCTGAGCTATTCCGCCAAACTTTTGGTTGCGGGGGCAGGACTTGAACCTACGACCTTCGGGTTATGAGCCCGACGAGCTACCAACTGCTCCACCCCGCGATATTATATATTTTATTTTCAAAAATTAACTTGGTGCCGAAGACCGGAATCGAACCGGTACGGTGTTTAACCACCGCAGGATTTTAAGTCCTGTGCGTCTGCCAGTTCCGCCACTTCGGCAAGTTAATTGGTAGCGGAAATAGGACTTGAACCTACGACACTTCGGGTATGAACCGAATGCTCTAGCCAGCTGAGCTATTCCGCCAAACTTTTGGTTGCGGGGGCAGGACTTGAACCTACGACCTTCGGGTTATGAGCCCGACGAGCTACCAACTGCTCCACCCCGCGATATTATATTTTATTTTGAAAAACTTGGTGCCGAAGACCGGAATCGAACCGGTACGGTGTTTAACCACCGCAGGATTTTAAGTCCTGTGCGTCTGCCAGTTCCGCCACTTCGGCATGCGTTTTTCTCTGTCATTTCCTGACGACAATAGTTATTATATATTATAGCTATATAACTGTCAACATTTTTTTTGAAATTTATTTTATTTTATTTTTAATATAATAAAAAGCCTGTAGTTTTCTTATCTACGGCTTTTTACTTATATAGATTTATATATTAAATTTATATGATGATCTACTTTTTAAAATGATTTTTTACCACTTTTACTTCTGAAATCTTGATGCTTTTTAACATCTTGCATTCTTTCTTCGCTGTCTTTTAAAAATTTTGACATTTTATCTTCAAAATTTCCAGAAACCTTTTTCTTTTCTGCTGCCCAATCAAATTCAGCTGGTCTAACTGATTTTTTTTGTTTTGGTTCAGCTTGTTTTATTGATAAGCTAATTTTACCATTATCATCAATTGAGATAACTTTAACCTTCACCTTATCTTGTTCTTTTAAATGTTGTCTTATGTCCTTTACAAAAGAATCTGCTACTTCTGATATGTGAACTAGACCTGTTTTTCCGCCTTCTAATTCTACGAAAGCTCCGAAATTAGTGATATTTACCACTGTACCCTCTAATATGTTTCCTGCCTCTAAGGTCATGTTTAAAAGACTCCTCCTTAATTAAATAAAATATATATATGTTATTTTGAATAACCTAATCTTTAGTCTTTGAGTCCTCTTTTTTATAATTTACGATTTTTTCTCCAGGCTTAACCATATTAAGCCTTTCTCTCGCTAAGGTCTCAATATATTCATCAGAATTAGCGCTTTTAACTTCTTCTTCAAGTTGCTTGTTTTTCTTTTTCAGTGTTTCTAATTCTGTTTGTTTATTTGCTATTTCACTTTCTATTCTTTTAATAGCTCTTTCCTGTCTAATAAAACCAAACAAAAAAACAAGGCATAGCAATAATATTATTAAATTCTTCCCTTTTATCTTTTTTATCATCCATAGTACCTCATTTTTTAACTTCTATAAATATATTTTAAACACTCTGAACCTTTAATTCAAGTTATTTTTAATTATATTTAGTTTTTGTTTAAAATCTTAGACCACATAATTCTAATAGGATAACTAAAAGTCTTGTAACTGCATCTTATAATAGTTTTAAATCCAGACAAAATAGTTTTTTCAATCTTAAAAACTATCTTACTAAAAAGTTTTAAGTATATGAATAAAGCTAAACCCATGCACAAGTATACATAAGTTCCTAAAAAAGCATAATTTGTATAAAGCAAAAAAATAAAAATAATTATAGAACATAATAACCAAAATAATATATCTTGTATTGCTATTATAAGTTTATGTCCATCATTTCCTCTTATTAATCTATATATATCAAAAAAAACTCCTAATATAATTCCAGAAGCTAAAGCATATATTATAATCTCAAACTGAACTTCTAACTCTAAAGGCATTTTTATTCCCTACCTATAAGCTTTTTTATGTTTAATTTTTTATGTTTCTTTTTTGCTTTACCTTGATAAATTATACTACTTATATAACCCTCTACAGTTACATCACCATTTTTTACATCTAGTTTATTCATTTTTAGACCTTGACCATTTATTTTTAGCCTTCCAAGTATAGTATTTAAAATTATTTTTTCTTCATCAAAACCTAAAACTTCATCTACACCTGTTAATGAAAGCTTCTTCCTATCTTCAAGTGTCATAAAACTCTTACACAAATTTATAGAATCAGATTTTCTTTCCATTTTATTCTCCTTTAAGATATTATTCTTATTAAAAAATATATGTTTTTATACATATGTATATTCTTAATTAATATCTTATAAAGAGATAAAATTAGTCTATTTCTTCTCCATCTAAAATTCTATACATATCTTTTGCATCTTCTTTTCTTACATGCTCTGCCAAATTAAGGACTTCAGCTTTTAAACTTCTATTTGCAAAAGTTATCTCTATTATGTCACCTTCCTTTAATTTGGTTCCTGATTTTGCAACTTTTCCATTTATAGAAACTCTTCCACCTTCGCAAGCTTCTTTTGCAATTGTTCTTCTTTTTATTAATCTTGAAACCTTTAAATACTTATCTAATCTCACAAAATCACCTTCTTTAATATTATTCCTAAAAATATTATTATAATTCAATAAAGCTTTAATTTATAAAAGAACCCGAGTCTCCTCGGGTTCAAAAAATTATTTATTAACTTTTTCCTTAAACTCTTTACCAGCTTTGAAGACTGGAACAGTTGATGCTGGAATTTTGATTATTTCTTTAGTTCTTGGGTTTCTTCCTTCTCTAGCAGCTCTTTCTCTAGTTTCGAAAGTTCCGAATCCAACTAATTGAACTCTTTCTCCATTTTCTAAAGCTTCTTCAACACTTTCTATGAATGCTTTTAAAGCTAATTCTGCGTCTTTTTTAGTTAACTTTGACTTTTCAGCCATGCTAGTAATTAATTCTGCTTTATTCACAATTACATCCTCCTTAAATAACTAGTTATATATTTATAGTAGTAACTAATTCTTTTATGTACTACACTTACATTATCTTATTATATTATTACTTTTTACTCTCGTCTACACTCAATGAATAAATATTTATATATTTTTGTAAAAAAAAGCAAATTAAATACATTATCTTGGAAATATAGAATTTCATTGAATTATATATTCTACAAAGTCTTTAAAATTCCTTCTAAAATTACTTATAATTCTTGTTTTTTAGCTTCATTCCAAAGCTCATCCATTTCCTGTAATGTCATTTCTTTTAATGTTTTATTATTTTTAAGCGCAGCACTTTCTATATAACTAAATCTTTTTATAAACTTATCTATTGTTTTATTTAACGCTTCCTCTTCATTTACCTCTAAAAATCTTGAAACATTAACGCAAGCAAATAGTAAGTCTCCTACTTCTTCTGTTATTCTATCCTTATCTTTAGTATTATATACTTCTAATACTTCATTTAACTCTTCTATAACCTTCTTTGAGGCATCCTCTACATTATCCCAATCAAAACCAACTTTTCTTGCTTTATTTTGTATCTTATGAGCTCTTATTAAAGCTGGTAATGCTTTAGCTACCCCTTCTAATTCCTGTGTAACTGTCTCAAAGCCTTTTTCTTCTTTTTTTATTTCATCCCAACTTTTTTCTACTTCACTTGATGTATCTATATTCTCTTCACCAAATATATGTGGATGTCTTTCTATCATTTTATTATATATTCCTAAAACTACATCATTGAAATCAAAGTATCCATCTTCTTTACCTATTGATGAATGGAATATTACATGTAATAAAACATCTCCTAACTCTTCTATTAATGCATCATCATCTTCTTTTTCAATTGCGTCTTTTACTTCATAACTCTCTTCAACTATGGCGTCTTTTAAGCTTTCATGAGTTTGTTCTCTATCCCAAGGACAACCATCATCTCCTCTTAATGTATCTATAAGAGCAATTAAATCATTTATATCTTTTTTATTATTTAAATCTTTAGGTATATAAAGTGAAGTTAAGTAATCTATATCCTCTTGCATATCTAACTCATATATTGGTATTTTTCTTATACTTTCAAGACCTTCTATTCCTGCTGCTCTTACATAAATTATTTCAGTTTCATCATCATAACATTCTAATAACTTAAGTTTAACTTCTGATGCTATAAAAGGATTATAAACTTGTGTTATTATAGTTCCTATTCTCTTATCTAATATTTGATTATTTATATCAAATGCATCAATAATCTTTAGTCCTTCTATAGGATCTATTTTTAATCTATCCATCATAGCATCGACAAAACTAACTGCAGGCAAAATTTCATATTCTATATTTTCTTTATCACAAAGTTCCATAATGTTTGATACTGACTTTTCTGCAACTAAAGGGTGTCCTGGTACTGCATAAACAACATCGCCAAATTCTTTATAAACTTTTATTAAATCTTCTGCTATATTTTTATAAACTTCATCAAAACTTTTACTACTATCATAAAAATGATCATAAGTGTTAAATTTTATATTTTTTGACTTTATAAAATCAACTGTTGGATGAATTTCTGTTCTAAAATATATGTTTTTACTTTCTTCTAAAACTCTTAAAGCACCTACTGTAAGTGCATCACTTGCTCCTGGTCCTAAACCAACTATTTTAATCATTAGGTATTTCTCCTTTTTTATTATTTTTTGTAAATTCTGTTTCTTACCTCATTAACATCAAAAACTTTCATTACAACTATTAAGGCCATATATATTATAATACCTAAAAATACTGATATTAAGCAAGATAGACCATTGCTCATTGTATAAATTAATATTTTATCATATGAAACTAAAACTAATATAGACATTATAAATGATGCTAATGTTGGCTTTATTACATTATTTATTATATCTATTCTAGTTTTTAAAGTTATCTTTAATAATATTACATTTAATGCTGTTGTAGTTATATATGCAGCTATACTTGCTATAACAGCACCATATATATTTAATTCTGATATTGGAACTAATTTTATAGTTAAAATTAATTTTATTAAACATCCTATAAAAAGATTTACTACTGGCAATATATATTTTCCAACACCTTGAAGGATTGCTGTAGTAGTCTGAGTTAATATTATAAATGGAATTGTTAAAGATAAATATTTAAGTATTTCAAAACCTTCAAATCTTCCTGGAAATATAAGTTTCATTATAGGTTCTGCCATAAAAAACATTCCAAACATACATGGTATGGCTATTACTGTTGATATTTTAATTGCAAGGTTAGTCTTATTTTCCACATTTTTTCTTCTCCTTAGTATAAATTCTTCTGCAATTATAGGAATTAAAGAAATAGATAATGCCATAGATAATGTCATTGGTATATTTACAATAACAGACGCTTTCCCTGTAAGTTGTGCATATAAAATATTTGCTTCACTTCTTATAATTCCAGCTTCTAAAAGTTTTTGTGGTATGAATATAGAATCTATCAAACTCATTATTGTACCAACAGTTGCTCCCAATGATATCGGAATTGCAATCTTTAATATTTTACTCATTATGTCTATATCACTTTTTACTTTTTTAATACCAAATTGCTTTTTTACTTTTATATATTTTATATATAAATATCCTCCTGCAAGTAAACCTCCTGCTGCTGCACCAAATGCTGCACCCCCTGCCGCAAATTCTATTCCTTTTGGTAAAAATAATACAGCTAGTCCAACACCGAATATAACTCTACCAACTTGTTCTAATATTTGTGATACTGCTGATGGAGTCATATTTTGAAGCCCTTGAAAAAATCCTCTAAATATTGTCATTATTGAAATTATAAGTGGTGCAAATGATATTCCTATTATTGAATAATAAGCTTTAGGATCCCATTCAACAAATTTTATTATGAAATCTGCAAAGAAAAACAAGAAAAAGCTTGTACCTGCTCCCAATATAAGCATCATATAGGTTGATTCTTTTACAACCTTAAAACTGCCTTCTATATCTCCTATAGCATTATTTTCAGAAACTATCTTAGATATAGCCACCGGAACTCCAGATGCTATAGCTACAAAAAACATATATAAAGGATATGACATTTGATAAAAGGCAATTCCTTCATCTCCTATTAACATAATAAGAGGCCATCTAAAAAAAACACCTAAAAACCTTGCAAATATTCCTGCTGTACCTAATATTATACTTCCCTTTATTAAGGATTGTTTCTTCATAAAATACCTCCAAACTTTTGATTTACTAATAATAATTATTGTAAGTTCAGAGGCATTATTACTATTTATTCATTATTTTAACTAAATTTATAATATGTTTTTTATTGTTCCATTTGTTTTCCTAAAAATGCTGCTGCTGTTTCAGATAATTTTAGTTCTAATTCACCTAAAGTTTCACCTGATTTTTTTGATAGAATTATTACAGCACCAATTGCATCTCCTTCAGCTATAATTGGCGCAACAACTTGTGATGTCATTTCTGAAGTATCTTCATCACTATGTAAAGGAATTAATTTTTGTCCTCCTTCTCCTAATAAAACTGGTTTTCTAGCATCCATTATTGCTTCAAGTTCATTGCTTATTTTTCTATCTATATAATCCTTTTTAGGTACACCACTTGCTGAAATAAATGCGTCCTTATCGCTTATTAAAACTATATGACCTATTGATTGTTGTAAGCTTTCAGCATATTCTTTTGAGAAATCTGTAAGTTCTCCAATTGGTGAATATTTTTTAAGAATTACTCCTCCTTCTCTATCTGTAAATATCTCAAGTGGATCTCCTTCTCTTATTCTTAAAGTTCTTCTAATTTCTTTTGGTATAACTACTCTACCTAAATCATCTATACGTCTTACAATTCCTGTAGCTTTCATTTTATATTTAACCTCCTTAATAAAATACTGTTAAATTTAGTAACATTATTAGTATTTGACTATATAGAAATTTTATGCACTTATATCCATTATTTAAACAAAAAGGACACCTAAAATTAGGTGTCCTTTTTACAACATTTAGTTTTTTTGTTCTATTTTATCTTCGTAAACTTTAACTCCAAGTTCATCTTTCCACTTCTTAAGAGTGTCTGTATAAGCTTTATTCTTTTTACTTTGATCTAATTGTTGTTTAATTGAATCTTTTACTTTATCAAATGGTATTACTTCTGCCTTGCTTTTAACATTTTCTACTTTTATTAAATGGTATCCAAACTGTGTTTTTACAGGTTGTGATATTTCACCATCTTTAAGTTTCTTCATAGCAGCCATAAATGTTTTATCATATTGTTGTGAATCATAATCTATATAACCTAATGATCCACCTGTTGATTTTGTTGCATCAATATTATATTTAGCTGCCATATCCGCAAATTTAGCTTTTCCTGAAACTATATCTTCTCTTATCTTCTTTATAGTTTTCTCAGCATCTTTTCCATCAGCTATTATTATTTGATATACATCAGCACCAGGTTTTATTGTATATGTTGTTGCTTTATTTTCATCATAATATTTCTTCACATCAGCATCTGTAACTTTTACATCTTTATATATATGATTTTCAATAACATTTCCTACTATAACACGTTCTTTTAAATTTTCTTTTAATTCATTTTCATCCTTATAGCCACTTGCTTCATAAGCCTGTTTAAATTCTTCTTCTGTTTTATAACCTTTTTTCATTTCTTTTAGTTCAGAGTCTACTTTTTTATTTATTTCTTCATCTGACATCCATTTGTTCTTTTCAGATTCAGTAATCATAACCTTTTGATCTACAAGACTTTCTAATGCACTTTTTTGTAATTGTAATAACATTGACTTTGCTTGTTCATTATTTTGTAAGTTATCACCATATTGTTGTTTTAATTGTTGATAATACATACTTCCTTCAACAACCTTTTCAACTTCACCTCTTGTTATTTTTTGATCTCCAACCTTTGCTAAGGTTTCATTTTTTATTGCTTCAGGAGTTTTTTGTATCATGTTACATCCAGTAAATACCATGCTTGATATTGCAACTAAACCTAAAGCTACAATTCTTTTAATTCTACCCACTAACTTTCCCTCGCTTTACTATTTATTATAAAGTACCTAATTGTTAAAATTTCACTGTTTTTAGTATAACATATTATTTATTAAGTTCAATTATATAGAATTAAGTATTTATTACTTTTAATATGTTATTTAACATATTTTTAAAGAATGGTAATATTTCCTCTTTCTTGAATCCATTTTGCTTGAACTGAAATTCAGGTATATTGCCAAACTTAAGTATTACATTATCTTTATATTTATCTATTAATATTTTAAATACTTCCTTATGTTCTTTATCGCCTTCTTCAAATTTAAAGAATATTCCTTTTGGCGTTTCTTTTATTTCTTCTATATTAAGTTGCTTAGCTTTACTCTTTATATAAGCTATATCCATTAAATTATAAACTGAATCTGGAATATCTGAATATCTATCCTCTAATTCATCTTTAATTTCCATGTATTCTTCATAACTTTCAATAGCTGCAATTTTTTTATAAACTTCAATCTTTTGATTTTCATCTGATATAAACGTTCCTGGAATATATGCATCAACTTTAATATCAACAGTAGTTTCAACTGGTTCTTTTGTAATCTCACCTTTTATAATTTTTATTGTATCTTCAAGCATTCTACAATATAAATCATAACCTATAGTAGCCATATGACCATGTTGAGCTGAACCCATCATGTTTCCGGCACCTCTTATTTCTAAATCTCTCATAGCTATTTTAAATCCAGATCCAAGTTCAGTAAAATCCTTTAGTGCCTTAAGCCTCTTTTCAGCTACTTCTGTTAATATTTTATCCTTAGTATATAAAAGATAAGCATAAGCTATCTTATTAGATCTCCCAACTCTACCTCTTAATTGATATAATTGTGAAAGCCCCATCTTATCTGCATCAAATACTATTATAGTATTTACATTTGGTATATCTATACCAGTTTCTATTATGGTAGTACATACTAACACATCATACTTTTTATCCATAAAGTCCATCATTTCTTTTTCTAGTTGTCTTTCTGTCATTCTACCATGGGCAAACGTTACTTTACTTTCTGGAACTAATTCTTTTATATAATTTGCCATGCTTTCAATACTTTCAACACGATTATAAACAAAGAATACTTGCCCTCCTCTGTTCATTTCTCTAAGTATAGCATCTCTTATAAGTTGATCATTTTGTTCTATAACATAAGTTTGAACCGGATATCTTTCTTCAGGAGGTGTTTCTATTACAGAAATATCACGAGCACCTGTTAATGACATATGAAGAGTTCTTGGTATTGGTGTTGCACTTAATGTAAGAACATCAACATTCTTCTTTAATTCTTTTATTTTTTCTTTTTGTTTAACTCCAAACCTTTGCTCTTCATCTATTATTAAAAGACCTAAGTCTTTAAATTGAATATCTTTTGCTACTAATTTATGAGTTCCAACTAATATATCAACATTTCCTTCTTTTGCTGCTTGTATCGTAGCTTTTTGTTCTTTTGCAGTTCTAAATCTACTTATCATATCAATTTTTATTGGAAAATCTGAAAATCTTTTAATCATATTCTTATAATGTTGTTCTGCAAGTATAGTTGTTGGTACTAAAAATGCAACTTGCTTTCCATCCATAACAGCTTTAAATGCTGCCCTTAAAGCAACTTCAGTTTTTCCATATCCTACATCTCCACAAAGAAGTCTATCCATTGATTTTACAGATTCCATATCACTTTTTATTTCTGAAAGTGATGTAAGTTGATCTGGTGTTTCTTCATAAGGAAACTCATCTTCAAATTGTCTTTGCCACTCTGTGTCTTTACTAAATTTATAACCTTTTAAAGTAGCCCTAGTTGCATAAAGTTTCACTAAATCTTTAGCTATTTCATTTATTGATTGTTTAACTTTACTCTTAGCCTTTTGCCACTCTGTTCCACCAAGTTTATTTACCTTAGGAGTCTTTCCTTCAGTTCCTATATACTTTTGTATAAGGTCAAGTTGGTCAACAGGAACATATAGCTTATCGCCCTTTTGATAAACTATATCCAAATAATCTCTCTTATTTCCCGCTACTTCTATTTGTTTAATTCCTTTATAAACACCAACTCCGTGATTTGCATGAACTACATAATCACCTATTTTCAATTCAGTAAATGAATTTATTTTAGCTATACCCTTTTTAACCTTTTTCTTTTTAGGGATTTTTCGTTTCGCCTCCCCAAATACTTCTTTATCTGATATTACACATAACTTTTCATCAGGAAATTCAAATCCCTTAAGAAGATTTCCAAAAGTAATTACGACTTCCCCACAAGATATTTTATCAACGTTATCCTTATAAACGCTTTCAATTTCTCTATCTCTTAAAGTTTCTACTAATCTTTCTCCTCTAGTTCTTGTTCCTGAAAGAATTAAGCTTTTAAAGCCTTTACTCTTTTTATCTTTTATATCATCTATAAGTAAATCTAACTGTCCTTGATAATTGTGAAGTGTTATTTGAGACATATTTATTATAGAACGAGGCTTTAGTATATCTCTAACCTTTTTAAAGGTATCCATAGTTATTAATTTACATTCATCGAACTTACCTAAAACTTCACTATAATCTAAAAGTAATTCAGAATGTTTAGGAAGTATATTTCCCTTTTGAAGAAACATTGAAAAGTTTTCTCTAAATTCACTATAAGTACCTTCTAACTTTCCAAGAGACCTTGTTGTATCATCAATTACGAAATTATATCCTTTAAAATAATCAAATAAACTTTCTAATTTTTCATAAAAAAATGGAAGATATGAATCTATAGTTTCAAAACTTGAAGTTTGAATTAAAGATTCTAAGTTTCTATTTATTATTTCTTTTAATTTTTCCTTACTATCTTTATTTTTATTATTTTCTAAAGCTTTATTCAACTCTTTTATTAAAGTACTTTTAGCATAATCTATAACATTATCATCTATTATTATTTCTTTAGCAGGAAAAATACTAACTTTATCAACCTTATCTATACTTCTTTGAGATTCCACATTAAATCTTCTAATAGAATCTATTTCATCTCCAAATAACTCTATTCTATAAGGATAAATTGAATCTGGAGGGTATACATCAAGAATTCCACCTCTTAAAGCAAACTCACCTTTTCCTTCAACCATTTCAACTCTTTCATACCCGCCTTCAACAAGCAATCTATTTATATCATTAAAATCCACTTCATTATTTATTGATAATTCTATTTTATGATTTTCATAATATTCTCTTGGAGTATAGCTTGCTGCAAAAGATTCTATGGATGTAACTATTATTTTCTTCTTTTTATTTAATATTTCTTTTATTACCTTAAGTCTAGCCCATCTTAAATCACCTGAGATAGCATCTATATTATAAAAAACAACCTCTCTTACAGGGAAATAATAAACTTCTGTTGTATAAAAACTTAAGTCTTCATATAAATTTTTTGCTTCTATATCACTGTTTGTAACTATAACTAAAGACTCATTAGAACTTTCAAATATAGCATTCATTAAATATGTTCTACCAGATTCTGATAGTCCATATATCCCTAATGGAAACTTTTTATTATTTATATTTTCTTTTATTTCATTAAATTTTTTACTTTCAATTAAGGGCTCCATTAACCCCTCTAATCTCATTTTATACACCATCCTTAAATACTTTTTTTAGCTTTAAATCCATTATATTTATTCATAGCTGAGCTTATATTACTTTTTATTATTTCATCTACAGCAAGCTTAGTAACATCTAAACTTTCTTCTAAAACTTCTCTTTCTTCTTTTGAAAAATTTCCTAAAACATGATTTATTAAATCTCCTTTAGGTTGTCCCACTCCTATTTTAATTCTTGAAAATTTATCAGTGCCTAAATGTGATATTATATTTTTTATTCCGTTATGTCCCCCAGCACTTCCCTTTTCTCTTATTCTTATCTTACCTACATCTAAACTTATATCATCATATAAAACTATAATATCCTCATTTGTAAGTTTATAAAAATCAAGTATTTCCCTGACACATTCTCCACTTAAATTCATAAATGTTGAAGGCTTAATTAAAATTACCTTTTCTCCTTCAATAAATCCTTCTCCATAAACCCCTTTAAATTTTTTCCTGTTTATATCTATATTATACTTATTAGCTATATAATCTACACTATCAAAACCAATATTATGTCTAGTATTTTCGTACTTTTCACCTATATTTCCAAGTCCTACTATTATGAACATTTTATCTCCTCTTTCTAAACTACTTATATTTTATAATCTTCTACAATAAAAATTTATTTATTCAAATACCTATTAAATATTATACTAAATTTTGATAATAAAAAAAGCGTACTATAAATTTCAAAATATATTAAAAAAATATTAAAAGGAGTAAGCTTATGATTATACTATAATCACTCGCTATACTCCTTTTAAATTATAGATTTATAGTTATCTTTTCTATCTCACCGTTTCTTAGTATCTTAAATTTTATATTACCCTTATACTTATCATCTTTAAGTACTTTTATCAAATCATCATAAGATAAAATTTTAGTATCATTAGCAGTTAATATTATGTCTGTTGGCTTAAGCCCACCTTTTTGAGCATTACTATCAGTTATTACATCTTTTATGTAAAAACCTTTTTTATACTCATTGCTAACATTTACCTCAACACCACGTATTCCTATAAGATCTTCTTTTTTTATTATACTATTTAAAGATTTTTTTATCATGTCTATACTAGATGCAAAATATAATCCATCTTTGTTAAATTCTTGAGTTAAGTATCTACTATTTAAGCCTACTAATTCTCCTTTAGAGTTACAAAGTACTCCCCCAAAATTTTCTTCATTCATAACAGCATTTGTTTGTATTATAGAACAATATTCATCATTCATTTTAATTTTATGATTTGTAGATGTTATGATCCCTGAAGTAATTAGACCTATATAATTATTGCTTAAAGAATTTCCTATTGCATAGACACTTTCACCTTCTTTTATTGAGCTAGAACTAGCTAATGAAATTGGTGTTAATCCATTTGCAGATATTTTTATTAATGCCATATCTGCCTCTTTATTATATCCAATTAAAGTACCCTTAAGCGGTTTTACTCCTTTTGCTGGTATATCTATAAATATTTCTTTATAATCCTTAATCTTTTCATAAGAAGTAATTATCAATCCACCACTATCAACAACTATTCCAGTTGAATTTTTTTGAGATACCTTTGATGAGGTAGCATCATCATAATTTTCTCCTATAGTTACTAAAGATGGCGCAACTTTGCTTATAACTCCACTTAAATTATTTTGTTCTAACACACTTTCAATCTTTTTATCAATAATTTTATTTATACTATTCATAGCATATGCAACTGATAGTGAAGTAGTTATTACTATAATTAATATTATTACTAATGCTATAATAATTTTTTTCTTAGTTACAACAACTTTTTTACTTTTTATATTTATTTTACCCTTATCATTCTTATTCTTCATAAATATCACCAAAATTATTTCTTGATTAAAGTAAATGTAAACATAACACCAGTATCTTTATAGTTTTCGACCCAAATATCTTCACCATGTTCTGTAAGAATTAACCTTACTATAGATAATCCAAGCCCTGTACTTACTTTGTTAGTTCTTGATACATCTGCTTTATAGAATCTATCCCAAATCTTTATTAATTGCTCCTTAGTTAATAACTCACCATCATTATAAATGCTCACAAGCACTCTATCACCTTTGGATTTCGTGTTTATTCTTATATTACCATTTTCATAAGAATATTTTATTGCATTATCTATTAAGTTTGTTACTACTTGTGTTATTTTATCATTATCTCCAATTACATATTGATGTTCCTGCTCTAAAACAACATCAACATTTAATCCTTTTTTATTTATAGCACTTTCAAATTTAGTAATTGTGTACCTTAACATATTACTTATATCAATTTCTTGTTTATTAAGCTTTATTTTTCCTGATTCTAAAGCTGATATATCTAACAAATCATTTATTAATCTTGATAACCTATCAGTTTCTTCATATACAATTTTTAAATAATATCCTTCTTTATCTCTCGGAATTACACCATCTAATATTCCTGATATAAATCCTTTTATTGAGGTTATAGGTGATCTTAATTCATGTGATACATTTGATATAAAAGCTCTCCTATTATCATCAACTGTTTGAAGAGATTGTGCCATTATATTAAATGATTCTGCAAGTTCTCCTATTTCATTATTTTGATTAATATTAAGTCTTTCATTAACTCCACCTTTAGATATTCTTCTTGCTGCTGCAGTTATTTCATCTATAGGCTTTATTAAAGATTTTTTACTGTAAAAGTACACAAATATACCACCAATAATTATTACAATTAAAGCAGTTATCCATATAATTTTATTTATTTTAATTATAGGAGATAACATACTATCAGTCGGAATAACCATTATTATTACTCCGCTAAAATAATCTTTATTAAAAATAGGCTTTAAATATACATAATTATTTTGAGATGCACTTTTTACATTTCCATATTCTATAGACTTCCCTTGCTTCAACACATCCATATCTTCTTTAGGAATTCCTGCATTAGAAAACTTATAATTTTCATATCCACTATTAGAAACAGCATATGTATATCCTAGATTATCTGTAACTAATATTTCTGCATCTATAGTTTTGCTTACAAAGTTCATTACATTATTTAACGTTGTTAAGTTTGAACTTTTATCCAAAGATAAATAAGCTATGGCTGCACTTTCTATTATGTTACTTTCTCTATTTAATTGCTCTTTCTTTTGATCAAAATAAGTTTGTCTAATCCATAAAGATAAAACTCCTGCTACTATTACAAGCGCGATTACTACTATTAATGTGAATGTTATTATAAGCCTATATGCTAAGCTATGCTTTTTCATCTATTTCACCTCAAATTTATAGCCAACCCCCCAAACTGTTTCAATTTGCCAAGTATCTCCTGAATGTAACTTTTCTCTTAATCTCTTAACGTGAACATCAACAGTTCTTGAGTCTCCTGGATAATCATATCCCCAAACTTCACATAATAATTGTTCTCTTGTGAAAACTCTATTTTTATTACATGCTAAATAATATAATAGTTCAAATTCTTTAGGTGGCATTTTAATTTCATTATTCTTGTAAATTACTCTATATGAATTTGCATCTATTGTTAAATCATTATATTGGATTACTTCTTTATTTGTATTATCTGCTGTATATCTTCTCATTACAGCTTTTACTCTTGCAAGTAATTCTTTTGGTTCAAATGGTTTAACTATGTAATCGTCAGCACCAAGTTCTAAAGCTAAAACCTTATCAAATGTATCTCCTTTTGCTGTAAGCATTATTACTGGAGTTGTACCTTCTTTTCTTATCCATTTTAAAACATCTATTCCGTCTATGTTTGGTATCATAACGTCTAAAAGAACTATATCCGGTTTATAGTCTAAAAATATTTCTTCTGCTTCTTTACCATTATGTGCAACTCTTGTATCGTATCCAGCACTTTTTACATACATATTTATTACTTCACAAATATTTTCATCATCATCAACTATTAATACTTTACCTAAAACACCTTCCATGTCTTAATACCTCCACATTTTAACTTATTAAATATTTATTGCTTAATTAATTTAAAAATTAACTAACAATTATAAATTTATCATTTTTTCACAGTTTTTAATATAGTTTCATATAAAAGTTACAATTTGTTAACTGTAATATTTCATTATTATATAAATAGTTATAAAACAAAACCTCCAGATTTATCTAGAGGTTTTCTTTATGTATATTATGTATTAATACATTAACTATTATGCTTCAAATAATTTGCTTATTGGTTCATTATTATATATTCTTTTTATAGCTTCTGCAAATATAGGAGCAACTGATATTGATTTAAATTTTTTCTTATCAATATTCTCTGGAAGTTTTATTGTATTTAACATTACTAATTCTTCAATTGCTGAATTATTTATTCTTTCAAATGCCGGTCCTGATAAAACCCCATGAGTACAACATGCATATACATTTTTTGCGCCTAAATCTTTTAGCGCATTTGCTGCATTTGTTATAGTTCCTGCTGTATCTATCATATCATCTATTAATATACATCTTTTTCCTTCAACATCTCCAATAATATTCATTATCTCGGATACGTTTGCCTTAGGTCTTCTTTTATCTATTATTGCTATTGGTGCATGTAATCTATCTGCAAATTTTCTGGCTCTAGTTACACTTCCAAGATCAGGAGACACAACAACAACATCATCTTGATCTATTAATCCTTTATCTACAAAATACTTTGAAAGTATTGGTGAACCTACTAAATGATCAACAGGTATATTAAAGTACCCTTGAATTTGAGCAGCATGTAAATCCATAGTTAAAACTCTATGAGCTCCTGCTGTTGTAAGTAAATCCGCTACCAATTTTGCAGTTATTGGATCTCTTGATTTTGCTTTTCTATCTTGTCTTGCATATCCATAGTATGGAATAACAGCTGTTATTCTTCCTGCTGATGCTCTTTTAAATGCATCAATCATTATAAGTAATTCCATTAAGTTATTATTTACAGGTGAACAAGTTGATTGAACTATAAATACGTCAGCACCTCTTACTGTCTCACCTATATTTACTGATATCTCTCCATCACTAAAAGTACCTACATCGCCCGCACCTACTTCTAGCCCTAATATTTTTGCAATTTCTTGCGCTAATTCTGGGTGTGAGTTTCCTGTGAATATTTTAATATTCTTTCCATGACTTAACATAATTAATGAAGACCTCCTCAAATTTAGCTCTTTTATATATAAATAAATTTTTATTGATTACTTCTTTAATCCCTTTTTCTCTACCCATCCTGATATATTTCTTTGCTTAGCTCTAGCTATTGCAAGTTCACCTTCATTAACATCATTAGTTATTGTTGAACCTGCTGCAATATAAGTATTATCTTTAACAGTTACTGGTGAAACTAAATTTGTGTTACATCCAATAAAACTATTATTTCCAATTACTGTTTTATTCTTAACTTTTCCATCATAGTTTACTACAACAGTACCACATCCAAAGTTACATCCTGAACCAACTTCAGCATCTCCAATATAAGTTAAATGTGATACTTTAGTTCCATCACCAATTGTAGATTTTTTAATTTCTACAAAATCCCCTATTCTAGCTTTTGAACCAATCTTACTTTCTGGTCTTATATATGCAAATGGTCCAACAGTAGTATTTTCTCCTACTTCACTATCTAATATTGCTGAAGATTCTACAGTAACACCTTCGTTTATTATACTATCTTTAATTCTACAATTTTGCATTATCATACAGTTTGAACCTATTTTAGTATTTCCCTCTAATATAGTTCCTGGATATATAATTGTATCTTTTTCTATTTCAACATCTATTCCTATGTATGTTGATTTTGGATCTATTAACGTTACACCATTATTAAGATGTTTTAAATTAATTCTATTTCTTAATATTTCTTCTGCTTCTGCAAGTTGAACTCTTGAATTAACTCCTATAGTATCCTCATAATCAGTAACTAGTGCCCCAACCTTTTTTCCTTCTTCTTTAAGAATTCCTATTACATCTGTAAGATAATATTCACCTTGTGTATTATTATTTGAAAGCTTATCTAATGAATTAACTAAATCTTCTATGTCAAAACAATACATTGCTGCATTCATTTCATTTACTAATAATTCATCTTCATTGCAGTCTTTATGTTCAACAATTTTTAAAACATATCCTTCATCATCTCTTATTATTCTTCCATAGCCTGTTGGGTCTTCAACTATAGCACTTAATAAAGTTGCTGAATTTCCATTTGATTCATGTGTTTTTATTAATTCTTCTATTGTTGATTCTTTTGTTAGCGGTGCATCACCAGCAAATACTACTACAGTTCCTTTTTTTCCTTTTAAGAATTCAGCTGCGCATTTAACTGCATGTCCTGTTCCTAATTGCTCTTCTTGTAATGAATAAGAAACTTTTCTATCATTAGTTTGTTCTTTAACTAACTCTGCTCCTTTTCCTATAATTACATTTACATCATTGATATTTGCTTTTCTCATATTATCTATAACGTGATTTACCATTTCTTTGCCACAAACCTTATGTAAAACCTTAGGTAAATCTGACTTTATTCTAGTACCTTGACCAGCTGCAAGTATTAATGCACATTTATACATTTTACCACCTCTATTAATTACTTATATTTAACCCGATTTTTTATAGTATTATATTTTAGTACATTTTAATTCTATTTTATTATATTTCAACAAACTAACTATTTCAACTTAGATAACAATACAATAAAACTTATAATATATGTATATTGTTTTATTATCCTTTATAATATTCTTATTTCAGTAAGTTACAAAAAAATAAAAGGGAAAATCCCTTTTATTTTTAATAAATTATTCCGCTATTTCTTCTGATAAAGCTTTATCATACGCTTCAAGAATAGCTCTTTGTATTACGTCCCTTGCCTCGCTGTTTATAGGATGTGCTATATCCTTAAACTCACCATCTGGTGTTTTTCTGCTTGGCATAGCAATAAATAACCCATTTTGCCCTTCAATAACCTTAATGTCATGAACTACAAATTGATCATCAAAAGTAACTGATACTATTGCTTTCATCTTCCCATCTGTAGCTATCTTTCTGATTCTAACGTCTGTAATTTGCATTGACCACACCTCCAGTTGCCTTTATGATATTATAAATTCTCCATACATTGGCAATATCCTCTTTTATTTGGTAAATTTTTAAATTTATTATTGGTGTGGTAAATTATTTATCTATTTTTCAAATATCTTAGAAGGACGTATATCAACTATTGATGATTCATTTACTGAATGTAATTCAACTATTGATATATATTCATCAATAAGTTTCTTTTTAGCTTCTTTATTATCAACTAAAACTCCTATTCCAACTAATTCACTATCAAATTCTTTTAAAAGATCCTTTATTCCAAGTGCAGTTCCCCCACCTTTCATAAAATCATCAATGAATACACATTTTGAATTACTTTTCATTGATTTTTTAGATAATGACATTTGTTGGAGCTTCCCACTAGTACCTGACACATAATTAATTGTCATAGTTGTTCCTTCTGTAAATTGGTTGTCCCTTCTTGCAATAACAAGTTGAACTCCTAAATTTCTAGCAACTTCATATGCTAATGGAATTCCCTTTGTCTCTACTGTAATTACATAATCAATATCCATATTTTCAAACCAAGAAGAAAGTATTGTTCCAGCTTTACTTATTATTTCAGGATTATACATTAAATCTGTCATATATATTATATTTCCCGGAACCACTCTTCCATCATCTTTTAACAAATCGCAAAGGCTTAAAGCAAATTCCTTTCCTTTTGATACACTTGTTTCAGGTATATATCTTATACCTCCTGCAGCACCAGCTATGGTTTCAACTCTTCCCATTTCAAACTTTGCTAATGTTTCTCTAACTATAACTATATCTTCACTTATAGTTGATTTTGCTGCATTTAATAACTCTGAAAATTTATTTAATCCGATAATTTTATTCGGATTTTCTATTAGTATCTTTGTAATTACAACAACTCTACTATTTCTACTTAACTTTTCCATGAAAACCACCTGCATCTTAATAATTATTCGAATTTATACGAATTATATCATAATTTTTCACTCTCAATATTCATATTTTATTCTATATTTTTTCCTAGTGCAATACATTTTAATCACTTAATGTAAAATAAATTGAAAATTCTTTTTTAAATTGATATAATTTTTAGTTAATTTTTGTGTTCATTTAATTAAAAATGTATATAATTATAAATGGTTATAAAATAAAAAATTAATTTTTAAAACATTAAACTTATATAATCATAAAATAAATAAAAAAAGGGGTTGATTTCATGTCATTTGATTTTTTAAAAGATACCAATAAAAAGGTTCACTTTATAGGAATTGGCGGTATAAGTATGAGTGGTCTTGCTGCTGTACTTTTAAATAATGGATTTAAAGTTTCAGGTTCCGATTCTAAAGAATCAGAAATAACTAATAGCTTAAAAGAAAAAGGTGCTGAAATTTATATAGGGCATAAAAAGGATAATATAAAAGATGTTGACTTAGTTGTTTATACGGCTGCAATTCCACAAGATAATCCTGAAATAATTAAAGCCAAAGAAGATAATATACACCTTATGGATAGAGCAGAATTTTTAGGTCTTATAATGAAAGGTCATAAATATAATGTTGCAGTCGCAGGTACACACGGTAAAACTACATGTACTTCTATGATTACAAATATAACTCTTAAAGCAAATTTAGATCCAACTATACTTGTAGGTGGTGAACTTGATGTAATAGGCGGTAATTACAGAATAGGAAGTAGTGAATATTTTGTTACAGAAGCATGTGAATATAAAGAATCATTTTTAAAATTTTTCCCATACATAGGAATAATCTTAAATATAGATGCTGATCATTTAGATTATTATAGAGATTTAAATCATATAACTGAAACATTTAAAAAATTCTCAACATTAATTCCTACAGATGGTTACTTAATAGGTTATGGTGAAGACCCTAATGTTGCTAAAATTTTAAAAGAAGCTAATTGCAATACTATAAGCTATGGATTTAAGGATACTAATGTAACTGCAACAAATATAAAATATGATAATAGAGGTTGTGCATCTTTCACTGTTTGTAAAGATGGAGAAGATTTATTTGATTTACAATTAAATATGCCAGGTAAACACAACATCTTAAATGCATTATCAAGTGCATGTGTAGGACTTATTTTTAATCTACCTTATGATGATATAATAGATGGATTAAAAGAGTGCAAGGGTGCTCATAAAAGATTTGAATACAAAGGGGAATTAAATGGAGTTACAGTTATAGATGATTATGCTCATCATCCAGTTGAGATAAAAGCAACTTTAAGTACTGCTAAAAAAATTCCTCACAATAAAACAATATGTGTATTCCAACCACATACTTATACTAGAACAAAAACATTATTTGATGAATTTACTACAGCATTTAATGATGCTGATGAATTAGTATTAATGGATATATATGCTGCTAGAGAAAAAGATACTGGTCTTGTTTCATCTGACGAATTAGGTGATGCAATAAGAAAAACAGGTGTTAAATGTACTAATGTACACTCTCATGATGAAGCTGTTGAATATGTAAAAAATAATATAAATCCTGGAGATATGCTTTTAACAGTAGGTGCTGGTGATGTTGTTATAGTTGGAGAAAAATTTTTAAATAATAAATAAAATTTTTAAAAAGGTGGTTATACCACCTTTTTATTCATATACAATAATAAAATCTTTTATATAAGCTATTACTTCCCTTAAAATCGCCTTAACTTCATATTTATTGAACTTTTTAACAGGCCATGTTGCAAATGAACAATCTAACTTAATTCTTTTAGCTATCATCTTTATTCTAGCAATATGATAATAATCCGAAACAATTACAGCTTTTTTAAACCCTTTATTATTCATTATATTCTTAGAAAATTTTAAATTTTGATATGTGTTTTTTGCCTTTTCCTCTATAAATATATTATTATCATCAATACCTAAATTAACCAAAAAATTTTTCATTCCTAAAGCTTCACTTATATCTCCTTTTCCTTTTCCTGTAACAATAAAATATTTTGCGATTCCTTCATTGTATAATTCAATAGATTTTTTTAACCTTTGATTCATAAAAATACTATTTAAATTACAACCTAAAATAACTATAACATCACTCTTTTCCACTTTACATAAATGTGGTGCAATAATTATTTTTAAGGTTATCGTGAAAATGATTACTAAATTTATTAATATAGTACTTATAATCTTCACCACCACAAATTAGTATATACTATTATATTTATTCAAGTATACTTTTGGTGATTTGCCAAAAATTTTATTTTTTCTTTTATTAAATTTTTTGCTTTTTATATTTTAATTTAATTAATTTTATTCTATAATCTATATGGTAGACTTGTTTCTATGCTCTTTTTAAATTTTACAATAATACAACTAGTAGAGGTGATTAAATGGATTTATCAAACACTTTAAAGACTACTTCAGAATATATACTTTCTAAAAGTAAATATAAACCTGAAATTGGTCTTATTCTAGGATCAGGTTTGGGATCTTTAGCTGACTTAATTGAAGAACCTGAATTTTATCCATATGAAACATTACCTAATTTCCCTGTATCTACTGTAGAAGGTCATAAAGGTCGTCTAGTTATAGGAAAATTAGAAGGAAAAATTGTAATTGCTATGCAAGGAAGATTTCATTATTATGAAGGTTATAAAATGACGGATGTAACTTTTCCTGTTAGAGTAATGAAGCTTTTAGGCGTAGACAAGTTAATCGTTACCAATGCCGCAGGTGCTGTAAATACAAATTTTAAACCTGGGGATTTAATGATAATTAATGATCACATTAATCTTTCCGGAAGCAATCCTTTAATTGGTAAAAATTTAGATGAATTCGGACCAAGATTTCCTGATATGTCAACAGCTTATAATCCAGAGCTTATAAATCTTGCAAAAAATATCGCTAAGGATTTAAATATTGACATAAAAGAAGGCGTTTACACTATGTTTAGCGGGCCAACTTACGAAACTCCAGCTGAAATTAGAATGGTTAGAATTTTAGGTGGTGATGCAGTAGGTATGTCAACGATACCAGAGGTTATTGTTGCCAATCATTCCGGAATAAAAGTATTGGGCATATCTTGTTTAACAAATATGGCTGCTGGAATACTAAAACAACCACTTAATCATGAAGAAGTTATAGAAACTTCAAATAAAGCTAAAAATAGTTTTATAACTCTAACTAAAGAAATAATTAAAAATCTATAAAGAACAGTCTTAAGTCTATAAGTAAAAATTATATACAAAGGAGAAAGAACATTGAGTAGATTTATTGGATTAATCGGAATCATAGTAATTTTAGGAATAGCTACGCTGTTCTCAGACAACAGAAAGAAAATCAATTGGCGTTTAGTTGGTATAGGGTTAGCACTTCAAGTTGTATTTGCCCTAATTATATTAAAGATCCCAGCTGGTAGAGCTTTCTTCGATTTTTGTAGTAAAGCAATAACAAAATTACTTGACTTTACTCTTGAAGGTTCAAAGTTCTTATTTGGTAACTTAATGAATCAAGATACTTTTGGAATGATTTTCGCATTACAAGTTCTTCCAACAATTATCTTCTTCTCAGCTTTAATGGGAATACTTTATTACTTAGGAATTATGCAATTCATAGTTAAAATTATCGCTAAAGGTCTTTGTAAATTACTTGGAACATCAGGCGCTGAAACATTAAGTGCTGTTGGAAACATATTCTTAGGACAAACAGAAGCTCCACTTTTAGTAAAACCTTTTATAAAAGATATGACTAAATCAGAGCTTATGGCTATAATGGTCGGTGGTATGGCTACTGTTGCTGGTGGAGTTATGGCTGGATATGTGGCAATGGGAATTAATGCAGGTGACTTACTTGCTGGTAGTATAATGGCTGCTCCTGCTGGACTTATCTTAGCTAAAATTCTTGTACCTGAAACAGAAGAACCAAAAACAAAAGGTACTACTGATGTAAAAGTAGAACAAACAGCATCAAATGTTGTTGAAGCTGCTGCAAATGGAGCTAGTGAAGGTTTAGGTCTTGCCCTTAACGTTGCTGCTATGCTTCTTGCATTCGTTGCACTTATAGCTTTACTTAACTACATATTAGCTGCAATTGGCGGACTATTTGGATTCCCAACACTTAGCTTCCAATGGATATTAGGTAAAATATTCTCACCATTAACATTTGTAATGGGTATACCTACTGTTGATTTAGGAACTGCTGGTAGTTTACTTGGTCAAAAAGTTATGATTAACGAATTCGTTGCATACTCAGAAATGTCTAAATATGTAGCTGCTGGAACTTTACAACCAAAAACAGTTCTTATATTAACTTATGCACTATGTGGATTTGCTAACATAAGTTCAGTTGCTATCCAAATTGGTGGTATAGGTGCTTTAGCTCCAGATAGAAAAGGTTTAATTGCAAAACTTGGATTTAAAGCATTACTAGGAGGAGCTCTTGCAACTTGTTTAACAGGAACAATAGCTGGAGTTTTATTCTCAGTTTAGTAAAATAAACTTATAAATACAAAAAGAGTACTTTTTTAAAAGTACTCTTTTTATTTACACTATAATAAAAATTAAAATATATCGTAGTAAATACTATAAAATAACTTGATTATTAATTGTTTTTAAAATATATTTATTATTTTATTACAGTTAATTCTTTAGTTACTTTATTCAATCTTTCATGACCATCTTCAGTAACTAATACTAAATCTTCTATTCTAACACCAATATCTCCACTTAAATAAATTCCTGGTTCTACTGAAAATATCATTCCAGGTTTTACTTCATTATTATTTGCAGCACTTACATCACCAAAATCATGGCAATCTATACCAATACAATGACCTGTTCTATGTGTAAAATATTCTCCATATCCCATTTCCTCAATATAACTTCTTGCTGCATTATCTATTTCTTTAAACTTAACTCCTGGCTTTATTATAGCTATAGCTCTTTCATTAGCTTCTTTTACTATGTTGTATATCTTTTTATGTTCTTCTGAAGGCTCTTCTTTAAAGAATACAGTTCTTGTCATATCTGAACAATAATCTTTATAAACTCCTCCCATATCAATAACTATACTATGACCACTTTTTATAGCTGAATTATCTGTTTCATGATGTGGATCTGCTCCGTTTGGTGATACCGCTATAATTGGAGGAAATGAAAATTTATTCATTCCATTTTTAGCATATAAATCTTTTAATATTTCAGTACATTCTTCTTCAGTTTTTCCTTCTTCTAAATGCTTCCACAGCTCCTTCATTGTTTCATCATTTCTTCTTGAAGCTTCTTTCATTAATTCTATTTCTTCTGCATCTTTTATCATTCTTAAATTATCAATTATTGGTGATGAATTTTCATAATTTTTAGCCGCATTAATTTTCATAAGACTTAATAAAAAATGTGCTGGCCAAGTTTTATCAATTCCTAAAACCGTCTCTTTATCAACATACTTAGCTAATATTTCAACTGGATTTTCTATATCATCATACCAAACTATATCAATTCCTAAATCTTCTTCTACAGGGAATAACTTATTATTTACTAATTTATGTTCTCCATTAGTTTTAATAAGTAAAGCTACCATTCTATTTCCTGGATGGAACCACTTTCCTGTTAAATAAAAAAGTGATGATGGTGATGAAACTATCATTTGTGTTAAATTATTTTTTTGCATTTCTTTTATAACATTATTTATTCTGTTCTCTTTCATTCTTATCCCTCCGTATTGTTTTATATTACTATTATAATATACTAATATGAATAAAGTTCAAATAATTACAATTCTTTAAGTATTATTTAATATTTATATTATTTTCTAAGTGATATAATATTATTGAGAAATTTTTAGGAGGCTAGCTTTATGAAAATAGCAGTTATTTCAGATATACATGGCAATATTTATGCACTAATGAGAGCTTTAGAAGATATAGAAGATAATAAGGTTGATACTATAATTTGCTTAGGTGACCTAGTTGGATATGGTCCTCACCCAAATGAAGTTATATCAATGATAAAAAGAAGAAATATTCTTTGTTTAAAAGGTAATTACGATGCATCTGTTGTAGATGGAAGTTATACATATATAAGAGAAAACTCTATTAATTCATTTTCACTACCATGGGCCGTGGACGAGCTTAGAGCAGCAAATAAATTTTATTTAAACTCTCTTCCAACCTCTTTAACTTTGGAATTTGAAGATAAGAAAATATTATTCCTTCATGGAAGTCCAAATGCAATAAATGAATACTTACTTGAAGGTAATGATAATACAGCTTCAATTATGGAAAACCTAAAAGAAGATGCCCTAGTATGTGCTCATACACACATACCTTCAATAAAAAAATTTGGAAATAAACTTTTTATAAATGATGGAAGTATAGGAAAACCAAAAATAGGAAGACCAAATCCAACTTATTGCCTAATAGAAGTTGAAAAAAATAAACCTATAAAGGCAGAAATTAAAGAAATTACTTATGAAGTTAAAAGAATAGTAAAAGATATGACTATGCTTAAGTTTCCTGAATCTTTAATAAGATCTTTTGAAACTGGAGCTGAATAATATATCCCCATAATTAATTATACAATTAATTATGGGGTATGTTTTTATTGCTTTAAAACTCCAATAATTCTAAGATTACTTAATATACTTTTATCTCCCTTATGACACTCATAAAAACTTTCTGTTACATCTGTTCCAGCTTTAACTCCAAAATGTCCATTTTCATTAAATCCTGTAACTCCAGTTACATCATATACTGTACCATCTATAGCTACATATGCTAAATTATTATTTTTTCCATTATATTTTGATAATTCACCTAAAGTAAATTCTCTTCTTCTTTTCAAAACAAAATTATTTCTCAAATTTTTTTCTTCCTCTAATAATAAAAATAAATCCTCTGTTATAACCTTTATATTTCTTATAATTTGCTTCCTATCATCATCATTTCTGTAAAATAACATATCTTTTAATTCATTAAGATCTTTATTTTTTTTATTTATAATTTTTTCTAGTAACATAAACAACCTCATATAATTATTGATAAATATATGATAATATATGATAAGTATGTTGCATTTGTTAGAAAAGTATTGTAAAATCAATTTAATATATTTTTTATAAAAACTGTGAAGAGAAGAGTAGACTTAGGATGTAGTATTAGCGAGTAAGGGATGGTGTAAGCCTTATACGAAGCCTATGATTGAAGAACATCTCAGAGTTTCTAACCGAAAGCAAATTGATTTTAAATTGTTAGTAGACTTAGACGGACATCTAGACCGTTAACTTCTAGAAGGGCATAAAATGTGCCTGTAATTTAAGTTGGCTATATTTTATAGCAATTTGGGTGGTACCGCGATAGTATCCTTTCGTCCCATTATTTTGGGATGGAAGGTTTTTTTATTTTATAAATTAATTTTCAAGTTATAGGAGGTAAAATTTAAATGGATAAAAATATTTTAGTTAAATCCCTTTATAGAAATACATCAGAATATTTAAGTAAAGATGTAACTATATCAGGTTGGATAAGAACTTTAAGAGCTTCAAACGCTTTTGGATTTATTGAAATTAACGATGGTTCTTTCTTTAAAAATATTCAAATAGTATTTGATAACAAATTAGAGAACTTTAAAGAAGTTTCAAAACTTCCAATAAGCTCATCATTAAAAATAATCGGAACTTTAGTTGAAACTCCAAATGCTAAACAACCATTTGAAATTCAAGCTAAGGAAATAGTAATTGAAGGTATGTCAGATTCAGACTATCCTCTTCAAAAGAAAAGACATACATTTGAATACTTAAGAACAATCGCTCACTTAAGACCAAGAAGTAATGCTTTTTCAGCTGTATTTAGAGTAAGATCTGTTGCTGCTTATGCAATACATAAGTTCTTCCAAGAAAGAGACTTTGTTTATACAAACACTCCTATCCTTACTGGAAGTGATTGTGAAGGTGCTGGAGAAATGTTTAGAGTTACTACTCTTGACTTAAATGAAACTCCAAAAACTGAAGAAGGTGTTGTTGATTATAGCAAAGATTTCTTTGGAAAAGAAACTAATCTTACAGTTTCAGGACAGTTAAACGCTGAAACATTTGCTTTAGCATTCAGAAATGTTTATACATTCGGACCAACATTTAGAGCTGAAAATTCAAATACAGCAAGACATGCTGCTGAATTCTGGATGGTTGAACCTGAGATATCATTTGCTGACTTAGAAGATGATATGAAACTTGCAGAAGAAATGTTAACTTACGTAATTAAATATGTAATGAAAGAATGTCCTGAAGAAATTGAATTCTTCAATAAATTTATTGATAAGGGATTAGTTGAAAGATTAAACCACGTTGCAAACTCAGATTTTGCTAGAGTTACTTATACTGAAGCAGTAGAGATACTTAAAAGCTGTGGTAAAAAATTCGAATATCCTGTTGAATGGGGAATTGACCTTCAAACAGAACACGAAAGATATTTAACAGAAGAACATTTCAAAAGACCTACATTTGTAACTGATTATCCAAAAGATATTAAAGCATTCTATATGAGAATGAACGATGATAATAAGACAGTTGCAGCTATGGACCTTCTAGTTCCTGGAATAGGAGAAATAATTGGAGGTAGCCAAAGAGAAGAAAGACTTGATATATTAAAAAATAGAATGGCTGAACTTAACTTAGCTGAAGAAGATTACTGGTGGTATCTAGAGCTTAGAAAGTACGGAGAAACTAAGCATGCTGGATTCGGTCTTGGATTTGAAAGATTAATAATGTACATTACTGGTATGTCAAATATCAGAGATGTTATTCCATTCCCAAGAACAACTGGTCAATCAGATTTCTAATTATAAAATAATTTAAGCAATAAGCAATAAAAAATTTAGGGGCTATAAATAGATATAAGCCAGTATCTTTAAAAGATACTGGCCTTTTTTTATTATTTTATTTATTTTCTCTACCTTTTGCAAATTCATATAATGAGTTTACAGGAACTCCTGTACCACCTTTAGCTTTATAAGGCTTTGGTGAATCTGTCCACGCTGTTCCTGCTATATCTAAATGTAAGAATGGTACACCTTCTTCTACAAATTCTTCAACAAATAATCCAGCTGTTATTGTTCCAGCATTTCTGCCACCAATATTTTTTAAATCAGCAATGTCTGATTTTATAAGCTCCTTATATTCATTAAATGTTGGTAATTCCCACACCTTTTCTCCAGTATATTCAGTTACTGTTTTATATTCTTTAAATAAATCATTATCATTAGTTATAGCAGCTGTTGTAGTTTCTCCTAAAGCAACAAGTGCTGCACCTGTAAGAGTTGACATTTCTATAACTTCATTAACCTTTTCTTTTTTACTTATATAAGTAACTGCGTCAGCTAAAGTTAATCTACCTTCTGCATCTGTATTTAAAACTTCTATAGTTTTTCCTGACATACTACCTATAATATCTCCAGGTCTATACGCACATCCTGATATCATATTTTCACAAGCTGCTACTGCTCCTATAACATTCATAGCAAGATTTCTTTTTGCAATAACTGATATAGCACCTATTACAGCAGCTGCTCCACCCATATCTGATTTCATTGTTTCCATTCCATTAGTTGGTTTTAATGAATATCCACCTGTATCAAAAGTTAATCCTTTACCAACAAGTCCTAAAATATCTTTTTTATTGTGTTTATCTCCAAAATACCTCATAACAATAAGCTTTGGTTCTCTAGCTGAACCTTTTGCAACAGACATAAAAGCTTCCATTCCAAATTCTTCAATTTTTTCTTTATCAAAAACTTCAACTTCAAAACCAAATTTATTTCCAAGTATAGTTGCTGCATCAGCTAGTGTTTCTGGATACATTTCATTTGCTGGTTCATTTACTAATTCTCTAGCTATTTTAACTCCATCTGCTATATCTATTCCTTCTTTAACAAATTCATTAGCTTCATTTATTAATGCTTCTTCAACACCAATAATTGATACAGACACTTCTCTATTTTCTTTATCTTTTTTATATTTTATAAATTCATAATCTGAAAGCATTAATGATAATGTAATAGCTTTTATAATTTCTAAAGCATCAAGTTTATTTGTATTAATCATATTAAAAGCTATAGATACATTTTTAAGCTCTTTCATCTTTTTATAGGCTTTTGATATATTTTCTTTAATAGTTTCTAAATTTATATCTTCTTCATTTCCAAGACCTATTAAAATTGTATCTTCAATATTTCCATTGTTCTCGTTTGTTAATATGTAAGTTTCTCCAGATTTTCCTTTAAACTTATCTTTACTATTTAAATTAGATAAAATTTCTTTTAACTTATTATCCTTAATGTCTAAATTACCTTCAAATAAAGGAATTATTCTTCCATCAAAGTTCTCTTTAACATTACTTACAGTTATATTCATATAATACCCCTCCATATTCTTATTATTTCATATATTCTTCTAATAAAATAATTTTACCTTGAGCTAAACTTTTAGGAACATCTATTATTCTTTGATTAGTTGATCCTCTAAATCTAATTCCATCCTCTTTTTTATTTTGATCAAATTTTCCATCTACTAAAACATCTATATTAGTTATAAAATCTTTTAATTCTTTTTTTTCATTCATCTTATTTAAAATATGTTCAAATTTATATCCAGTAAATGACCAAATATTTAAACCATTATTTTTAAACTTTTTTGCCATATATGCAAATTTATCAGCTTGTTCTAAAGGATCGCCTCCACTAAATGTCACTCCTTTAATCATAGGGTTTTCTAAAACATCTTCTATAAGTTCATCCATGTTTTTTTCTTCTCCACCATTAAAATCATGAGTATCAGGATTAAAACACCCTTCACAATTATGTCTACATCCTTGTGCAAAGAAAACTCTTCGTATTCCAGGTCCATTTACTAGGCTTTCATAAGCTATTCCTGCAAGTCTTATATTTTTGCTCATAAGTTCACTCCTCTTATCTATTAATTATATCATTCCAATAATTACTATCAATATAATCAAAAATATTTATTACTTAATTAATTTTATTAATATCTTTATAATACTTTCTTAAATATTATTTGCTAAAAAGGCTACTACAATTACTATTGTAGCAGCCTTAATCTATTTTTAATTAACAATCTTGATAGTGATTAACCCCTGTTCCTGTATGAGTAACTCTATCCTGTCTTTCATGATACTTTCCAGGTCCAAATCTTTCATCTAAACTTAAGTATCCTGTTACTCTAGAAATTCCTTGTATATCTACACTTCCACAATTAGTACATTTTTGCTCGTGATTGTGTAAGTATGTTCCACAATCTTTACAATATCTTATATGGAAGTTAATTCCTAGGTAACTTATATTAGTTTTCTTATATGCATAATCTAATATAGACATTATAGTTTCACCTGATGGACAATCATCAACTTCTAAATAACTTATATGTCCGCCATTACATAGTTTATGATAAGGTGCTTCTATATCTATCTTATCCTTTAAAGATATTGCATAATTAACTGGAACATGGAAACTATTTGTATAATATTCTTTATCAGTTACACCTTTAATAATTCCAAACGCCTTTTGGTCTTGTTTAATGAATTTTCCTGATAAACCTTCAGCTGGTGTTGCATAAGCACTCCAGTTAAGTTTTGTTTCTTCTGCTGTTCTATCACAGAATGATCTTAAATGTTCAATAATTTTAATACCAAGTTGTCTAGCATCTTCATCTTCACCATGATGCTTTCCTACTAATGCAGTTAATGTTTCTGCAAGACCTATAAATCCAATTCCCCAAGTTCCTTGTTTTAATATTGGTTCTATTGAATCATCTGGTAATAAACCTTCTGAACCTTTCATTAAATTTTGACCTGCTACAAAAGGTAAATCTTTAACTTTTAAATGCTTTAATACTTCATATCTATGAAGTAATGATTCTTTAGCTAAATTTAATCTTTCATCAAATATTTTAAAGAATCTATCTATATTACCTTGAGCTTGTATTCCTATTCTAGGTAAATTTATAGTTGTAGGAGCTATATTACCTCTTCCCTTAACACCAGGCTCTCCATTTACATTACTCATAAGATAAGTTCTACATCCCATAGTAGCTGGAGTAATACCCATATCATAATATTTTTTATTAAAATCTGCATCTATATTCATAAATGTAGGATTCATTCTTTTAGCCGCAACTCTACAAGCTAACTCATATAAATAGAAATAAGGATCATTTGATTCCCTATTTACGCCTTCTTTAACTCTAAAAATTATGTTAGGGAATATTGGTTGCTCACCTTTTCCTAAACCTTTTTCATACTCTAATAAGAATATTTCACAAATTAAAGCTGCATCTCTTGATTCTGGTATTCCTATATTTATTGAACTAAATGGTACTTGTGAACCAGCTCTTGAATGCATTGTGTTTAAATTATAAACTACCCCTTGCATTGCTTGATGTATTCTATTTTTTAATTTTTTTTCTGCTAGTTCCTCTATTTTTTCCTGAGGTAATCCAAGTTCTTTAAACTCAGATATTATTTCTTCTCTAGTTGGTTTAACAAATATAGACATATCATTATCAAAGTCAGGATGTGATTGACCACCAAACATATCATTTTGAGTTGATTGTAATAATATACATGATAATTCTGCTGCCGTTTCTATTCTTCTTGGTGCATTTATAGTTCCATATCCTGTATTAAATCCATTCTCTAATATCTCTTTAGTTGGAATGTGTAGACAGTTAGTAGTTAAGTTATAACTATCTAAGTCATGATAATAAAGATCTCCAATTTCATGTGCTTTTGATAAATACTTTGGCATATTTGCTAAGTTATGCCATTTATTTGATTCTGATGCTATTCTTAATAATTTAGAACTAAAATTATTACCAACATTAGCATTATCTCTATCTGTTTCAACACCTATTTTACTTATAGCTCTCATAAGGTCTGATTTTATTTCTCTAACCTTAGTTCTCTCTCTTCTATAATTTTGATATGCAATAACAACATTATCTAAGTTTGAATTCTTTAAAGCTTTTTCAACAAGATTTTGAACTTGCTCTACAGATATTCTATTTTCCCCAGACACCTCTATATACTCAATAACTTTTTGAACGATATCTAACGTTTTGCTCGCTTTTAGGTTTACACCTATATCTTCAGCTGCTTTCTTTATAGCATTAACTATCTTCTCTGAATTGAACTCAACCTCTCTACCGTCCCTTTTTACAACATATAGCATCTAAACGACCCCCATAACACAATATATAGTACCAATTTTAGTACTGTCTTATTATACTTCAAAAGATATTCTAGTGCAATCAGCTTTTATTTTAAATTTATTTGATATTTTATCCTTGCTTATTCTTTGCTTATATTAAGTCTAATTATCTCTCTTTTTTATTTTATTTTTTTATTTTTATTAAGAAAAATATTTTTTTAAATTAAAGTAATCATTTTCTATAAAACATTATATATATTAAGTATCATTAAATAAAAAAAGGAGATAAATATGAGAAAATTTTTATTAATTTCATTATTTACAATTTTTACATTTACTTCTGTAATGTCTTGTAAAGTTGAAGAACAAAAAAATTCATCAAATAATCAAAGTGAAATTTTAGATGAATCAAAAACTACATCTTCAAATAATATAGAACAAACTAAAAAATTTTATTATCCCTTTACAGGTGTAGAATCATCAGAAGATCCTCAAAATAAAGTTCCTTATATGGCAGTTGTTGAAAATTCTAAAGCTTCAAGGCCTCAAAGTGGACTCTCCTTTGCAGATATTGTCTATGAAACCTCAGCAGAAGGTGGAATTCCTAGATTTATTGCCTTATATCATAGTAAAACTTCAGAAAAAATAGGACCTATAAGAAGTATACGCCCTTATTTTTTAACACTATCAAAAGAATATTCATTACCTATTGCTCATTGTGGTGGTTCAAAGGAAGCTTTATCACAAGTTGAAAATGATGATTCTTTAATGAGTTTAAATGAAATGAAAAATGGAAAATATTATTATAGGGATAATTCTAGAAAAGCACCACATAATCTTTATACATCAAGTGAAAAAATATTAACTGCCATAAAAGATAAGAAATATAACTTAACTGCAAAATCTTATTTAAAATTTGATTCTAGCTATTTTAATAAAGATAATTTAAAAACAAGCTCAAATATAACTGTAAAACCAAATAACGTTTATGAAACTAAATATGTTTTCGAAAATGGTTCTTATACTAAATATATGGATGGTAAAATTGCAATTGATGCTATAACTAATAAACCCTTAACATTCAATAACATAATAGTTCAAAAAGCCGACATCACTCTTCAAACAGATAATTCTCATTTAAATATAAATTTAATTAATGATGGTGAAGGTTATTTATTTTCTAATGGTAAAGTTATAAATATATTATGGTCTAAAGATTCAGAGACAAGTGATACTATGCTTTTTGATATAGAAGGTAATGAAATTAGCTTATCTCCTGGTAATACAATATGGAATATAGTAGATTCAGATTCTTCTATTTCTTACTAATTTTTTTATAAAAGAAATTATTTTAATAATAATTTCTTTTATATTGCTAAACTATATCAGTAATGATATAGTTTATATTATCAGTAGTGATAAAGTTTACTTGCTTTAATCATTTTAATAGGAGGTATTTATATGCAAAAAATTGCCATTTTAACTGATAGTGGATCAGATTTAACTACAGAACAATTAAAAGAAAATAACATAGAGTTTGCACCATTTAGAATAATATATTCTAATGGAGAATTTGAAGATAAAATAGATATAAGTCCAAAAGAGGTTTATGAATCATTAGAAAAAGAAATTCCTACAACTTCTTTACCAAGTGCTTCTAGAATAGAAAATATTCTTAATAAATTAGAAGAAGAAGGTTACACTCATGTAATTGCAGTTACAATCTCAAGTGGGCTTTCAGGTACAGGTAATGCTATAAGATTAGCACTTGAAGATCACCCTAAATTAACATCTTATGTTTTTGATACTAAAATTCTTAGTATGGCTGAAGGTGCATTAGTATTAAATGCCGCTCAATTAGTTAAAGAAGGTAAAACTTTTGAAGAAATAATTGAGGAACTTCCAAAACTTCGTAAGAAAACTCATGGATACTTTACTATAAACACATTAGAATACTTAAAAAAAGGTGGAAGAATAGGAAAAGTAGCAGGTACTATCGGAGAAATCTTAAATTTAAAACCTATAATATCAGTTAATGATGAAGGTGTTTATTATACATTTGCTAAAGTTCGTGGTAGAAAGCAATCTATGAACAAATTAGTAAAAATAGCAAAAGAACACCTTGAAAAGGGTAAAAGCAAAGTTTGGGTTCTATGTGGTGGTTCATCTGATGAAGAATTTAATGCTTTATATGATGCTATCTCAAAACTTGATAATATAGAATCTATCGCGCCAGCTACAATAGGACCTTCTCTTGGAGTTCATACTGGTCCTGGTTTACTAGGAGTTGTAGTCCAAGAGGTATAATTATGAGTAATTTAAATTTTTCTGACTCAATGGATATAAAGGCTGAGGAAAAAAGACTCTATGAAGAATATAAAAGAAATATGATGGAACTTAAAAAAGTAAAAAAAGAAAAAGATGCTGTGGGTCAAGTTTTTACAAAAGGTTTATTATCCATTTATGTTCTTCATATATTGAATTCTACACCAGCCACAGGTAGTTATATCTCACATTCAATTGGAGAGCGTACACGAGGAAAATGGATTCCTAGTACAGGTGGAATATATCCAATTCTAAAAGCATTAGAAA
The DNA here is from genome assembly GCF_058310295.1 of Clostridium sp. TJA020. Lineage (NCBI taxonomy): Bacteria > Bacillati > Bacillota > Clostridia > Eubacteriales > Clostridiaceae > Clostridium > Clostridium sp. TJA020. The sequence continues at coordinate 52,725 of NZ_JBZEFC010000005.1, forward strand.
AAGACGGTCTTGTAGTTTGGAAATGGGATGATCCTAAAAAGAAATTCAGAAAAATATATTCTTTAACAAATGAAGGAAAGAAAGAATACTTAAGAAAAAAATCTTTGCTTAAATCTAAAATTGAAGAAGCATTAGATGTGTTCAAAATTGTATATAATGATATTTATTAAGGATACTATTAACTTAGTATCCTTTTTGTATATATATTAATAAATACGCTAACACTAATAATAAAAAGGAGGTAGTGTTATGCGAGGTAAAATATTAGATATAAATAATTTAGAGGCATTTATAGAATTAGAAAATGGCACCTTGATTTCACGCCCTTTATGCGAAATAGCTGGTGCATCTATTGGAGATTATATATCTGTATCTTTTGATAACTCATCTTCACCAAGTAATCATAACTTTTCTAATTATATAATAAATCCTCTTATGAATGACTTCTTTTAATAAAAATAGCAAGCTTATATAAGCTTGCTATTTTTATTACTCTACACTAATTGCATTTACTGGACAATTTTCCGCTGCTTCTTTAGCTCCATCTTCATTTTCTTGTGGAACGTCAGGTGAAATTGCAACAGCCTTTCCGTCATCATCCATATCAAATACTTCTGGACATATTGATGGACATAATCCACATCCAATACAAGTATCCTTATCAACATTAGCTTTCATATTAAATTACTCCTCTCATACATAGAGAGTATGTATTAATATAAGCCTTCAAATATTAATGAATATAGAGCATTATCTAATACATACTCCTCAGCTCTTCCTTCTTCTAGAGCTTCTGTAAGTTCTAGATTTATTGGAAGTTCCCCTAAAAGTGGTAAACCAAGGTATTCTGCATGCTCTTCTGCTGACTTTTTACTAAATACTCTTAGCTTTTTGTCACAGCTATCACAAGTTATATAAGCCATATTTTCAACTACACCCTTAATAGGTGTGCCTACTTTCTCAGCCATTTTTACAACCTTTTTAACAATCATTGATACCATATCCTGTGGTGTAGAAACTATTATTAGTTCCTTAACATTGAACTCCTTCATAACTGTAAGCGCTATATCTCCTGTTCCAGGTGGCATATCAATTAGAAGATAATCTAACTCTCCCCACTCTGTATCAAAATACATTTGATTTAAAACTCCAGTTATTACAGGACCTCTCCATATAACAGGATCATCTTCAACTTCTGTTAAAAGATTCATTGACATAACCTTTATTCCACTCTTAGTTGTAGCTGGAATGAACTTTATATTTTGTTCATCTAATGATATTATTTGCGCTCTTTCATTATTTATACCAAAAAATCTTGGCATTGATGGTCCTGTTATATCTGCATCTAAGACTCCAACTTTATAACCTTTTTTTCTAAGCATAGTTGCGGTTATTCCTGTTACAGTAGATTTTCCTACTCCACCTTTTCCACTTATTATCCCTATTACATTTTTTATTTTTCCATACTTTGGCTTTTTACCAAATGGATTCATTGTAGCTTTTTGAGCATTATTCATATGTAAATCCTCCCTTATTTATTTGTTTGACTCCAATTATCAGGCTTTTTACCATCGCTTCCGACTGTAATTTCCCATTTTTTAAATTCATAATGTCCTACAACATAATATTTTTGGTAAGTCTTATCAATCTTATTATCTACAGTTATTAATGTTCTAAACACATCTGTGCTATATCCCATGTTTTGAACAGTTACAACTACATTAAAGTCATTTTGGTTGTTATTATTTATTATTTCAGCCCCCGGTATTACTTTTTGTAAATCCTTTTGGAATTTTTGTAAATCTGTTGAAAATAAATATTTAACACAATCTAAATCACTTAGTATATTAATTCCAACTTTGTGATTACCATCACCTAATGCACCTTTATTCATTTCCATTACTTTCATTATTGTACCATAATATATTGAATTAAAATCTCTAGGTCTTCTTATAAATGATAAATTATTAATTATTGTCTGATCCAAATCTCTTGGTACCTTATAGGCATTATTTGAATCATAAAAGTTTCCTCTCCTACTTTCATTAACACCTACTACATAATAATACTTTTTAACTTTGTCTCCTGTATGAATCTCAAATATGTAATCAGGATCTAATGAACTTTTTTCCGGCTCTGGGTTTCCTGCTGATAATGTTTTGTATATTTCCTCTATTGCCTTCGGATCCGTAACTTCAAATCTAAAACCAGTATCACGACTATTCTCTATGACTATTTCATCAACCTTATTAGTCTTCATATAATCAAAATCATTGTTTCTAAATCCAAGCTTTACTAAAACATTATTTACAGGTGTACATCCAACCATAGTTGTTCCAATAACAACCATAATGCAAAGCATTGCTAATTTTGATATTACCCGTCTATTCACTTATTTTCTCTCCTTTTAAATTTATCTAAATTGTAAATTATAACTCCTAATACAAGAGTAAATATAGCTATAAATTGCGATGTTGAAAACATTAATATATTTCCTCTTGGATCATTTCTAAAAAATTCTATAAAAAATCTTCCAATACTATAAATTATAATATATACAGCAAGTATCCTACCTTTGATTCTTTCTTTTCTGCTATACCATATCAAAAAACCTGCTAATAAAAAATCAAATACGGAACTAAATAATTGAGTTGGTATTAAAGGTATTCCACTAGGTGCTAAAGACCCACTTGGAAACACTACTCCAATTGGAAGTGTTGTTTCTCTTCCATAGCAACATCCAGCCAAAAAACATCCTATTCTTCCAAACCCCTGTGCTAAAGCAACAAAAGGAACAACAAAATCTAATAATTGTATAGAATCAAATCTATTTTTTCTACAATATAAATATAGTCCTAGTGCACCACATATTATAGCTCCATATATTACAAATCCATTACCAAAATTAAATAGAATTGACGGATTATTTATTATGTCCTTAAATTCAGTAATTATAAATAATAACTTTCCTCCTAATATACCTGATATAACTGTTACAATTATTAAATTTAATAACTTATCTTCATCATATCCATACCTTTTTGCTTTTCTTATAAAAAATGTTGATGCTAATATTACACCTATAGCAATCATAAACCCATAACTATAAACCTTAAAATTTAAAATTTCAAAAAGTACTTGTCTCATATTCCCTCCTAAACACCCTATATAACTAATTAGGAGAAGCTTAAGCTTCTCCTAATTATATCTAAATTATAATACTTTCAAATATTACTTGCAAATTATTGTATATTACAAATTTATTACTTAGCTGGAACTACAATTGTTGAATTTTTATAATCATAGAACATTAACCAAAAGCCATATTCATCATTACTTTTTCTCTTACACCATGTAATAAATCCTGATTTTCCTCCATAAGGTTGCTCATCCTTATCTTTTTTACCTGGCACAGCATAAACTAAGTACTTTAAGTTTCCTTTTTTATCACATTTATATCCCATCATAAAATAACCGTATTTTCTGATATATGGATAATAATTAATCATAGGATAATATAAAATAGAATATTTATTATAATCTTTTGAATCACACATATCCTCTATATCATGTACAGGTATCTTATACCATTTAGTATAAGTTAATTCTTTGAATCCATCTTTAACTTCCTCAAAACCTTTAACTAAGTTTTCAAAGAAATCTCCAATGCCACCTCTTAATTTAAAATCATAAGGATCTACATTTTCTATCTCTATACTTCTTTCATAATCTTCAAACTTATTTGTTAATTCTTCCTCATTGTTTTTATGTTCAGCTTTAATATTTTCTACTTCTTCTTTAACAACTTCTTCTTTATTTTGATTTATATCTAAGTTCTCTTTTATATCAGTATGCTTTTCTTCAACTTCTGGTTCAATAACCTCTCTTTTTATATACTCTCTTGATTTAGGTTTAAGTCCATCATAATCACATTTTACTACTTTGCATTTCTTCCAGTTGTCATCTAACTTTTCTCCGCTCATAAATCCATACATAGTAAAATCTAATCCATCTGATTTCTTTTTACATATACCAGCTCCTGATATTTTATCATAATGCATATTTAATCCTGCTATATTATCAGAATTATATTCTATACACGCCTCACCTTTTCCAGAATCACTAACCTTTAGTTTACCAATATCCACTATTTGCTTTAAATCTTTTTTATAACAAATAAGTACTATAGTATAATCATCTTCTTTTTTTAAGTTTTGTGTGTAAAATGTTATTTTGCACTTATCCCCTTTTGATTCTATTTTTGCATATCCTGACAGTGCCTTATCTGAAGAACTCTTACTTCTTTCATCTTCTTGTAGAATTATAAAATTTCTATATAATTTACTATGTGCCAATTTCCCCATTACCTCCGCATACATTTATTCAATATAGTATATGCAGTAAGGTACCTATTATGATAATCGAAATTTACTTATATTTGTAAATTTCATCACTAAGCTTTGCAAATTCTTCTAAAGATAAAGTTTCTCCTCTTCTCTTTGGATCTATTCCAGCATCATCAAATGCCTTTTGTAGCTTTTCTTTATCTATACCTATATTTTTTACTCCGTTCCATAAAGTTTTTCTTCTCATATTAAAAGAATTTCTTATAATGTCAAACATAAGTTTTTCATCTTTAACTTCAACTCTTGGACTATCTAATCTATCTAACCTTATTACTATTGAATCAACCTTAGGTCTTGGTATAAATGAACTTGGTGATACTTTTCTTATTATTTTTGTATTACAGTAATATTGTACTAATAATGATAATGAACCATATTCTTTACAGTTTGGTTCTGCATTTATTCTCTCTGCAACTTCTTTTTGTATCATTATAGTTAAACTTTTAAAATTATATTTTTCTTTTAAAAGATTTACTATTATCGGAGTAGTTACATAATAAGGAAGATTTGCAACTAATTTTACACTTTTTTCATTTCCAATTATTTCATTGAAATCTACCTTTAAAGCATCCTTATGTACTAATGAAAAATTTGGATGACTTCCAAGTTCTTCTTGTAATATAGGAATTAAATCATTATCTAATTCTATTGAAACAACTTTTTTAGCTTTATTTAAAAGCTGAGCAGTTAAAGTTCCAACCCCTGGTCCTATTTCTATTACTAAATCTTCATCATTAACATCAGCGCCTTGAACTATATCAGTAAGAACTGAGTCATCTATAAGAAAGTTTTGTCCTAAGCTCTTCGAAAATTTAAAATTGTACTTTTTTACAAGTTCTTGAGTTTTATAATCTTTTATTTCCATATTAAATTTCTCCTATTTCTTTTTCTACTTTTTGCATAGCCTTTGCAAATTCTTCTTTGTCTATTCCGTAATTGTTTAGTCTAGATAGCATTTGTTTAGCATTTCCATATCCTATTCCAAGTTCTTTACCTAAAGCCATTCTTCTATCCTTAGCCTTTTCATCAGCTGCAAGTTTAAAATAAAACATATCCTCCATACCATATTCATTATGCTTTTCTTCTAGCGTAACCTTTGCACCTTCTAAGGCTCTTATTATAACATCTGGACATGCGTTTTCTACACCTATATCTCCATCTTTTAATCCATCCTCTTGAGCTATATATGCATGCTTTATTCCTTTTACTCTCTTTGCAATTATGTTACGTATCTTCTCTCCAGCAAAATCTGGATCAGTTAAAACTATAACTCCCTTTCTTTTTTGAGCTTCTTTTATTCTATCTATAACCCTTTTATTTATTCCGAATCCACCAACAGCAATAAGTTCAGCATCTACAGCTTTCTTTACTGCATCTATATCATCTCTACCTTCAACTACTATAACTTCTTTTATAATTTTCTTATCCACAAGCTTTACTTCCTTTCGCTAATCATTTATTCTTAGCACTCATATATAAATAATTTACATATATATATACATCATGTCAAATAATAATACATAACTATTATATACAAAAAAATAAGAGATAACTAATCTGTTATCTCTTTAAAATCAAACTATTCACCCGGATAAGATACTATATAAACATCTACTCCATATTTTCTTCCCCATTGATTACATTCTGATGAACTATTTAAATAAACATCTATTATATTTCCTTTTATAGCCCCACCAGTATCTGACGCTCTAGCATATCCATAACCTTCTACATATACTAAGCTTCCTAAAGGAATAACTCTTGGGTCTACTGCTATTGTACTAACTCCACCAGGGTTGTACACAGGAGCAACACCAGTTGCAGTAGTACTATGACCAGAATATGCTGTTGCTTCCATAACTAAGTGTTTCTTATATTGTACTGAATCACCTCTATTTGGTATATAATTAACTGGATTCTTTGTACCTTGTACAACCACTGCATTAACAGGAGTTGCAACAACTTTACTACTTACCTCTTTCTTTGAAGCTTCTTTTCCATCTTTATATACTATTTCGTAAGTAACCTCTTGCTTTCCGTTTTTACCTTCAGCTTCAATTCGTTTCTTACCTTTCTCAAGGCTTTCATCACTCTTAGTTACTGTATCATAAGGTATTGCCTTTTGTTCTGTAACCTTCTTGCTTTCTACCTTAACAATACTAACATCCATATTTTCTGTAATTGGAGTATTTAGTTCTGGTTTAACTTCATCTATACCATCTACATATTCTACTCCTTGTTTTTTAAGTTGATCATTACTAGTTAATAAAACATCTTCAATATTGTCTTCTGCTGAATAAATTTTAACATCTTTATCTGCAAACTTAATATTGATCGGCACAGCTTTATCAACTGCAATCTCCTGACCTTCTTTAATTTTGGATTCTAAGGATGGTTGCACCTTATCATAATTTGATAAACCTATTCCTTTATCTTGCAACGCATCTTTAACAGTCCCTTTATATGTGATAAATGTTTCTTCTTTTCCGTCAATACTTAATTTAACTGTCTTTCTCATTGTAGCAACTGTAGTGGCTACTATGACTACAGCAATAGCTGCAGTTAATATCACTATTTTTGCCTTCGGACCGTTAGAAAAACTTTTCTTCATAAAAGTTTTAAATTTTTCTACCATTGATTTCCCTCCTTTGGCAAGAGTGTCTTTTGCATTATACTTAGTTTTTAGTACCTTGTCAAATCTACACTCTCTTGCTTACTAGCGCTAAACCTTGAAAATGCAGTGCTATGCATATATTTTTTTTATTATAATTTAGCACTAAATGAGTTCCCTGCGTCCATGGTATATTGTTTAAGTATCTCCGAGAATTAATTGTAAATTAATTCCATTTAAGTTTACATTATTTTTCCTTATTAATCAAGTTGTAAAAATTGTTATTAAGCTCAATATTTAACTCTTCTGGATTCATGCTTCTTATTTCTGCTATTTTCTCTATAACTTCTTTTATATAATCAGATCTGTTTCTCTTTCCTCTATTTGGTACTGGAGCCATAAATGGAGCATCAGTTTCTACAAGCATTCTGTTAACTGGAATTTCTTTTGCAACCTCTACTATTTTTTTTGCATTTTTAAATGTAACAACACCAGTAAAACCTATGTAATATCCTAATTTTATACATTCTTTTGCAAACTCTACACTTCCTGAAAAACAATGAACTACACCCTTAACTTTTGGAAATTCTTTCATTATATATAATGTGTCTTTATGTGCATCTCTATCATGTATTATTACAGGTAAATTTAATTCTTCTGCAAGTTTCATTTGTTTTCTAAATACATCTTGTTGAACTTCTTTTGGAGGATTTTCTTCCCAATAATAATCTAATCCAATTTCACCAACAGCAACTATTTTTTCATTTGACTTTATTAAATCTCTTAATTCTTTTAATACTTTATCTGTTAATTCATTAGCATTTTCAGGATGAATTCCTAATGCGCCATATATAAAATCATATGTTTGTGTAAGCTTATAAGTTACTTCTATACTTTCATATGAAGAAGCACAGTTTAAAATTCCAATAACCCCATTATTTTTTAATTCATTTAAAATTTCTTCTCTATCTACATCATAATCCTCAGAATCATAATGTGCATGTGTATCAAATATTTTGTATTTATTATCCATTAATAGCAAATCTCCCTCTTTTAAAATTTTATTACATATATTATTATACAATATAAGCACTTTGAAAAAATATATACATTAGTGAAAGGATTTGAAACACATGAAAAACACGCAATTAATAAATATAATAAAATCATCATTGTTGTTCAAAGATTTTGAATTTGAAGAAATAGAAGCGATTATATCAGACCCTTTAGTATCAATAAAGAAATACTCTAAAGAAGAAGTTATATTTTTTAATAATGATATTTGCAATAATTTAAGCATAGTAATATCTGGTGTAGTTGAAATTCAACAAAATGATGAAAATGGAAATGTTTTAATTGTTTCAACCCTTGAAGCTTCTAATATGTTTGGTGAAAATTTATTATTTGGAAACAAGAATACTTATCCTATGGATGTAGTTAGTAAAAATAATAGTTTAATTCTTCATATAAATAAAAAGAAAATAACTTCTTTACTTCAAGAAAACCAAAAATTATTATTAGCATTTTTAGCACTATTATCTAACAAGGCACTATTATTAAGTCAAAAATTAAAACAAGTGTCATCAAAATCATTAAGAGCTATGATTTGTGAATTTTTATTGATTGAATCAAAAAAACAAAATAGTAATATAATAAACTTAAATATGACAAAGCAAGCTCTAGCAAACTCCTTCGGAGTTCAAAGACCTTCATTATCTAGAGAATTAATCAGAATGAAAAATGAAGAAATAATTGACTATGATAGAAAAACAATTAAAATATTGAATTTCGACAAAATAACAATCTAATTTTATTAATATTTTCATTATTATTTATTTAGAATAATTATCATTTAATATTTTATTATATATTTTGACACAAAACTGACATATTACTAAGTTATTATTTAATTGTAAAGTAGTTAAAGCATTATTATTTACCCCTTATAACCATCTTAATTGATTGGTTCCTAGAATATCTAGTCCCCCTATTTTAGATATTCTAGGATTTTTTTATATTTTATTTTCTTTTAATTTTTTTATTTCATCTATAATATTTTTCCTATCTATTAATTCAAATAATGATTTATATGATTTTATAATAGATGTTTTCCTTACGTTTATTAAATTCCACTCTCCACCACTTACTTCAAAATTATCTTTTATCTTTTTTGATGTTTCTGGTAAAAATGGCTCTAATACATTCGCTAAATTTATAATACTTTCAACCTTTGGATTATTTTTTTTATTTTCTTCCTTTATATATGCAAAAATTTGCCTAATTGCAGACTTAAATTTACATTGTTCTATTTTCTCTCCAACACTAAAATATAAATCCAACATTTTATCTCTTTCTATATTATCTAAATAAGAAAAATCACTTGTTTTTATTGTTTTTTTATAGAGACTATCTAATTCAAAAACTAAATCTCTATTATTTAAATTTATAAAATCTCTCCATTTAAAATCTGTTATAGTCTCTTCAGGTCCATTATTTATTAAATAATATCTTAATGAATCTACATTGTATTTTTCTAATATTTCATCTACCCAAATGGCCCAATTTTTATTTGTAGAAAAATCTTTACCTTCAAGTTTTAAATGTTCACTAGAAACTATAGTTATATTTGGATTTTTAAAACCTAATGCTACTAATATTCCAGGAAAAATTATTGTGTGAAATGGTATATTATCCTTTCCATGAACTAAATAAACTTTACTATCCTCACTATCCCAGTAATCAGATAACTTATTATCTAATTTATTTTCTATACATTTGCTTGTTGCAGTTAAATATCCCATAAGAGCTTCAATCCAAACGAATATCTTTTTATTTGAAAAACCTTTAAAAGGTACATCTATCCCCCAATCAATTTCTTTTGTTATAGATCTATCTCTTAATCCTTCATCTAAATATCTTTTTGTTATTGTTTCAGCATTTTTTCTCCAGTCATTTTGTTTTATAAATATTCTTTTTACATCATTTTCTAATTTTGAAAGTGAAAATATTAAATTCTTATCATTATTTTCATAAACTTCTTCATATATATAACCACTTTCATATAATTTTTGTATGAATTTTTTTACATTTTCCTTATGATATTTAGTATCCGTATTGGTAAATAAATCAAATGAAAAATTTAATTTATTAAAACATTCTATAAATTCATCATTATATTTTTTAAGTGTATCTTCTGGTGTTATTCCAAGTTCTAAAGCCTTTAACTTTACTGGTCTACCATGTGCATCACTGCCCGATATAAATACTACATTATCTCCCATCATTCTATGATACCTTGCTAATATATCCCCTGGAAGAAAAACTGCTATCCGTCCTAAATGCAACTTTCCATTAGCATATGGCCACGCATTACCTACTACTATATTCATTTTCTCAAACCCCTTCCTATTTTATACAAAAAGAAGCCAACCTTATACAAGCTGACTTCCTATCTAGTGTTTTTTTATTTATCTTACTATACTTCCAGTTGGTAAGTTATCTCCTGGATTAACTAAGTTTAATATACTATCATCGTCATTTGATGCAGCAATTATCATACCTTGTGATAATTCACCTCTTAACTTAACAGGTTTTAAGTTTGCAACAAGTACAACATTTTTTCCTATTAAATCTTCTGGTTTAAAGTGTTTTGCTATTCCTGAAACTACCTGTCTAACTTCTCCACCTAAATCAACTTTTAATTTAAGTAATTTGTTAGCTTTCTTTATTGGCTCACACTCTAAAACTTTAACTACTCTTAAATCTATTTTTTCAAAATCTTCTATTGTTATTTCTTCTTTAATTGGTTGCATTTCTTTAACGTCTTCTTTAACTTCTTCTTTTTTAGAATTAGCCTCTATTTGAGCTTTTCTTAACTCTTCAAGTTCAGCAAGCTTTTTATCAACATCTATTCTTGGGAATAAACTATCTCCTTTTTTAACATTTGTTCCAGGAGCAGTTCCATCAAATCCTTCTAATGAATTCCAATCAGTTGCTGTAACAGCTAATTGTTCATTTATTTTTTCTGAAGTTGTTGGTAAGAATGATGATAATAAAACTGAAGTAAATCTTAAAGCTTCTGCTAAATTATAAAGAACTGTTCCAAGTCTCTCCTTTTTATCTTCATCCTTTGCTAATATCCATGGAGTTGTTTCATCAATATACTTATTAGCTCTTCTAACTAATTCAAATACATTTTCTAAAGCTTCAGGAAGCTTTAATGCATCTATTGATTCTGAAACCTTCTTTGGAGTTTCTAATGCTAAGTTAATTAGCTCATCATCTACATCTTCCTTACCTACTGGTGCTGGAATAACTCCATCAAAATATTTTTCTATCATTGCAACTGTTCTTGAAAGTAAATTTCCAAGGTCATTACAAAGATCTGAATTTATTTTCTTTATAAATATTTCGTTGTTAAATAATCCGTCTGCTCCAAATGGTATTTCTCTTAATAAGTAATATCTAACAGCATCTACACCAAAGTTTTCTACTAATGTAACTGGATCAACTACATTACCTTTTGATTTACTCATCTTTCCACCATCAACAAGTAACCATCCATGACCAAATATTTGTTTTGGTAATGGTAAATCTAAAGCCATTAACATTATTGGCCAATAAATTGTATGGAATCTTAATATATCCTTGCCTATTAAGTGAACATCTGCTGGCCAGTATTTATCAAATAATTCTGTGTTATTGCTTCCATATCCTAATGCAGTTATATAGTTTGATAATGCATCAATCCATACATAAACAACATGCTTTTCATCAAATGTTACTGGAACTCCCCAATCAAAGCTAGTTCTTGAAACACAAAGATCTTGTAATCCTGGTTTTAAGAAGTTATTTAACATTTCATTTTTTCTAGATTCTGGTTGTATGAAATGTGGATGTTCTTCTATATATTTAATTAATCTATCAGCATATTTGCTCATTTTGAAGAAATAAGCTTCTTCTTTTGAAGTTTCAACTGGTCTTCCACAGTCTGGGCACTTTCCATCTACTAATTGACTTTCTGTCCAAAATGATTCACATGGAGTACAATATAACCCTTCATATGAACTCTTATATATATCTCCTTGATCATATAATCTTTTAAATATTTTTTGAACTGCTTCCACATGATAATCATAAGTTGTTCTTATAAACTTATCATAACTTATATTCATCATGCTCCAAAGGTCTTTTATTCCAGCAACTATTTCATCTACATGCTCTATAGGTTTTATACCTTTTTCTTCAGCTATTCTTTGAATTTTTTGACCATGTTCATCTGTTCCTGTTAAGAACATTACATCATATCCTGTTAATCTCTTAAATCTTGCTATTGCATCAGCTGCAACTGTTGTATAAGTGTTACCTATATGTAACTTCGTTGATGGATAATATATAGGTGTAGTAATATAATATGGTTTCTTACACATCTTAAAATCCTCCTTTATTTATATAAATATATCTTTTACTATAAAAAAACCTCTATGCATAATGCATAGAGGCGTTATATACGCGTACCACTCTATTTCTCCTTTGCCTCACGACAAAAAACTCAATAGGTAATAAAATTTACCTTACAATATAACGGTTGTTCCCGTATCCTTCTAACTCTCTAAGCTCAAAGGATGTGCTCCAAGGCCATATTCATAAAAGTCTATAACACTAGCTTTCAGCAAATTGCTAGCTCTCTTTAGATACATACTTTTACTACTCTTCTTTTCATAGCATTTATCTTTAATTTTAATATTTTAAATATATAATATTCTATATATTTTTATATGTCAATTGTTTTTAAATTGTAATCTTTATTAATAAAATTATTTACTTCTATGTGTTATAATATTTAAAAATCTATTTTGGGGGTTTTAATTATGAAGTTAAACGTGCATAGGGTTGGTTTACGTAATATAAAAACAGCTCTTGCGGTTACTGTTTGTATGATTATATTTCAATTTCTAGGACGAGAAAACGCATTTTATGCATGTATTGCTGCTGTTATTTGTATGAAGGATACAGTCTCAAGTTCCTTTACCATGGGTAAAAATAGACTTATCGGCACTATAATTGGTGGTATATTTGGTATGTTAATTATATTTATTATGATTAAATTTACCTTCTTATATGATTATAGCGCATTTATAACTGGACTTGGTATAGTTGCTGTAATTTACACTTGTAACCTTTTTAATAAACCAGGATCAGTTACAATTGCATGTATAGTACTTATAGGTATAATGATTAATTATAGTGGACCTCAATCTTATGCTTATGCCATTGGAAGAAGCATAGATACCGCAATAGGTATAATCGTAGCAATACTAATAAATAAATATTTTAATCCACCTGAGGAGAAAGAATAAAGCTATAGTAAAAACTATAGCTTTATTCTTCTTTATAATCTACAACATCAATAATCTCACTCTGATCAACTGGTAATCTATAATTTAGTTTAGGTATTTCTAATTTTAATCTATAATTTTTAAATGATACCTTAAGTGATGATATATCTGAATCTGGAACAAAAAATTCTCTAGAAAATCCATCACCAAATTCTGATACAACCATAGACATATTATAACCATTAGAAAATACTTGCCTTCGATTTATATTTATATATATATAATCATCTTTATAATCTACTTTTATATCTTTTTTATCTATCCCTGGAAATACTCCTTCTATTATATATTTAGATTCATCTTCTTTCATATTTACATTTATAAAATCACCTTCATTAAAAAATTCTTCAATTGAACCAATATTTATATTACTAAAAAACTTAGAAAATGTTTGACTAAATATATTAGAAAAATCTCCTATGTTATTAATAATATTTCTATTTCCTATTCTTCTATTCATAATATCCCTCTTATAAAATTTTTCTTATTATAACTTATTAATATAAATATTATACTGACACATTTTAATTTATATATTAGGTAAGTTATTAATTATTCTAATAAAAAAGTGTGGAAATTATCCACACTTTTAAAAATTAATATATTAATTTTCCACAACTTCATCCACTGGTTTTCCTATAAACTTAACAGCAATTACAAGTACTATTATTGCAACAGGTAATATTATATAAACAGGAACATTTAATCCAGCTGGTATATAACCTAATATTATTGTGGCTCCTGCAACAAACAGTGCATACCACATTTGTGTTTTTACGTGTTCTATATGATCACATCCAGCTCCCATTGATGAAAGTATTGTTGTATCTGATATTGGTGAACAGTGGTCTCCAAATATTGCTCCTGTAAGTACAGCACTTGTACTTAATACTATATAGCTCATATCTGGTGATATTGAATGAGCTAGAGGAATTGCAAGAGGCATAAGTATTCCCATTGTTCCATATGCAGTTCCGGTAGCAAATGATATTACAGCTCCTAATATAAATATAATACTTGGAAGTAAAAATGATGGTATTGATCCAGATAATAATGTAACTAAATATTTAGCAGTTCCCAAATCTTTTATTACTGAACTTAATGACCATGCAAGTAATAAAATTACTCCAGTTATTATAAGACCTTTCATTCCATCTACCCAAACTTCAACAGCTTCTGACACAGTAAATATCTTTTTACAAACTCCCATAGCAATTGCTATTATTGATGCAAATACTGCTGATTGGAAAAGTGCTGTTGATGCATCAGCTGCACTAAATGCTTCTCTTATTGCTGTAAAAGAAAACGGTGCATTAGTTACAACTTCTCTAAGTGCTACATCAGTTCCACCTATTATACTTGTATATCCACTATAATAAAAACTTATAAGAGCTGATATTATAAGTGCTCCTATTGGGATTATTGCATTCCAAATACTAAGCTTAACTCCTTCTTTTACTTTCATCTCATCTTCTGTACTTATACTTTCAAGCTCCGATTTTTTATCCTTAATACCTTTTCTAGCCCTAACTTCAGCCTTTCTCATAGGTCCAAAATCCCTAAGCATAACAGATGTAATAACTACAAATGCAAGTATTAAAATATTATAAAATCTATATGGAATAGTTTGAAGAAAAACACCAAAAGAATCAACTTTAACTCCAATTTGAGTAAATGAATCATTTATAAGTCCTACTTCTAACCCTATCCAAGTTGATATTATTGCAAGTCCTGCAATTGGTGCTGCTGTTGCATCAATTATAAAAGCTAACCTTTCTCTTGAAACTTTAAGTTTATCTGCAACAGGCTTCATTATAGGACCTACTATTAATGAATTTGCATAATCATCAAAAAATACTAAAAGACCTAGAAACCAAGTAACAAGTTGAGCACTCCTTGGAGTTTTTGCTCTTTTTGCAAGTGCTTCTGCTATAGCTCTAGCACCTCCCATTTTAGCAACAAGATTTATTACTCCTCCAATAGCTAAAACTTGAAGTATTATTCCAGCATTCCAAGGATCCGCTAAAGAATTTAGGACTCTTTGTATAAAATCTAAAAAGGCTTGTATCAATGCATTAAATGCATTTTGATCTACGACTTGAATCATAAAACATCCAGCTAATGCACCAATAAACAAAGATACTACAACATTTTTTGTAATAAATGCAAGTACAATTGCAACTAAAGGTGGTATTATAGTCCATATACCAAACCTTTCTGCATTTACAGTTCCTGGATCAATTTCTGATGCAAATGCTACTGTTGTCATACTCATCATTAGTATAAAGGTAAATAAAAATACTAAATAATTTCTTTTTTTCATGATTGAATCCCCCTATTAAAATAAAATTTGTGAATATTTTTAGAGGCCCATCATTTTACTTTAAAGTCAAAAAGAACCTTGAGATAACACTCAAGGTTCTAAATATATAACGTAAGAATCCATTGAATGATAGCTCACCACAAATATAATTTGTGACAGTCTTATGCATATTATGCATAAGCCCAGGATTATAACATTAAAGCATTAGTTATATCCTTCGGCGGTATTTCCTTTCATGTTATATCATAGTGCTTATCTCAATAACATTACTCTTAAAGACCGCGCCTCTATCTCTTCGCAAATTATTCACTTTTAAATTAATATAATTATATAATATAAATATATATATATCAATATATCTTTTAATTTTTTGTTTATTTTATTAACAATTTTTCATAAATTCTTCTATTTCACTAACTGATTTTATCATATCCTTAGTTAATACCTCACATCCATCATCAGTTATTAGTACATCATCTTCTATTCTTACACCAATACCTTCTTCTCCTATATATATGCCTGGTTCTACTGTATATACCATACCTGGTTCTAAAACTGTATTTCTTCCTGGATTTTCTATATCATGAGTATCTAAACCTAAGCTATGTCCTATACTATGCCAATAATATTTTGATACTTCTTCCTTATTTTCTATTAATCCAAGATTAATACATTCTTCTGCAATCCACTCTTTAGATTTTTTATTTATATCTAAGAAATTAATACCTGGTTTTAACTCTGATATAACTTTCTCATTTACTCTAAGTACAGCTTCATAAACTTCCTTTTGTCTTTTTGTAAACTTACCGTTTACAGGAAATGTTCTTGAAATGTCTCCATTATAATAATTAACCTGTGCTCCTAAGTCAAAAAGAATTAAATCTCCATCTTTAGCTTCTGAATTATTATCTACATAATGTAATATAGTTGCATTCTTTCCAGCTGCTGCAATTGTATTAAATGCATAATCACGAACTCCTCTTTTTCTGCATTCAAATTCAAAATATGCTTCTAATTCATATTCAAGCATTCCAGGTTTTATATTTTTCATTATTGATTCAACACCTTTAATTGTTATATCAATAGCCTTCTGCATTTCTTTTATTTCAGATGGACTCTTTACAAGTCTTATTGGTGCAAATATTGGAAATACATTTTTTATATTCACTTGTGGATACTTATTTCTAAGCTTTTTAGCAAATGTACTACTTACTGTTGGTAAACTGTTAAACTCATCTCTTTCTAAATCTAAATATATATTTATATCAATACTTTCATTTATTATTTTATTTAAAAATCCTCTAAACTCTCCTAAGTATCCTATATCTTCTATACTATTTAAATTAAAAACTTCTTCTTTTCTTATTGTTTTACCAAGCCACTTTTCTTTTTCAAGGTCTATTTCTTTTATAAACATCTTTTCAATTATATTGCCATTTAATTTACCCATAACAATAATATGATCTTCTTCATCAATTCCTGTTAAATAATAAAAATTTCTGTTTGGTGTAAAACTATATTTTTCATCAGCAGTTTTCTTTGGTGCATTTCCAGCAAAAAGAATTAATAAAGAATTTTCCTCTAACTTTTCAAGTACCCTCTTTCTGTTAAATTCAAAAACTTCTTTCTCCATAATTATCCCTCCATACTTTTTATTCTACGGCTAGTATTCTAACTTTTATTACATCATCAAGCTCACTGATTTTGTATAAAAAGTTTTTAACATCTCCTCTTATTTTAGAGACATCTAATGTTATAGTAACATTTGCAGTCATATTTATTGGTATATCTTGATTAATTGTTAATATATTTAACTCATTTGTTGCAATAAAGTCTAGAACTCTTGAAAGCACTCCCGATTTATGAGCTAGTAAAAGCACAATCGTAATTTTTTTACTATTTACACCTTCCGCCATTGGATATACAAAATCCTTATATTTATAATAAGTGCTTCTGCTTATTCCAACC
The DNA here is from genome assembly GCF_058310295.1 of Clostridium sp. TJA020. Classification (NCBI taxonomy): domain Bacteria; kingdom Bacillati; phylum Bacillota; class Clostridia; order Eubacteriales; family Clostridiaceae; genus Clostridium; species Clostridium sp. TJA020. The sequence continues at coordinate 70,431 of NZ_JBZEFC010000005.1, forward strand.
TTTTTAACTCCCTCTGATATATCTTTTACTTTTCCTGTATGAAGTAATTCTTTAACCTCTATAACCTTATAAAATATATTTGGTAATACTTGCTCATTTACAATATAAAATTTTTCATCTGACATATAACCCCCCCAATCTAAAGACAAATTTTAATTTGTGTATTTTAATCATAATTAAATTTATGATTATTATTTGGAATTTAGAGCATATTATCCATTATAATATGTAAGTGTTGTTTTTCTCCTAATATTAATCATTTACTCTATTTTATTGCCCCAACTAATAAATAAATAGACAAATTCAACTTTATACTATTATAATACATACAAAATACACTTGTCCACAGGAGGGATACATTTGAGAAATTTAGGACTTATTCCAAAATTAATATTAGCAATTATATTTGGTCTCATATTCGGTAAATTTATGCCAGAAAATTTCATAAGATTATTGGCAACTTTTAATTCTATCTTTGGAAACTTTCTTGGTTTTATAATCCCACTTATAATAATAGGATTTATTGTATCAGGTATTGCAGACTTAGGTAAATCAGCAGGAAAAATGCTAGGACTTACAACTTTATTAGCTTATTTATCAACATTACTTTCAGGTTTATTAGCATTTTTTGTTGCTTCAAATTTATTTCCAAAATTCGTTAAGAAATCCTTAAGTTTTACTGCAAATAATCCTGAACATAGTTTACTTAAACCATTATTTGTAGTTGATATGCCACCTGTTATGTCAGTTACAACTGCATTGCTTATTGCTTTTTTACTTGGACTTGGTATAGCTTATGTAAAAGGTCGTACTTTATATAATGCATCATTAGAATTTCAAGAAATTATTCAAAAAGTTATCAATGCTATAATTATTCCTTTAATTCCTTTTCATATATTAGGAATATTTGCAAATATGACTTATACAGGTCAGGTTCAATCTATATTCTCAGTATTTTGGAAAGTATTTTTAATAATATTAGCTCTACACTTTTTTGTTATATCATCTCAATTTACAATTGCTGGAGCTTTAAACAAAAAAAATATTTTTACTTTAATGAAAAATCAATTATCTGGTTACTTAACAGCTCTTGGAACACAATCTTCAGCTGCTACAATACCAGTAAACCTTGAAGTTGCAGAAAAAAATAGAGTTTCTAAAGGTGTTAGAGAATTTGTTATACCTCTTTGTGCTACAATCCATTTATCTGGTAGTACTATTACTTTAACTTGTTGTTCAATTGCAGTAATGTTACTTAATGGAATGCCTTTTAATTTTCCACAATTTTTTGGATTTATAGCAATGTTAGGTGTTACTATGATTGCAGCTCCTGGTGTTCCTGGTGGTGCTGTTATGGCTGCTCTTGGTGTATTACAAACTAACTTAGGCTTTAATGATGCACAACTTGCATTAATGATTGCCCTTTATATTGCTCAAGATAGCTTTGGAACAGCTTGTAATGTATCAGGTGATAATGCAATTGCATTAATAGTTAATAAATTTAAATTTAAAGAAAATAAATAATTTTATAAAATAAGGAATCTTAAATATATTAATTTAAGATTCCTTTTTATTCTTCAATTAAATTATGGAAATTTTTATTTAAAGTAATTACTTATAATTATTGTATATTAAGTCTAAATATATGTTAAGAAAATTAGATTTTAAAATTTATTAACAATAAAAGTTTTCTTAAAGATAATATTAAAAATTTAAAACATACTACATTATAGTATTATCCAATTAACAACAGTAATAGCAGCAATTATAGCTGTTATATCTGCAATTACAGCTGCCCACAATGTATGCCTTATTTTTTTAATTTTTGCAGCTCCATAATATACAGTTATAGTATAAAATATAGTTTCAGTTGTTCCCATAATTACAGATGCTACAAGACCAATAAACGTATCTGCTCCATATGTTTTAATAATTTCAGTAAACATACCCACTGCTCCACTACCTGATATTGGTTTTATAAGAATCAAAGGAACTACTTCTTCTGGTAATCCTATAGCTCTAGAAAGTGGTGAAATTATATTATTTACTAAATCCAAAAGATTTGCACTTTTAAATATTTGTACAGCTACAATCATAGCCAAAAGATACGGAAAAATTCTCATACATACAAATAAACCTTCTTTAGCTCCTTCTATAAACCACTCATACACTTTTCTCCCTTTAATCATTCCATAAAAAAGTATTATAACAACTATTATAGGAATAATACTTTTTGTAATATATGAAAACATATTAAAACCCCCTACCTAAAAATATCTTTGTAGTATTTTGCAACATACAACCCCAACTATTGCAGCTATGGTTGTTGATATAATTGCAGGTAATATTATTATTCCTGGATTTACAGAATTCGCTGCTGCTCTTATAGATATTACAGTTGTAGGAACTAATTGTATGCAAGCTGCATTCATAACTAAAAACAAAGCCATATCATTTGATGCAACACTGCTTTTTTTATTTAATCTATCCATTTCTTCCATAGCTTTTATTCCAAAAGGAGTTGCTGCATTTGAAAGTCCCATCATATTAGCAGTTAAGTTCATAACAATTGCACCAAGTGCCTTTTCATCTGTTGCTGCTTCTTTAAAAAGTTTCTTTAATAAAGGTCTTAAAATTCTTGCAATTTGTGCTGTAAGGCCACTCTTTTCAGCTATTTTCATTACTCCACACCAAAAGCACATTATTCCTACAAGTTCAATTAAAAAAGAAACTGTACTTTCACTTCCTAAAACTATTGCTTCAGTTATTTTATCTCCATTTCCAGTGAATAAAGCAAAAATTATTCCAAAAAATATCATTGCAAACCAAATATAATTAATCATTCATTCCTCCATAAAATAACTATTGTTAACAGTTAAATATATGCCTTGCACAACAGTTTTAGTAGTGATAGGATTAAAGTATAAACATAATTTTAAAAAGATATACCAAAGGAGAATCTTATATGAGAGAAGAAAATCTTAAATTAGTTCAACAAGATATTGATGAAGCATTAAAAACTGTAGAAGCCTTAGAAGAAGGTATCGATAAAGATGAAATATCAAGAGATGATATAAAAGAAAAATTCTTATCTTTAAATAATAAACTTCAACAATTAGAAGATATTCTTAAAACAGAAGGTATCCTTTAATAATTAATTTTATTAGGTTAAGATAACAATGGAAGCTTATTTATTTAAGCTTCTTTTATTTGTTTAAAATTTATATGAAAGGTGGTAATTTAAATGGAAATAGTAAATAAAAACGATAAGGTTGTTCCATTTGATGATGAAAAAATAAGGCATAGTATATTAAGCGCTGCTATGGATGCTAATTTTTCAATAACGACTGGAGATTTAGATTCCTTAGTTACAGACGTTAAAAATGTTTTAGATGTTACAACTGACGATTGTAGAGCTGCAGAAAGAAAAGAATTAATTAAATCAGTATGTAAAGTTTTATCTTTAAACGGCTTTTCAAAAATTAAACACGCATACCAAAATAAACATCATTAATTTTAAAAGCAAGAAGACCGTAAAAGTAATCATTCATTGATTATTTCTACAGCCTTCTTATTTTTTATATTATAAAACCTTTTCCTTAAAATTATCTATTCCTATTCTCTCAATAAAATCTCCAAGTTTTTCTCCTGCTTCTCCTAGTGACTTATAAACTTTAAAAATATTATCTACTATTTTTAAAGCCTCATCTTCAGAAACATCTTGAATTATTATATCAGCCAATCTTGGATTATAGCCTGCTGACCCACCAGCTGTAACTAAAAATCCTGTTTTATCTGCAATTATTCCAATATCTTTTGAATATACACTACCGCATGCATTTTTACATCCTGCAACTCCAATTTTTGTTCTACAAGGCATATCCATATTCTGATATTTATTAAGTAACTTCATTCCAGTACTTATAGTATTAAACTTTGATCTTTTACAATAACCAGCTGGACACATTTCAACATTTTTAACCGAATTTTGCTTTCTAACAGCTGGTTCCATTCCAAGTTCTTTCCATATTTCAGGTAAGTCTTCTCCATTAAGGTTTGTTATTAAAATTCTTTGACCTGATGTTATTTTAATTACACCATTATATTTTTTTGCTACATTAGTTATCTTCTCTAAATTTTCTATAGTTATAAAACCTCCTGGAATATGTGGTGTTATTCCAAAAGTTCTCTTACCATTTCTAACCTTCTGAAGATTACCATAATGAGTTCCACTTACCATATTAGGTATACCATTTACCATATTGCTCATATTTAATCCTCCATATTAAAATATACTATGCTTTTATTATATATTAACCTTAAAATTATGTTTGTAACTATTGTTACATCAAAATAAAAAAAGTGACATTTAAAGTCACTTTTTAATTAATTTCTGATGCTATTTTATTAACCTCATCTACTTCTTTTAATTTTTTAACAGAATTATAAAAAAGAATTCCTGTTATAAGTGATGAAAATCCATCACTTATAGCTCCTGAAAGCCATATTCCATTTAATCCAAATATTTTTGGAAGAATTAAAAGACAAGGTATAAGTAATATAACCTGTCTAAGAAGACTTAAAAACATTGATATTTTAGCCTTACCAATTGATTGAAAATAATTTGAACTTATTATTTGAAATCCTATAACTGGTAACATAAATAAGTAAATTCTTATACCATTTTTAGCTATATTAACAAGATTTGGGTCACTGTTAAATATTTTAATTAAAACTTCTGGGGTTAATTGTACTACAATCCATCCACAAACAACTATTATAGTTGCAATTATTGACCCATATTTTACAGTTTCCTTTACTCTATGATATTTTTTAGCTCCATAATTGTACCCTATTATAGGTTGTGAACCTTGATTTAATCCAAATATAGGCATTAAGAATATCATAGAAATGCTTGAAACGATTGTCATAGCTCCAATTGCAAGGTCTCCACCATATTCTTTTAATGAATTATTTGCTAGAACTTGGACTATACTTGCAGCTACTTGCATACTAAAAGGACTCATTCCTATTGAAAAAATACTAATAATTATAGCCTTATCAAGTCTTAAATTACATAATTTTAACTTTATTATGCTAGAACCCTTTGTAAAATAATATAATATCCATATAGTTGTAACTGTTTGAGAAATTACAGTTGCTATAGCAGCTCCCTTAACCCCCATTCCTAAAGCAAATATGAAAATAGGATCTAATATTATATTTGTTAAAGCTCCAATAAGCATTGAAAACATTGCTATTTTAGGATTTCCATCACTTCTTATAGAGTGATTTAATCCAAAACTTAGCATGCTTACTATAGTTCCAACAAATATTATTTGCATATACTCTCTTGCATATACTTCAGTAGCATTACTAGTACCAAACACTCTTAATATCGGATTTAAAAATATTAATCCTATTATAGTAATTAAAATACTTATTATAACTATTAATGTAAATGCATTTCCTAAATGTTTTTCTGCAGATTCTTTATTATGCTCTCCAAGCTTTAGAGAAACTCTTGCTGCAGTTCCAATTCCAACTAACATACCAAAAGCTAATATTATAGTCATTATAGGCATAGTAATCCCTACACCTGTTATGGCAAGTTGACCCACACCCTTTATATTACCTATATACATTCTATCAATAATGTTATATAAAGTATTTACTATCATACCTACTATTGCAGGCACTGAAAATATTCTTAATAATTTCGATATCTTTTCTTCCCCAAGTCTTTTTTGCTTATTCATATATTCCCCTCCTAATATTATATATTTACTCCCATATCTTTAAGTATAATTTTTATAGCTTTTTCTGAATAAACATTTTCTTTTTTTTCTATTAAATTGCAGTTCTTATCTAATGCTACAAAAGTTGGAACTCCTGTAACATTATATTTTTTTGCAAGATTTACTGCTTCATCATTATCCAAACTATCTGCACTTGCATGAACTATATTAAATTGATTTCCATATTTATCATGTAACAACTTAAGATTTTTTTCTGCATCAAAACTATGCTCTGACATAACACTTTTAAAAAGTATTATAGTTGGAAGTGACTTATTGATTTCATTCATACTAGTTACATATTCAGCTCTACCATACTTTATAGAATCATATTTATGTTTTTCCTCATATTTTTTATAAATAAAAAAAGAAAAAACTCCTATTACAATAACTAAAATAATAGCTATTATATATCTTTTTTTCACTAAAATTATATCCTCCCTTCATTTTTCATAAATATACTATATCATAAACTTAAATTTTTATCAGAACTAAATAAAAGCATAAATTTTTTATAAAAAATAAGCTATCTTTTGATAGCTCATTTAAATCATCATATATTATTTTACACTATTTCTTTCGATTATGTTATGTGGTAAAACATAGTGTGCTTGTTCTAACTCTTGTTTGTTAAGAAGTTTTATTAGCATTCTCATTGCAACTGAACCCATATCATAACTTGGTTGATTCATAGTTGTAAGTTTTGGATAGAATATTTCTCCAACAAAATTATTATTAAATCCCATAACACTAACATCTTCAGGAACTCTTATTCCATTATCTCTTAATCCGTTTATAACTCCCATTGCTAACTCATCTGTAGCACATATTATACCTTCTACCTTATAATCAGATTTTATAAACTTTTCAGCCGCTTCATATCCACACTTAACTTTAAGCCCTGATAAATGAATTAATTCTTCATTTAACTTTTCCCCTGACTCAGTTATAGCTTTTTCATAACCTATGTATCTATCGCTCCATGCATTCATTTCATCTTTATCAAGACCTACAAAAGCAATATTTTTTAAATCTTTATTTATTAAATATTTTGTTGCATCATATGCAGCTTCTATATTATCAATAGTTACACTAGGTAATTTTCCTTCTTTATCTTTAGTTTCAACAAGAATTGTTTTTAAATCTAACTCATTTATTAAATCTAAAATTTCATCTTGTAATGAACTACTCATATAGATTACTCCATCAACCATCTTTTCTTTTAATACTCTTAAATATTCTTTTTCCTTCTCTACATCAAAGTCAGAATTTCCAAGTATTATATTGTAATCATATATATTAGATACATCTTCAGCTCCTCTTACTATCTCTGGATAGAATTGACTTGATATATCAGGTATTAATATTCCTATTGTTTTTGTTCTTTGCGTTTTTAAACTTCTTGCAACTATATTAGGTCTATATCCTAATTTCTTTATAGCATCTAAAACCTTCTTTTTTGTGTCTTCATTCACAACATCTATGTCATTTAAAACTCTTGAAACTGTAGCAATTGAAACCCCAGCTTCTCTTGCAACATCCTTAATAGAAGTAGCCATAATTTATCACTCCTAATCATATTTGATAATTTATTATACTAATATATTCGCTTTATTTCAAGAAAACCCCTTCTTTAATTATAGTTTCTCTAAAAATTATGTAAATATATATTAATAAATAAAAAAAACTAGAAAGCATTAACTTTCTAGCTTTTTTAATATTTTATTTTACAACTTCTACAGTCATATCTAGTTTTTCACCGTTTATAGTTACTTCTGTATAATCAAATTCTCCATTAAATACTATATCTTTTGTTAAAGTTTCCTTTTTAATAGTATCTTCAAACTTTTTAATTACATCAATTAACATATCATTATTTGCAACATAAAGATTTATATTATCCGCAACTTCAAATCCTTTTTCTTTTCTCATGTTTTGGATTTTTGAAATCATTTCTCTTACATGACCTTCTTCTCTTAACTCTTCAGTTATATGAGTATCAAGAACAACACCAGTATCTCCTTCTCCAGCAAAAGCAAATCCTTCTAAACCTTGCATAGTTACAAGAACACTTTCTGCATCTAAAGGTATCTCTGTTCCATCTACATTTATAACTTCAACTCCACCATTTTGGATTTTTTGAGCAAGTTCCATTTGATTTCTTGAAGCTATTTCTTTTCTTATTCCAGGTATTAATTTACCAAATTTTCTTCCTAAAACCGGTAAATTAGGTTTTATTTCAAAATTAACATATTTTGAAAGGTCTGCTCCAAACTCAATTTCTTTTATGTTAAGTTCATTAGCTATAATATCACCATAATATTCTGGAAGTGATTTTGTTGAAACAAGTATTTTTGAAAGTGGCTGTCTATTCTTAACGTTAGCTCCATTTCTTGCACTTCTTCCAAGCTTAACTATTGTATAAGCTAAATCCATTTCCTTTTCTAGTTCTTTATTTATAGCTGATTCATCAGCCTTTGGCCAAGAACATAAATGTATGCTTTCTGGAGCATTTTCATCCATATTAACAACTAAGTTTTGATAAATTTCTTCTGTTATAAATGGAACAAATGGTGCTGCAACTTTAGCTAAAGTAACAAGTACTTTATTTAATGTTACATAAGCTCCAATCTTATCATCAGTTAATTCTGCTGACCAGAATCTTGCTCTATTTCTTCTTACATACCAGTTTGATAATTCATCTGTAAACTCTTCAATCGCAAGAGCTGAACCTGTTATATTGTATTCGTCTAATCCAGTCTCAACAGTTTTAATCAATGTATTTAATTTTGAAAGTATCCATTTATCCATTACATTATCTGACTCAAAATCAGCATATTTAGTTGGATTAAATTTATCTAAGTCAGCATATAGTACATAGAATGAATATACGTTCCATAATGTGCTTAAGAACTTTCTTGAAGCTTCTGCAACATCATCTATTGAGAATCTAGTTGGAAGCCATGGTGCACTTGCAGTATAGAAATGCCATCTTGTAGCATCTGCACCTTGTGCATCAAGTACATCGAATGGATCTACAACATTACCTTTTGATTTACTCATCTTTAATCCTTTTTTATCAAGGACATGACCTAAAACTATACAGTTTTCAAATGGATTTCTATCAAATATTGCAGTTGAAATTGCAAGTAATGTATAGAACCATCCTCTTGTTTGGTCAACAGCTTCTGATATAAATTGAGCTGGGAAATTTTGATCAAATAATTCCTTATTCTCAAATGGATAATGAAGTTGAGCAAATGGCATTGATCCTGAATCAAACCAACAGTCAATAACTTCGTGAGTTCTCTTCATTTTTTTACCGCAATGGCTACAAGTTAACTCAACTCTATCTATAAATGGTTTGTGTAATTCTATATCTTCTGGAACATCTATTCCTTTTTCCTTTAATTCAGCAATGCTTCCAATACATTCTCTATGTCCGCATTCACATTCCCAAATTGGAAGTGGAGTTCCCCAATATCTATCTCTTGAAATACCCCAGTCTATAACATTTTCTAAGAACTTACCAAATCTTCCTGTTCTAATATTATCTGGTAACCAATTTATTTTATCGTTATTAGCTAATAACTTATCTCTTAAAGTTGTCATAGAAACAAACCAACTATCCTTTGGATAGTAAAGAAGTGGAGTATCACATCTCCAACAATGCGGATATGAGTGTGTATGCTTTTCAGCTTTAAATAATTTATTTTCTTCTTTTAAGTAATCACAAATTGCTTGATCGCACTTTTTAACAAATTTTCCAGCCCAAGGTGTTACTTCAGCAACGAACTTACCTTCTGCATCAACTAAATTTATAAATGCCATATTATTCTTTTTAGCAACTAAATTATCATCTTCACCATAAGCTGGTGCTATGTGAACTATTCCTGTACCATCTGTAAGAGTTACAAAATCTCCATGAATTACTTCAAATGCTTTACCTTCCGGCTTGTGGAATGGTAATAATTGCTCATATTTCATTCCTAAAATATCTGCACCCTTAAATTCTTTAATTACTTCAAATTCTTCACCAAGTACTTTTGGTGCTAACTCTTTAGCTAAAATATACGTTTCATCTCCAACCTTAGCTTCAATATAATCATATGATTTATTTAAACATAATGCTACGTTTGAAGGTAATGTCCAAGGAGTTGTTGTCCAAGCTAGTATATATTTATTTTCTTCTCCAGCTACTTTAAATTTAGCAACTGCAGTTAAATCCTTAACATCTTTATATCCTTGTGATACTTCGTGTGATGAAAGACCTGTTCCACATCTTGGACAATATGGCATAACTTTATGACCTTTATATAAAAGATCTTTATCCCACATTTGTTTTAATGCCCACCATACTGATTCAATGTATGGATTATGATATGTTACATATGGGTGTTCCATGTCAACCCAGTAACCAATTTTATCAGTCATTTTTTCCCACATGTTAACATATGTGAAAACACTTTCTTTACATTCTTTTACGAATTTTTCTACTCCGTATTCTTCTATTTGCTCTTTACCTGAAATTCCAAGTTTCTTTTCTATTTCAAGCTCAACTGGTAATCCGTGAGTATCCCAACCAGCCTTTCTTATAACTTTAAATCCCTTCATAACTTTATATCTTGGGATTATATCCTTCATAACTCTAGTTAAAATATGTCCTACATGAGGTCTTCCATTTGCTGTTGGCGGTCCATCATAAAAAGTAAAATATTCACCATCTTGATTCATGTCAAAATTTCTTTTAATTACATTTCTAGCTTTCCAAAGGTCAGCTACTTCTTTTTCCATACCTACAAAACCATTTGTAAGTTCTACTTTTTTGTACATGTCAAAACTCCTTTCTCTAATTGCTTTTTTTGTTAAAATATTTCTATATATAAATAAAAAAACCTCATCCTTACTATAGGACGAAGTAAATTACTCGCTATACCACCCATGGTATTACAAAATCAATTATATTGATAAAGTATCAATAATATAATAATAAGTTTTCTCTCTTACTATTTTAATTGAAATCAACTATTCAAGTACTAACATACTCTATTCTTTAACGCAGAATTACGTGTTAACTTAATAAGTAATATTTACTGTTCGGCCACCAACTCCTAGGTGATTTTCATTAATTTTTACTATAGCTTTACACCAACCAACTACTCTCTTTAAGTAAAAAAATTAACTACTTTTCCTAATCACTGTCTTTATTAAAGACATTATATATTATGCATATTAAAAAGTCAATTATGTAAATTTCTATATATTTGAAATATATTATTAATGATTTATTCTTTATATATTAATTTAATATTTATCATTATAATATTTCTTTATAAATTTTATAAACTTCTTAATGTGTTTTGGCAATATTTTATTCTTTTTATACGTTATGTACAAGTATCTATAAGTTTCTTTTTCTCCGATAGGTAATGATATTATTTTTTTAGTTTTAACCATATCGTATATTACTTTACTAGATACAATTGAAATACCCATTCCATTTGCTATTGAATTTTTTATAGCTTCTTGATCATTCATACTAGCTATAATTTTTAAAGAATCTGGTGAAATCCCAATACTCTCTATAAATTTATAAGCTTCCCTTCTAGTTCCTGAACCATTTTCTCTCATAATAACTGGCTCTTTAAGTAAATTTTTTATATCAAAATTTTTATAAAGAAATTTTTCATAATGTTGATTATTAGGAACTGCAACAACAAGTTCATCACTAAAAAAAGGATCATATATAAATTCTTTATCATTTGTATTTGTTCCGACAAAACCTATATCAAGATTTCCATTTGAAAGTTCCTTTAAGACTCCTTCACTATGAGAATGCCATACATTAAAAGAAGTATTAGGTTCTAATTTTCTATATTCACATAATATCTCAGGTAATATATAAGATGACGGTATAGTAGATGCACCTATATTAATAATATTCTTTTTGGAAGAAGTAAATTCATCTAAAATTTTTTGTCTAAGCTTCATCATACTAACAGCATAATCATAAAGCTTTTCACCTTCTTTAGTTACAGTTATCTTTTTTGTTGTTCTACTAATAAGTTTCGCATTTAATTCATGTTCAAGAGACTTTATATGCGTGCTTATCGTTGGTTGTGTAAGACATAATTGTTTTGCAGCCTCTGAAAAACCATTATAATCAATAACAGTAACAAAAGCCTCAAGTTGTTTAAGCTCCATATACAATCCTCCTTAAAGCATCGATTGCATAATAAACTTCTTCCTCTGTATTAAAATGACTAAAAGAAAAACGAATAGTTCCAGTTGGATATGTACCTAAGGTTTTATGTGCATTTGGAGCACAATGAAGTCCTACTCGAGTCATTATTCCATAATCTTCATCTAAAATATGTGATATAAGAGCTGGGTCTTTTTCAATTGGTTGAATAGAAACAACAGCAGCTCGTCCATTTATGCAACTTTTTCCTATAATTCTAACTTTATCAATACTCTTAATCTCTTTAATAAACTTATCTGTAAGTTTAAGTTCTTTATCTCTAATTTTATCTATACCTATTTTATTTAAATAATTAATTCCAGCATTAAGTCCTAAAATACCTGGAATATTTAATGTTCCTGATTCAAATTTATCAGGAAGAAAGTTTGGTATATCTTCACTATGAGAAGCGCTACCTGTCCCACCACTTATTAATGGAGTCAGCTTATCAGCCATAAAATCAGTTGTAATAAATCCACCAATTCCTTGTGGTCCTAGCAATCCTTTATGTCCTGTAAAAGCTAAAATATCTATATTCATTTTTTTCATATCTATATCAAAAACTCCTGCTGTTTGGGCAGAGTCAACAAAAAACTTAAGATTATTTTCTTTGCATATTTCTCCTATTTCTTTTATAGGAAGTAATGTACCACATACATTTGATGCGTGTGTAATTATAATCGCTTTAGTATTATTTTTTATAAGAGGTTTTACTTTATCTAAAAGAATTTCCCCTTTATCATTACAAGGAATTCTATCAAACATAACTCCTTGTGATGATAGTTGTATTAAAGGTCTCATAACTGCATTATGTTCCATTGAAGAAACTAATACATGATCTCCTTTTTTTAAATATCCCTTTAAAATAAAATTTAAACTTGTAGTAATATTTGATGTAAAAATTACATTTTTACAATCATTAAAATTAAACATTTTTGCTATATTTTCTCTAGTATCAAAAATCAAGTCTGCTATTTCATAAGCCTTATTATATCCACCACGATTAATATTAATGCCATATTCATTAATAAAATCAAACATCGCTTTAGATACAGAATTAGGCTTTGGAAATGATGTGCTAGCATTATCAAAATAAATTATATTTTTCTCATTAATTCTCATAAAACTCTCCCTTTTCCATAATATATCCTTTAATGTAAATTATTATAAATATTATAATTTAAAATTTTAATTTTGTCGAAATATTTATAGATAAAATCAATAAAAGTAATATAATTATTGAATTAATGAATTATTCATTTTTGTAAAACCATGTTAAAATTTCTATTATAAGGGGGATATAACTATGAATTTAAAAAATGAAAAATTACGTATTATTTTAGCAGGAATTATTATAGGATTAATTGCTGTATCACTAGTATTAATGGGAAATCCAGCAAATATGGGATTTTGTATTGCATGTTTTTTAAGAGATACCGCTGGGGCCCTTGGCTTGCATAGAGCAGAAGCCGTTCAATATATAAGACCAGAAATTATAGGATTAGTTTTAGGTGCTTTTATTATTTCACTTACTAAAAAAGAGTTTTTACCAAGAGGTGGCTCTTCACCAATTACTAGATTTATATTAGGATTTTTTATTATGATTGGTTGTTTAATGTTTTTAGGTTGTCCTTTTAGAATGATTCTTCGTATTGCAGGTGGTGACTTAAATGCAATCTTTGGTCTTATAGGTCTTATTCTTGGAATTCTTTTAGGAATTTATTTCTTAAACAAAGGATATTCTTTAAAAAGAACTTATAAATTAACACCTCTTGAAGGTTCAATAGTTCCAATTGTTCAAATTGTTCTTTTAATACTTCTTATAGCCGCTCCAACATTTATTTTATTTACACCTGCTGGTAAAGGTCCTGGAGCAAAACATGCCGCTATTTTAATTTCTCTTACAGCAGGAGTTATTGTAGGAATTCTAGCACAAAGAACTAGACTTTGTATGGTTGGTGGTATTAGAGATTTAGTCCTATTTGGTCAATGGAATATGCTATATGGATTTATTTCTATATTGATATCTGCTTTTGTTATGAGCTTAATTGTTGGTGGTTTTAATCCAGGTTTTACAGGTCAACCAGTTGCACATACCGATGGCCTTTGGAATATGCTAGGGATGGTTTTAACAGGTTTCGGTTCTGTTCTTTTAGGTGGATGTCCACTTAGACAACTTATATTAACAGGTGAAGGTAATACGGATTCAGCTATAACTGTAATCGGTTTAATAGTAGGTGCAGCTTTTGCTCATAATTTTGCTTTAGCATCTTCAGCAAAAGGACCTACATTAAATGGTAAGTTAGCTGTAATAATTGGATTTATAATAATGCTTATAATTGCAATTTATAATACAAAAAAACAAAAAGCTTAGGAGGGTAATTATGATTGATGCAAGAGGACGCTCATGTCCAGAACCAGTTCTTATATTAAAAAAAGCTCTACAATCAAATGAAGATAATTATACTATACTTGTTGATTGTCAACCTGCTCTTGAAAATATAACTCGTTTTGCTAATTCTAAAAATTATAAAGTATTTTACGAAGAAAATAATGGAGAGTATAAAATTGAACTTAGGAAAAACTAAATGTAATACAAATACATATATAGCTACATTCTTTTCACATTTTGGAGCAATAAGGTTTAAAAAAATTTATGAAAAAGAATTTTTAGAAATGATAATAATGCCTGTTCCAAGAGATTTAAGTTCATCTTGTGGAACTTGTGTTAAATTTAAAAAAGAATACTTATGTTGTGATAATTTAAAGCATAATGATGAAATTGAACAAATAGTTCAATTAATTGATAAAAAATATAAAACTATATATAAAGCTGAAAATATTTAAATAAAATAAGAATTGCTTAAGTTTAAGTAATTCTTATTTTATTATAAACCGAAAACTAATAAATAATTCTTATTATTTACTATTGATTTTTAATTGTATTAATGTTTAAATTTAATTGTATAGATTCAATCAAATAAAAATAAATTACTAACTTAATTTTAACTTATAAATAAACTATGGAAAGGAGTATGCTATGGAAAATAATAATGTTAAACCTGAAATAATGGATAAATTAACTAAAGTTTGTGTATGTAAGGCTATAAATAGAGCAACAATTAAAGATGCAATAAGAAATGGAGCTAAGTCTATATCTGAAGTTAAAGAAGCAACTGGTGCCGGAACAGGATGTTGTGGTGGTGCTAGGTGTGTATTTAAAATACAAGAATTAATAGACAAATATAATGAAGGCGAATACAAATAAATTCCTCGAATTAAATCTTTCCTATTGCTAAAACTATTAGTGTTAGGAAAGGAGGAATTACTTATGCCTAAACAACCTAAAAGTGCCGTAAACAATCAATGGATATCAACTCCAGTAGAAGTTAATGGTGTTCCCGCATCTAAAAGAGAACCTAAAACAGAGGGAAATAACCAATGGACTTCAACTAACAAAAACCCAATGAAATAATAAAAATAAGCCATAACTTTTTGTTATGGCTTATTTTGTTATATAATTACTATTTATTTTCTTCACAATATTTTTCTATAGCATTTGCAACTATTTTAGCATGTGAAACTGCTTGAACTACTGTTTTAGCACCTGTAACAACATCCCCTGAAGCAAAGACACCCTTTCTTGTTGTATGTCCTTCTTCATCTGTTATTACAAGTCCCCATTTATTAGTTTCTAACTTAGTTGTACTTGAAACTATGACTGATCTTGGTTCTTGACTTATAGCAACTATTGTTGAATCACATGATATGAATTCTTCTTGTCCATCTAAAGTTCTTGTTTGAATTTTTCCATCTACTTCTACATTTTCAGTTTTAACAAATTTAATTCCATCTTCTAATATTTCAACTGGAGCTCTAAATAATTTAAACTCTACTCCATCTTCTTTAGCTTCTTCTATTTCCTTTTTAGTTGCTGTCATTTGATCAAAATGCTTTCTATAAACTATGTACACATTTTTTGCACCATTTCTCTTTGCTGTTCTTGCAGCATCCATAGCCACATTTCCAGCTCCTATAACACAAACTGTATCTCCTAAGTTATAAACATCTGGTGCTTTTAAATAATCAATTGCATAATGAACATTGCCTAAAGTTTCACCTTTTATATTTAACTTTTTAGCATTCCATACACCAGTTCCAATAAATACAGCTTTATATCCGTCTTCAAATAATCTATCTAAAGTTATAACTGGTCCTATCATTATATTAGGTCTTATTTTCACACCAAGTTCTACTAATTTTTCTTCATATTTATCAACTAATGAATTTGGTAATCTATATTCTGGTATACCATATCTTAATACTCCACCTATTTTTTCATGAGCTTCAAATATAGTAACTTTAAAACCCCTTTCAGCTAAAGTAAAAGCTATTGTTATTCCCGCTGGTCCTCCACCAATTATAGCAATTCTATCTTTAGTACCATTAATTTTATCTAATTTTATATTATTTAAATAATTTTTTGATATTTCTTCTTCTATTTCATAGAAAGGAATTGGTTCACTTTTTATTCCTCTTATACAATTTCCTGCACACTGATCTTCATGAGGGCAAACTATGGCACATATAGCTGATAATGGATTGTTTTCAAATAAAATCTTTCCAGCTTCATTAAATCTTTCTTCCCTATAAAGTTCTATAATTTCAGGAATAGGCGTACTTATAGGACAAAATTCTTTACATCTAGGTTTTTTACATAACAAACATCTATTTGCTTCTTCTTTTAAAAATAAATTCATGACGTCCTCCCAAAAAAGTTAATCTTTTTTAAATCTTTTTTATACTATATTATCATTATGAGAAAAAAACAAGTGATTTTATTACATTATCTATAAAAAAGTTATGTTATAATCTTTAAAGAATTATTTTGAAGGGAGCTAATATAAATGGCTAGTAAATTCTATTTACATAAATTAAGCAAAAAGGCAAAAGCTGAGCAAGGTAGACCTTGGATATATACAGATGAAATAAAAGAATATGATGGAGAATATAAAAATGGAGATATTGTTGAAGTTTATAATCATAAACATTATTTCATAGGAAAAGGCTACATAAATGATGCAAGTAAAATTGCAATAAGAATAATGACAAGAAATTTAAATGAAGAAATAAACGAAGATTTTTTCAAAAAAAGATTTAAAGCCGCTTGGGATTATAGAAAAACTGTAATTGATACTTCTTCATGTAGATTTATATTTGGTGAAGCAGATTTTCTTCCTGGTCTTACTATAGATAAATTTGAAGATTATTACGTTATTCAAATTTCTACTTTAGGTATGGATAAATATAGAGACATTATCGTTAAAATATTAATTGAAGAATATGGTGCTAAAGGGGTTTATGAAAGAAGTGACCTTAAAACTAGAGAGATAGAAGGACTTGAACAAACAAAAGGATTTTTAACAGAACCTTTTGATACAAATGTTCAAATTATTGAAAATGGAGTTAAATATATTGTTGATTTAGAAAACGGACAAAAAACAGGTTTCTTTTTAGATCAAAAAGAAAATAGAGCAGCAATACATAGAATTTGCAAGGGCAAGGATGTTTTAGACTGCTTTACTCATACTGGATCATTTGCCCTTAATGCTGGAATAGCCGGTGCTAAATCAGTTCTTGGTATAGATGTTTCACAACACGCTGTTGATTGTGCAACTAAAAATGCAGAGCTTAATAATCTTCAAGATACAGTAAAATTTGAATGTCATAATGCTTTTGATGTATTACCTTCATGGTCAAAAGAAGGTAAAAAATTTGATGTTGTAATACTTGATCCACCTGCATTTACTAAATCAAGAAATACTATAAATGGAGCAAAAAGAGGATATAAGGAGATAAATCTTAGAGGTCTTAAAATGGTTAAAGAAGGCGGTTATTTTGTAACTTGTTCATGTTCTCATTATATGTCTGAAGAACTTCTTAAAACTACCATAGCAGATGCAGCCCATGATGCTCACAGAACATTAAGACAAATAGAATTTAGAACTCAATCATCAGATCACCCAATACTTTGGAATTCAGATGAATCATATTACCTAAAATTTTTCGTATTCCAAGTTATTTAAATTTATATTAATGAATTAAAAGGCTGTACAAATTGTTAATATATTTTCTTTTAAATATTTAATTTGTTAAATTTAAACTTTAATTGTTAACCTCCCAAATATTGAATATAAATATAGATAGATATATAATAAAATTAATGATTAACGAATAATAATTATCCGACATAAATATTTGATTTAATCTTAGGAGGAGTTTATGATGAAAAGTTTAAAAGGTACTAAAACAGCTGAAAATTTAATGAAATCTTTTGCAGGAGAATGTCAAGCAAGAACAAGATATACTTATTTTGCTAGTGCTGCATTAAAAGAAGGATATCGTCAAATTTCAAATATATTTATGGAAACTGCTGAAAATGAAAAAGAACATGCTAAAAGATTCTATAAATTTTTAAAAGATGACTTCCAAGGTGAAGGAATTGAAATAAATGCAGCTTATCCAGTAGAATTACCTACTGATACTAAGACAAACTTAATATATGCAGCAGAAGGGGAACATGATGAAAATTCAAACCTTTATCCTACATTTGCTAAAATAGCTGATGAAGAAGGATTCCCTGAAATTGCAACTGCATTTAGAATGATTGCTAAAGCTGAAATCGCTCATGAAATGAGATATAGAAAATTAGCTGCAAATATAGATCAAGGTATTGTATTTAAGAGAGAATCTAAAGATACATTATGGAAATGCGGAAATTGTGGCTTCATATTTGAAGGTGCTGAAGCTCCATTAAAATGTCCAGCTTGCTTACATCCACAAGAATTCTTTGAATTATTTGTTGAAAACTACTAAAATAAATATAAAAGCCATTAGAGAAATTTCCCTAATGGCTTTTTTTTAATTAAAAAAGTTATTTAATTCATCATCAGAATCCCAAGCAAAACAATGTTTTGGATATCCAAGCTTAGTTGACTTTCCTACCTTTAAGAATAACTTTTTTATATTACTATTTAGAAAATCATCTCTTATTAATTCTAAAATATCTGTTATCCTTTCTCTGTAAACCTTTTTATCAATTTTTAAAGGCTCTCCCCAAGCTGCAATTATTACATCGCTATCAGAAATACATGTCCTTATTACTTCGTCATTTTTATTTATACTATCTAAGTATCCTTCTTTATTTAAATTATTTTCATATGAAGAAAATAAATTAACTATAGAAATACTTTTTATTCCTTTTTCAAAATAATCAAAATGCTTATCATTAATAAAGCTTATTATTCTTCTTAAAAATCTTATACAGATTCTTGAGTTTGCCTTTTTAGGATAACTTGATATTATAAGAATATTTGAACCACTATCTGATAATTCAACTTCTATTTTGTAACAATTTTCTTCTGAAGAGTCTTCAATTATATTTATATTTTTCTTTTTAAAAAATTTAGGAAAACTATCCCTACCCATGCCTTTCCCCTTATTTAATTACTTTGTAAATTAATACTTAATTTACTGTATAATATGACCATCTATATATTCTGGTACAATATCAGTAATATTTTTTTTCATAGCATATTCTACATCTTCAATTAATCCTAATTGTTTCATTACGCCATAATGTCTTGCATCCTTTATAAAACTTTGAAAACTTTTATTATTTTCATAAATATAATTAGCTGTTTTTGCTACATCAGTTAAATATAAATTTTCATTTATACTCATCATTTCATTTATTATATAACCACCACATATAAAATCATCCATTGAAAATTCTCCATTTGTTCCTGCATTAATTATTGTAACATCTTCCCCAATTTCCATAAGTTTTCTAGCAACTGCACCTCCATTTATTACAGAAGCTACAAAAATTCTTTTTGCACTCTTACATTCAGTTAATGCTCTAGTTCCATTTGTCGTTGTTATTATAACTGTTTTATCTTTAACAACATCTTCTGTATATTCTAATGGAGAATTAGATAAATCAAATCCTTCTATTTTCATAGCTTGTCTTTCTCCACCTAAAACAAACTCATCTCTATTAAATTTTTTTCCTTCATTTAACGCATCATCAACTGTAAGGCATGGTATAACTTCTCTACATCCATTCATAAATGCTGTAGTTATTACAGTAGTTGCTCTTAACATATCAATAACAATTACCACCTTATCTTTAACCTTACTTTCGTCTATATTATCTGCTGAAATAATAACATCTATATTCATATTTATTTCCATCCTCACTTTTATTTTAACAATGCAAAAAAGCCCTTTGGGCTTTCTTGCTATTTTTTATTACTTTTCAAAATCTTTACCTTGATATATTTCATTATCAACTAATGCTTTATCTATGGCATTTAAAACTTCCCACTTCTTAAGACTCCACATTGGTCCTATTAAAAGATCCCTTGGAGCATCTCCTGTAAGTCTATGTACAACCATTTCTTCTGGAATCATAGATATTCCTTTACATATTAAATCTATATAATCATCTTGTGATAAAAATTCTAATTCTCCTCTTTCGTATAACTTCACCATAGGAGTATTTTTCATTAAATGTAACAAGTGAAATTTTATTCCCTTAGATCCAGTTTTACTTATGTATTTAACCGTATTTAACATATCATCTTTAGTCTCGCCTGGAAGTCCAAATATACAATGAGTTACAAAATCAATATTTCTTTTCTTTAATCTATAAATTGCATCTTCATATACATCTAACTTATATCCTCTATTTATTTTTCTTGCAGTTTCATCTGAAACTGTTTGAAGACCAAGTTCTACCCAAACATATACATCCTTATTTATTTCTTCTAAAAGATCTAAAACATCTTCGCCTAAGCAATCAGGTCTAGTGGCAATAGCAAGAGCAACAACTCCTTCTTGCTTTATTGCTTCCTTATACTTTTCTCTTAATTCATCAACTGGAGCATACGTGTTAGTAAAAGCCTGAAAATAAGCTATATATTTTCCTTCTTTCCACTTTTTATTCATCATTTCTTTTATATCACAAAATTGTTTTCCTATTGATAACACTCTATTTCCAGCATAATCGCCTGAACCACTTTCACTACAAAAAAGACATCCGCCTTTACTTATAGTTCCATCTCTATTGGGACAAGAAAAACCTCCATCTAATGATATTTTAAATACTTTTTCATTAAATTTATTTCTTAAAAAATAATTTAAGCTATGATACCTCTTACCATTCCATTCTTTCACAATGATTTCCTCCAAATTGTTTATATCCTTTATAAATATAATATCATATGTGAAAATTTATTTCTCAATGGTTTTATTTAATATTCTATATTTTATTCATCTCTTCTTTAACAAGATCTATAGTATACTTTCCTAATATTTCTTGAGATATATTATTTTTATCTCCAACAGGTATAACATTTATTATAAGTTCTGTTTTTGTTGCCATTTCATAAATTATACTATACTTATCCATTGGAAATAACTTTTCAAATTCTATTGATAACAATCTTCCATCAGGATTTTTATAAATTTTTAATCCAGTTCCTTTTTGGCCCTTTTTAGTATATTGAACTAATAAATCTCCATCACCTTCAGTAAAAATAATATCTTCTATTTTACTATCTCTTAAAATATCATAACATATTATTTTTTGAGCTGTTGGTTTCTCAAATATCTCTTTTAATGTTTTATCATCAACGCCCTGAGAATTTGTACCTGAATCCTGAGCTATACTCTCGCCAATACTAGCCATTGATGGCTTTTCCTGTTCAACTGTAGCAATGCCTATTAAACTATCCTTTTCATCAGTTGTAGCAAATCCTATTTTTCCACCAATATAACTAATACCTAAAGAAGAAAATTTATTCCTTGGTATTTTTTCTTTTTTTATAGGTGGTGTAATATCTTTAGGATAAATATTTGTTGGTAAATCATTTAATCTAAAAATTAATTCATCACTTCCAGCTCCATTTATAACTGATCTTAAATTATCCTTATCAACATATACCTCTTTTATATTCTCACTCTTAACATCTGATACTTTATATTCTCCATCTTCCTTTGCAACTTGTAATGTAACTGTATCTAAACTTGCATTTAATGTATTTTTACTATTTCTTGCACAAATATATTCAATATATGCACTACCTCCAGTTTCCACTAAATTACCTACTAAAAAAGAAAGTATAGGCATATCAGATAAATCTTTAACTTTATTTTGTGATGCAAGACTTGAAGTTGACATAGAATTAGCACCTTCAATATCATTTCTTTTAAGACATTCTAAATATCTTGTTGCAACCTTTTTAGACAATTGAACATTAAATTGGTTTTCTGAATCCTTTTGACTAATATTTTTATTACATCCTACTATACATAAGATTAAAATCATAAAAATAGCTAAAACTCTTTTTTTATTCAAAATGAAGTTACCTCCTTATATTCATATATTTATAATTAGTTTTCCTTAGAAAATATACCTTATTCACTTATAAATAGAATAAATCTTAAGTTTAGCTTGTATATTTGTTATTAAGAATAATTTTATTTAAGGAGGTAACACTTTGAAAAAAGAGTTAATTAAAATATTTCAAGTTGCAGTTGTTTTTATTGGTACAGTTGTTGGTGCTGGACTTGCTTCTGGAAAAGAAATAACTCAATTTTTCACTTCATTTGGTGTAATGAGTTTTATATCAATAATAATTTGTGGAATATTTTATATTGCCATGGGAACTATAATTTCAAAAATTGGTATGAAATACAAACTAAAATCTTATGGAGATGTAATACATAAGATAAGTCCAAACTTTTTTGGAAAAATTACTGGTGGAATAACAACTATTTACTTAATATCGAGCGCATCTATAATTCTTGCTGGAAGTGGTGCTCTTATTAATCAGTTTTTTGGTCTTCCAAAAATAGTTGGAACATTAATTATGATGGGTATAGCTATTTTTTTCCTATTTAGAGGAACTAATGGACTAATTGAAGTAAATTCTTTTATTGTTCCAACTCTTATATTTACAATAACTACAATAACGATACTTTATTTTATCCTATGTAGAGATCTTATAACTTTTGATAATATATTATCTTTTGAGGCTCCAAAAGATAAAGGATTAGTATTATCAACAATTTTATATGCAGGATATAATATTTTATGCTGTAGTGGTGTTCTTGTTCCTTTAAGTACTAGAATCAAAAATACCAAAACTATGACATTAGGAGTTGTTTCTGGTGCTTTAGGCTTAACAATTCTTTGT
Organism: Clostridium sp. TJA020; assembly: GCF_058310295.1. NCBI lineage: Bacteria > Bacillati > Bacillota > Clostridia > Eubacteriales > Clostridiaceae > Clostridium > Clostridium sp. TJA020. The sequence goes on from NZ_JBZEFC010000005.1 coordinate 93,734, forward strand.
CTCATGATAAATTTACTTCTAACTATAAATCAACCTTATATTTATCAATATGAAATTCCATTATTATTTGTATCCCAACGCTTTAGCTATATATTGCAAGCATTATTACTTATGGTTATATTATTGGAAATGTTCTCGACTGAAGTATCTGATGTTTATTCAATAAGCAAAACATTAGAAGAAATATTTAAAATGAATTTTAAAAAGTCTGTTATCTTAGTAATTTTTATAGCATTCCCAATATCTCTTTTAGGATTTGGAAATTTAATTTCTACACTTTATCCATTGTTCGGATTTTTAAGTCTTATATTTGTATTTCAATGTGTTAAGTTTTATTTAAAAAATAGAACTTATTTAAATAGCTAAAAAATAAGCACTAGAATCTATACTAGTGCTTATTTTTTTAATTATTATTTTAATTCCGCTATTCTTGTTACTCCTACATATATTTCAGATATTTTATACCAAGTTCTGTAATCAACAATACCTGTTTGTGGTAATCCAAATACACTTTGAAAAACCTTAACTTGATTTTGTGTCCTACTGCCATAAATTCCATCTTGAGCTACCTTTGGAATTAAAGGATAGTTTGTAGCTATCCTATTTAAATATTCTTGTGTTACTCTAACAGGCTCTCCTCTTGAACCTACAGTTAAATCATAACCTGGATAAGATTTAGGACTTCCTTTTACTACTTCTGCTGTTGTAAGTTCTATATTGTTTCCATAATAAAATTTTAAAATATCATAAGGTGTTCTTCCTTGATCACCTAATTCCTTACTTCCCCATTGAGTTAACCATCCAGGACAACTAACATTTTTTCCATCACAATACTGGGTTAAAAGTGGTTGTTTTCTTCCTATTCTTCTTACATATGTTGAGAATATCTCATCTACTATATTGCTAATATTATCATATATATTTCTTCCATAACTAAAAGCATGATCATAAGCAGTTGAATTTGTTATATCGAAGTTCTTACCTTTTGACCTGTACCACTCTGTGTAAATTCTGTTTAAAGTAAATGATATTATACAAAAAACATTAGCTCTTATGGTATTACTTGACCAAGTTGAATATATCTCACTTGATGCAACATTTTTTATATAATCTCTATATAATACTCTACGATTTACACCATATGAATTTGGTGTTCCTTCATGAACAATTATAAATTCTGGTACAACTGGCTTTGGAAGAACTACTCCACTTGATGGTGGTGGTAATTCCTTCTCTACATCCTCAGGTATCTTCCTTGGAAAATCTCCAACAAGTCTATTAGGTTGTACAACTATTACTTCTTGTCTACTTGCTCTACTTGTATTAATTTGATTTAAGTTGCAAACTTGAAATGCAGTTTCTACAGGATATATTTGACATCCTCTTACTATAAATGTTTCAAATCCATTTCTCTCAACCTTTATATCACATAAACTATATGGTATTCCACCTGATGGAGATTGAGAATTTTCTAAAGGTGGTGTTTCAAGCTCTATAGTTTGAGTTTTTCCAGAAGAATCTGTTACTAATTCAACAATTTTTTCATTACCATCATTAGTTGTTATAGTTGCCTTACAACCATCTAACGGAATAAAGCTATCGCCATTAAAACATTGTAATCTTAATCGACCCTTTTCAGCCATTAATTACTCCTTAATATTACTTTATAAATAGATTATGCTTTAATGTTTATATTTGTGAAATTATTTATTAGGCTTTCTTACAAACATATCACCAACATAAAACTCACTATATCCTCTACTTCTTATATTATCAAATAATCCTTTCATACTAATCATTCCATATCCCCACTGTCTATTAGGATAAGTATCTCCTTCTCTCTTTTCAGATCCTCTTATTATATAAGTTTTCATTTTCACAGAATACATAGCTGGATCATTTCCATCAATTATTCCCCATTGAAGAAGTAATGCGCAACAGCCTGCTAAAACAGCTCCTCCAATTGAAGACCCAGATGCAACCTTAGTCCCTCCACCAGGTACAAGTACAGTAGCATTTATTCCTCCACATGCAATATCTGGTTTAACTCTTCCATCTCTAGTATTTCCTCTTCCTGACTTTCCAACTGACGCATTATTATTTTGATTATAATAACCTGAAACTATAGCCATTTCTGCTGTTGAAGGTAACATAAGTGTAGTATATTGACTTGGATTTAAAAATTTAGTTTCTGGAGCTAATAATTCTCTTTGTGGTATCCATGCATTATATCCACCATTAACTAAATAATCTCCTATTAACCTAAATTGCCATATACCCTCTCTTAAATTTTCCATTTTTATTCTTATTAATTCATCCCCAGTTATTTCTTCTGGAATAAAATATTGTATAGACATTTTGGTTCCTTCAAAAACAAATCTAACTTCTTCAATTTGTCCAAGTCTTGCTGGTATTTTATCAATAAATTCTCCAGAAGGTGAAACTATTGATAAAGATATTTTATCAGGTTTATTACACCATATTTCCATATATAGCTCTTGCTGTCTTCTATCAACACTAAGTTCAATTGTTTTTATATCTCCAGTTGATTCTAATTTACCTGATGTATGAGTATCAGAATCTCCTTCATTTCCAGTGCAAGCAACCACCGCAAGTCCTCTCCTTTTTGAAGCATCTCCTATAAATCTTTCAAGTATAGATGTTCCATCATGAGAACCTACATTAGTCCCAGCTGGTATATATATTACAACAGGTACATTTAGTTGTCGTGCCTTATTTAATATAAATCTTATTCCAAGTATTAAATCAACATTTTCATATCTTCCAATACCACTATTAGTTACTCCAAAATTTCTAAGATAGGTTTCAGAAGCCTCTCTTAACTTTACAATTGTAAAATTACAATCTGGGGCTGCACCAATTATTTCTTCACTCTCTCTACCTCTTGCTCCAATTATTCCAGCAACCATAGTCCCATGCCCTATTTCATCCCTACTATTAACTATAGAATATGGATCTCCACCTGAAAGACCTGCATTTATTGCATCATTTATCTGATTTTCCGAAAACTCAACTCCATAATTAAAACTACTAGGTGCTTTTCCATCTTCTATAGATTGATCCCATAAATAAGATATTCTTGTTGTGTTATCTTCTCTCATAAATTCTTTATTCATATAATCTATACCACTATCTATTATTCCAACCATAACACCTCTTCCATTTAAAGAAAGGTATGGATTATCATGAAATAACGTAGCTCCAGATGCTTCAACTGGAGAAACATCATTTAAAGTATATACTGGAGATGCTTCTACATAAACAATTTCACTAGTTGTATCTACTATCCTCTTTAAATCACTTTCTAAAACATCTATTACAGCAAAATTTTCATCTAAAATAATTAAATTTACATCTGGATATTTTGATAATGCTGCTTCTAAATCTCCAACATACTCAACAATTTTTCTTATTCTCTTAATTTGTCTATTCTGTGCTGGAATATTTAAATCATTTCTTAATATTTCAAATGAATTAAATGCACAAATAGTTCCATAACCCCATAAAGAACTAGGATAAGTTATGCTAGGTCTATCTCTTTTAGCTCCTCTTACTAAATAATTTTTAAGTCTTTCCCCAAATAAAAATGTATCATTTCCATTAACTATTCCCCATTGCATAAGTAATGCAGCTATACCAGCAACATGTGGTGTAGCCATAGAAGTTCCACTTTTTGAATCAAATGTATTAAATGGTACTGGTGCTATAATTCCTTCACCTGGCGCTATTATATCCGGTTTTATAAATGATGTATTTCGAATTTTACCTCTTCCACTAAAAGGAGATATTGTATTAGTTAAATAATTATAACTTCCTACTGATATAACATTCTGAACTGTTGCTGGTATTCCTAATGTATTAAAAAGAGTTGGCTTTAAAAACTTTGTGTTAGTATTTAATCCTTCTCTAATAGGAAGCCATATATCATAATATCCCCTATACTCATTTACAACCTTTATTTTTATCTTCCATTCACCATTTATCAAATAAAATCCACCTGCTATAAAAGCTATAGTTATCTCCCCAACTAAATCAAAAGGCTTGGGGCCAGATGCATATATTACTATTCTATCTCCATCTAAATAAATTTCATTAAGACCATTATTAATTAATATTTCTCCACTACTTTTACCAGTTGGATTTGTAATTTGAATAGATAGTTTAGGCAATATATCCTTATAAATAGCTAACTCAACATAAGGTTCATCTTCTTCAACATTTATAGAAATCTCTTGCTCATCTCTAAGTTCTCCACCAACATGGTGTGCTGCATCTCCTTCATTTCCAGCCGCAACAACAACAGTTATTCTTTCTAAGTCACAAACTGTACTTATATATTTTTCTAATAATGAATTTCCATTATGAGCTCCATCATTTGTACTTAAACTTATATTAACAACTAATGGCATATTCAATTCTTTACTCTTATCAACTAAAAATTTAATTCCCCTAAGTATTTGAGTACTTAAAGCAAATCTACCTCTATTTGCCTTTACCATTATTATTGAACTTTTTGGAGCAACTCCATAATTATTTTGTGGAATATTCCCACCTGCGCAAGCTATTCCAGCAACATGTGTACCATGCTCTATTACATCTATTGATGGAACTATATTAGTTGGATCCACACTATTTATAGCTTCATTTATTTGATTTTTATTATATACTTTACCATCTAAACTTAAATCATATATATATTCAATTCTTGTAGTCCCATCTTCATTTCTAAATGCTGGATGCATGTAATCTATTCCTGTATCTATAAATCCTATAACTACTCCAGTACCATCAACATCATAACTTCCTCTAACTCTTTGAACACATGCAGCTCTATTACTACTAGAATCTGATATATATAACTCTTTTGGTAATTCAATATATTGTATTGTTTTATATTGTTCTAATTGATATAACTTATCCACAGGTACAGTTACTATTCCATAACCATATCCCAAATTTTCATATTTCCCTCCTAAGTTATCCACAATTTGTGAAATATTATCCACATTATCCCCACTAATTATTATAACTTCAATTAAATTTTGTCCTTCAACAACTTTACCTTTGAAATTATTAATTCTATTAATTATATCTTTAGTTAATGATCTATATTTTCCTAGTGAATAATTTATATTATTTTCCAATATATATTTCACCTCAAAATTATTTATATAATTAGTATAATATGGACTTACTATGTTTTTTGATATAAAAAAAGTGCATCTATAATAGATGCACTTTTAAAGTTTTATTTCTATTTTATCTAATTTCGCTATTAACTTCATGTTTTTAAATTCAACAGTTTCAGTCATTAGTCCACTTCTATTACTCATTAATAAAGCTTTTGCATTATCTAATTTTTTTATTTCCCTAATTTTTGTTGAGCCTTTATAATGAACTAAATAAAAACCATTTTGACTAAACTCTGTAACTAAATGTCCAAATACCAAATCACCTTTTGCCATTCTAAATCCACTCATATCGTCATCTTGAATTTCAATATAGATAACTTTATCTTGAGGATATCCTTCAATTTTATTAGAGTGTATTGGTAATTCCTTATATCCTTTTGCATTATTTAAAGAATAATCATATATCGGAACATTTTTTAGAACAGATGAAAATGCATTTTCCCATACTGCATCAGACTTATTATCTTTTTTAAAACTTGGTTTTATATCTTTAGCAAGTTTCTTTTCATTCATTAAATCTTCATCTGTAACTACCATATTTACATCATTTAAATCTACATTTAAAACTTTAGCCGCTTTATTTATTAAACTCTCTTGAGCAATTCTACGACCAAGTTCTATTTCATTTATAAATTTCTCTGAAACACCAAGCTTTTTAGCTAATACTTTTTGAGGCATATTAACTTTAAGTCTAGCTTCTTTTATCTTATTCCCAACTCTACTCAAAACTTATTACACTCCTCTTTTGTTCTGACTCTTATACCATTCTCTTTCCTCTATAAGATGGCTTAATAAATATTTAAATGACCAGTTACGTGACATTGGAGTTACTACTGCAAGTACCCCGCCTTGAACAGAACTTCTTACTTTCTTCACCAAAACTTGAACTTCCTTATCTGAAAATCCACTAAATAATATAGCTTTCTCATCAGGTAATTCTGTTTCTTCAATAATTTCTTCAACTACTTTTCCTGAAGCTATTTCATGTATTTTTAATTCTACCATTTCTGGCTTTATTTCTATTATTTTAGCTAATGGTTTTAATGAATTTATTTCTTCTTCTGATAAGCCATGTACTAATAAAGCTTTACTTTTTACCATTTAGCTCACCTCTTAATCTTCTAATATTTGTGGTTCTTTAGCTTTATAATCCCCTAAATCTACTGTAACCTTCTTTATCTTTTGATCTTCTCTTGGTCTATCCATACGATCTCTTGGAGCTTTAACTATTTCATCAGCAACTTCAATTCCTTCAATTACTTTACCAAATGAAGCATATTGTCCATCTAAGTGTGGAGCATCAGCAACCATTATAAAGAATTGACTACCAGCTGAATCTGGGTGCATAGCTCTTGCCATTGATAAAACTCCTCTATGGTGTTTTAATTCATTTTTGAATCCGTTTCTTGTAAACTCTCCTTTAATTGAATATCCTGGACCACCCATTCCTGTTCCTTCTGGACATCCTCCTTGAATCATGAATCCTGGAATTACTCTGTGAAATATTAACCCATCATAGAATCCCATATTTATTAAATGTATAAAATTATCAACTGTATTTTCTGCTACCTCTGGATATAATTCTGCTTTTATAACTTTCCCATTTTCCATTTCAATTGTAACTATTGGATTTTTCATAATAAATTCTCCTTTCAAAATTAAACTATTATCTATTATTATCCAAATACTTCATATAAATTCATATAAAAATAATAGATAATAAATATTATAAGGAAATTATATATCATTTAATCTTATTAAACAAATTATTGTTTAACCCTAATTATTGCTTGCTACTTTTCCTTTTATAGCGGTAATTATAATTGGTACAATTGAAATTATTACTATAAATATAAATATCATTGAAAAATTGCTTTTTATAAATGATATATTACCAAAAAAGTACCCAAGCATAGATACTATAAATACCCATACTATTCCACCAATTGCATTATAAGATATAAACTTTTTATATTTCATAGAACCAATTCCAGCAACAAATGGTGCAAAAGTACGAACAATCGGAATAAATCTTGCAAGTACTAAAGTTTTTCCACCATACTTATCATAATAAGAATTAGTTTTTTCTATATGCTCTTTCTTTATAAACTTAGAATCTCCTTTTAAAAGCAATTTGCTACCTAAGTATTTACCTATATTATAGTTTAAAGTATCACCTATTATTGCAGCAAATGATAACAAAATTAATAAAACTCCTAAATTTAATACTCCACTTGCCGCAAAGGCTGCTGATGCAAATATTAAAGAGTCACCTGGTAAAAATGGAGTAACAACTAACCCTGTTTCAATTAAAATTATAAAGAACAATATAGCATAAACCCATATACCATAGTTCATAATAAATATGTTTAAATATTTATCTAAATGAAGTATAAAGCTTATTATTTCACTTATAATACTCATTTTATCACTCCTAATAATATAATAAATTTTTATTTATTATTATAATTCAAACATGTTAATAATGAATTAATTTTAAATGATAACTTTATTAGTTTTTTCATTATAATTTTTTATAAAAAATAAGAAGTTACTATCTTTATTTAAAAAGACTATAACTTCTTATGATTATAAAAATTCATATTATTTTACTCCATTTATTAATTTAAAAATGTTGTTCCCATTACTACTCTTGAAAAATCATTATAGTTTGTTAAGTTCTTAACATTAATAGCGTTAAAAATTGTTTCTCTTCCATTTCTATTTATTAATTCACTAAAAAGACAAGTTAAGAATGTACTTGGTACTCTATCTAGTCCTTCAAAGTCTAAAACTACTTCTTCATTTAAATTATTTTTTATTTGTTCCCTTAGTACTATAGCATCTTCAACAGCAAAATTTTCTCCTAAAAACTCTCTAACATTTATAATCATATAAATCACCTCATAAATTAATTCTTATATATAAACACTTTAAATTTTATTTGTTTTTCAAATTTTCTGACAATTCATTTTACAATTATAATATACCAAGTTCATTTTTATTTGTCAACTATTTAACAAACTTTTTTAAAAAATTTTTCTCTCTTAATTAATTATATGATTAAAAATTAAATATGTTTCATATTAATAAAAAATAATAGTACTAAATTTAGTACTATTATTTTTTAAGATTTCAATAATCTTTCACTCAATTTTATTATTTCATTATCTTCTAATGAATTATAGAAAGTTATACTTCCCCTTTCAGTTGAATCATTTATTAAATCCTTTAAACCCATCCTTCTTCTAAGTTCTCTCACTGTACCTTCCCCTCCATCTATTATAGGAACATCTTTCCCGACTATTTCTATTAAACGCTCTTTTATAAATGGATAATGTGTACAGCCAAGAACTATTGCAGCTATATCTTTATCTTTATAGTCTTTAAATTTATCTCTAAGATAATTTTTAAGTTCTAAACTATCTAAATCTCCACGTTCTACAAATTCCATTAATCCCCCACAAGGCATAGGAGTTATATTCGCCTCATTTTTATAGCCTTCTAAAAGTCTTTGGAATTTTCTATGTGTTAATGTAAATGGAGTTGCCATAATTATTATATCTCCATCTTTATGTAATTCAACTGCAGGTTTTACAGCTGGTTCTATTCCTACTATAGGTAAATCTTTATATACTCTCCTAAGTTCAGCAACAGCTGCGCTAGTTGCTGTATTACAAGCCACAGCTAAAGCCTTTATTCCTTTACTTAATAGAAATTCAACCGCATTAAAAGTTAAATCTCTAACCTCTTTCATATCCTTTGTTCCATAGGGAGCATTTTTAGAATCTCCAAAATATATGTAATTTTCATTTGGCATAAGTTTTATAGCTTCTTTTAATACACTTAAACCTCCAACTCCTGAATCAAAAAATCCTATTGGCAATTGTTTTTTATCCAAAGCCTAATCACTCCACTCTTTATAAACTAATATACTTCATATTCTATAACTTTAATAAAAATAAATCTATATGTACATAAATATTTTTATTTTCATTTATTGACTATAAATATATCTTGTAGTAAAATTTTTCTAAGATTTTAATTCCGAACATTTAACGAAATGTTCATAATTTCATTCGACTTAACTGTAGAAAGGATGTGACTTATTTCTAGATATAATTTTAAATATAGCATAATATCTAGAATATATATTATGATTGACAATTTAATTTACACACTACCAAAAGAAACACATAATAAAAATAGTATAAAAGAAATATTAACAGAAAATCCACAAATCAAATTTGTATCCTTAGTTGGAATTGATTTATCAGGAAATGATACTGACGAAAAAATACCAGTATCTCTTTTTTTAGACGATATTGATTCCTTCCTAAATGGCGTTGCAGTTCAAACTGACGGTTCTTCAGTAGTACTACCTAACATAGCTACTCTAAATAACGCTAAAGTCGATATGATTGCTGATCTAGATTGTAATTGGTTCATTGACTATAATTATGATAATATAGACCCTTCAACTAACAAACCTGTCGGAACACTTAGAATTCCTTGTTTCTTATATCATGATAATAAACCTGTTGACTCAAGATTTATACTTAAATCCTCTGTTGAAACCTTCCAAAAGAATTTATTAGAAGAATTTAATAAAAATCCAAATCTTTTAGCTACTTATAATATAAGTATTGATGACTTAGAAGATATAAATTTAACTTCTGCTACAGAATTAGAATTTTGGGTTAAAACACCTAATGATGTTGCTTTAATAGAAGAATTATCAACATCTCAAGTTTTACAAGAACAATATTGGACAAGAACTAAAGGTAGTGTAAGAACTGCTTTAGAACAAACTTTAGATTTAATGGATAAATATGGATTTGAACCAGAAATGGGTCATAAGGAAGTTGGAGGAGTTAGAGCAAAACTTGATAGCTCAGGTAACTTTAATCATATAATGGAACAGCTTGAAGTTGATTGGAAATTCTCATCTGCATTACAAGCTGCTGATAACGAACTTTTTATTAGAGTTTTAATACAAGAAACATTTAGAAGAAATGGTCTTGATGTTACATTTATGGCAAAGCCTATTGACGGTGTAGCTGGATCAGGTATGCATACTCACTTAGGAGTTAGTGCCAAATTAAAAGATGGAAGAAGAATTAACTTATTCCATATGGGAAAAGAACACTTCTTAAGCGAAATAGGATATGGAGCTATAATGGGTATTCTTAAAAATTATGAAGTTATGAATCCATTTATATCTTCAACTAATAATTCATTAAAAAGATTAAAACCTGGATTTGAAGCACCTATTTGTACTGTTACTTCTTTAGGCGCAGCACCTGATAATCCATCAAGAAATAGAACTATACTTGTTGGATTAATAAGAGATTTAGATAAGCCTATGGCTACTAGGTTCGAGCTTAGATCTCCAAATCCACATTCAAATACATATCTTACTATCGCTATTTCATATATGGCTATGCTAGATGGTATTTTATATGCATCAGAATCAAAAAAATCAAAAGATGAGTTATTAGCTGAACTTTCAAAGAAGCCTGGTGAAGATGCAACTTACCTAGAGAAATCTAGAGCCTATAGAACTGAAGAAGATGTGTTTGAAGATTTTACTGAAGAAGAAAGAATAAGCTATTTTGGAAAAGCACCTGCAACTGTAGTTGAAAATGTAATGCAACTTGATAGTAATAAAGAAAAAATAAATGCATTAAAAAGAAATCCAGCACTTACTGATCAAATTATTGATAGCTTTAAAATTGCAGCTTTGAATAGATGGTCAACTGAAATAGAACATAGAGTTATAATTAACTATATGAAAGAAATAAGAGAAACTAAGGCTCTTCATGCAGCTGAAAAAGCTCTTGATTTAGATATTACAAGATGGACTGAAATAAATAAATTAAGACACCACTTAATGAAAGATACTTATAACGAGAAATGCTTATTTACTCAAATCAAAGAAGCATTTAAAAATTCTAATTTTGAATTAGCATCAGAACTATATTTAGAAATTGAAAGTAAAATGAGTACTTTAAGAGATCTTTATTCTTCATATGAAAAAAATCTATTAGATATTTAATTATCAATTATAAATATATAATATTAAAATGAAGAATAGATATTAAATATCTATTCTTCATTATTTATATAAATTAACGCTTATTTTAGTTATACATAATAGCTTTATGTCTCGTGTTCTTAAAAGTGCTACTATTTACTATCTCCTCGGCTTCTTTGAAATCTTTTGCTTTAAATACTATTGTCCATCCATTTTTGTCGCATTTTCCAGCACACATTAAATATTTTTTTGATTCTCCAAAATTACCTTGTCTATCTATAATAAGACTTCTAACTTCACCAATATTTTTGTAATTTAATTTTACAAAAACGCTTGAATCTGATTTCATAAATAACACTCCTTTTATACGAACACACGTTTGATTATATTTTATCGAACAGAGGTTCGCATGTCAACATATTTTTTTCTTATGTTAACAATATATGTTTTATTTAATTATATATTCCTAATTATTTTTTTATTTTTATAGCAAAAACTTTGTCGATTAAAATATCTATATGTCATATAAAAAAAATGCTATACAAATACAATTTGCATAGCACCTTAAATTTTATTAATATTTTTATATTTCAGCTATATTAAAAACCTCTAAATCATTCCTCCTATTTAATTTTTCTTTTCTTACATTTATCATAGCCCTTAATGTATCTAAAGCTGTTATAACTCCAATATTTCTCTCTACAGCAGCCCTTCTTATTAAGAATCCATCCCTTTTTGAATCATTTCCCTTTGTTGGTGTGTTTATTACTAAATCAACTTCTTTATTCTTTACTACATCTAATATATTTGGATTTTCTTCATTGATTTTTCTTACTTCTTCAGCTTCAATTCCATTATCTTTTAATAATTTACATGTTCCTTTTGTTGCTACGAATTTATATCCGAGTTTTGAAAGTTCTATTGCCATTGGTAAAAATTCTTTCTTATCATGTTTCTTAATTGTTGCAAGTATTTTTCCGTTATCAATATTGCTTAACATACCAGCAGCAACAAATCCTTTATATAAAGCTTCTTTTATATTTCTTCCAATTCCTAAGACTTCCCCTGTTGATTTCATTTCAGGTCCTAAAGATACTTCAACATTTGGAAGTTTTTGAGTTGAGAATACTGGAACCTTAACTGATACAAGATTTGGCTCTTTATATACATCTACTCCATATCCTAAATCTTTAATTTTATATCCAAGCATTGCCTTTGTTGCAAGGTCTACTATTGGTACTCCAGAAACCTTACTTATATAAGGAACAGTTCTTGAAGCTCTTGGATTAACTTCTATTACATAAAGATTTCCTTCAAACTCTATAAATTGAATGTTTATCATACCTTTTATTCCTATTGAAGTTGCAAGTTTCTTTGTATATTCTAATACTTTATCTTTTATTTCTTTACTTATATTTTGACTTGGATACATTGTGACACTGTCACCTGAATGAACTCCTGCTCTCTCTAAGTGTTCCATTATTCCTGGTATTAATATATCACAACCATCTGATATAGCATCAACTTCTATTTCTCTACCCATTAAATATTTATCTATAAGAATTGGATTTTTTGTATCTTTTTTAAAAGCATTTGTTAAGTAGTATGTTAATTCTTCCTCATCATGAGTTATTTCCATACCTTGACCACCAAGTACATATGAAGGTCTAACAAGTACTGGGAATCCAAGAATTTTCGCTTCATTTAAACCTTCTTGAACTGACCATACACCCTTTCCTTTTGGTCTAGCTACACCAAGTTCTTCTAATAGCTCATCAAATTTTTCTCTATCTTCTGCCATATCAATTTGATCTGCTGTTGTACCAAGTGCTGGTATATTTTTTTCTTTTAAGAAATTTGCAAGTTTAATAGCTGTTTGTCCTCCAAATTGAAGAATTACTCCATCTGGATTTTCTTTTTCAACTATATTTAATACATCTTCTTCTGTTAATGGTTCAAAGTATAATTTATCTGATATATCAAAATCTGTACTTACTGTTTCTGGATTATTATTCACTATTATTGTTTCTATTCCCATGTTCTTTAATGACTTAACACAATGAACTGAAGCATAGTCAAATTCAACACCTTGTCCTATTCTAATTGGTCCTGATCCTATTACTATAACCTTCTTTTTATCCTTTGTTACTTTAACCTCGTCATATTGTTCATAAGTTGAATAATAATATGGTGATAGTGCTTCAAACTCTCCAGCACAAGTATCAACCATTTTATATGCCGGTTTAATGTTCCATATATTTCTTAATTTATATACTTCTTCTGGACTAACATTTAAGAAGTCTGCAATTGCTTTATCTGAGAATCCTTTTTTCTTTAATGTTAATAACCAATCTTTGTTTAAATCTTCAATTTTACTTAACTTTAATCTTTGTTCTTCATCTACTATCCATTTTATTTTTTCTATAAAGAACTTGTCCATTCCTGTTATATGGCATACCATATCAATTCTATAATCTCTTCTAAGCATTTCTGCTAATGCAAAGATTCTTTCATCATCTGGAACCATTACTCTTTCTTTAAGTTCTTGCATACTTAAATCTCTAAACTTCTTGTAATCTAATGAATATCTTCCGATTTCTAAACTTCTTATGCCTTTTAAGAAAGCTTGCTCAAAATTTGCCCCTATTGCCATTATTTCACCAGTTGCCATCATCTTTGTTCCAAGAGCTCTATCAGCTCCAAAAAATTTATCAAATGGCCATTTTGGTATTTTGCAAACTACATAATCTAATGAAGGCTCAAAGCATGCGTACGTCTTCTGAGTTACTGCATTTTTTATTTCATCCAATCCATATCCAAGTGCTATTTTTGTAGCAAGCTTTGCTATTGGATATCCTGTTGCTTTTGAAGCAAGAGCTGATGATCTTGAAACTCTAGGATTTATTTCTATTACTGCATATTCAAAACTTTCTGGATTTAAAGCAAATTGTACATTACAACCACCTTCAATTCCTACTGCGTTTATTATATTAATTGATGCAGTTCTAAGCATTTGATATTCCTTATCTGATAATGTTTGTGATGGTGCTACAACTATACTATCTCCTGTATGTATTCCTACTGGATCTATATTTTCCATATTACATACAGTTATACAGTTTCCGTATGAATCTCTCATTACTTCATACTCAACTTCTTTCCATCCTTTAACTGACTTTTCTAAAAGAACCTGTCCTATAGTACTTAATTGAAGACCTGATTGTAATATTTCTATAAGTTCCGCTTCATTTTCAGCAATTCCCCCACCTGTTCCTCCAAGTGTATATGCAGGTCTTACTATAACTGGATATCCTATTTTATTTGCAAATGAAATTCCAGCATCTAAGTCAGTTACAATTTCACTTTGTATAACTGGCTCATTTATTCTGTTCATCATATCTCTAAATAACTCTCTATCTTCTCCTTCTTTTATTGATTCGATAGATGTACCTATTACTCTTACGTTATATTTATCTAAAATTCCAGCATCATAAAGCTCTACTGCAAGATTTAACCCAGTTTGTCCCCCCATTCCTGCAAGTAAACTATCTGGTCTTTCTTTTTCTATTACTTTTTCAACAAACTCTAATGTAAGTGGCTCTAAATAAACCTTATCTGCAACTTCTTTATCTGTCATTATTGTTGCAGGATTTGAATTTATTAAAACTACTTCTATTCCTTCTTCCTTTAACGCTTGGCAAGCTTGAGTTCCTGAATAGTCAAACTCAGCTGCTTGTCCTATAATAATCGGTCCTGATCCTATAACTAAAACTTTTTTAATATCTTTATTTAATGGCATAACTTCAATCCTCCTAAAGTATCTTATAGTGCATAATTTAAAAATCTATCAAATATATATTCTGAATCCTTAGGGCCAGCTGATGCCTCAGGATGGAATTGAACTGAATATATTGGCATAACTTTATGCTTCATTCCTTCTACTGTTTCATCATTTATATTTACATGAGTTACTTCTACATCCTTTGGAATGTTATTTACGTAATAACCATGATTTTGTGATGTTATATGTACTTTTCCTGTTTCTAAGTCTTTTACTGGATGATTTCCACCTCTATGTCCAAACTTTAATTTAGCTGTCTTCCCGCCTAAACTTAATGCTAAAAGTTGATGACCAAGACATATTCCTACTACCGGCTTCTTTCCTATAATATTTTTTATAGTTTCTATTTCTCCCTTTAAATCTTCCGGATCTCCAGGTCCATTTGATAAAAATACTAAGTCAGGATTTACACTAAGTACTTCATCTGATGATACATTTGATGGGAATACCGTTAACTTACATCCTCTCTTTTTAAAACATCTAAGAATATTAGTTTTTATACCATAGTCGATTACAGCTACGTGCTTTCCTGTACCCTCAATTTCATATTTTTCTTTAGTACTTACAATATGTACTGCCTCTTTATTTGAAAAACCCTCAATTTTACCCTTAACGTCTTCTAATTTAGAATCATCTAATACAATAATTCCTCTCATTGTTCCATTGCTTCTTAGAATTTTAGTTAATGCTCTTGTATCTATACCTTCAAGACCAATAATTTTATTTTGTCTTAAATAATCATCTAATGTTAATTCGCATCTAAAATTATTAGGTATGTCACATTTTTCTCTAACTATAAATCCACTCACTTGTGGCTTGTTTGATTCCATATCCTCTAAATTTATTCCGTAGTTTCCTATTAAAGGATAAGTCATAGTTACTATTTGTCCATGATATGATGGATCTGTTAAAACCTCTTGATAGCCAGTCATTCCTGTAGTAAATACTACTTCTCCAACATTTTCTTTAAGATATCCGAAGGCTTTTCCTTCAAAAATTACTCCATTTTCTAATATAAGCTTTGCTTTCATGCTTAGCCCTCCTCAAAAATTTAAGTTACTTGCTAAAAATACACTTTAAAGATAAATTTAAATTTTTGCATAACAAAAAGGACAATAAAGAGACCAAATTACTTTAAATTGAAATTGCTCTCCCTATTGCCCTGGTATATTCATTCTTATTTAAATTTAACTTATTAAACAAAGCTATAATATTTCCATTAAATAATAGCATAGTTCTATACTCCTTTCTGGCCTCACGGGACCAATTTAAAGTGTACTTTAACTTTTCTAAATTTATTCTTTTTTTACTATTTTAGTTTATATAAATTTCCATGTCAAGAAATTTAAAAATTTAATTATCATTATGATAATTAATTACTTTATATTATTTTCAATCCATTCTACTATAAATTTAATAGGATTATCATTGTTGCTTGGAGCTTTATACTTAACCTTATCTAATAATTTTTTATTTCCGTTTTTAACTATAAAACCATAGTCTGCATTTTCTAAAAACTCTTTATCATTCATATTATCTCCAACAGTTATAACCTTTAAATCATTGAGTTTATATTCATTTATTAAATCATTTAAAGCCTGTCCTTTTGAAGTATATTTTGGTACAATTTCAAGAAACCTTTCTCCACTTCTTATAGGTATTTCACTATCATATTTTGTAAAGTTTGCTTCAAGTTCATCCAATATACCTTCTTCACCAACAACTAATACTTTAGTCCACTTTGCATTCCAAATACTATCATCTATATCATATATTACTTTATATCCTTTTCCAGTAAATCTTTTTGTATATTTACATTCTTTAAATATATATATTTTTTCTTCAGAATAAACTTCAATTCCTATTTCTTTATTTTCCTGAAGTAATTTATTTATAACTACTTTTCTTTCTTCTTCTAAAAAATACTCCTTAATTACCTTTTCACTTGTATAATCATAAACTTTACTTCCATTATAAAGTATTATGGGCAAACTTAAATCAAGCTCTCTTGCAAACCTATCAGCTGATTCTAGCATTCTACCAGTTGCTATAGTAAATAAACCTCCATTTTCTTTAAAATACTTTATAGCATTTTTATCATCATCTGATATTTTTCTTTTATCATTTAATAAAGTTCCATCCATATCTGAAACTAAAAGATACCCTTCAAAAATCCCCATATTTTACACTCCTACTTATTTGTATTAAATATTATTTTTCTTATTATACTCCTTGGAAAAAACTTTGTAGCTATAATCATAACTTTATTTTTAAAACCTGGAATTATAATGTCTTTCTTTTTTTTATAGCCATTATACCCACACTTTGCTACTATTTCTGCATCCATTAAATATTTTCTTGCTTTTTCAGACTTAATAATTCCAGCATTTTTTTGAAAAGATGTTTTTACAGGTCCAGGACAAAGACAACTTACTGTTACTCCAAACTCTTTTGCTTCTTCATATAAAGCTTCAGATAAAGTCAGTACATATGCTTTTGAAGAATAATATGTGCTCATTTTTGGTCCCCCAATAAATGCTGCAGTTGATGCAACATTTAATATTCCACCATCATTCATTTTTTTTAATTTAGGTAAAAAATATTTTATAAGTTTAGTTAATGCTATAATATTTATATTTATAAGGTTTAAATCTTTTTTCTCATCTATTTCGTCAAAATAACCAAAACTTCCGACTCCAGCATTATTAACTAAGTTATCCACAATTAAATTTTTTTCTTCCACAAAATTTATAATTTTTTCAACGGAGTTATCCACACTTATATCTAAATCTAATATTTCCACAAATATTTTATATTTATTTTCTAAAAACTCTTTAACTTCAATAAGTTCATTAACATTTCTTGCAACAATGATTAAATTGTTACTATCCCTTGCAAATAATTTTGCAAGTTCAAATCCAATCCCCTTAGTCCCACCAGTTATTAAAGTGTAATTATCCTTTACCATATAATATCCTTTCCATAATTAGTTTTTATATTTTCTTTATTTATAAATTATACATTCTTTTTATACAATATCAACGAAATAGCTGACTTAAAAATTTATTTTAGGAAAAATATTGCAATTTATATTTTTTAATATTATACTTATACCTAGATAATCTATGCATAGATTATCTAGGTATAAGCTGAATTTAAAATAAGGAGTGGTTTTATGAAAGTTGATAAGGAGTTAATGAAAGGTAGCACTTCTCTTTTAGTTCTTGGATTACTAAATAGAAAAGAAATGTATGGATATGAAATAATAAAGGAAATTGAGGCTACATCAAACGGTATTTTTTCTTTTAAAGAAGGCACTTTATATCCAATACTTCATGGATTAGAAGGTGAAGGCTTCATAGAATCCTTTTGGAAATCTGGTGAAACCAAAAGGAAAAGAAAATATTATTCTATAACAAAAACCGGAAAAAAGCATTTACAAACTAAAGAAGAAGAATGGAATTTATTTAGTAATACTGTAAATAAAATTTTAAGGGGGAAGCCATTGTGCGATTAGAGAATAATGATTTAGTTATAAATTATTTAAATAATGTTTGTTCAAATGTAAAAAATAAAAAACTGCATAAAGAGATCAAAGAAGAATTGTTATGTCATATAGAAGAAAGTGCTCTTATACATCTTAAAATAGAAAATGATGAAAATATAGCAATAAAAAAGGCTTTAGAAAGTATGGGTGACTACAAAGAAATTGGTGAAAGCTTAAATAAAGTTCATAAACCAAATACTGAATGGAGCATAATAATTACAGCAATTATTATTTCCCTTGTTGGAATTTTAGCATTATATTATGTTTCTAATATACAAAGTCCATATTTCCTTAGTAGACATATCACATTTTCAATTATCGGTTTAATATGTTTCTTACTTGCAAGTTACTTTAACTATTCAAAAATAAAAACTTATTCAAAATATATATATGGTTTTTCTATTTTTTTAATTATGTTTGGTAGTTTTTTTAATCAATATATAAATGGAATAAAATACTTTTTTACTATTGGTTCTTTTTCTATAAATTTAGCAGAATTAATTCCAATACTTTTACTTTTATCATTATGTGATTTAATTAAAGACTTTTCTTACTATAATACTAAAAAATTTAATTTCTTAAAACTGCTTGCTTTGACTATATTACCAGGGTTCTTATTGACATACTTAGGAAACTTATTTTGTGTAATGATTTATTTAATCGGTGTTCTTGCCATACTTAAATTAAAAGGCTTTAAAAATAAATATTTAATCATTTCACTATTAGTAATATTTTCATTATTTGCAATGTTTATTTTATCAGCTCCATATAGATTATATAGAATTACTGGATTTTTAAATCCAACCTTAGATCCTTACGGTTCAGGTTATGTTTATACTCAAATTAAAGAGGTTCTTGAAAATTCAGTACTTTTAGGGCAAGCACCTAATCTAGATCTACACTCTATTAATATATCACTTAGCGATTTTATACTTACTTTTATAATATATAAATTTGGTTATTTAGCAGGATTCTTTACAGTTGCAATAAGTTGTTTATTATTGCTTAAAATATCCAAAGCTTTATTAAAAGTTAAGAATTCTTATAATCAATCTTTAATATTAGTAGTACTTACTACACTTTCAGTTAAATTTATATTTGGTATTCTTGTAAACTTAGGAATATTCCCAATTTTTGATATAGCTATACCATTTTTAAATTATGGTGGAACATCAGCTATTATAAACTTTATCTTATTAGGTTTAGTTATAAATATATATAAAGTAAAAACTTTAACTGATATAGAAAATTTAAATGTATGCAAATAAAAAGTGGCTTAAAGCCACTTTTTTATTCTATAGAGTTAACCGTATAACCTTTATTCTCTAACATCTTTATTATACTTTCATCACCAAAGAAATGTAATGCACCAACAGCTACAGTATATGTTTCATTATCTAAAAAAAGCTCATCTATCTTTTTAGCCATAACTTTATTTCTATTAGTTATCATTATCCTATAACTTAATGGATTTTTCTTTTGTAATTCTATTGCCTTTTCCATAATAGCTTTATTGCCTTTAGCATATCCATCCATAAGTTCTTTTGAATATTTTATAGTTTCTTCTCCACTTTCTAAAAATTTTCCCTTCTTATAATTATTTAAATTTAACTTTAATGATTCAAGTCCATTAATTTTACTTAAAAGATCAATTTGAAATTCCATATTTTCTAATTGAACTACTCTTTTTCCTTTACTAACTATAGTATCTTTTAACATATCATCAAAAGTTTCCATTACAAGATTTGCTTTATAATATAAAACAGATTCTAATTTATTCATAATTATATGAGGCTTTAAATTTTTTATATCTTTATAATCTATACCTATTTCATTACATATACTTTTTAAATTTTTTATTTGATTTTTATTAAGTTCATCTTCTATACTATGTCCATTTATATATACATTTTTTGCATTAATATTATCTATTTCCTCTTTAGATGGATTTATTTCAACTGCTAATACATCAGTTTTTCTTATTATATCTTTTACATTTTTATTGAAATAATTATATTCTTTATTTATAGGATGCATAGTCCCTATTAAGTACATACTTTTATTATTTTTTGTAACTTCCCATTGAAAGCCTTTTGCTTCAGGCTTTAAGTCTGATTTTAAATCAAGATTAGAAAAATATATTACTATACCTAAAAAAATAAAAATAGCTATAAAAGCATATATTACTTTTTTATATTTTTTTATTGCCATATCATCCCACTTCCTATTTTTTATATTTTTTCAATTTAATTGTAACATATTTTAATATAAATACTATAATATAGTATAAATTTGATTTTATCTTAAATTTATAGTATAATTTGTTTGAATATTCAGAAAATTATAGTAAGGGCAGCTACTAAAATTTTAGAGTTGACCACACTTACTATTTCAATACTATCTTAATTAAGCCTTCAGTTCATAAACTGAAGGCTTTTAATTTATCCTTTATACATCATTTTTATATGTGGTATTCCTGCCTCATCATATATATCTGATATTGCAACAAATCCAAGTGATTCATATAAACTTCTTATATACTCCTGAGAAGATAATTTTATTTTTTCATTATTAAAATTATGTTTAATATATTTTATAGCTTCTCTTAAAACAACTTTTGCTAAACCATATCCTCTATATTCTTTTTTTACTAAAACTCTGCCTATTCCTACTGCATCCTTATATCCAACACCTTTAGGAAGTATTCTAAGATATGCAGCTATTTTATCTCCGTCTTTTGCATATAAATGTATACAATCCTCGTCTTTTCCATCAAATTCATTTTCACATGTTATCTTTTGTTCACAGGCAAAAACTTCAAACCTTTCTTGGAGTATTTTATATAAATCATCATTTGTAAATTCATCAAATTTTTGAATACAAAGTTTCATTTAATACCCTCACCACTTTTATCTTATTTGTCCGTTACCATATATAATATATTTTATTGTTGTTAGCTCTTTAAGTCCCATAGGCCCTCTAGCATGTAGTTTTTGCGTACTTATTCCAATTTCAGCTCCAAAACCAAATTCTGACCCATCAGTAAATCTAGTTGATGCATTAACATATACAGCTGCTGCATCTATTCTTTGAAGAAATTTTTGTGAACTCTCATAACTATTTGTAACTATTGCTTCTGAGTGTCCAGTATTATGTTTATTTATATGATTTATAGCCTCGTCTATATCTTTTACTATTTTAACACTCATAATATAATCTAAATATTCTTTATAAAAATCTTCTTCTGTTGCCGCTTCAATATCACTAATTATTTTTCTTGAAGCTTCGTCCCCTCTTAAAATAACATCTTTTTCTCTTAAAGACTTCACTAAAATAGGAAGTATTTCTTCTGCCACATCTTGATGTATAACCAAGCTTTCTGCAGCATTACATACAGCAGGTCTTGATGTTTTTGCATTAACAACTATATTTTTTGCCATTTCAAAATCACAATCTTTATCAATATAAATATGACAATTTCCTGTTCCAGTTTCTATAACGGGAACAGTTGCATTTTTAACAACAGCATTTATAAGACCTGCTCCACCTCTTGGAATTAAGACATCTATATAGTCATTTAGCTTCATCATTTCCGTTGCAACTTCCCTACTTGTATCTTCAATAAGTTGAACTGAATCCTCTGGAAGACCTGCTTCTTTAAGTCCTTCTCTTAAAACTTTTGTTATTGCTATATTTGAATTTATTGCCTCTTTTCCACCTCTTAATATAACTGCATTTCCAGCTTTTAAACAAAGTCCAGCTGCATCACACGTAACATTTGGTCTTGCTTCATATATTATTCCTATAACTCCCATAGGAACTCTTTTTTGACCTATTTGAAGTCCATTTGGTCTATTCCACATAGAAATAACTTCTCCTACTGGATCTTGCAAATTAACAATTTGCTTAAGCCCATCAGCCATTGATTCTATTCTTGATTTATCTAATGATAATCTATCAAGCATAGCCTTATTGGTACCATTTTGAATTGCCTTTTCTAAATCTTTTTTATTTGCTTCTATTATTTCATTGCTTTTTTCTAATAGATTATTTGCCATTTTTTCTAAAGCTTTATCTTTATCTGTAGTTGTAAGATTAGCTAATATATATGCTGCTTCTTTAGCTTTTTGTCCCTTTAATATTAATTCACTCATCTAATTCTCCTTTCCATTCTTTAAAAATAAAGTACCAATTTCTTCACCATTTACTATATTAAATAATATTGAAGGCTCCTTACCATTAGCAAGAACCATATTTACGCCTTCATTATTTGCAGTTTTGGCCGCTGAAAGTTTTGTAATCATTCCGCCTGTTCCAAAGCTTGTTCCTGCTCCACCTGCTGCCGCCTCTAATTCTTCTGTTATTTTAGATACTTTACTTAAAAGCTTTGCATCTTCGTTACTTCTTGGATCTTTATCATAAAATCCATCTATATCTGAAAGTATTATTAAAAGATCTGCATTAACAAGACCTGCAACTATTGCAGAAAGGTTATCATTATCTCCAAATTTAACTATATTTTCTATCTCATCTATTGCTACTGTATCATTTTCATTTACTATAGGCACTATTCCCATTTCTAATAATGTATTAAATGTATTACATACATTATTTCTTATATGATCATCCTCAACTACATCTCTTGTAAGTAACACTTGGCCTACAGTATGACTGTATTCTCCAAAAAATTTACTATATATATGCATTAATTCACATTGTCCAATTGCTGCTACTGCTTGTTTTTCTCTAATACTTTGGGGCTTTTCTTTAAGCTTTAATTTGCTACTTCCAACACCTATAGCTCCTGATGTTACAAGAACAACTTCTTTTCCTGAATTCATTAAGTCTGAAATAACTCTTGCAAGTTTTTCAATTCTTGTTAAATTAATATTTCCATTTTCATAAGTCAATGTTGATGTTCCTACTTTTACAACTATTCTCTTGGAATCTTTTATTTCTTTTCTAATGTTCATTTTCTTTACAACCCCTTGTATTATTTTTTAACTTCTTTTATTATATAACCTTATTTTTTTATTTTCTATTATGTTCTTAATTTTAGCATAATATATTTTTAATTTAATATATATTTAATAAAAAAAGATTTTTACAATTATGTTTAAATATGATATACTATTCTTGTAAATGTTTTCATTAAAGTGTTTACATTCAAATTGAATATATTAGGTGTTTATGTGGTAGAGATTTAGAGTTAAGCATAAATTAGGATAGCTTATTTTCCTATGCTTAACTTTTTTGTTTTTTAGATATAGGTTTAATTAACGAATATATTTCATTAACAATTATAGTTAATGTTTGTATTATAAAACTAATCTAATGGGGGTATTTTTATGGTTAACTTTCTAGCAGAAATGATAGGCACAATGTTTTTAATTTATCTTGGAGATGGAGTTGTTGCAAATGTTGTTTTAAAGAAAACAAAAGGCACAAACAGTGGTTGGATGGTAATCACAACTGGTTGGGCATTTGCTGTTGCTGTTCCTGCCTTTATCTTTGGTGCAACAAGTGGAGCACACTTTAATCCAGCTTTAACTTTATCCTTAGCTGCCATAGGTGATTTTCCTTGGAGCCAAGTTCCTATGTATATAACTGCTCAAATGATTGGAGCATTCTTAGGAGCTACTTTGGTATTTATACAATATTATAATCACTTTGAAGTTACTGATGATAAAGACGGAAAACTTGGTGTATTCTGTACAGGCCCTGCAATAAGAAATGGTAAATTCAACTTTATAAGTGAATTCTTTGGAACTTTCTTATTAGTATTTGCTATTTTAGGAATTAATGCAGTTCCAATGGCTAATGGTCTTAATACACTTGCTGTAGGTTTACTAATTTGGGTAATTGGTTTAAGTTCTGGTGGTACTACTGGATACGCAATAAATCCAGCAAGAGATTTAGGTCCAAGAATAGCACATGCTATTTTACCTGTCCCAGGAAAAAGGGATTCAGATTGGAAATATGCTTGGATTCCTGTAATTGCTCCAATTGTTGGAGGACTTCTAGGTGCATTTGCATTCGTAATCTTATTTAGATAGTTAATTTATGAGAATTTATATGAGGTGAGTGAAATGAAGAAATATGTAATCGCTTTAGATCAAGGAACTACAAGTTCAAGAGCAATTATTTTTGATAAATACCAAAATATAATTGCAGTTAGTCAAAAGGAATTTACTCAAATTTATCCAAAAGAAGGTTGGGTTGAACACAATCCAATGGAAATTTGGTCTTCTCAATTCGGTGTTTTACAAGAAGCTATAGCAAAAAGTAATATTTCTCCAAATGAAATTGCAGCTATCGGAATAACAAATCAGAGAGAAACTACAATCGTTTGGGATAAAAACACTGGTACACCAATATATAATGCAATTGTTTGGCAATGTAGAAGAACAGCTTCTATATGTGATGAACTTAGACAAAAAGGATTAGAAGAATATATTAAAGATACTACTGGCTTAGTTCTTGATGCTTATTTCTCAGGTACAAAAATTAAATGGATACTTGATAATGTTGAAGGTGCTAGAGAAAAAGCTGAAAAAGGTGATTTACTTTTTGGTACTGTAGATACTTGGCTTGTTTGGAAGCTTACAAATGGTAAATCTCATGTAACTGATTATACTAATGCTTCAAGAACTATGCTTTTCAATATAAAAGATTTAAAATGGGATGATAAATTATTAAAGGAATTAAATATTCCTAAAAATATGTTACCAGAGGTTAAAAGCTCATCTGAAATTTATGGATACACAAATCTTGGTGGAGAAGGTGGAATTAGAGTTCCTGTAGCAGGTATGGCCGGTGACCAACAAGCTGCATTATTTGGACAAACTGCCTTTGAAAAAGGTGATGCTAAAAATACTTATGGAACAGGTTGTTTCTTATTGATGAATACAGGAAATGAGCTAGTTAAAAGTAAAAAAGGCTTAATTACAACTATTGCTGCTAGCACTAAAGACAATGTACAGTATGCATTAGAAGGTTCTATATTTGTTGGTGGAGCTGTAATTCAATGGCTTAGAGATGAATTAAAACTTATAACAGATGCATCCGATTCAGAATATTTTGCAAATAAAGTAAAAAATAATGGTGGAGTTTATGTTGTTCCAGCATTTGTTGGTCTTGGTGCTCCTTACTGGGATATGTATGCAAGAGGTGCTATATTAGGATTAACTAGAGGTTCTAATAGAAATCACTTAATAAGAGCAGCTTTAGAATCAATAGCTTATCAAACTAAAGATGTTTTAGATGCTATGGTTTCAGATATGGGTTGCGAAATAAATATTTTAAGTGTTGATGGTGGTGCAAGTAGAAATAAATTCTTAATGCAATTCCAATCAGACTTAATAGGTAAAAAAGTTGAAAAACCAATAATCATAGAAACAACAGCTTTAGGTGCTGCTTACTTAGCTGGTCTTGCTGTTGGATTCTGGCAAAATAAAGGTGAAATTAAACAAATGAAATGTATTGGAGAAACATTTGAACCAAAAATGGACTCTAAAGATGTTGACAAACTTTATTCAGGTTGGAAAAAAGCCGTTAAGAGATCAATGGAATGGGAAGATTCTGAATAAAATAAAAAAAAGAGCTATCATAAATATGATAGTTCTTTCTTTATTCCTATTTATTTTTTATTAAAAAATCCTATTTCTAATTATTCTTGATAATTAGAAATTGTATTTTCTATTTTTTTAATAGTATCATGTACTGAACATAATGAATCTTCTATCATTTTTTTGTTTTCTGATTTTTCAACAGTAATTGCAGCATGATTTAACATTGATTCTGCTTGTTTTAATTCATCTAAAGAACATCTTACATTTTGAATAGCGTTTCTTTTCATTTATAATGCACTCCTTTCATTCTTATACTAATAGTATGTATTATTTTTTTAATATTAAACCTGTATATTTAAGGATGCATTTATAATATTCTTATGTATATTTATAAATATTTTTAACAAAACCACTATCTTTTTTCATATTTTTGATGTATTATTAATATACATAGTGTATAAATATTAATTTTTAATGCATAAAATTATAAAAGGAGTGTAATTTATGAGTAATTGTATGAATAAATATAAGTTAAATTCATTATTAAAATTTTTAATTCCATCTATAATAGGAATATCTTTATTTATGATACCTTGTAAAATTGATGGTCAAGTAACAATTCCTATAGCTTTTCTTGCTAATTTTATAGAAGGAAATTTTACTGATTTATTAAAACTAATGGCTTTAATTTTAATATCGATATCTGTTATTGGAAGTATAATCATAAAAATTTTTAAACCAAAATTTTTAGTAAAAAATGAATATCTAAATAATTTATTTAATGTATCACCATTATGGTTTGTAGCTAGAATATTAGGAATGATTTTTATTATATGTTCTTATTTTCAAATAGGACCTGAATTTATATGGTCTGAAAATACAGGAGGACTTGTTTTAAATGATTTATTACCAATATTAATTGCAGTATTTTTATTTGCTGGATTTTTACTACCTTTGCTTTTAGACTTTGGTCTTTTAGAATTTGTAGGTTCTCTTCTTACTAAGATTATGAGACCTATTTTTAATCTTCCTGGTAGATCATCAATAGACTGTATAGCTTCATGGCTTGGTGATGGAAGTATAGGAATACTTTTAACTTCAAAGCAATATGAACAAGGCTTTTATACTAAAAGAGAAGCTGCTGTTATCGGAACTACTTTTTCAGCTGTATCAATAACATTTTGTTTAGTTATAATATCACAAGTTGGTCTTGCTCATATGTTTTTACCTTTCTATTTAACAGTTACACTTTCAGGAATAGTTGCAGCAATAATAATTCCAAGAATACCTCCTCTTTCAAAAAAAGAAGATTCTTATTTTGGAGGACAAGATTCAAAAAATCTAGAAGTTATTCCTAGTGGATATACTCCATTTTCTTGGGGACTTGAAAAAGCTGTTGAAAAAGCTGAAAGTAATACTAATGCAAAAGATTTCTTTATATCAGGAATAAAAAATGTTTTAGATATGTGGATTGGTGTACTTGCAATAGTTATGGCTATGGGTGGAATAGCACTTATGATTGCAGAATATACTTCTATATTCCAAGTTATGGGTATACCATTTATTCCATTCTTAAAGTTACTTGGAGTACCTGAAGCTGCTGCCGCATCTCAAACTTTAATTGTTGGATTTGCAGATATGTTTATACCTTCAGTTCTTGCAACTACAATAACTAATGAAATGACTAGATTTATAGTAGCTTGTATATCTGTAACTCAACTTATATACATGTCAGAAGTAGGAGGTCTTTTACTTGGATCAAAAATCCCTGTTGGAATAAAAGATCTAATAATATTATTTATTGAAAGAACTATAGTAACATTACCTGTTATAGTTCTTATGGCGAATATTTTCTTTTAATTGATAAAATACTAATATTAGTATTTAGGGAGGTTTAGCTATGGTAATAATAAAAAAAGATGGTCGTTTAGAAAATTTTGATATTAATAAACTAATTACAAGCATTAAAAGTGCTTTTAGCGATTGTGGCAAAATATTAAATGAATCTGATATAAACTATATAAGAAAAACTTTTGACTCTAAGCTTACTAACTTTATAAAAAAGAATCCTGATAGAATAATTTCAAGTTTAGAAATTAAAATATTTTTATTTGAATCATTAAAAGAATGTGGATTCAATGACATATCAAAAAAATATGTTTTATTTTAAATTTATAGCTATACCAAAATATTTGGTATAGCTATTTAAATATAGTATTCTATCTAACTCATTAACAACTTATTCTAATAAATAATAAATTTAAATATTAAATAACTTAAAATATAACTTGTAATCTTATAAGGATTATCTTAATTATATTTTAACTAATAAAGGAATAGAAATTTCTATTCCTTTATTTTTTATTATCCTTGAGATAATTGAGATTTTACAGTATTAATTTCTTCTGGAGTTGCTTGTTGAGCTGGAATATAATATCCCTTTTCTTTTGCTTTTTGGAATAATGCATATTGACGAGCTTCATCTTGATTTCTCATTACTTGAATTGTCTGTCTTAATTGTTCATTTTCTGTTTGTGATATTATATCACCATATTTTGATAAACTAGCATTAATTGAAGCTAAATAATCGCTTATCATTTCTTTT
This sequence comes from Clostridium sp. TJA020, assembly GCF_058310295.1. Classification (NCBI taxonomy): domain Bacteria; kingdom Bacillati; phylum Bacillota; class Clostridia; order Eubacteriales; family Clostridiaceae; genus Clostridium; species Clostridium sp. TJA020. The sequence goes on from NZ_JBZEFC010000005.1 coordinate 122,548, forward strand.
TCTTGCATTTTATATACCTCCCTAACCTAAGAATGACATTAGTTTTTCTTTGCTTGCCTTTGCATCTTGAGAATCTTTTTTAAGCATTTCTTTTAATTGAGGATCTGTGCATTGTTGTGCATAAGCTTCTAGTTTCTTTTCAACAGTACTATGACCACCAATTAAATGTCTTAAGTTTTGTAACTCTACTTCATTTAAATTAGCCATATAATCATCTCCTTTAATTTTCTACAATATTAGTATCTATTAGTTATAAAAAAATATTCATTTCTGTAATATGATTAACTTTGTAATAACTGTAAAATAAAAAACCTTTGAGTAAAATTTAAATATTACTCAAAGGTTTTCTTTATTTTTTCTTACTCCAATAATCTTTTGCCTCATCTTCTAACTTTTTCAATCTTGTATAATAATCAGGAAACTCTAATAAATGAGCTAAAGCGATTTGTCCTGTAAGAATTGGATCATTATTTGTAACATTAGTATTTGGAAATTTAGTTCCATGTTCAAGTTCAACTTCTAATCCCATTTTAAATTGTTTAAAATCAAATTTTTCTTTTGAAAAATCTATTTTTAATTTTTTAGCTATATCTTTTACTTCCTCATCTGAAAAAGAAACTTTTCCTAATTCACCTCTAAACTTAACTAACATCCACTTACTATTTTTCATTTTAAACCTCTTATAATAAATTATTTTTAAATTTATTATATTTATACATAAACATAAATGTTCTAATTTAAATATATTTTTAAGTAAATTTATTTTTCTATACTAACAAAAGTCTCATTATAGGTTATTTGTCCACCAATATCAGATATATCTGAAACAGTTATGTAATTAGGATTTCCATGTTTTGTCCACCAACCTACATACATCATTACAACATAATCAGCAATAGAATTATCTATTATAATTTCTACATTTATACTTCCATTTTTAGATTTTAATGTTACTTCTTCATAACTTTTTATTTTTAAATTACTAGCCATAGATTCATTTATATATGCTTTTGATATTCCTTCTTTATCCATCATATGTTGACTAAATAAAGTATCTCTGCTGTGATTAGTTAACAACCTAAATTTATTATTATTATCTTCAATAAAATCCTCTTTATATAAATTAATTTCAAATTTTCCCGACTTAGTTAAAAACCTTTTATCTCTCCATGCAACTGAATCATGTATTGTTATATAATTATTTTTTATTTTTTCTATAGATATATCATCTATATATTTATTAAGAGGTTGTATTATTTTTTCGATATATTCTCTTTTAGATACAAAAGGATAATTTTTTATATTTAATTTTTTAGCTAACTCCTTAAAAAATTCATATTCATCCATTCTTTTGTCTAATGGCTCTACAACTTTTTCATTATATATTATATATGGATTAGTCATTGAACTATAAAGTAAATCTTCGCTTTCTAAAGTACTTGTTGTTGGAATAAATAAATCACACCTTTTTGCAGTATCAGTCATAAACATATCAAAGCAAACTTTAAAATCTATTTTATCAATAGCACTATTTAATCCGTTTAAATTTTGTAATTGATTTAATAAATTACTCTTTACTATTACAGCCATCTTTATAAGAACATTGCTTTTAGTCAAGTCATCTTTAATCTTAGGTTTTTTAATATAAATATTATCTTTATAATATGTATTAGCATTAATAGATTCATTTATAAAGCTAACTATATCACTAGTATAAAATTTTCTATTGATACAAAAGTTTTCACTATTAAAAGGATCTGTATTTAAAACTGATGGATAAACTTTATTAGCATAATTAACTCCACCGCCACTTACTCCTATTTGCCCTGTTATAGCTCCTAATGTATCTATCGCTCTTATTGTATTTCCACCATTTTTATATTTTTGTATTCCATATCCTAAAAGTATAGTTGAATACCTTTCTGTATATAATTTTACAAGCTTATGTAAATCATCTAAATTAACTCCACATTTATTTAATAATATATTGAAATCTAATGATTCTAAATATTTCTTATACTTATCAAATCCTAAAACATATGATTTTATATAATTATCATCATGAAGTCTTTCTTCTATTATTAATTTTCCCATAGCTAATGCTAATGCACCATCTCCACCAGGTTTAATTTGTATATAAACATCAGATAACTTTGCTGTATTTGTATATATTGGATCAATAACTATTATTTTAGCACCTTTATCCTTTGCCTTTTTTATCATTTGCATAGTATGAATTGTTGTATTTGCAGGATTTTTTCCCCACACAAATATATTTTTACTGTTTAGCATATCTTCTAAGGAATGACTTCTTGAGTCGCCAAAATCTAATTTTTGTGCAGCAATTCCAGCACTCCAACATGGTCCACCTTTTTGTTTACTTACTCCCCCATAAAAGTTAAAAAATATATCCCCAATACTTTTTAAAATAGACCCATTACCATATTGCTCATAATACAATATTGAATTAGAAGAAAATTCTTCTTTATAATATTTTAGCTTTTTAGCAATAATATCCAATGCATCATCAAAAGATATTTCAATCCATTTATTCTCTCTTTTAATCATAGGTTTGTATATTCTATCTTTATGATTTAATCTATCTAGATGAGCTAATCCCTTTTTACATATAATTCCTTTAGTATATGGGTGATTTTTGTCACCTTCTATTTTAATTTCTTTACTATCATTTACATAAATATTAAACTTACAACAATCAAAACAATCTAAGGTACAACCATGACTTAACTTTTTCATTTAATACCTCCATTTAAATTTAGAAAAAATTATTTTTTTCTTTTATTTACTGATTTCCTATAAATATATATTCCATATATCATAACTGCAATTAAAGCTATTATATTTTTGATTTGATCTGAAAATGTACTTTTTCCTGAATAAATATCAAAGAATATAATTCCTCCACATAAAACTTCTCCTATAATTGCTACTATTAACGTTATTTTAGCTATTAACTCTTTATTTTTTAATTTCAAGTTCATTACTCCCCATTCTTTATATTTTATTTAACTTATTAAATATTTTTATCAATAAACTCCCTTACTGTTTCCCAGTATTTTTTAGGATTAACTGTAGCTGCTTTAGCATGTCCAGCTCCTTTTATTACTAACTTTTCTTTTTTACAATTAGCAGCACTATAAACTTTATCTAACATATAAAAAGGAACAAAATCATCCTTATCTCCATGAATAAATAAAATAGGAACCTTTGCTTTTGCCAATTGTTTAACTGATGATGCAGCTCCTAGAAAGTACCCTGCTCTAATTTTACACACTAAACTTGCCACGTTCATAAAAGGAATTGGTGGTAACTTAAATAAAACTTTTAATTCATATGCAAATTGATCCCAAACTGAAGTATAACCACAATCTTCTATTATCAATTTTAAGTTGCTTGGAAGTTCTTCTCCAGATGTCATCATAACTGTTGCTCCACCCATTGATATTCCATGTAATATTGTTATATTATCTCTTTCATTTTCATTTAAAAAATTAATCCAACTAATTATATCTAATCTATCATCCCAACCCATTCCTATATAATCACCTTGACTCATTCCATGACCTCTTAAATCTGGAACTAATAAATTGTATCCCATTTCATAAAAATGTTTTGCAAAATTAGACATAAGTTTTCCTTCACTCGTATATCCATGAACTGTTATAACCCACTTATTTGTATCATTTTTATTTTTAATCTTATATCCATGAAGCTTTAACCCATCATATGAATTAATATAAATATCTTCATAATTTGAGTCATTTAAAAACCACTTTAAATCTTCTTTTGCATTTTCACCACTTGTTTTATCTTTTGTTAATTTTTCTTCATTTTTTTCATCTTTAGAATTAAAAATAATATCTTTTGATACTTTAGGATTTATAGCTAAATTATAAAATTTATTGCCTATAAAAATTAATCCAATAATTATTAAAAAAATTACTATAAAGCATATGATAATTAAACTTTTCATAATTCTTTCCTCCTTATACCTTTTAGTTCTATATTGATATTATATGATAATAAAATTAGAAACTAAATTTAAAAGTGTGAAATATAATAAATTTTACTAAATGTTTTATTTATAAAAATAAAGTATCTAGCATTAATGCTAGATACTTTATTAAACTACTTATTTTCATCTATTAATCTTTGAATTTCATCTTGGCAACTACCACATATAGTGCCAGCTCCTGTTGCTTCACCAACTTCTTCAACAGTATGTGCACCATTTTTTATTGCTTCAATTATAGTGTCATCTGTTATTCCAAGACATGTACATATAACATCACTCATTATAATCTCTCCTTTTCTTACATATCATAAATATTATTTACAAAATTTATGTTAAATATAACTAAATACTTTATTATTTAATTTTAAGCTTTCTATATCTATTAAAAGCTGCCATTATTTCCTGTCTTCTTGGCATAGCCAAATTGCAAGCTCCACCTTTTGAATTATTAATTGATATTAATCCTTTTTCTTTTATTCTATTTAATATCTTATCTGTAACCTCTTTTAAAGTTGAATTATTATCAATAGCATTATCCTCTGCCCATTTCATTATATATCCTATTGAGGTTACTTGCTCTTTATCAACTATTTGTTCAACTGCCCTTAAATTTATATCTTCTTTATTTATGCTAATTCCATCAGTTCCTAAAGTTTTAATTTTAACTCCTTTAGGTCCATTTTGTATTATTCCCTTTAAAATTTTTCTATCAAAATCTATTTTAATACTTAAATCATTATTTTCAATCCTTTTAAGTATTAATCCTTTTGCAAGTTCCTTGGCTCTTAAAGTTACATCCTTTGGTTCATAACAATCCATTTGAATTACTGAATCTGCTATATCAAAATAATCTCCTGAACTACCCACAACTATTATTGTTGATATTTGCTTTTGCTCATATATCCCTTTAACTAATTCTATAAATGGTGTTATAGGTTCTTCTTCATTAGAAACTAATTTTTGCATTATATCATCCCTAATCATAAAATTAGTAGCTGATGTATCCTCATCTATAAGTAATAACTTACTATCACTTTCTATTGCTTCAACGATATTAGCAGCTTGTGATGTACTACCACTAGCATTCTCACTAATAAATTTTGTAGTATTTTTTCCATTTGGAAGATTATTTATAAATAATGATATATCATCTTTTACTATAGACCTTCCATCTTCTGCTCTAACTTTCATAGCGCTATTGTCAGTTATTACATATTCTCTTCCATCACCCTCAATATGATTATATACTCCAAGCTCTAAAGCATTTAAAAGTGTCGATTTACCATGATAACCACCACCAACTATTAAAGATATACCTTTTTTTATTCCCATACCCTTTATTAACCCTTTGTTAGGCAAATTAATTTCTACTTCTAATTCCTTAGGTGATATAAAGCTTTTTGCTGACTTTAAAGGTTTAGTTGATATTCCACTTTCCCTTGGAAGTATAGACCCATTACCAACAAAAGCTACTAAATTTAATCTTTTTAATTCTTTTCTTATAAATTGTTGATCACATACAAGCTCAACTCTTTTTGTAAGTTTTTCTTTATTTAATCTTTCATACTTTAAACTATTTTCAACTATATTTGGTAAAAAATCATAAATTATCTTATAAAGTTCCTTACCAAGTACAGTTCTTCCTCTAGCAGGAAAACCAATTTCAAATCTTACTTCTATTTTTTCTTTATCTATAATAACTGCTGTTCTATCTAAAATTTCTTGTGGACATTTGCTAATACTTATAATTCCACTCTTACCAGAACCCATAACCCTTTCTCCAAATTTATTTATGCATTGATTAAAAACTCTAGCAACAAAATCCTGAACAGCTATTTTTTTATGATATTCATTAAATAACTCATATGGTATTTTATTAATATTTTTATTCATACTCACTCTAATTCTTGATGGTGAAGCAAAAGGGTCTCCCTGAACATGATCTATAAATAAAATATAATCATCAAAATCATAATTTCCTTCTAAAGTTTTATATGCTTTATATCCTCTACCATCTATACTATTTATAAGATTTTTTAAATCACTTGCACCTTTCATTACTTATCATTCTCCTCTTTAACAAAAAACTCATCAATAAGTTTTTCACTTAATCTTCTATACATATTACTCATATTTACCATAGAACATAATAACAAAAACTTTTCTTCAAAATCGTTATTTCCTTTTACCTTTTTTTTAACCATTGTTTCTTTCTTTATAACATCTTCTCTAAAACTATCTATATCGCTATTGTACTGATTTAAATAATTTTCATATATATTTCTTAAATTTAATCTTTCTTCATCATTAAAATTTTCTACTATATTAGTTATAGATGTTTTTATATCAGTTAATGATAATGCGCCTTTTAAGTTATATATAAAGCTCATAAGTATTAAGTGCTCTTTTGAATATTTCTTATTTTTTATAGGCATAAGAAGTTTACCCTTAGCATAATTATTTATCATTGTTTTCGTAAGTACTTTATCATCTTCATTTCTTTTTGTTTCGTTATACTTTCCTTCAAAAAGTTGTATTACTTGATCCATATATAAATCTATTTCAGGTATATCATTTAATTTTATATTATTCTCTAAGTGTAATTCATCTATTAATTTATTTAATTCTTTAAATTCCATCTTGTTTCTCCTAATGTAGTTTTAAAAACTATATATTAAAATGTCTATATTTTTATAATAATAGTATTTATAAGATAATTCAATATTATTAAAGGAAATTAAGTGTTAATTTTAAAATTTAAGCAAATAATAACTTTGACCAAACACAAAATAAAAACATATAATAATATTATAACATGTAGTTTTAAAAACTACTTTATTAAAGGAGGTATTTATGTATAAATATTTAAGAGAACCATTAAATGGTTTAACACATATTATTGGTGCTGGTCTTTCATTAATTGGACTAATAGCATTAATAATAAAAGCTATTATTACAAATAGCAGCCTAATGACCATAGTTTCTGTAATTTTATTTGGTGTTAGTATGATTTTACTTTATTCTGCCTCTGCAACATATCACTCTGTAATTTCAACTGAAAAGGTTATATATACATTAAAAAAATTAGATCACTCAATGATTTTTGTTCTTATTACTGGGTCTTATGCTCCATTTTGCTTAATCGCACTTAATAATAAAGTCGGATTTATTCTTTTTGGAGCTGTTTTAATTTCAGCAATACTTGGAATTATATTTAAAATGTTTTGGGTCACTTGTCCTAAATGGGTATCAAGCGTTATGTATATAGCAATAGGTTGGTTTGCTATCTTTGCGATTTATCCATTATCACAAGTATTAATTCCAAAAGCTTTATTTTTATTAGTTCTAGGTGGAATTATGTATACAATAGGTGGTATAATCTATGCTTTTAAAGATAATAAATTTCAAATAGGTCAATTTGGAACTCATGAAATATTCCATATATTTATTATGCTAGGAACTTTATGTCATTTTCTTGCAGTATTTTTATATGTAATTTAAAAGGACTACAAACTTGTAGTCCTTATTTTATTAAATCTTTAAATTCAACTTTTATAGCTTTTTCTATATCATTAGGATTCATTTCTATTTGAAGCCCAATTTTTCCTCCACTAAAAACAATTTTTTCAAGTTCTAATGCTTCTTGTTGAAAAAAAGTCTTATATTGTTTTTTCATTCCTATAGGAGAACAACCTCCTCTTATGTATCCTGTAAGCTTATTTATATCTTTTACATGTATCATTTCAACTTTCTTTTCTCCACATGCCTTTGCACATTTTTTTAAATCTAACTCTTCTAATACAGGAATAACAAAAACATACAATTCTTTTGAATTTCCAACAGTAACTAATGTTTTATAAACTGTTTTAGGGTCTTGACCTGTTTTCTCTGCGACAGCAGCTCCATCTATATGTCCATCTGATGCATCATACGTTAATGCATTATACTCTATTTTATTTTTATCTAAAATTCTCATCGCGTTAGTTTTTTGCATTTTTTGCATTTTATTTACTCTCCTTCTTTAATCTAAATTTATATTTTATATTATAACACTGTATTTTTAGTTATTAATAAATACTTTTCATGTGATAATACTCTATAAATTTTTAAATAAACAAAGAACCACATAGTATAAAACTATGTGGCTAAATATATAAAATCCGAACAAGTCATACGCTATATTAACCTTTTATAAAGTTAATGAATCTCATGACCATTCTCCAACCTACAACTTTAATTATAAGATAATTTTATCATTTCTATAAAAACATTGTCAATAATATTTATCCATTTCTTCCATTTGCTTTAACGCTTTATTTTTACTTGCTTTGAAGCATTTTACATAAGTAATATTTTATTATAGTATTTATTTGAATTTATATGTTATAATAGGCAAATAAATATATTTATGAAATGAGGTAGAATAAGATTGATAACTGTATCAAATGTTAGTTTAAGATATGGTGGACGTAAACTTTTTGAAGACGTTAATTTAAAGTTCACTGCTGGAAATTGTTATGGTGTAATTGGAGCTAATGGTGCCGGTAAAAGTACATTTTTAAAAATCCTTGCTGGAGAAGTTGAACCAAATACGGGAGATGTATCAATTGCTCCTAATACAAGAATGTCTGTTTTAAAACAAGATCACTATCAATATGATGAATTTGAAGTTTTAGAAACAGTTATAATGGGTAATGAAAGACTTTACCAAATAATGAAGGAAAAAGATGCTCTATATGCTAAACCTGATTTTACTGATGAAGATGGAATCAAAGCATCAGAACTTGAAGGGGAATTTGCTGAACTTAATGGATGGGAAGCTGAAGCTGAAGCGTCATCATTACTTCAAGGACTTGGAATAGGAACTGATATGCACTATAAAAAAGTTTCTGAATTAACTGGTGGAGAAAAAGTTAAGGTTCTTTTAGCGCAAGCTTTATTCGGTAATCCTGGAATACTTATACTTGACGAGCCTACAAACCACTTAGATATTAAATCAATCAATTGGCTTGAAGAATTCTTAATAAACTTTGAAGGAACTGTCATTGTTGTATCCCATGATAGACACTTCTTAAATAAAGTTTGTACTAATATAGCTGATGTTGACTTTGGTAAAATTAAAATATTTACTGGTAACTATGATTTCTGGTATCAATCAAGTCAATTAGCTCTTCAAATGGCTAAAGAACAAAATAAGAAAAAAGAAGATAAAATTAAAGAACTTCAAGACTTTATTGCTAGATTTAGTGCTAATGCATCAAAATCAAAACAAGCAACTTCAAGAAAAAAATTATTAGATAAAATTACTTTAGATGATATTCAACCATCAACTAGAAGATATCCATTTGTTGGATTTAAACCTGAAAGAGAAGTGGGTAATGATATATTAATAGTTGAAAACTTATCAAAAACTATAGATGGAGTTAAAGTTTTAGATAACGTAAGCTTTAGAGTTAATAAAGATGATAAAATTGCTTTAGTTGGAAGCAACGAAATAGCTATTACAACATTATTTAAAATAATAAATGGTGAAATGGAGCCAGATAGTGGTTCATACAAATGGGGAATAACTATTTCAACAGCATACTTCCCTAAAGATAACTCAGAATTCTTCAACGATTGCCATCTTTCATTAGTAGATTGGCTTAGACAGTTCTCTGAAGAGAAATCCGAAAGCTACATAAGAGGATTCCTTGGAAGAATGTTATTCTCAGGTGAAGAAGCTCTTAAAGAAGCTTCTGTTTTATCTGGAGGAGAAAAGGTTAGATGTATGTTATCTAGAATGATGCTTTCAAATGCTAATGTATTAATGCTAGATCAACCTACAAACCACTTAGACCTTGAATCAATAACAGCTGTAAATAATGGTCTTAAAGATTATAAGAGTGTATTATTATTTGCATCTCATGACCATGAGTTTATACAAACTATTGCAAATAGAATAATAGATATTAAAGAAGATGGTTCTATAGTTGATAGAGTAATGTCTTATGACGAATACTTAGATACTATGAATTAATTAAATTTAACAACATTAAAAAGTTAGTGCATTAATTTATGCACTAACTTTATTATTATTATTTTATTATGTAATCTACTATTTCATGAACATAATCTATATGATTTTTTGCATACGCCTTAACACCATCTTCTGCTCTATTAAATGTATAACTATTATTTGTTATTTCAAACATAGATACATCATTAAACGAATCTCCTACAGTATATATATCATCAAAGTTTTTATTTTCTAATTTTAAAACTTCTTTTAATCCATTTCCCTTAGATGATCCTTTAGAAACTATATCAATAAAAAATTGATTTCTAAATATGCCAAGTTCATCACCAAACATATCTACTAATCTAGACTTTATTTTTTCAGCTCTTTCTATAGATCCATCTGCTGCAAATACACTCAAAATTAATGCTCCACTTTTTAAATTTAATATATCTTCCTTTTTAGCTACTTCAACTTTAAATTCTTCAAACATTTCAATATTTTCTAAATCAGTATTTTTATTATCTATTAAGTTCATTCCATTTCCATTGTCAAAATAAATTACTGTTTGTTCTTCATCTGAAAATTCTTCTATAATCTTTTTAACATTATCAAAATTAATCATACTATTTTTTATTATATTTTTATCCTTATCTAGTATTAAAGCTCCATTACATAAAACTAAATAATCAAATTCTAAATCATATTTATCAAATACTTCTTCCATACCTAAAAGTGTTCTACCTGTAGATACAATAAATTTATGACCCTTTTTACGTAAAGTTTTTATTCCTTCAAGATCTCTCTTGTGTATTTCCTTATCAACCAATAATGTCCCATCAAAATCACTTGCTAATAACTTCATAAATTCCTCCCTAAATAAAAAAATGTATCTCATACTTAATATAGCATGAGATACATTTTTATTATATAGTATTATACAATTTCTTCTGAAGATTTATCTTTTCTCTTATATTTTAAGTGTAATAACTCATGAGCTCTTCCATGTCCAGGTTCTCCCATATACGTTTCATACATCTTTAATAAAGCTTCATTTTCATGTGACTTTCTCTTCTTGAAGTTTTTATCTTGATTATATAAAACTGAAGCTCTTACGGCTTTTACATTTATCTTTTCTCTATTTTCAGCACTTACGTGTGGTTGACCACCACCATCTACACATCCTCCTGGACATGCCATAACTTCTATAAAGTGATAGTCTTTATTATTCATTCTTCCACTTTCCATGAATTCATAAAGGTTTGCTGAACCATTAACTACTGCTACATTATAATCTTTTCCACCTATATTTACTGTAGCTTCTTTTATTCCATCTAAACCTCTTACTGCATGGTATTCTATTTCTTCTAAACTTTTCTTTTCAACGAAGTCTTTAGCTGTTCTTATTGCAGCTTCCATAACTCCACCAGTTGCTCCAAATATAGCTCCTGCACCAGTGTATTCTCCCATTGCAGGATCTTGAACTCCATCTTCTAACTTAGCAAAGTTTATCTTTCTTGCCTTTATCATTCTAGCTAATTCTCTTGTAGTTATAACAGCATCAATATTTCTTAATCCGTTATTTTCCATCTCTGGTCTATCAGCTTCATACTTTTTAGCTGTACATGGCATTACAGTAACTGTAAATACATTTTTAGGATCAATATCTGCTATTTCTGGATAATATGTTTTTGTTGCAGCACCAAATATTTGTTGTGGTGACTTAGCTGATGATAAATTATCTATAAGCTCTGGATAACTATTTTCTACTTGTCTAACCCAAGCAGGACAACATGATGTAAGCATTGGGAATGGACCACCAGCTTGTATTCTTTGAATAAGTTCTGTAGCTTCTTCCATTATAGTCATATCTGCACCAAAGTTTATATCAAATACTTTATCAAATCCTAATTCTCTTAATGCAGTGTATAATTTTCCTGTTACATCTACTCCGTAACCCATATTGAATAATTCACCCATTGCTGTTCTTACAGCTGGAGCCATAGCAACTATTACGTGTTTTTCTGGATCAGCTAAAGCTTCTTCAACTCTTTCAATATGTGACTTTTCTTCTAATGCAGCTACCGGACATGCAGCAACACATTGTCCGCATAATAAACAATTTGTTTCATCAAAACACTTATTATCTGTTGGAGCTACCATTCTTGTTCCATCTATGTTTGTTATTTTTATAGCTTCTGTACCTGATTTTGATTTACAAGCAGCTTGACATCTTCCACAAAGTACACATTTTGTTCTATCTATAGTTATTGATTTACTTCTTTCATCAATATATTCACTCTTATCTTTTGGTAAAAAAGGTGTTGTAGCTCTTCCTTTGCTCTTTATAACTAATTTTAAAAGTTCACAAGTTTCTCTTCTTGAACATTGTCCACACTTAAATTCGTGTTTATTTAATAAAGTAGAAACTCTTGACTTAACTCTTTCTTGAACTTTTTCAGTATTTGTTCTTACAACCATTCCATCTTCAACTTTTGTAATACAAGCTAAAGCAAGATTTGGTTTTCCTTCTATTTCAACAGCACATACTCCACACTTACCTATATTTGAACATTCTTTTAAGTAACAAAGTGTCGCTATATCATTTATGCCATTTTGTCTTGCAGCATCTATTATAGTAGTACCTTCTGCAACTTGGATTTCCTTGTCATTAATAATTAATCTTTTCATCCTTAAAAACGTACCTCCATTAACTTAAATTTAAACCCTCTCAAAACTAAAAAGTTATAATTTTAACTAATCGAATTATATATATTTAAAATTATTAAAATAATCTTTAAAATTTAATCACTATTTGATTTTAACCTATTCTATACATAATATCAATTGCTTGTTAATATGTTATAATTTTCAAACTACTTCAACTTGCATTAAGTATTACTTTACTCTATACTTTTATTATATTTGTTAAGAAAATTTTTATAAAATTTCACAGAGGAGTAAAATATGATACTTGTATACAATAGAACTACAAAATCATACGAAGAAGAAAAAGTTGCCGGAATAAAATATTTAGAATGGTGCTATCAATCCCCTTCTGGAAGACGTATTACAGAACTTATTGTCAAAAAGAAAATTTGTTCAAAATTATATGGTTTTTTTTGCGATTCAAAATTAAGTAAAAAGAAAATACCTCAATTTATAGATAATTTTAATATAAATATGAGCATGTATTCTAAAGCACCTAAAGAATTTAAAAACTTTAATGACTTTTTTGCTAGGGAAGTTATCCCTACTGCAAGACCTATCCCATCAAATGATAATTTGTTAATGTCTCCTGTTGATGGAAGATTACTTGCTTATGATAATATAAACATGAATAAATTAGTTCAAGTAAAAGGAATAACTTATAGCCTTAAAGAACTAATAGGAGATTCTGAAATAGCAAAAAATTATGATAATGGAATTTGTTTAATTTTTAGGTTATGTCCTACCGATTATCATAGATATCATTTTGTTGATTCAGGCATACCACTTAAAAATCATAAGATAAAAGGGAATTACTATTCTGTAAATCCTATAGCAGTTGATAAAATACCTAAACTTTTCTGCCAAAATAAACGTGAATGGTCAATTTTTAAATCTGATCATTTTGATAATATACTTTATGTAGAAGTAGGTGCAACATGTGTTGGTAGCATAATTCAATCTTATAAAGAAAACAAAAAAGTAAATAAAGGTGATGAAAAAGGCTACTTTAAATTTGGTGGTTCAACAGTAATTTTATTTCTAAAAAAAGATACAGTTAAAATTGATAGTGATATACTAAAACAAACACAATTAGGTTATGAAACTAAAGTTTATATGGGTGAGTCAATCGGTAAAAAAATAAAGTAACTAGATAATATCTAGTTACTTTATTTTTTATTTATTATAAATTCTAAATCTTTTTTAAATTTATTTAAATCTTTGTCTAGTATTACAATATTTATATCCATTTCTTTAGCTCTATCAAATATAGATGTTTTTATTGGTCTTTTTGTTGCAACAAGTATTTTCTTGGTGTTTTCTCCACCTAATTTATCGCTATATACTTTTAATTCATTTAGTGTATTTTCATCGTATTTTGAACTATCCTTACATGATATTACAACCATTATAGAGTCTTTTACCGCAACGACATCTAATTCATTTTTTATATTTCCTTTTGGCTCATTCCACAAAAAAACTACGCCACTTTTTACATCATCAATTGTACTTATTTCTTTTACTACACTTTCTGTTAATATTTCAAGCCAAGTGCCACTTTTAAATATAAATGCTTTTAATTTATCATTTAAAAAAATTACATCTATACTATTATCATTATTTTCTCTTACTTTTATTAAATTTAATTTTTTAAATTTATCAATTATATTTAATAAAAGCTTTTTTTCGTTACTATCTAATTTATATAAATTAACTTTTACTAATTGAGGATTATTATAATCATGTTCAAATAAAGATGTATCATATAATTTTTGCTTATACTTATGCCACAAATCAATATTTTTATGTATTATTTTTGTAAAATCTATTATATTATTATCTTTATTTATTTTACACTCATAAGATATTATATTATTTCCATTAGCCTCAATTATATCATCTACATCTAAATCTGCTAATTCTTCCTCTATTAACTCTACTCCATTCTTAAACCAATACTCTCTTTTATTTGATATATCAACATATACAGATTCTATATTGTATTCAATACATTTAATTAAATATTTTAGAGCATCGAGAGTATTATCTATAGTTAAATTTAAAACTTCCTTACCTGTATTATCTATTAAGTTGATATCCTTTTTATTTATTATTTCTATATGCATATCTTTATTATATTGTTTATAAATGTTTATTAATTTATCTATCTTTTCATTTTCATAGTTAGAATCTATTATTATTTTTATATTATTAAATTTATATTTTTTAAACAATATTAAACTACTTTCATTATGTTCACCAAATATAGTGATTAAAGTGTTTTTTGCCATAGTGTTTCTCCTTATATAATTAATAGTTCCTCAACTTATAATTATCAAATTATTTAATACAAATAAATAATTCATTTATATATTAGTTTTACTTATATAAAAAATTTTATACGAAATGAAAAATACACGTAACTTTAAAATTGTTACGTGTATCTTTTATATTAAATATTATCTATTGTTTCTGTTAAAAAATTTATAAGTCTACTATTATCAAATATATATGGTCTTAATTCAATTTTATTATAGTTTTCTATAAATTCTTTTAAAGAATCATAATCTGTACAATTCATTGTATAACCTTCTTTTGAAAGCTTATTGCATATTTCTAATTGATGATCATCATTATGCTCATTATATTTAGAAAGTCTTGGCATTGTTATAACCTTCTTTTTATGCCTTAATGCAGTAAGTATAGATCCAACCCCGCCATGAGTTATTACTAATGTACTTTCCTTAATATATTTATTAAAATCATTTTGATCTAGAAAAGGAATTACCTTGTATTTGTTAGATGTAAAATTAGTATTTCCTGATTGTATTATTACTTCTTCTTTTATATCCATATCTTCTAAATATTGAAGTAATCTTTTAAACTCTAATTCATGAGTTCCTAAAATAACAAATATCATATTAATACAAATCTCCTCTATATATAGAATTATCATAAACTTTAGTCATTTCTTCATGCTGAACTAAAAATACATCAGCAATTTTATTTATCATATTTCCTGACATACTTTTTGATTCTACCCTAGCAAATGTTTCAATAAATATTATTTTCTTTTTAAATAGCTTTGCAATGTAGCACATAGGAACTGCTGTATGTGCACCTGTTGTAACTACTACATCTGGTTTTATTTTAAAATACAAAAATAATGATTTTAATATATTGTATGGAAACTTAAACATATAACTTAACATATAGTTTCTAGCTCCATAAACTAAATAATCTATTCTATCTCCATATTCATTTTTTAACTTTAATGTAGTATCATTCTTTTCTGTAATTATGTGATAATCATATCTATTAAATATTTTTTTTAATTGCATAAGTTCCGATAAATGTCCACCAGTTGATGATATAAACAATACTTTTTTCACTTTAATCACCTAATTTTCCTTTTTCAAAATTATCTTATCAACGAACCTTTTTGATGATAACCCATCAACATAATCAAAAAACTTATTTTTAAAAGCTCTAATTTTTTCGTAATCACAAGTATCATTATTTAATACTTCTATTAATTCATCAGTATTTTTAACTATAGGACCCGGCACAAAACTTTCATATGGATAATAAAAATCTCTTTCATGTTCATATGAGTCTAAATCATCTGCAAAAAATATCATAGGTCTTTCTAATAATGAATATTCAAAAACTATTGATGAATAATCAGTTATAAGTAAATCTGTAATTATAAGTATATCATTTATTGCTCCATAATCTGATAAATCAATTATTCTGTCATTATCTATATTAATTGAATCTTTTACAAATGGATGCATTTTTAATGCTAATACATATCCTTCAGGCAAATCATTTACTACTCTTTCAACATCAAAATTTATATCCATCTTAGCATCAGATTGACTATTTCCCCTAAATGTTGGTGCATACAAAACTATATTTTTTCCCTTAAGGTTAGGATACTTGCTATAAACTCTTTCTTTAGCATCCTTTTTCATCTCTTCATTAAAGAATATATCAGTTCTTGGTATTCCTAATGGATCTATGTTATTTTCACTCATATTAAATGCCTCTGCATAATATTTAGCTACTTCCTTTGAACTAACTAATACATGTGAATAATTACTATGAATAGGAATGTATTTCACATAATTATTATCTGCACCAAAGTTTTTATCTAATATACTAAATCCAAACTTCTTAAATGCACCACATGCATGCCAAACTTGAATAACTTCAGTATTTTTCCTAAGTTTTTTAACTGTATATACTGGAAAATAAAAATCATCTATCAAAAAATATTCTGAAGTTGCCATATAATATGTTGCTTTCATCATATGAAAAAAATATGTTATTATTCCTTTTATTCCTTTATTAAATTTTTCATAAAGAAATACACATTTATAATCTGTATCTCTACTTTTTATTTCATCATATATATATTTGAAATTACCATTCATAGTATCATTTCTATACGTTGCAAATATTACTCTTTTTTTTACAGGAACTATATAAGAAATATAATATACTACTCTTAAAAGATACTTTAGTATAATTCTTTCTAATGTTTTCATTTATAAAATCCTCACTTTAATATATATTTAAAGACCCTTTTAAAGGGTCTTTTTATATTAAACTCTCCAGTTTAAAACAGTCTTAAACGGTGTTGTTAAGTCATGTTCAAATCCTTTTACAATATCTTCAATTCCTCTTACATCAATAACTGCTGATATAAGCTTTTGTAATTGATTTTGAGCATCTTCATGAGCCTCTAAAAAGTTAACAGCTTCTTGAAAATCAACTCTTCCACTTCTACTACTTCCAACTATAGTTAATCCCTTTTCTAAAACCATTCTAGTATTTATTGGTACTGGATTTTCTGAAACTCCAAGTATTGCAATTACTCCCTCTGGATTTATGTAATCAATTATTTGATCTATCGCATATTCACTACCTTTTCCACCTACAGCTTCAAATGCGTGATCTACTCTTAGGTCATCTGGTATATTATCTATTTGATAAGTTTCATCTACAAATGAGAAGAAGTTTAGCTTTTCTTCATTTTTTCCAAAAACTATTATTTCTGATTCTGGGAACTTCTTTTTAAGTATTAATGCAGTTATAAATCCTACATTTCCATCTCCCCAAATACCAATTTTATTTCTTCTCTTATGAGCTTTTTTATCAAATCTATCTATGGAATGAGCTGATACACTTATAAGCTCTAAGAATGAAGCAACATCATGGTTTATCTTATCATATTTTATTATACGATCTCTTCCCATAAATACATATTGTTGCATAAATCCATCATATCCACTAGCTCTAAACTTACTTGTTCTTAAGTAATTTTCAGCTATTACATTATCAACTTGAGTTGGGGTATTTGGAATCATAACAACAGTATCACCTGCTTTAAATTCTCCCTTTGGATCATATATAACTTCTCCAACACCTTCATGAATAAGAGCCATAGGAAGTTTTTTTCTCATAGCTTCCTTCCCTCTAGTTCCTGTATAATATCTTTGATCTGCTGCACATATTGATAATCTAGTTGGTCTTACAATAATTCCTTCGCCATCTAAGCTTCTTTCTTCAAATTCAACTGTAATTTGCTTAGGAGCAATTAATCTATATACCTTATTTATCATTTATATCATCCCTCACTAAAGCATTAGCTAATTTTAAATCATAAGGAGTTGTTATTTTCATATTAAAAACTTCTCCTTGTACTAACTTAACATTTTTACCTTTTACAACAAATATCTTTGCAGCATCAGTTAAGATTTTCTTTTCATCATCTGATAAAGAATCATATAACTCAACTAATTCTTTAATTCTAAAACTTTGAGGTGTTTGCCCTTGATACATAAAATCACGTCTTGGAATGTCACTTATTATGTCACCATCTACTGATTCAACAATAGTATCAAATGCTGGAACAACTGTGTCACAAGCACCAAATTCTAAAGCAGAATCAATATTATCATTTATTATTCTATGAGTTAAAAATGGTCTTACAGCATCGTGAGTAACGATTACGTCTTCATCATTTATACCAAAGTTTTCTTTTATATATCTTATTCCACTCATTATTGATTCATTTCTATCTGTTCCACCTGCACATACAGCAATTTTTTCTTTTAATTGCGCTGGAACAAATTTATTTAATAAATCATTAGTATGTTGTATCCATTGTTTTGGTGTCGTAATAATTATTTTGTCAAATCTTTCATTTAACAAGAAAGCTTCAATTGTATGAATTATTATTGGCTTATTACCTATCTTTAAAAATTGTTTTGGCATTTCAGTATTACCCATACGAGTACCCTTACCACCAGCTAATATCTCTGCATATATCATTTTATCACTCCCATAAAATTTAAATCTATTATTAATTCCTTTATATTTTTCTTTTTAATTATTATAATTGTATCATAATTCCTTATCATTTAAAATAATAAGGATAACGCACTAAAATACGTTATCCTTATTAATATTAATCTTTTTTTATTTTCAATCTGTTATTCTTTATTATTAAAGATATATTATCTTCCTTAGCTACAAATTGACCAAATTTATTCATACACCAGATTTGTCTTATAAACTTTTCTCCATCAATATCTAAATGTAAGTCTGTTGTAAAATATCCCTTTGGTATTTCTTTAAATTTAATTGAACAATTATATTCAACTCTATTGTCTTTTTCATTATATTTAGAAGAAATTTCTGAAAAATCATATTCTTCATTATCTTGTTTTAATGTTATACTTTTTATTTTAAATTTCTTATTTTCTGGCTTAACTTCTACATAGCCTTTAAATTCTACCTTGTCATCTGCCATATCTATATCTATTAAACTTTGTTTAATTTCAACAAAATCTTTATACTTTTCCATATGATCTAAAATTTCTTCAACGGATACACCATTTAGATAATGCTTATAAAGATTAGCTACTTCATCAATATCTCCATATGCTAAAAGCTTTCCTTTATTAAGCCACATACCCTTAGTACAAAAAGCTCTCATTTGTGGTAATGAGTGAGATACAAATAATATAGTTTTTCCCTCATCTCTAAACTTATCCATTCTTCTCATGCATTTTTGTCTAAATATTTCATCACCAACAGCTAAAGCTTCGTCTACAACTAATATTTCTGGATCAATATTTACTGCAATAGCAAATCCTAAACGTGCTTTCATACCACTAGAATACATTCTAACCGGTTGATCAATATAATCTCCAAGCTCTGAAAAATCTATTATCTCGTCTAATTTCTTTGATATTTCACTTCTTATAAGACCCATTGAGTATCCTTTTAAAAAAATATTCTCTCTTCCTGTAAGTTCTCCATCGAATCCTGCTGTAAGCTCTAATAGAGCTGAAACAGTCCCATTAACTATTATTTCACCACTAGTTGGGTATACAACACCAGTTACCATCTTTAATATAGTTGATTTACCAGAACCATTCTTACCAAATATACCTATAACTTCTCCCTTTGGTAATCCTATACTAAGGTTATCTATTGCTCTAAACGGAGTATATCTTTTACCCCAAAATAAATCTTTAAAACGGTCCTTATCATTTTTATATAATTTATATTCTTTAACTACATTTTTAAATTCAACTGCATATTCCATAACTTTTCTCCTTATAACACATCAGTAAAGTCTTTATATAATTTCTTATAAACATGGCTACCAATAAGTGCAGTTATTAAAATTACAATCCAAATATATATTGAATATTTCCCCATAAAGAACCATTGCTTGTATAATAATATATTTCTAAATCCTTCTATAAAATAATTTACAGGATTTAATCTCATTAAGAATTGCATGGTAGGAGACATTCCTCTTATATTCCAAAGTATTGGAGTTAACCATAAAACCGCTTGAATTGCAGCCTTAACTAAATTTTCAAAGTCCCTACTTATTACTGATAATGATGATAATGTCCATGATAATGTTAAAAAGAATATATACATTGTTGGTATATAATATAGGAATTGTAAGTAATATATATCAGGATAATATCCATAAAATATAAATATTACTACTATACAAGCTAATAACATTATTTGAACATATAGTTTTGATAATAATACAAATGTTGGTATTGTAGATACAGGAAACTTCATTTTAGTAACAAAATGTCTATATTGTCTTATAGACATTGCGCCTCCAACTATAGCATCACTAATAAAGAACCAAGGTCCAAGTCCAGCTATAAGCCATAACAAAAATGGAAAACCGTCAACATATCCACTTTTTCTTATTCCCATTTGAAACGCAAATAAATAAACTAAAATAGTTACAAGAGGCCTTATAACTGCCCAAGCATAACCAAGAGCAGCACCTTTATAAAATTTAACTAAATCAGCTTTAGATATAAGTATAGTTTGTTTAATATTTTTCACATTTTCAATTATTATATTTTTTAACATATTCTATCACCTATTTAATATTAGTTTTCATTGAATATATATTCAACAAACCTCTCACTTGATTTACCATCAGTATAATCAAAAAATTCTTCCTTAAACTTATTAACTTTTTCTAAATCAAACTTATTTTCATTTATCAATTTTATTATATCATCATTTGTGTAAGCAATTGGTCCAGGCACAAAACTATCATATTCATAGTAAAAATCTCTTTCCTTTAAATATTCATCTTTATCATATGCAAATAAAATCATTTTTTTATTTAAAAAAGCACCTTCAAATATTACTGATGAATAATCTGATATTAGTATATCACTAACCATTATTAAATCATTTATATCAGTTTCACTATTTAAATTAATTATCTTATTTTTTAAATTACTAGGAATACTTATTACATCTTCAATACCATTTTTAACACTTGGATGAAGCTTAAGTATTATTATGTAATCTTCCCCTATATTCTCTAATATCTTAACCGGATCTAATTCTAACTTAAAATTTTGTCTTTCTTTTGGTCCACCCCTAAAAGTTGGTGCATAAGTTATTATTTTTTTACCTTTAATACTTGGGTTATCATTTTCAAGCTTATGTCTTATATAATCTTTATAATCCTTATCAAGTAATATATCAGTTCTTGGAACACCAAGAGCTATTACCTTACTCTCATCAATATTAAATGCTTCAGCATAATATTTATTTATATTTTTCGAACTAGTTATTACCTTTGTATAGTGAGAATGGGCTCTTCTCTCAAATTCTTCCGTATTCCCATCAGCCTTTCCTATTGAACTAAATCCAAATTTCTTAAATGCACCACATGCATGCCATACTTGAACTACTTCTACATTCTTTTTAAATGTAAGTCCATATAGTTGCATATAGTAATCATCTAAAATTATATACTTTGCTGTTGCAAAATTATAATACATTTTTATTAATTCGCCTAATGTCCTACTTTTTTTATATAAATATAACTTTATTTTATATTGTTTTTTTTCTTTAAGTTTATTTTCTATAAACTTCAAATTCCCAGATAATGTACTTGATTTATTGCTAGCTAATATTACTTTATTATTATTAACAGGTAATAATTTACTTACTCTAAAAATTACTCTTACATATTTTTTAGCTAACTTATCAAAATTCTTTGGTAAATTGTCCATTCTTCTTCTTATCAAGAATTTTATTATGTAAAATTTACTATTTTTGTTTACTGCTTTTTCAACATATTTCATTAAATATTTATTATCTCTTGCTAATATATATTTACTATTACTATTTAATTTTTTATATGCAACTGATAACAACTCAATATACTTTCTTTGTGAATTTGATGATAAAAATAAGAACTTTTCTATTACTCCTTTTATTACTACCCACTTAATTATACTTAAATTATTAAATATTTTATTATCTAATGAATTTAAAATATCAATCATATTATTGATAGCTTCAATTTGTAATATTTCGTCTTTGCTTATAATCGCTCTTTTAAAAGGTGGCCATATATCAATGCTTACAAGTCTTGAAAAGTACTCTTTCTTTAACCCATAAGCTATAAACTTATTATCAATATATTTATCTATTTCACCCTTAGTTCTATTCCATGAAGCACATACTTGCTTTATAACATTAGCTGAAGCTGTATGTATTTGTTGAGTTAATGACTCTGTAGGGTTATTTCTCATTCTATAATAGTAAGCAATATATTTTGATGAATATATTTTTTTTGCTCTTAAATATGCACTCATTACAAAACATTGATCTTCTGCATATTTTATATTTTCAGGAAATCTTAAATCTTTTATAAGAGATGTTTTGAAAAGTTTATTACAAGGACCTAATGTCCACAGTAACTCATAATCTTTTCTTATATCCTTAAATCCTTCCCCTAAAAAATGCTTAACCATAGGCCAATATTTAACTCCATCATATTTATATGTACCACATATAACTATATCTGCATCATTATCTTTAGCCAAATTATATCTAACCTCTAGTGAATCCTTTGGTATTAAATCGTCCGAATCCATAAATGCAATAAATTCACCACTCGCTAGTTCAATCCCTCTATTTCTTGCCTTACTTGGACCACCATTATCTTGAAAAACACCCTTTATATTTTCATATTTTGATGAATATTCTTCAATTATTGATTTACTATTATCTGTAGAACCATCATCTATCAATAATATTTCCACATCTTTTATAGTTTGACTAACAACAGAATCTAGCGTTTCTCTAAGATATTCTTCAACATTATATACAGGCATTACTATACTTATCTTATATTTATTTACCAAGATATCACTCCTAACCCAATGCACCTAAATAAATTTAATAGTTTATTATTTTCTTAATCTTTATAATAAAATTATGAACCTTTATAATAAATTTAATAACCTTAATTTTATTAGTTTCATCTAAAATTTTATTATTTCCTATAATATTCTTAAAAACAAATCTTTTTATTTTCCCTATACTATTAATTTGTTCTATATCTACATTACTTAATAATTCATTTAAATTTTTTAATGCAGTCATCGATATATTTCTTTCACTACTTAACATAGCTAATCTAAAAGGTGGCCATATATCAATATTAGTTAATCTATAAAAATATTTGTTTTTAAGATTAGTAGCTACTGTTTTATCTTTTATATTAAAATTAATCTCTTGTTCTGTTAAACGCCAAGACTTAAGGACTTGATTTATTACATTAGCTGAATTTGTTTGGATTTGTTGAGTTAATGATTCTTTAGGATTGTTCCTCATTCTGTAATAATAGCAAACATACTTTGTTGCATAAATTCTTAAAGCTTTAATATATGCAGTCATAACAAAAACCTGATCCTCGGAATACCTTATATCTTCAGGAAATCGTATTTCTTTGATAAGACTTGACTTAAAAATTTTATTACAAGGACCAAGAGTCCAAAGTAAATCATAATCTTTTTTTATATCTTTAATACCTTCTTTTAAAAAGTGCTTTTTCATTGGCCACTTTTTTTTTCCATCATATTTATATGTACCACAAACAACAATATCAGCTTCATTTTTTTTTGCTAAATTATATCTAACTTCTAATGAATCTTCTGGCATCAAATCATCTGAATCCATAAAAACTATAAATTCACCATTTGCCTCTTCAATTCCTCTATTTCTAGCTTTGCTAGGTCCACCATTCTCTTGATTAATTAAAACTATATTTTTATGTTTATTCATATAACCTTCAATAATCTCTAAACTTTTATCTGTAGACCCATCATTAATTATTATTATTTCAAAATCCTTAATAGTTTGATTCATTAATGAATCTAGTGTTTCACTAATGTAATCTTCTACATTATACACAGGTATTATAACACTAATTTTATAACCTTTTATCAAAATATACCTCCCAAGCCTTATAAACATCTAGGAATATCTTCTAAACTAAATTAAACCAATAATTTTAATTATAATATATTCTTTTATGTATGTACAGTTTACTAAATTTAGCAACAAAAAAAACTTCAAAAGTTAAAACTTTTGAAGTTCTAATAACATATGGTAGGGCGTATAGGAATCGAACCCATAATGTACCGTCCGTAGCGGTATGTTATATCCATTTAACTAACGCCCCATATTTTTTTATTATCAAAAATATATTAACACAAAAATTTATGTAGTGCAAATTTAAAATAAGCAAATTAATTAGAAAGATTAAAATTTAAATTAATCTTTCTAATTATAATAGCTTATTTTAGGTATATATCAGAAAACTCAATTTCAAGCAATTGAACTTTATCTGCATTTTTACTTACTTTAACTTCTTCATTATCAATTTTAATATTTGGTATAGTAACAGTAAAAGTAGACCCTTCACCAATTTTACTTTCCACAATAATACTACCATCATGTAACTCAACTAACGATTTAACTAAATCCAGTCCTATACCACTACCTTTTTGTTCTTTATTACTACTTGCTTGAACGAATCTATTAAATATTTTAGATTTTTCTTCATCCATTATTCCAATTCCATTATCAGATACTTTTATATTTATATAATTATTATCAATAACTAAGTATATAAATATATCAGATCCACAATCTGAAAATTTTATTGCATTTGATATTAGATTTATACAAATTCTATCTAGCGCCTGAGGATCAACCGCTACAATGCATTCTTCCTTGTTTGTATCAAAAACTAATGTTAAATCTTTTTGTTTTGCGAACCTATCAATAGACTCTATTGTACTTTCAATAAAACTAACTATTTCTATATTTTTTTTATTTATATTAAAGTAGTTTTTTTCTAGTCTAGTTATATCAATTAAATTTTCTATAAGTTTTAACATTTTATAACTGTTTCTCTTTAACATTTTTAAATATTCTTTTTCTTTATCTATCAAACCGCTAATATTTTCTAACATTTGATTAGCACTCATAATTACATTTAGTGGAGATCTTAAGTCATGAGATATATTAAGTATAAATTTTTCTTGCATCTCTCTTTTGTGTTCTAGTTCATCTATAATCAATATCATATCTTCTTTTGATAAATTTTTAAAATTATATTTCTCTTCTCCCATTTTTACCCCTACTTCATTTTATCCTAAGCCCTATTGCATATAATATTAATACCAATATAAATTTTAACATTTACCAACACTATTATCAACCATTTTTTGTATATTATTCTATTTTAAGGTATGTAATATTTTTTAATTGCTATTTTTTATTGTATAATGTCTATAATATAACTATAGTTATAATTTTATTTTAATTAAGGAGGTTTTATTATTAATAATTATATAATTTTAACAGATTCCAGTTGTGACTTACCACAATATATAATAGATAAATATTCTATTATAAACATAGGTCTTATTTGTAGTTTTAAGAATAAAGAATATATTGAAGATGGTGGTAAATCTCTTGGGTATACTAATTTTTATAATGGCTTAAGAAATAGAGAGATGCCAACTACATCTCAAGTTAACAGTTATAGATTTTATGAAATATTTGAAAAATATATAAAAGAAAACTATTCAATAATATACATATCATTTTCTTCTGCATTAAGTGGAACTTATAATAGTTCTTTAATTGCAAAATCTGAAATTATTGAAAAATATCCAAATGCTGATATTTCTATAATTGATAGTAAATCAGCTTCATTAGGAGTTGGACTTATTGTATATGAAGCCTGTAGATTAAAAGAAGAAGGAAAGTCTAAAGAAGAAGTGGTAAACTATATTGAAAATATGAAGCTTAAGGTAAATCATATTTTTACTGTTGATGATTTAAATCATCTTAAAAGAGGAGGTAGAATCTCATCAACTGCAGCAACTATAGGAACTCTATTACAAGTTAAACCTCTTTTGTACGTTCCTGATAATGGAACTTTATGTAATTTTGGAAAAGTTAAGGGAAGAAAAAAATCAATAAAATCTTTATTTAACAAACTTGAAGAAAAAATAGATATAAACTCAAATAAAGTTATATTTATATCTCATGGTGATTGCATTGAAGATGCAGAAAAACTTAAAAGTATGATTACAGAAAAATATAATATCGAAGTAATTATAAATTATATTGGTTTGGCTATAGGTAGTCATTCAGGCCCTAATACACTAGCCCTTTTCTTTAAAGGTAAAAACAGAAATATTAATTAATCATAATCCTCTTTTAAATGGTAAATACTATAAACGAATACTATTCGAAAGGGGATTTTTTCATGAAAAGTTTAAAAGGAAGTAAAACTGCTGATAATTTAGCAAAAGCCTTTGCAGGTGAATCTCAAGCAAGAAATAGATATACATTTTATGCTAGTGTTGCATCTAAAGAAGGACATAAACATATAGAGTCTATTTTTCTTGAAACTGCTGATAATGAAAGAGCACACGCTAAAGTTTTTTTTGATTTATTAGTTGAAGGACTTGGTAAATATCAAATTCACGTTGATACTGATTATCCTGTTGGATTTGGAAATACTCTTGATAATTTACAATATGCTGCTGAAGGAGAAAAAGAAGAATGGGGTACTGCATATCCTGAATTTAAAAAAATTGCAGAAGAAGAAGGTTATCCAGAGGTCGCAGCTGCATTTTCACATATTTTAGAAGTAGAAAAACATCATGAACAACGCTACTTAGACTTATATGCTAATTTAAAAGATAATCTTTTATATAAACGTAATGAAAAAGAATATTGGAAATGTAGAAATTGCGGATTTATTTATGAAGGCTTAGAGGCACCTAAAGTTTGTCCCGCTTGTAAACATCCTCAAGGGTTCTTCGAAATCGCATATGATCATAAGGCAAATGGTCCTAGTAAAGAATATGCTAAATAATAAATTTTAAATAAAAAAGGCGAGTATTATCTCGCCTTTAACTTTTTATAAAATATTAAATTCTGCCATGCTACCTCTTTTAGTTGATATTACTTCTATTTTTGCATCTACCCTATCCTTAAGTTCTTGAACATGAGATATTATTCCAACTAATCTTCCACCTTTTTGTAACTCTAAAAGACTGTCTATTGCACTATCTAATGATTGAGGGTCTAATGTCCCAAAACCTTCATCTAAAAACATCGTTTCTAATGATACTCCTCCAGCACTTGATTGTACAACATCCGATAAACCAAGCGCTAAAGATAATGAAGCTTTAAAACTTTCACCACCTGATAAAGAGCTAACATCTCTTGAGGTTGCTGTATAATTATCATATATTTCTAGTTCTAGCCCCTTTTGACCTGCTCCTTTACTTAATGTAGTTTTTCTTTTAAGTGAAAATCTATCTCCAGTCATTTTTTCAAGTCTTAAATTAGCTGCATCTATTATATCTTGAAAATATGATGCTAATACATATCTTTCAAAAGATATATATGGACTTCTTTTTCCATTAGCAAGATCTGAAAGTTCACCAATTATTTTATATTCTTCTTCCTTTTTGCCTAATTCTTTATTTAAATCTTTTACTTTATATAATACATTTTTATTATTTTCTATAATAGTATATAAATCCTTAATTTCTTTTTCATTTATTTTTCTTATATCTTCTAATTCATCAAGCTTTTCATTTATATTTTTCAAATCTATAAATACTATTTTTTCACATTGCTTATCTAATTTTTTATATTCACTTTTTACTATAATTAATTCTTTATCAAACTTTTCAATTTCTTTATCCAATTCAATATATATTGGAATATTACTTTTTGCTATAATATATTCTTCGCAACTATTAAAATTATTTTCTTTTAAAGATTTTTCAAAATTATTTTTTATTTCTATTGTATCCTTTTTTAATATTTTTATATTGCTTTTTATTTCATTTAACTTTGCTTTTTCACCTTCAAGTAGCATTATATTTTCATCTCTATTTTTTATAGCTAATAACAATGATTTTTTGCTCTCCTCTAATTTAAGTAATTTACATTTTATAAGTTCATTAAGCTTTTCAATAGATTCTATATTTTCTGGTATATCATTCCTTAATTCATTTAAAGTAGCATTTAAACTTTGAATGCTTGCATAAATATTTTTATCTTTTTCTTTTAATGAGTTTAATTCTGATTCCGAATCAGATAAATATTTACTTATATCTATTAATTTTTTTTCTATAGTTTCTTTAAATTTTATTTTTTCATTATATACTTTAAGTTCTTCCTTATATAATAAAATCTCTGATTTTAATTCTTTCCCAAATTTAGTAACTTCATTTTTAGATTCTTTTTTATTATATTCATTATTTAGGCAATTATCTTTTCCTGAAATCTTATTTAATGAATTATTTACGTTATCTAAAAGACTTTTAACTCTAGCATTAATAGATGTTAACTCTAAAAGAACAGAACTATTTTCTTTTTCAATCTTCTCGTATTCTAATTTCTTTTTCTTTAATTCTTCATCAGTAGGTACATTTTCACTATTTTTTATTGCTTTCATTGGATGCTCTTTCGAACCACACACAGGACAAGGTTCTCCATTTTTTAAACTATCTGCAAGTATACCAGCTTGTTCTTTTCTATATATATCAATCATATATTCATACTGCAACTTAATATTATTATATATACCCTCAACCTTTAAATACTTATTCTTTAATTGATTATGTTTTTCTACTTCACTTTCATACGCTTCTATAACCTTAAATATCTCCCTTAATTCCTTTATAATTTTTTCTTTATTATCAATTTTATTTTTTAAATTAACCGCTTTTATTTCTATTTGATTTATTTCTTTTATATTTTTCTCATTAACCTCTTTTTGTTCTTTATAATTTTTTATACTTTCTTCTTTTAATTTTATTTTATCTTTTATTAACTCTATATCTTTGTAAAAAGTTATAGTTTTTATTTTATTTTCTTCATATAATCTAATTTTAGGCTCTAAGCTTCTTAATCTTCCAATTTCTTCTGTAAGATTATTTCTAAAATCTTCTTTAAGCTCTTGTTTTTTTACAGCTTCTTCAAGTAATATTAATTTATCTTCTAACAACTTTATTTTTGATAATGATTTTTCCTTAGCTTCTTCTTTTTTTAATAGTTCTTCATTTTTTTCTAAATAACTTTTTTCTATATACCTTACCTCTTTAGCTTTTTTAGCTTTTTCACTTATAACTTTTTTATTTTTAAACTCATCTTCCATTAAAATTAATTCATTTAACTTATTTTTAGTATTTTGCTTCTCCATTATCAAATTATTATTCTGTTCTAATAAGGATTTTTCAACTCTTTTTTTATTTATTTCTAAATTTAGTTCTTCAATCTTTTTTTCTTTATCCTTATATATATTTTGCTCACTCTTTATAAGTTCTGTAAGTTCCTCTATAACCCTTGGAAAGTCAATATATTCCCCAACTTCTATATTATTTTCTCCTATAATATTTCCTAAATGAACCTCCATTTTTTGTTTGCAAAAATTTCTTTCTTTGCTTATTTTTATAGCTTTTTCTTTCAAATCAGCTTGTATACTTTCAAAATTATAAGTATTAAATATTTTTCTAAATATATCTTCACGTTCAACAGAATTTGCAAGAAGTAACTTCTTAAACTCACCTTGTGGTAACATAACTATCTGCTTAAATTGCGCTTTATTTATACCAAGAATTTCTATTATTTTTTTATCTACATTATTTATTCCAGTTATTGTTTTACCATTTGGTAAATCGAGTATTGCTTCTGAATCTTTCTCTGTAAATCCATTTCCCCTAATTTTCTTTTTAGGTTGTTTAGGACTTCTTCTAATTTTGTATATGTCTCCTTTTAGTTCAAATTCTAATTCAACAAAAGTTTCTGTATTTTCATCTGCAAAATGACTTCTTAAAGAGTCATTTTCTCTACTTTCTCCACTTGCTTCACCATATAAAGCATAACTTATTGCATCAAATATAGTTGTCTTTCCTGCACCAGTAGCTCCTGTTATAACAAAGATATTCCTTCCGTTTAACTTTTCAAAATCTAAATTTTGTTCCTTAGCATAAGGTCCAAATGCTGATATTACTAAATTTATAGGTCGCATACTCTACACCTCCTTTTTTAAAACTCTATTTATAGTTTCATCTATTAATTTTTCTTTTTCTAATGTAAATTCTCCATTCCCTAAGGATTCATAAAACTCTTTAAAAAGCTCTTTTTCAGACTTATTTTTATATCCCTTCTTTGCAGATGTACTATTTGCATCATAGCTTCTTTTCTTTTCTCTAGTTATTAACATAATATTTGGGTATATAGATCTTAATTTTTCTATTGGATTTATAATTTCACCTTCATCTGTAAGAATAGCTTGTATATAATCTTCTTTTCTTTCATCACTTCTTCCAAGCTCTATAAGTTCTTCTATATCTCCTTTTATTATTCTTAAATCTCTAATTGATTTAAGCTCTTTTAAATCTATAGTAATTTCTTTATTTTTATTTATATTCACTAAAGTAACTCCCTTTTTTTGATTAACTTCAGAAAAAGAATACTTAAGAAGCGAACCTGAATATCTAACTTCATCTCTTGAAATTTTCTGTCTTCCATGAAGATGTCCAAGCGCTACATAATCAAATTCATTAAATATATTACAATCTATAAGCTCTGCCCCTCCAATAGACAAAGGTCTTTCAGATTCCGAAACTTCAAGATTCGCTACTTTATACATTTCTTCATCACTTAAATTTTTTGCCTTATCTCTATACATAGTTACATATCCATGAGCTACTATAAAATTTATTTCATTAAAATTTATACCTAATTTTATTTTATTTAAAATCTCAATCATAGCATCATTATGGCTTTTTATATTTTTATTTTCTGTAAGTTTTCTTATAACTGCTGGATCCTTATATGGAATTAAATAAAAATTAACTTTTTCATTGTTTTCTTCTATGGTTACTTTCTTAAATAATTCATTATCCTTTCCAGCTATATATAACCCTTGCCTTTCTAATATTTCAGATCCAAAGCTTACCCTTTCTCCACTATCATGATTTCCTGAAATAGCAACTACTTTAACTCCTTTGTTGATTACAATTTCATTTAATATATTATTTAAAAGTTCAACTGCTTCAACTGGAGGTATTGATCTATCATATATATCTCCAGCTATTATAAGAACTTCCGGTTTTTCTTCATCAATAAGTTTAATTAAATTTTGTAATATATATTTTTGATCTTCTATCATAGAAAATTCATTTACAATCTTTCCAATATGCCAATCACTAGTATGAATTATTTTCATAAGTAATCATCCCCACTTCATTTAATCTAATAACTTAATTATAACAAAAAAAGTAATTTCTAATCCTTAGAAATTACTTTTATAATGCTATCTTTTATTGTTTAAAAGTTCATACTTTATATTCCTTAATACAAAAACTGAAAATATAATTGTTCCTACAGAAAATGCAACATCAAAATATATATCAGGTCTTATTAAACTAAATGGTAATAATAATAAATTTGGAAGAGTTCCAGCATATATAGCTAATGAATACATTGCACTTCCTCTCATTCTTAGCCCCATAAACATTCCTATTATCATAGAAAATGCAGATACAATTAAACAGTTAAGCATATAGTTTATAAAATATTGTACTATCATAACAATAACTATTACTGGTAATATAAATTTACCTACAATTTGTAACTGTTCTTTAAGTATTTCATTATTTAATTCATTAAAAGCAGAATCTTTATATGAAATAGTTTGACTTAAGCTTCCTGATCCAACTTCTATTCCATCTTTTAATAATAATACATACATATCTGATTGAATATACTCATCTTTAAAACTATCAGCTTCATTTAATTTTTTATTACTATCTAAATATATTACTGTATTTCCATCTTCAACTTTAATAGGATTCTTTTTAGTATGAAGTATTCCATCTTTTATAGAAAACTCATAATTTGGATTATTTAATTCCTCTATACTACTCTTTATTGCATTTTTAGTTTTAACTCCTGTATATATTCCTTGAATACCTCCAAGTATCAAACTTAATATTATTGCATATAATATTGCTCTTCCTAATCCTTCTTTTATATAATCTGAAAAAGTTTTTATATTATATACGTTATTCTTTAACTTAACAAAAAAATTGCTCTTCACTATAAATACTCCTTTTTACTCTTATTTAATAAACCTCTATTTAAATATAGTAACATACTAATTTATAATATTAAACAATGCATGTTTAATATCCTATATAATGGTAATAATTCCTAATAAGAAAATTTTAGGAGGAGATTGCTTTTGTCTAATATGGATAATTTTGATAACATTAAAGATATTAATATACCAGAAAACAATAATAAAAATTCTAATTTAAGTAAACTTAAATCAAACTTAAAGAAACTCTTACCCTTTACTATAGCAGTTATTTTAATAATTAGTACACTTCTAACGTATCAAGGATTTAGTTATAAAAATTTATTATCTAACTTTAAAAATAAATTTGACTCATCTAATTATAATGATGCAAATAACTACATTTTAACAAAATCAAATTTTAATATATTTAAATCTATTTTATTAAAAAATGATTTAAAAGAATATTTTGAAGACAAACTATCTACTGTAGAAAGTAATTTAACTTCAAATAAAATAACTTCAGGTGATGCAAATATTATCTTAAATGAAATAGACCATTATAATATTTTATCTTCTGATAAAACTCAATCTGTACTTTCAAATAACATAAATAATAATAGTGATTTATCTAAAGGAATACGAGAATTTAATAATGGAAATTTTGAAAATGCATTAAATATATTTAATTCTATAAACGAAAGTGATTCATCATATTCTGTCTCTAAAGAATATATAAAAAAAAGTAAGGCTGAACTAAAAAAAACCTTACTAAATCAAGTAGAAGAATATAAGAAAAAGGAATATTTTACTGCTGCTATAAATCTAATACAAAATAAACTAGACTTATTTAAAGATGACGAAGAATTATTAAAAAAGATAGATGAACTTAAAACGGCTAAAAATCAATATTTAACTAACCAAAAACAATCTACTACTGTTAGTTCTAGTCAAATTGTAAATGTAATAAATACATCAAATATAAATTCATTAAATATAGAAAGTTTAACTGATTATTTAGTTTACGTTGATACTAATGCCCAAGTTACTAATGTTTATAAAGGAAACTTAAACAATTGGTCTTTAATAAAATCTATGAGTTGTTCAACAGGCAAAAAAGGTAGTGAAACTCCAACTGGTGTATTTGATGTAAGAGAAAAAGACGAATGGTTTTTCTCTGAAAGATATCAGCAGGGCGGAAAGTATTGGGTTCAATTTCAAGGAGACTATCTTTTCCATTCAGTCCCTTATGCAAAAGATAAAAAAACAATACTTGATACAACTCTAGGTACAGCTGCTTCTCATGGATGTATAAGATTATCATTAGAAGATTCAAAGTGGCTTTATGAAACAATTAACGCTGGAACTAAAGTTATAATAAAATAAAGCTTTATTTATCTAAGCTTTTATATTAATACCTTACATATTAATTTATAATATATGTAAGGTATTTTAATATAGGAGGTAAATAATGAAATTTAAAATTCCTAAAAATGCACAATATATAATAGATACATTTTATAAAAATAATTATGAAGCCTTTTTGGTTGGAGGATGTATAAGAGACATGTTGCTAAAAAAAGAACCTAAAGATTTTGACATAGCAACATCAGCAATTCCAACAACTACAGAAATATTATTTTCTAAAACTATACCAACTGGAATTAAACATGGTACTGTTACTGTAATTATAAATAATGAATCTTTTGAAGTTACAACATATAGAACTGAAGGTACTTATAAAGATAACAGAAGACCTGAAAAAGTTTCTTTTGTAACTAATATAAAAGAAGACCTTTCAAGAAGAGATTTTACTATAAATGCATTTGCATATAATAATATAGAAGGACTTAAAGATTATTTTAACGGCATAAATGATTTAAATAATAAAATAATAAAAACTGTTGGAAATAGTGATACTAGATTTAAAGAAGATGCTCTTCGTATGCTTAGAGGAATAAGATTTTCTGCTCAGCTTAATTTTAAAATAGAAAAGAAAACTTTCGAATCAATTAAATCAAATAAAGACCTAATTAAAAATGTTAGTATAGAAAGAATACGAGATGAATTATGTAAATTATTACTTTCTGATAATCCAAGAAAAGGCCTTAATTACTTAAAAGACTCTTGTATATTAAATATAATATTACCTGAATTGTTACCTTGTATAAATTTTGAACAAAAAAATAAATATCACTTCGAAGATATTTTTAATCATACTATTTCAGTAATAGAAAAATCTCCTAAAAATATAGTAATTCGTTTAGCGGCACTTTTTCATGACATAGGAAAGCCCGAATGTTTCTTTGTAGATGAAACTGGTAATGGAAGATTTTTTGGTCATAATATAAAAAGTGAATATATAACTAAAAAAATACTTAGACGTTTTAAGTTTGATAATAAAACAATTGATTCTGTTTGTATATTAATTAGAGAACATATGAATATTTTAGAAAATCCAACTGATGTTGCTGTTAAAAGGTTTATAAATAGAGTTTCTATTAAAAATATAAATCTATTATTTAAATTACAAGAAGCTGATATAAAATCTCTTAAATTATATGAAGAACCTCTAAAAAATCTAAATATTATGATAGAAAAAGCAAATCTTATTATAAATTCAAAGGAACCTTTATCAACTAAAGATTTAAATATAGATGGTAAAACTTTAATTGATGAATTAAATTTAAAACCTGGAAAAATAATTGGTGAACTTCTTAATTATTTGCTCCAATTAGTGTTAAAGAACCCATCATTAAATAAAAAAGAATTTCTATTAGAAAAAGCTAAAATTTATATAAAAAAATAAAAAGGTTAAATATATTTAACCTTTTTATTTTTTTATATTTCTATTTCTCTTTCTAAGTAAAATAAATATAAATACCTACTTACAACTTTCTTACCAGTTATTCTCTCTAATGCATCAGTATAATAATCTAATTGTACCTTATATTTTCTATTCATCTCTTCCTCAGCATTTTTTTCTATATAATCCGTCTTATAATCAATTAAAATTATTTCATCGTTTTCCTCAAAGAAAAGATCTATTATTCCTTGAAGTCTAACTTCTTCATTTTCTAATTCTTTTGGTATACTATCCTTAACTTCAGTTACCTTTACATTTATATAAAAAGGTAATTCCCTATGAATAACTCCACCTTTTCTATAAACATTTAAAAGTCTAACACCTATATCACTTTTAAAGAAATTCAATATTTTAAATGGATTTATTGATTTAAATTCCGCTTCTGTTAATAATTCATCATCAAACATTTCTTCTAATTGATTTTTTATTTGTTTTATTGAATCAACCCTATCATAATCTATTTTTTGCATAACAAAATGCATAGCAGTTCCTCTTTCAGCACCTGATAGTCCTCTTTCTTCTTGAAGAAACCTTGGCTTTATTACAAGCTTTTCAGAAAATAAGTTTTCACTATTATTTTGTTCTATATCTTCATAATTGTTCTTTTTTAAATCTGAAACAGAAAAATTACTTTTTAAGGTTGTCAATTCATTAAACTTATACTTATAGCTAAGTCTTCTTTCTATTTCTTTATCCACAGTTTCTACCTTAAAATCTATAAATAAATTTTTATCCACAGGAAATTCATCCACAACCTCTATTTTTTTATCCACAGTAAAATCATATTTACTCCATATTTTTATATTCCATGTGGATAAATCGTCTTTTACTATATCATTAAATTCTGAAAACTTTTCTCTTAATACTTCACCATCTTTATGTTGACAAAGTGCCATTCCAACCCAATCTAAATAAGACTTTCCTTTTAAAACTTCTGAAGCTGCTATATTTTCTTTTTCTATACTAGCTGAATTTACCCACTTTTCCACAGTCTTATCTATATTATTTACCGTTCCAGTTATAATAAGTTTTTCTTTAGCTCTAGTAAATGCAACATATAATATTCTCATTTCCTCAGATAAGGTTTCAAGTCTTATTTTTTTCTTTATAGCATCTTTAGGTAACGTACTATAACTTATTCGTTTTTCTAAATCTACATATTCAGGACCAAAACCCAAATCATCATGATGCAATATACTATTATTTAAATCCATTAAATTAAATTGTTTTCCGCTTCCAGCTAAAAATACAACTGGAAACTCTAATCCCTTACTTTTATGAATACTCATAATTCTAACAACATCTTCATTTTCTCCAAGGATTTTAGCACTTCCCATGTCTCCTGAAGATTTTCTAAGTTTATTTATAAAATTTATAAAATTAAAAAGACCTTTAAAGCTAGTTTGTTCATATTGCTTAGCTCGTTGAAATAATATCTTTAAATTTGCTTGTCTTAATACTCCATTTGGCATTGCTCCCACATATCCATAATAGGATGTATCCATATATAAATACCAAATGAATTCATCAATTGGCATATATAAAGATTTATCTCTCCACTTATTTATTAAATCTACTACCCTATCACACTTTTCTTTAAGTTCTAAAGAAATATTATTTTCTTCATTGATAATTTGAATTATATTTTCATAAAAATATTTTTCTTTATTAACCATTCTAATATCTCCAAGTTCTTCTGCAGTAAATCCCATAAAAGGAGATTTTAAAACAGCTATCATAGGAACGTCCTGAAGTGGATTATCTATGACCTTTAAAAGTGACATTATAGTTCTTATTTCAATTGATTCAAAATATCCAGATCCAGTATCAGCATAAACTGGTATACCTTCAAGCCCAAGTTCATCTAAAAATATTTCTGCCCAATTTTTAGTTGCCCTTAATAATATAACTATATCTTTATACTTAAGTTGTCTATATTCGCCAGTTTCTTTATCTAATACTTTAAATTTATCTTTATTAGAATCAGACATAAGTTCATTTATTCTTTTAGAAACAATTCTTGCTTCAAGATTTATTGAATCTATATCCTCTTCATCCACTAAATCTATATCTTCTAATTTTTCATTTTTATCTAATATATGAAGTTCTATAGGACCACCTGTATATGAATCTAACTCTTTTACTTCTTTAAAATCAGTGCCTAGATTTAAAGCTTCATCATCAGTATATTCAAGTTCGCCAACAGCATTTGACATAACTTGTTTAAATATAAAATTAACTCCATTTATAATTTCTCTTCTACTTCTAAAGTTCTTATATAATTGTATTACTCTATTTACTGAACCTTTTTGTTTTGAATAAGTATTATATTTTTCTAAAAATAATTCTGGTTTTGCCTGTCTGAATCTATATATGCTTTGTTTTACATCACCAACCATAAATACGTTTGGATTATCTGTATTTTTTCTTGATACTAAATTTATTATAGATTCTTGAACATTGTTTGAATCTTGATATTCATCAACTAATACTTCATCAAAAAATTCTCTAAATTTTAATGCTACTTTTGAAGGCTCTATATTATCAATTTCATAATTAATAAGAATTTTAAGAGCTAAATGTTCTAAATCATTAAAATCTAACATATTCTTATCCCTTTTTTTATCACTAAATCTTTTAGTAAACTCTAATGTTATATCTGACAACTTCTTTATAAAAGGATATGATGATTTTATTCCATATAACATTTCTTCTGGACTCATTGAAAAAATATCTTCTTTTAATCCATTTATTTTTTTCTTAACTTGATCTCTTATTCCCTTAACAAAATCTTGTGCTTCTGGATTGCTAACATTATTTTTTCTTATAGATTTAAGTCTTCCAAATGATATTTTAGAAACTGAATTATATATTTCAGTAAGTCCATTACTTAAAGAATCTTTTAAATTTATAAGTAAAGACAATTCATCATTAAATACATCTAAATATGATTCTATTCCTTCTGTGCTTGATATTATGTCTATTGCATTATGATACATGTTAATAAAACTATCAATTTCCATATTTATATCACCTTTTAATACTTGAACCCATTCTGTATTATCCAAATCAGAAATAGTATTTATATTAAAATCTTCAGCCTTATCCTTAAGCCACTTTTCAGGCCAAGGTCCACTCATAGAGAATCTATACAAATCTAAAATAATATCTTTAAGCTTTCTATCATCCTTACTACCGCCATAAGCCTCAACTAAATTTAAAAATTCTTTATCTTCTTTATCATATAAGTCTTCAAACATATCATCTATTATTTCACTTTTCAACAAAGTTCCTTCAGTCTCATCTCCAATTCTAAACGAAGGATCTAAATCTATTGTATGAAAATTATTTTTTATAATATCTAAACAAAATGAATGCATTGTAGTTATATTTGCTCTACTTAATAATGTTAATTGTTTTTGAAGATTAGTAGAACTTGGGTTTCTCTCAAGCTCTTTTGTTATTGCAGCTGCTATTCTTTCTCTCATCTCAGCAGCTGCTGCATTTGTAAATGTAACTACTAAAAGTCTATCTATATCTACTGGATTATTTTTATCTGTAACAATCTTTATTATCCTTTCTACTAAGACAGCTGTTTTACCTGACCCTGCTGCTGCTGCAACTAAAAGGTTACATCCCCTAGTATTAATAGCTTGAAGTTGTTCATCAGTCCATTTAGTTTCTCCCATTATTCTATAACCTCCTTTCCCTTAACCTTTTCCTCTATCTTTTTCCATATTTCATCATTTTTCTTCTTTAATACAATTCTATATTTATTATCTTTTATACTCGTATCAAATTGACATATAGATGAATAATCACAAAACTCACAATAACCCCTTTTATTAATTTTAGTAGGTTCTATTTTTATTTTTCCACTTAACATATCTGTACAAAGCTCAACCATCTTGTTATTAACATATTCTCTCAATATATTAAACTGTTCTTCTGTTGCAACAGAACTTCTTGCTGAAAACTCTCCATCTTTTTTAAATCCAGCTGGTATTATTAATGAATAAGTGTCCATAGTACTATCCATTGCCCTTATAAGTTTAGCATCTTTTAAAAGTAATCCATTCATTTTAAGCTTATCTAAAACTTGTTTTTGAATTTCTTCTTCTTCAAGATTTTTATTTCCTTTTATTATTGGATCATCAATTTTAAAATAAAGAATCGCTCCAGGTATTACACCTTTATTTAAAATATAATCAGCATTTTTAATAAGTGCATCTAAATAAACTAACAGTTGAATTTGAAGTCCATAATAAAGTTCTGTTAAATCAAACTTTTTAGATCCTGATTTATAATCTATTACTCTAAGATATGTATTTCCATCCATATCTAAAGTATCAATTCTATCAATTCTTCCAGTTAAATAAACTCTCTCACCAGTAGGTAAATCAAGCTTTATAGGCTCACCACCTTCTGAAGAACCAAATTCAAATTCATTTTTAAAAACTTCAAATTTTCCTCTTTTCATTTGTTCTGAAATGATAGAAACTGACTTTGCAACTATTCTCTTAAATCTATCAGTAAAATATTTATATCTTTTTGTACTATTTAAAATAGAATTTTTATCTTCTTTAAGCTTTATATCAATAAGCTCATTTACTATATTTCTACACTTATCTTTACTTAACTCAGACCATGAAAGATTTTCATTTTTAACTTTGTTAGTAAATTTATCTAATATTTCATGCATGAATGACCCAATATCTGGTGCTGAAAACTCATATATTTTTCTATCCTTAGCCTTAAGCCCATATTGAATAAAATAAGAAAAAGGACATTCTGCATACTTTTCAAGCCTTGATACATTAAATCTTAAATTACCATTATCATTTTCATAAAGCCTTCTTATTTTCTCTCTTTGAATTGTTTCACCCATATTTGAATAATCAATTCCCTTAAATATTATCTCTGTTTTCTTCTTAAAACTTTCATTGTTCATGTACCAGCTAAATACTTCTTTCCAATACTCATCTATTTCTTCTTTATCAGCTTGCATTCTAAGTGCTAATATAAGTTCATTAAAAGTAGAAATAGGTGTTGTTACTTTATTAAACTCATCATATTTATCATTATAATTAAAGATATCACTCTCTTCTTTTAAATTCAAAAGTATTCTCTTTAACCTTGGTATAATTATTGAAGGTCTTAATGATTTCCCTTCAAAATCTGCCATTGGATAAGTAATCATCATATAGTTACTAGCAATAGTAAGTGCTGTATAAACCATAAATTGTTCCTCAAAAGCCCTAGCCTTAGTTGTTGCTGCAAGTTCTATTCCAATTTCTTTTAATATCTCTCTATCTCTATCTGATAATATTCCTTCTTCTTTATTAGTTGATGGAAGTACCCCATCGTTAACACCAATTATATATAGTGCTTTTACATCTCTTCCTTTAACTCTAGCTATATCACCAATATTCACCTGATCTAAAGCAACTGGTATAACTCCAATTTCTTTACTTTGAAATCCTGCATTTAAAACCTTATAAAAATCTTTAGGAGATATTTCTTCTTCTCCAATTACATCAACAGCTTGATCTAATATTTCTATTACCATAGAAGGTATTTGCTCATACTCTCTTATCTTTCCTTCTAATCCTTCTTGACTAAAAACTTCAATCCAATCATCAATTTTATTAAATACATCAAGCTCAATTAACAATTCATATATAGCAATGCAAATTTCTCTAACCGTTTTATTATTCTTTCCTTTTATTTTATTATGAAATTTGATTATAGGCTCACGAACTTCCTCCATTATTTCCTTTATAAGCAGTTCATCTTTATTTTCATATATATCTTCACTTTCAAAATATCCATCATTAACTTCTTCTGTAGTCCATCTAAAACCTTTTATCCCATGAGCTAAAATATAATTTTCTAAAATATCTATATATTCTCTTTCTATATTTATAAGGCCACTTTTCAAATATTTAAATACACTTTCATAAGACCAATTTTGAATTAATATTTCAAAAGCTGAAAGTATAAGTATCACTAATGGGTTGCTAAGAACTTCAATTTTTTTATCTAAAAAATATGGTATATTATATTGATTAAAAACAACAGATGTTATCTTTTCATAAGAATCTATATTTCTACAAACAACAGCTATATCTTTATATCTATATCCTTTATCTCTAACAAGTCTTACTATATCTTTTGCTATAATATCAACTTCATCATAAGTGTTATTTGCTTTATATAATCTTACATCCTTATTTTTACCGCTATATATTCTAAATGGATAAGTAAAGAAATGTCTTTCTATGTGTTTAAGTTCTTCACTATCTTTAAACCTATATGGATATTCTTTATTTAAATCTATCGGATTTAAATAAGAAATGTTATTTTCCTCCATAATATTAAGAATTCTTTTTTCAGTATTTTTTAGGGAATTAAATATATCAGTTACATCTGAATTCTTATTACTTCCGCTTTCATCTATACAAAGGGTTATATTTATTTTATTAGCTTTAAATGCTAATTCCTTAATAACTTCAAGTTGTTGTGGAGTAAAAGTTGTAAATTCATCAATCCAAATTTCTGAATCATCATATATATGACAGCATTTTAATTTTTTTGCTAATATAGTAAGTTCATCATCACTGTCAATTACATTTGATTCTATTCTTTCATTGTAATCACTATAAAGATTTATTAAGTCATTTAACTTTTCCTTTAATTCTTCATCATCAGTATTTTTTTCACCCTCTAATAACATTTCCTTGGAAATATTATATTTTTTAAACTCGGTAAATGTTTTAGAAATTATATCAATAAAACCTTGTTGTCTTGATATTTTATTAAAATATTTTAGTTCATCTCCTTTTTCTTGAAGCAACTTATAAATAAGCATATTCTTCCCTTCATCATCCATTATTTTATGAACTCTTCCACCACATTCTTCAAAAACAATCTCTGCCATTCTCTTAAAACTTAAAACCTGTGTTTTTAAAAGAGCTTTTTCTCCAATTATATCTAAAAGCTTTTTCTCAGTTTGAAATGTATATTGCTCTGGAACTATTAATATTAATTTATTGTTTTTTTTATCTTCTAATTTCTTTTTAATTTGTGTTAAGCAAAATCTACTCTTTCCACTACCAGCTCTCCCATAAATAAATCTTATTCCCATATATAATTACTCCTAAATATTCATTTTATATTAAGTTTATTTCTTATATTAATTATATCCTATTTACTATATTTCTAAAAAATTTAATAAACAATTTGATTTAATTATTATAATATTTATATTTAATATAAATACTTGCTTTTATAATATTAATACTAAGTCTATATAGCAATTTTTAATTTTAATAATTTAAACTTAAAGTTTTATATTTAAAGAAATAAAAATGTACTATAATAAAGAATTTTTAAAAGAAAGTATTAAAAAATCTTTATTATAGTACATAAAAAATATATAAATATTATTTTTTTAATATATATAACTCATAAGTTAAAAATTTATAGAAATAAACTATATAAAAAAAACATCTAACTAATGTTAGATGTTTTTGGCGGAGAATCCGGGATTTGAACCCGGGCGCCGGTTGCCCGACCTACGCCCTTAGCAGGGGCGCCTCTTCAGCCACTTGAGTAATTCTCCATGTGCCCTCTATATTAAAATATATAATGGCGGAGAGACAGGGATTCGAACCCTGGGTACCCGTGAAGGTACGCCGGTTTTCAAGACCGGTGCCTTAAACCAACTCGACCATCTCTCCGTAAAGACATTTATTATTATAGCAATGATATATTTTTATGTCAACACCTTTTTTATTTTTATTTTACTTAATTTATATATTTTTATATTATTAACATCAACTCTAAATATATTATATTAATAACCTATATTATGTAATATTCAAATATAGTAAAAATATGAAAATAAATTTAAAAAATAACAAAAAACCTGTTCATATGAACAGGTTTGTATGGCGGAGAGACAGGGATTCGAACCCTGGGTACCCGTGAAGGTACGCCGGTTTTCAAGACCGGTGCCTTAAACCAACTCGACCATCTCTCCATGCGACAAATAGAATTATATCAACATATATTTTTTATGTCAACTATTTTCATAAAATTTTTTATAAATTTCTTTATATTATATAATAATATCATTTAGGTAGCATTATATATTTTTTTATATTATAATTATTGGAAATTTATTTTTTATTTTAAGGAGGACATAATGAACTTATACATTTCAGACTTGGATGGAACTTTATTAGATAATAATGCCAAACTTTCACCTTATACAATATCATCACTAAATAAACTAATAAGCAAAGGATTAAATTTTTCAGCAGCTACAGCTAGAACACCAGCTACTGTTGTTCCTCTTCTTTCTAAATTAAATTTACACCTACCAGTAATTGTTATGAATGGAGCTGCAATATATGACTTAAAAAAAGAAACATATATTACTTACAATCCTATTAACGAAGATTCTGTTAGTCAAATAAATAAAATTTTGGAAGATAATTATGCTTCTGTATTTGCTTACACTATATCTAATAATCATATAAATGCTTACTATAATAATTTAAATAATGATGTTCAAAAAAATTTTATGAATGATAGAATTGGTAGCCCTTATAAAACATTTATAAAATCAAAATTACCAAATAACTCAAATGTTCTTTATTTTTTATTATTAGAAAAAAAAGACTTAGTTATGAATA
Source organism: Clostridium sp. TJA020 (assembly GCF_058310295.1). Classification (NCBI taxonomy): domain Bacteria; kingdom Bacillati; phylum Bacillota; class Clostridia; order Eubacteriales; family Clostridiaceae; genus Clostridium; species Clostridium sp. TJA020. The sequence continues at coordinate 166,864 of NZ_JBZEFC010000005.1, forward strand.
TATATGATAAAATTCAAAATATATCTGGAATATATTCAGTTGCATATGAGGATGTTTATAATAAAGACTTTTATAATCTAGAGATTTATAGCGATAAATCATCAAAAGCAAATGCAATTAAAGAAATAATGGCTCAATATAATTTTGATAGATTAATTTCTTTCGGAGATAATTTAAATGATTTACCTATGTTCAAAATTTCAGATGAATGTTACGCTGTTAATAATGCAAATACTCAACTAAAATCTATTTCTACTAATATTATAAATTCCAATAATAATGATGGAGTTGTAAAATATTTAGAAAAGCTGAAATCTTTTTAGATTTCAGCTTTTTAATTTAAAATAAACTTTATTATTTAATTATATCTACACCCATATATCTCTTTAACGCATCAGGAACTGTTACAGTACCATCTTCGTTTTGATAATTCTCAAGTATAGCAGCAACTGTTCTTCCAACTGCTAATCCTGATCCATTTAATGTGTGAACAAATTGAGGTTTACCTTTTCCATCTCTAAACTTAATATTTGCTCTTCTTGCTTGGAATTCTTCAAAGTTTGAACAACTTGAAATTTCAACATATCTATTATAACTTGGCATCCAAACTTCTAAATCAAATTTTAATGCTGCAGTAAATCCTAAATCACCTTTACATATTCTAACTTTTCTATATGGTAATCCTAATTCTTCTAATACTTCTTCAGCATCTCTAACTAATTTTTCTAACTCATCATATGAATTTTCAGGTCTTGTAAACTTAACTAACTCTACTTTATTAAATTGATGTTGTCTAATTAAACCTCTAGTATCTCTACCAGCTGATCCCGCTTCTGCTCTAAAACAAGCTGAATAAGCAACATGCTTTATTGGTAATTCTTTCCCATTTAGGACTTCATCTCTATACATATTAGTTACTGGAACTTCTGCTGTAGGTATTAAGAAAAATCCATTATTTTCTACCTTAAATGCATCTTCCTCAAATTTAGGTAACTGACCTGTTCCTGTCATACTATTTCTATTAACCATATATGGTGGCAATACTTCAGTATATCCATGCTCATCTGAGTGTTTATCCATAAAATAGTTAAGTACAGCTCTTTCAAGTCTTGCTCCTAATCCCTTATAAAATGTAAATCTTGATCCTGCAACCTTTCCTCCTCTTTCAGCATCTAATATATTAAGATCTGCTCCTAAATCCCAATGTGCCTTTGGCTCACCATCAAATTTTCTTGGCTCTCCCCATCTTTTTATTTCTACATTATCTTCATCTGAATCTCCATCTGGAACTTGAGGATTTGGTATATTTGGTATTCTAAGCATTAAATATTCTAATTTTTCATTTACTTCTGAAAGATTTGTATCATGTTCTTTAATTTCATTTCCAAGCTCTTTCATTTCAGCCATTATTGGCGCAATATCCTCGCCAGCTTTCTTTAACTTAGGAATTTCAGCTGAAACTTGGTTCCTTTTACTCTTTAAAACTTCAACTTCACTAAGTATTGTTCTTCTTTTTTCATCTAGTTTAATAACTTCATCAATAACTGATAAGTCAAAATCTTCTCCTCTATTAGTTAAAGCTTTTTTGATTTCTTCTGGATTATTTCTTATTCTCTTTAAATCTAACATTATTATTCCTCCCAATATATATTAATTTTAATAAATTTCTTATAATAATAAAAAAAGAGCCTATATCCCTAAAAAGGGACGAATAGACTCCGCGTTGCCACCCTAATTGATAAAGACCTTAATTCTTTACCCTCTTTACAGATATAACGACTCTTCACCGTACTGCTTAAATCACAGTCCCTCCAAGGTGGATTCATATTAATAAAAGCTATCAGTTCACACCAAACACCGACTCTCTTAAAGCTTTATTAAAACTACTTGGCCTCTTCACAGGTTTAATATTATTAATTAATCTTAATATATTATATTTTAAGGCTTCTTGTCAATAATTTGCCCATTAAATTTATTAATTATCAATTCTTTTAGTGCAAACTATATCTATACCAGTATTCAATATATTTTTACATATTATATCTCCTGTATTTATTGGAGTACTAACATAAATTCTACCTATAACTTTAGAAAATTCTCTCCAAAGTTTTACATTAACTATGTCACTACTTTTAACTGGTACAACCTTATGTTTTATATTTCCTCTTACTCTTACTATACTTGTAAATATATCCTCTTTCATAAAAAATATTCACCTCTACTTAAACTTCATCAAACTCTTTTATTCTACCTGATACTATCTTGGAATCTTTTGAATTTCTAACTATATCAACTGGACTTTTATCCATCTCTCTTGCAAGAATATTTATTATTTTTCTAATACAATATGAACCATGACAATTTCCATATCCTGCCCCTGTCCTTTTTTTAACTCCTTCAATAGTTCTAGCACCTAAAGGTCTCCTAATACAATCTACAATTTCCCCTTCACTAACTCTATTACAAGCACATATAATATTTCCATATCTCTTATCAAGTTTTATAATTTCATTTATCTCATCTCTATTTAAATCTCTAAATCTATAAAACTCTCTTCTCTTATCTATAAAGTTTTTATTAACTGATGCATTCATATTATTTACTATTGCATCTTTTATACTTTGTGCTATCGCTGGTGCTATAGTTATTTTTCCATAATGCTTTCCTGTTACTCTTATATATCCATCATTCATTTCACTATCATCAATATCCATTTCATCTCTCATATAAACTTCTCGTATCATTTCACTTATATTTTCTTTATCTACACTCGGAACTATAGACTTTATAAATTCCAACCCTTTATTAACATCAAGAATATCTGTATTTTTAACACCAAACATAGTTCCACCATTAATCATTGGTGAATTCATGACAAATGTTTGTTCATCTATTACATCAACTATTATTTTACTAAGATTTTTTTCAACTTTATCATCAGTTAAAAAATAATTCATTTTCTTTTTTTTATTTTCTTCTACAATTAAACTTTTAGTTTTAATATTATCTATGTATATCTCATCTGGTATAGTATTTACTACCATCTTACATTTAAACTTATTTTTATTTGTTATTACATCAAATCCCTTGGTTATTTTTTTTATACTTATAACTTCTTCTTCTAATCTAAAATTAGCTCCATTATCAACAGCTACTTCTGCATATGCAATAGCAAGCTCATAGGGAGCTATTATAGATGTATTTTCTGAATATAATGCTCGCTTAATATCACCGTATATATTAGGTTCTATATCTTTAACTTCATTAGTATCTAATAAATATATATCAGATATACCTCTTTTCTTAGCATTTATATACATGTTTTCAATTCTTATATTTTGCTCATCATTTCTAGCAATTTTAAGAGAACCAATCTTTTTATATGGTATATTAAACTTTTCGCAATCAGCTTTTATAAGCTTACTACCTATGTTTTCAAGTTCAGCCATAACTATGTTTGATGTTTCAGATCCATCATATACTATAGCAGTATTAACTACAGCTATATCATCTGCTATATCATATCCTTTTTCTATAAGCGCTATATTTAAATTATATTTGGAAAGTTCATATGCAACGGCACATCCAACAATTCCACCACCTAATATTAATACATCATAATCCATATATTCTCAATATGCCTCCTAAATCAAAATCATTTAACAAACAATAAAATTATTTTTTCTTAAATCTTCTTTTATCAATACTTCACTATCTTTATCATCAACGGAAATTGTATGTAAATGAACTCCATTAGTAAGAATAGATAGAGGTTTAGCATTGTTATTATTATATTTATCTATAAACTTATTCATATCATTTAAATTTCTTATCATAAGATTAGCTTTAATTTCACCATATATAGGATGCTCAACAATAACATCCTCTATAGTTCCGCCATACTTTATTATAATTTCTAGTTCATTCTTCAAATTTAATTCATCATGCTCAACAGCAATAATAAACTTAACCTTATTTGTCTCACTACCATATATTGTATAACCTTCTGGTGTAGCTATAATATTATTTCCTCGCGCTCTAAGTATAGCTATATCTTTTACTATTATTTGTCTAGTTACATTATATATGCTTGCCAAATCTGCTCCTTTTATAGGAGTATTGTTCTCTAACAATCTCGATAAAATATTATTTCTTCTATCTTTAGAATTCATAACTTAATATTCCTCTCAATTTTATTTTAATTTTTATTATCGCATTCTTTTATTATTTCAAGATAAATGTTATTAACTTTTTTCTTAGAATCTTCATGATGCTTCATTATAACATCTAAAAATTCACTATCATAATTATTTATTTCTTGTAAAATTTTCACACCTTTTAATGGATGATTATAATAAATATCTATTTTCTCTATATTATTGTACTTTTTTATTTTTCCCTTTGTTGCTTTATCCAATAGTACTAATATAGACTTATCAATAACATTTAACGATTTTTTTATCTTTCCTACATCATGCAATAAAGCTACTCTTGCTAGCTTTTCTTTATTAATATTTATATTCTCAGACTCTATTTTATCTATAGCATCATAACAAACACGTATACAATGTTGTTTTTCAGAATTATTTAGTTTATTAAATAATTCCTTTTCATTTTTATTTAAATACATATTTATTAATTTATAGTCTATTTTTTTCCATCTAGATATGATATGCCAATAAAATTGTTTAACTCTATACATATTAAATTACTTCCTCAAAAGTTTTATTTCTTATATTATCATAACACTTACAAAATAGCTTATCAATTTTATTTATATAACAAAAAAGCCATGAACTAATGTTCATGGCTTTCCACCTATTTGGTGGAGGTAAGGAGATTCGAACTCCTGACCCCCTGCGTGCAAGGCAGGTGCTCTCCCAGCTGAGCTATACCCCCAAAATGGTGGACCTTCAGGGACTCGAACCCCGGACCTACCGGTTATGAGCCGGTTGCTCTAACCAACTGAGCTAAAGATCCATTACCTGGCAACGTCCTACTCTCCCACACGGTCACCCATGCAGTACCATTGGCGCTATAGAGCTTAACTTTCCTGTTCGGAATGGGAAGGAGTGTTTCCTCTATGCCATCATCACCAGATATTCAGATGTTCTCTGAAAATTGCACATGACTTTTGTTGATCATTTTTATTGGTCAAGCCCTCGACCTATTAGTATCAGTCAGCTGAACATGTTACCATGCTTACACCCCTGACCTATCAACCTTGTGTTCTTCAAGGGGTCTTACTAGCTTACGCTATGGGAAATCT